>NZ_CP126084.1:2632857-3291071 GCF_030122845.1 Paenibacillus woosongensis
AGAAGTGCTGTATCCTGAGCTTCAAGCGCTATACCTGGGACAAAAAACACCTGAGCAAATGGTGAAGGATTATCAAACGAATGGCAACAAGGTGATTGAGCAGAATAAAGCCGGCTCTGTCATCTACAATAAATAGTCTGCCGGCTGATCAACATTACACGATTAACAGCCTTGAGCTTCAGAAATTGCTGGGCTCAGGGCTGCTAATTAGAAAGGTAAAATGGATATGAAACTACGAAGAAATATTTATGCCAAAGAGAATATGACTGGTTATTTGTTTATTTTACCTCAGATGCTGGTTTTCTTGCTCTTCCTTGTATATCCGATCATTGAAGGCATCAGGCTGAGCATGTACCGGATCAACTATCAGAGCGAGACGTTTGTCGGCTTCGATAATTACCTGACCCTGATTAGTGATCCGGTCTTCTTCAAGGCCTTATTTAACACCGTCATATTTGTCGTATTTATCGTCATCCTTACGGTTGGTTTTGCTTTATTCGTAGCATCGGCAATCTTTGATAAGAACGCCAGATATGTCTCATTCATCCGGGGAAGCTATTATATTCCTGTCATGGTTTCTATGGTTGTCATGAGTATGGTTTGGAGCTTTTTGCTTAATCCGGCAAATGGATTGATTTCGTATTTTGCCCGCGATATGGGGCTAGGCACAGTGAACCTTCTCGGTAATCCCAAGACGGTTATGCCCGTCATTATTTTCGTCACCTTTGCGACCAACGTCGGTCAAGCAATCATCCTGTATATTGCAGCGATGATCGGCGTACCCAAAGATCTATTCGAAGCGGCAGAAGTGGATGGAGCCAGCAGATGGCAGGTCATCCTTAAAATATTGATTCCATCCGTCAAACCGACGACCGTGTACATTACGATCATTAACATCATTGCTGTTCTAAAAATATTCGTCGTCATCCAGTTATTGACTGGCGGCGGCCCTAACAATGCCTCCGTGACTCTGATGTATTACCTGTACAACAACGCATTTAAATATAATCAGCTCGGAGTTGCTTCTGCGGTTGGGGTGATTATGTTCATCATCACGCTGCTGCTCTCAGTACCTCAATTGAAAAGCATGCTTCAGGAGAAGTGAGGGGGATAAGCTCAATGTCACAAATCAAGAACAAGAAAAAAATGGAAAGGTTCGATATCGTTTCAAACGCGATCATTACCCTCTTCGCTGTTTTAAACCTGTTTCCGCTATATTGGTTATTTACAAGCTCTTTAAAAAACAGCTCGGACGTCGTCAAGATGCCGCCAGACTGGTGGCCAAAGACGATTACTTTCTCCAATTATGTCGATATATTTCAAAACCAGCCCGCTTTGCGGTGGACGTTCAACAGTATTTACGTGTCTGGCGTTACAACCATTCTGGTCATTGTCATCGGTTCGATGGCAGCGTACGCTTTCTCGAAAATCAATTTTAAATTCAGTAATCTCATTTATATCATTTTTGTCTCAAGCTTGATGATTCCGAAAGAAATCATGATTGTACCGCTCTTCCGCATCGTTCAGAATTTCCATATGGTGAACGCTTACGGCGGAATGATTTGGCCCAACGTAGCAGGGGCATTTGGGGTATTTTTATTGAAAGGGTTCTTCGATACGACACCGAATGCGCTCAGGGAAGCGGCGAGAATCGACGGAGCCAGCGAATGGCGAACATTTACGAGAATCATGCTGCCGATCGTTAAACCGGGCATTGGAGCATTGTTCATCCTTAATTTCGTCCAGGTCTGGAACGACTATTTGTGGCAATTGGTCGTTGGCCAGGAGAAATTGATGAAAACGCTGATGGTCGGTACCGCGACCCTGATGCAGGATCTCAACCCTAACTTTGCTTACAAAATGGCCGGAGCGACCGTAGCAGCCATTCCGATGCTGATCATTTTTGTAATGTTCCAACGCTACTTTACATCAGGCATTACGGCCGGGGCAGTGAAAGAGTAATAACATATAAAAACGTGGAGTGGTTTACAGATGAATACAGATCATAAAGTGCTAAAAGAGATCCATCATAAATTAGTCGTATCCTGCCAGGCGCTGCCTGAAGAGCCTCTCCATAGCCCCTTTATTATGGGGAGAATGGCATATGCCGCCTATTTGGGCGGAGCAGCCGGCATTCGCGCGAACAGCGTGGAAGATATTAGAGAAATCAAGAAAACAGTTCAATTGCCGATCATCGGCATTATCAAACAGGTATACGAAGGTTCGGATGTGTTCATTACACCGACATTAAAGGAAGTTGAGGCTCTGTACAATGAAGGCGTAGATATTATCGCGATGGACGCAACTGACCGAATCCGTCCCGATGGGACGACGATTTCCGAGTTGTTCCCGCGTATTAGAGAGATGTACAAGGATCAGTTGTTTATGGCAGACTGTTCAACGTTCGAGGAAGGCGTCATGGCTGAGGAACTGGGATTTGATTTGGTAGGAACAACCTTGAGCGGATATACCGATGCTACTAGAGGCACTGCTTTACCTGACTTTCAATTAGTGGAGCGGCTTGTGAGCCGTCTATCGGTTCCCGTTATTTCGGAAGGCGGTATTTCTACACCGGAAGAATTGAAGAAAATGTACGACCTTGGCGTATTTTCGGCGGTTGTCGGCTCTGCCATCACCCGGCCGATGGAAATCACGCAGCGGTTTGTGAAAGCAGTGATAAAATGAGAATATTAGCCGCGGATATTGGCGGAACGAATACAAAGCTCTGCATCTGCGATGAGCAGGGAAAACTGGAGCAATTCCAGGAGTACGCCACGGAGAGCCGCCAAGGCGGCCCTCATGTGATGAGTCGATTGATGGACAAGCTCGCGGAATATGACAATTTTGATGCGATTGCCATCAGTACGGCAGGACAAGTTGATTCGGAAGCAGGATTTATCGTCTATGCTAACGAAAATATACCTGATTACACCGGTATGAGAATAAAGAACATGCTTGAGGAAAGGTTTCATAAACCTGTAAAGGTTGAAAATGACGTGAATGCGGCTGCGCTTGGAGAAGCATTTTTCGGCGCTGCCCGGCACTTATCCGATTTTCTATGTTTGACCTATGGCACGGGGATCGGAGGGGCTATCGTCATCGACCGTCGGGTTTATAAAGGGGCAAAGGGCGTGGCAGCTGAATTTGGCCATATCGTGACGCATGCGGGAGCCAATAGCCGCAATGTGGCGCAGCCCCTTTTTTACGAGAAATATGCCTCGACGACAGCTTTGGTGCAAATGGCTGGGAAGGTTGACCCTGACTGTACGAACGGCAGAATATTGTTCGAGAAGATCAAACAGGGGAACAGTCGGCTGGAGCAAGTTATGCATGCATGGGTGGATGAAGTTGCCTACGGCTTAGCCTCAATCATTCATATCTTTAATCCCTCTGCCGTTATAGTTGGGGGTGGCGTTATGGAGCAGGACGAGTTGGTTCGGCTTGTGGAAGCCAGAACGAAAGCAACGGTTATGGAAAGCTATCGTGATGTGAAAATTCTGAAAGCCTCCCTAGGGAATAAAGCGGGCGTTCTTGGAGCGGCATCACTATTTTTTCGATAGGGGGAGAGACATTGCGGCCATTAAGTATTTTTACTTCGATTCATTCCAAGTATAACAATTTAACGAACACGGAAAAGAAAGTAGCCGACTATGTGCTGGAGAATGCTGCAAGCGTGGTTTACATGTCGATCACGGATTTAGCGGATGCCTGTAATGTTGGGGAATCCAGCATATTTCGCTTCTGTAAATCACTAAGCTATAAGGGGTATCAGGAATTCAAAATCGCCCTGGCTCACAGCATTACCGTGGACAATGAAATTCCGCAGCTGACCGACCAGGTGCTTATGGATGATACGATTGACCAGGTCGCATCGAAGGTGCTGTCTTCCAATATCAGCGCTTTGAATGAGACTTTTAATCTACTGAATATCGAGAAGATCGATCAGGCCATCGATTATTTGATCGAAGCCGACCGGATATTGTTCTTTGGCGTGGGCTCGTCACTGATCACGGCCATGGAGGCCAAAGTCAAGTTCATGCGGATCACAAATAAGGCGGAGTGCACTTTTGATTCACATCTGCAGATGATGTCGGCGGCTCTCATGTCCGAGCGGGATGTAGCTGTGATCATTTCGTATTCAGGTTCAACCAAGGACAATATTGAAGTGGCCAAGAAGGCAAAGGAGCGCGGCGCAACGGTAATATCGATTACACGGTTCGTCAAGTCACCGCTAACTTCGTATTCGGACCTTACGCTGCTGTGCGGAGCCAATGAAGGTCCGCTGCAGGGAGGATCCTTATCGGCGAAAATTTCCCAGCTCTATTTGCTGGACGTGCTATATACCGAATATTTCAAGAGATCGAAGGAACAATCGGTTGCCAACAAGGAGAATACCGCAGCGGCAGTCAGCGAGAAGCTACTATAGTCAAAGCTCATTTATCATTAATTATGGGGAGATGCGGATATGATTTTAGGCTCACTGGCAACCTGGAAGGAAGACCAAAAATTTGAGCATCAAGCAATTGCAGAGGCGGTTGAAGCGATCCAAAGCATCATTCGCGATCTGCCGTCTCCTGGGCGGGTCGAGATTCGGGGCAATGAAATGTATGCTTCGGTTATGGAACTGGAAGCAAAGTCGTTTGCAGAGCAGGCAGCGGAGAAGCATGAAGCCTATATCGATGTGCATTATCTGATCGAAGGCGAGGAGATTATCGGATGGTCGCCTGCAGTCGAGGGAGAACAACCTGTGCAGGCGTATGATGAGGAAGGGGACTATGCGCTGTATCAGCCTTCAGATGAAGAAGTGAAATTAGCGATGAAGCCTGGAATGTTCGCCGTATTTTTTCCGCATGATATTCATAGACCAGGCATGGCTGAGCAGCCGGCGGCCATTCGCAAGCTTGTGGTTAAGATTCATGTCAATATGTTCAAATCGTGAATCATGTAAGCAAAAGCAAAAGTTCTGCATTAAGGACTTTTGCTTTTTCATTTTGTCTGATACTTACTGAATCTCGGCGGATAGTTCTTCAGTAGAACATAAATATGAACAGGCGTATAGGAATGACATGTTATTGGGTCTTAAAGCCTATTTTAATAGATTTATTCACCCATATTGGTGCGAACGACTATTGTCAAATAAGTACTTGTGAACTATAATCGAGAAGTAGTATTTAGTCGAATAAAGTTGAAAATTGTATTAAATTGTCGAACAGTGTATTGTTCGAAGCTTTGAAGTGACCACTGAATAGAAGGGCAAACTTGCCGAAAGGCAAGGACGCAAAGCTACAGGGGCTACTTTGTCACCGAATCAATGACATTATGCCAGCCAGTTGCCGAAATCGAGGGAATCCTCCGTTATTTAGGGAGGTTTTTTGTCTTAGGAAGGGGGGATGAAATGAGCCAGACGAGTGAACAATACGTTGTTTTTGCCATCAACGGCAATGATTACGGGATTCCTGTCCTAGAAGTATCAGAAATTATCCGGATGCAAACGGTGAATTGGATTCCGAATTCGCGCCGGGAATTTCTAGGCATGATCCAGCTGAGAGAAAAACTGATCCCCATAATAAGTCTCCATACCATATTTTCAGAGGCAGAAAAGGAGTTGGATTCGAAAACCCGCATCATTATTATACATACCGAGGAAGCAAACCAGAATATCGGCATTGTCGTTGACGAAGTAAAAAAGGTCATGTTCCTCCCTAAAGAAGGAATCAACTTCCCGCCGCATATGGCGCAGCAGGCTTGGCTAAAAGGGATGTTTCAGCAGCAGGATTCCCTAATTGTGCTGCTTGACATACAAACTCTGCTTACGGATGTTAACGGCGGTTATTCGTATATTTAATATTCATCATCACAGCAAAATTAACTGTAAAATATCGAATGAGGTGGCCCTAATGAAGTGGTTTTATAATCTAAAGACGTCAGTCAAGCTGATCAGTTCTTTTATTGTTTTAGCGATCATCGTTACCTTTGTAGGCTTCTATGGCTTAAACAACATGGATAAGCTGAATAATAGTATAAATGAGATGTATGACAATCGCTTATTGCCGATTACGAACGTAATGAATGCCCAAATCACCTACCAGCAAATGAGAGCGGATTTGCTGAACTTGCATATGAGCGAGTCGCAGCAAGATAAAGATAAGTATTTGGTCAAATTGGATGGATTTAAAAAAGATATTGATGACCGGATTGTGGAATATGGAACAAGAAGCTTTAACACAATAGAGCATGAAGAGCTGTACAAAAACGTTCAGCTCTCATGGCAAAACTTTCAGCGCGCTTACGATGAAGCGGTTCAATTAACAATGGAAGGTAAAAATGAGCAATTTCTTGACTACCTTCACGGAGATTACGAGGATATCCGTGAAGACTTCAACAATTATTTAACAAGTCTTGCGACGTTAAACGTAAATAGAGCAGAGCAATCTAGCATTGATACGGATGTGCTTTATGCTTCGTCACGGACGGTTACGCTTGTCATTATTATTATCGCCATGCTGCTCAGTATTGCTTTCGGTTATTTGATATCCCAAGTGATCGCCCGTCCGTTAAATCGTGTTGTCGGGCTGGTGGAAAAAGTCGCTCATGGCGACTTAACAGAGACGGAAAATATCGATACGAAGGATGAGGTTGGGCAAGTGGCCGCATCGATCAATAATATGGTGCTTAGCCTTCGCGAAACCGTAAGCAGCATTCTAGGCTTGGCGGAGAACGTCTCCGCCGCCGCAGAGCAAATTTCCGCAAGTACGGAGGAAATTGCCAGCAGCAGCACGAGTCAAGCGAACGATGCTCAAGTGATGAATGAGCTTTTCCGTGAGTTGTCCCTCGCGATTACTTCCGTAGCCCACAGTGCAGAGGAGGCATCGGAGTTGTCGAATCAAACGTTGAGGATTGCCCAGAACGGTGGCGAGGTGGTTCGTTCGTCGATCTCGGGAATGAACCAGGTCAATGAGCAGATGGCTTTGCTCGAGGAGGATTCTAACCGAATCGGGGAAATTATTGAGGTGATCGACGACATTGCCGATCAAACGAATTTGCTCGCGCTGAATGCGGCGATTGAAGCGGCCCGTGCGGGAGACCAAGGACGAGGATTTGCGGTCGTTGCGGACGAAGTCCGGAAGCTGGCCGAGCGAAGCAGCGAAGCAACCAAACAGATTACTGCGATTATTAAAGGCATGCAGCAAAATACGAAGCATAGCGTCCGCGCGGTCGAAGAGGGCGTGAGATCCACACAGCAGACAGGCGAAGCTTTTGAGCATATTATGGCCATGGTCAATGATTCGGCACAGAAAGTCGCCGAGATTGCAGCCGCCAGCGAGGAGCAGGCTGCACAATCCTCGGATGTGCTCTCCTCGATTGAGAGTATTTCCGCCGCTACGGAAGAATCGGCCGCGAGCAGTGAAGAAACAGCTTCTACGGCACAATCCCTGGCCGAACTGGCTGAGGAACTGAATCAGTCAGTAGCTATTTTCAAGGTCAGGTAAACAAAAAGTAGGAACCTCTCGCCGATTCAGGGGTTCCTACTTTTTTCTAGTCACACCAGAATATTTCTTGATAACATGTACTGGGCGGCGGCTTCAACATTCTAGGGCTGGACTTTCCGACGTTGCTGTCGTATATCATACTATGGATGGTCACAGTATATCCCCCTCATCGTAGGTACGGAAATCGCTTTTGGCGAACCGATCTTCAACATCGGGGACAATCGGCAAAATCAACAACGCGCGTTCTCCGGCATAATTTTGCTGCACTTTCACAAGCTGCAAGAGAACAAATAAATCATAATATCGTGCGGCAGCGACCTATCTAAAATCATTGTTTAAAACCACTTGTAAATATGATAGAATGCAACGGATTAGCCTACATCAGTTGAAATGGGAGACTCGTAAATGAAAAGAATGAAACTGTCGCTGCGGTATTTGATTGTTTGTGTGGCTCTATTATCTTTCAGTTTAACGCTGATAAGCAGCTTGCTGAGCGGATACGACACCAACAAGCAGACGCTGATTGCCAACACGCTGGAGACGAACCGGATGTATGCGGAGAAGCTGGCGCAAGCGACGGATGGCTTCCTTTATACGACATTGCAGACTTTGAGCGTTAGCGCGGCGGAAATCTCGACGGTCATGGATGACGAGGCGTCTCTTCTGAAGGAAGCGAATCGTTTGAAAATGCAAACGAATATTTTCAATTCCGTGGCGATTACTGATCCCAGCGGGAAAATATTGGCTACATATCCGCATTCGCTTGATCTTAAAGGTAGAATATTGACTTCACCTGCCAGCAAGGAAGCGCTTGAAGAGAGAAGGCCGCTCATTTCGAAACCCTACACGGGGATTACGGGACGACTGATTATTTTTATCTCATATCCAATTTTCGATGAGCAGTATAATTATTCGGGTCTGGTTGGCGGGACGCTTTATTTGAAGGAAATGAACATTCTCAATGAAATTCTGGGAGAGCATTTCTACAAAGACGGCTCGTATGTTTACGTAGTAGATCAGGACGGACGTATCATATATCATCAGGATCAAAGCCGCGTTAATGAAGTCGTGGACGAGAATCCGGTCGTTCGGAAGCTGATGAATGGGGAGCGGGGGGCCGAGCGGGTCATTGACACGAAGAAGAAGGACATGCTGGCAGGATACAGTTATATTCCTACGGCCGACTGGGGCGTGGTATCGCAGCGGGATACGGAGGTAACACTGGCTCCTGCGAAGGAAATGCTGAAGAAGATGATCGTTACCTCCTTTCCGTTCTTGTTCGTATCGCTCATATTCATCATCTGGCTGTCCAATAAAATCGCGCAGCCGCTGCATAAGCTGGCTTATTATACAGAGAATAGCACGGAGAAAAACCAGGAGAAGCATATCGCGAAAATTCCTGCTTGGTACTACGAGGTCATTCAGTTAAAGAAGGCGCTTGTTCACAGCCTCGCGATTCTTCATAATCGCATCAATTATTCCATTCATCAATCGAGGACTGATTCACTGACCAGATTGACGAATCGCCGCGGAATGGAGGAGCATATGAAGAAGTGGCTGGAGGAAGAGAAGCCATTCTCGCTGATCCTGCTGGATATCGATCATTTCAAACGGGTTAACGATACTTACGGCCATGCGGCAGGAGACCATGTGCTGCAATTTCTGGCCATACAGATGACGGAAACGGCAGGGCCGAATTCTATTTGCTGCCGCTATGGCGGAGAAGAGTTCGTCATCCTGCTGCCAGACACGGCGCAGCAGGACGCAGTCAAAGTCGCGGAGAGACTGAGATCGAAGATGGAAAGAACGGTGAGTCCATGCGGAGAAATCGTAACGGTCTCCGCGGGAGTGGCTGCATATCCCGAGCATGCCTCCGGTCTCGATGGGCTTGTGGCTAAGGCGGATGCTTCCCTGTATGAAGCGAAGAGGCGCGGACGAAATCAGATCGTCGCTTTCGAACCACACGATGTCATACAGACTTAGCCTTAGCATTTATACATTGAACCATTTTTGATCTATGGTATCAGCCACTTAAATATTACGCCGACAGCCGACCAGGATGACTGGTCGGTTTATTGCAAAGATGCAATATTCATCACAGTAAAGGAGGCGTGAAGGATGACCCTTCAGCAGTTGAAATACGTGATTGAGGTGGCTACCCGCGGGTCGATGAACGAAGCCGCGAAGCGCTTGTTCATTTCGCAGCCCAGCCTGTCCAATGCGATCAAGGATTTGGAGGAGGAGCTGCAGATTACGATTTTTGAACGGACGAATAAGGGCATTGTACTCACGAAGGACGGTGCGGAATTCCTGAGCTATGCCCGTCAGGTCGTCGAGCAAGCGGCGCTGCTGGAGAGCCGCTATTTGAATGTGAAGCCGGCTCCCCAGCATTTCTCGGTATCAGCTCAGCATTATGCTTTTGCGGTCAGTGCTTTTGTGGAGCTCGTAAATCAATATGGACATGACGAGTACGAGCTGGCGCTGCGAGAGACGAAGACCTACGAAGTGATCGAGGATGTCAAGCATATGTACAGCGAAATCGGCATCCTGTATCTGAATGAATTCAATGCTAAGGTCATAAACAGGCTGCTGGACGATGCCGGGCTGCAATTTACCAGCTTGTTTGTGGCGCGGCCGCATATTTTTATTAGCGCCAGGAACCCTCTTGCGAAACAGCCCGTTGTCACTATTGATCAGCTCGACGATTATCCGTTCCTCTGCTTCGACCAGGGCGAATTCAACTCGTTTCATTTCTCGGAGGAAATTCTAAGCACGCTGTCCCATAAGAAGCTGATCCGGGTCAACGACAGAGCGACGTTGTTTAATTTGCTGATCGGCCTTAACGGTTATACGATTTCCACGGGGGTGCTGAGCGCCGATTTGAACGGACGCGACATTATTCCGGTGCCCCTGGATTGTGACGAGTCAATTAATGTAGGCTGGATTTCGCATCGGAACATGCCGCTGTCGAAGCTGGGTACAGCCTATGTGGAGGCGCTCAAGGAATCTGTAGCCAAGGATTACGGTTGATACAGTCTTTACTTTTTTTGATCAGAGGTGTCGGCAGATGAAAATCATGGATTGGATTGTTAAATTGTCGGAACGCATCAGTTGGATTGAACTGCTGGTCGCGCTGGGAATCGTGCTTATATTCTGGTTATTTCGCAAGCTGTTTACGAAATACTTCGCAAGATGGAGAGAAGAAGAGAATCGTTTACGCTTGGCGTTGCCTTGGACTCGGATCGGGAACGGCTTGCGGCAGCTGTGGCGAGAATCGATCAGATGCTGGTCGAACACGATGAGGCTCATAAAAAGACGATTATGGTCGAGTTTAGAGATTTCAATGAGAGCAGCCTGGGCATCTTTGTGTATTTTTTTACGAAAACGACGGATTGGGCCGAGTATTTGACGGTGTGGCAGGAAATAAACTTGACCATCATGCAAATTCTAGAAGAGGAAGGAATCAAGCTTGCATATCCTGCGCAGCGGGTATTCCTTGAGGAGAAACCGGGACAGTCGGGCAGGCCTGCGCGCATGTATGAAGAAAATTAATTTAGATTGTATCTTCTGCTAATTCAGGTTATAATATTTTTGTTGAAAATAATTATCATTATCAGTCATACAGTGAGGAGATTCAGGAATGAAGAGAAACAGAAATCCTAAATATGCTGCTGCAGCAGGAATATTAAGCTTGGTTCTGGTGTTGAGCGCCTGTTCCGGCGGGTCTGCCCCGGCTAGTACGAACGGCAACGCAAGCCCGGCTTCTGGAGGAAATCAAGTCGAAGAATCCCAGTCGGCAGAGCGTGTGCTTACGGATTCACTAGGCCATGAAATGAAGGTACCGGCGAATCCCGAACGGATCATCGCTTCCTATTTGGAGGACCATCTCGTAGCCCTAGGCGTCAAACCAGTCGCGCAATGGTCTGTAGCAGAAGGCAAGACGGTACAGAATTATTTGCAATATGAATTGAAGGATGTACCGACGATTCCGTCCGAGCTTCCTTATGAAACGGTAATGAGCTTCCAGCCGGACTTGATCCTTATGGACAGTGCCGACATGGCAGCTGGAGATAAATATGAACAATATTCAAAAATAGCTCCTACATATTCCGTAGGCACAGAGCAGAACAATGACTGGCGGGAAGAGCTGCTTACCGTCGGAGACGTTCTAAACAAGGCCGAGGAAGCCAAGATGGCTCTCGCGGATTACGATGCGAAGGCGAATGAGGCCAAGGAGAAGCTGCAAGCCGCCATCGGCGAGAAATCGGCTGCAGTCCTGTGGCCTCTAGGCAAGAGCACTTACATCGTTCATGAGAAGCTGTCTAGCGGAGATGTTCTCTATCGGGATCTCGGGATGAAGGTGCCGTCCGTCGTGCAGGAAATTTCCGCTTCGGCCACGGCGAACTGGAATCAAATCTCGGCGGAGAAGCTGGCTGAGCTGGATGCAGACTACATTTTCATAGTCAGCTCCGCTGTACCGATGGAAGAACTGCTCGCCGATCCGATCTGGGCCGGACTACCGGCGGTGAAGCACGGCCAGATATACGAATTTGATAATGAATCGAGCTGGCTCTATACGGGTGTGATTGCCAACGGAAAAATTATCGATGATGTATTAAATAGTATTTTGAAGTAGAAAAAGAGAGGTACACGAATGGCTACTGTTCCAAAGTAGTTTTTTCATAGCGGGAACAGATGAATTCATTTTTACGAACAAAAGCGCCAGTTCTCGGGCTATCTCAGCCCCGGAAATGGCGCTTTTTGCTTCATGGCGGCTCATCTTAAGTATATTTCATACTCACCGCTTTGGACAATTCCATTTAAATGGATTTATAGTAGTTAGTTTCTGCGGTCAAGAAGGAAATGTGAATATAAATGGATTTCATGTCATTAGAAGAAGGAAAATTGTCAATCATGGAATGGACTCTGATAATAGCTGTATAAAACCCATCTAATCCCCATAAGCATTCGTTTCTGAGCATATTAGATGCATGAGATCCATTTATTTTACGACCTATACGATCTATACGAAGACCTGTACGACAGGTTAGTATATCCAAACAGCTTATATAAGAGGAGCTAAAGAATAGGAGCTGGCAGCCATCTATATCACTATTGGGATAGCTCCTGTTTTGCTTGTCTTGGCTGTTGTATCGTATCAGGACCAAGATGGAAATCGTCCAAACACCTTCTGGATTTAGTCTATGTTCCATTAGAAAAAGGCGGCCTATAATTTGTAATTGAGAATGATTATCGATGAAAAAGATACAATTCTCAAGGATGATCGAAGATGAGGGGAGAGCAAGACATGTTAAAGAAATCAACGTTTCTAGCTATAGCGTTGGGGGTGATGCTTGGTTTATCCGCGTGTGGAGCCAAGGAAGAGGTCAAGCCGGCTAACGCGGGTACAACCCTTCAGCAAACGGAGAATTCCGCTTCATCTGCCGGCAATTCCGCGAACAAGGACGGGCATGCACCGGCTGAGACAAGAACGATCAAATATTTGGGGCAGGAATACACAGTGCCGGCCGAGGTCGAGAAAATCGTCATTACCGGTTCGGTAGAGTCGATGGAGGATGCTCTCGTACTCAACGTTAAACCGGCGGGCGCGATGACGATGGGAGGTTCTTTCGAGCCGTTATTTGCGGAAATAACTGCAGGAGCAGTCGCGATCGGGGAGAAGACGCAGCCGAACGTCGAAACGATTCTGAAGCTGGCGCCGGACGTTATTTTGGCCAGTACGAAGTTTCCCGCTGAGACGCTGGAGAAGCTGGGCAAGGTCGGCCTGACGATTCCTGTCTCACATATTTCTACGGACTGGGAAGCAAATTTGAAGCTGCTTGCCGAACTTGCAGGCGAGGAAGAGCAAGCGGATCAATTGCTTGCATCGTACAAGCAAGAGGCCGCTGAACTGAAGGAGACAATCGAACCAGCCCTTAAAGGTAAAAGTGTGCTGATGATCCGGCTGCGTGCCGGCAATATGATGATCTACCCGGAGGACGTCTTCTTTAATCCATCGCTTTACGAAGATCTGGGAGCGGATGTACCAGAGGAAGTAAGGCAGGCGAAGGCGCAGCAAATGATTTCACTGGAGAAGCTGTCTGAGATGAATCCGGATTACCTGTTCGTCCAATTCTCAGAGGCAGAGAACAAGGACTCGCCAAAAGCGCTGGAAGAACTGCAGAGCAACCCGATCTGGAGCAGCATCAATGCGGTGAAAAACGGCAATCTGTTCGTGAACATGGTTGATCCGAGCGCTCAAGGCGGTACGGCTTACAGCAAAATTGCGTTTCTCGAAGCCATCAAGAACAGCAAATTGGCTGAAGCGAAGTGACGGAGACGGGTATGCGGGCAAGGCATTCTGCAGCTGTCCTGATCCTAGGGAGCTCTCCGTTTCTAATCGTGTTTACGATTGTGATATCCGTGATATATGGCGCAAAGAACATCGATATAGGCACGATTCGAGAAGCGCTGTTTCATTTCGATGCAGGGAATGTGAATCATCAAATCATCATCCATTCCCGAGTGCCTAGAGCTGTTGGGGCACTGCTCATTGGCGCTTTTCTCGCCATATCCGGGGCATTAATGCAGGGGATGACAAGAAATTATCTTGCATCCCCTTCTATTATGGGCGTCGCGGACGGTTCGGCATTTGCCATCACGCTCTGCATGGTATTTATGCCGGATTCTACCTCGTCGGAAATGATCCTGTATTCGTTCATCGGCTCGGCGCTCAGCATCGTGATCGTCTTTGGGCTTGCCTCGCTGCTCCCTGGCGGATTGTCCCCGGTACGCATGGCGATTCTGGGTACGATCATCGGCACGTTTCTGAGCAGCTTATCCGCGGCGATTGCAGCTTATTTTCAAATTTCACAGAATATCAGTTTCTGGTACAATGCGCGGCTGCATCAATTGAACCCGGAGCTGATCAAACTGGCGGTACCGTTTGCCGTCATAGGCATTGTGCTGGCCATCTGGCTGTCCAAGTCCATCACCATACTGAGCCTCGGTGAAGAAATTGCCCTCAGTCTCGGACAAAAAACGAATTTGATTAAATTCGCGACCATGCTAACCGTCGTCATTCTGACGGGGATCTCGGTAGCTCTTGCGGGCAAAATCGCGTTTGTCGGTTTGATTGTGCCTCATATCGTCCGTTTTCTGACCGGTGTAAATTACAGGTGGATCATTCCCTGCTCCGGCATCGTCGGAGCGCTGTTTCTGGCACTTTGCGACGTACTTAGCCGTTTTTTGAATTATCCCTATGAAATGCCGATTGGCGTAGTTACGTCCCTGCTTGGTGTTCCTTATTTCCTTTATTTAATTCGATCCAGGGGGGATGGGAAGCGTGTATAGACCAAGGAATCCACGTTTTGCCGGGGTGTTTATGATTGGACTTGCCCTGGTTCTCGCGGCGGCGTATATCAGTCTGACGAACGGCACCTTCGATATCGGAATCCGGGATGTCGTCCGGACGCTGCTGCGCATTCACCCCCAGCCGGAGCACGATTTGGTTATTTTTGAGTTTCGGCTGCCGCGGATCGTCATTGCGCTGCTTGTCGGGGCTGGGCTAGGGTTGGCTGGAGCCGTCATTCAGAGTATTACCCGCAATGGATTGGCCGATCCCGGCATTTTGGGGATTAATTCTGGCGCAGGGGCGGCCATGGTTATGTTCCTCTTTTTCTATCAAGGACAAATCCGAGGGGACGGGTGGCTGTCTATTCTGGCGATGCCGCTTTTTGGCTTGGCAGGCGGGCTGATTGCTGCGATGCTGATTTACATGTTCTCTTGGAAAAACGGCCGGCTGGAGCCGCAGCGGCTGCTGCTTACCGGCATTGCGATCGGCTCGGGCTTAAGCGCCGTTTCCCTGTACCTGACTTTGAAAATGAACCCTGGCGATTTTGAAATGGCCGCGGTCTGGAATATGGGCAGCATTTATAACGCCAACTGGAAATATATCATTTCCATGCTTCCCTGGCTTCTGCTTCTCGGACCGCTCATTGTGTGGAAGTCGTACATGCTCGATTTGTTCCAGCTGGATGAAGACAGCGTGATTAGCGTGGGGATTGCCTCGGAAAAAGAAAAAGCCTTGCTCTTGCTGTGCAGCATCGGCATTGTCAGCGCCTGCGTGTCCGTCTCGGGCGGGGTCGGCTTTGTCGGATTGATGGCCCCGCATATTGCAAGGCGCCTTGTTGGCCAGGCGCACCGGCACATGCTGCCGGTTTGCGGCATAGTGGGGGCGCTGCTGGTCATGCTGGCGGATTATATCGGCAGGACGGCATTTGCTCCGTCGGAACTGCCGGTAGGCGTTGTTATAGCCTTGCTTGGCGTGCCCTATTTCATCTTTCTGCTCTACAGAGCCAAAGGCCGGGGCATTGCCTGAATGCGACTCTGCCGCAGCAGCTAGCGAGTTGCTCTAGATCAATGAAGAAGGAGAGTGGTTTCGTTGGAAAATATTAATCAGTCATTTACATTGCCGAATACGCAGTATTGGGATATGCGCTCAACGGCAGCGAACCGCGATTATCGCATTTTTGCCTTTAAGCCGGAGGAAGCGCCGCCTTCAGGCGGCTATCCGGTCATCTATTTGCTAGACGGAAATGCGCTATTTGCTACTACGGTGGATGCTGTCCGTGCACAATCCCGTGTACAGAAGAAAACCGGTGTGTCTCCCGCCGTTGTGATCGGCATCGGCTATCCGGGCGATGCGCTATTTGATCCTGCGCGCTACTATGATTACACGATGCCGACGCAGCCTGATCAGATTATTCCGGGACCGGGGGGCAAGCCGTGGCCGGAGCTGGGCGGCGTCAATGAGTTCATTGCCTTCATCGAGCAGGATCTGAAGCCGGAGGTGGAACGTCAATTTCCCATTGATGACGGCAGACAGGCTGTAATGGGGCATTCCCTTGGCGGCTTGTTCGTGCTGCAGGCTCTGTTCGGTCATCCGCATTTATTTCAGAACTATATTGCGGGCAGTCCCTCGATTCATTGGAACAAGTCCTATATGGCTGAAGCGGAGCAGAGATTTGTATCCCGTATGGGGCAGGGAGCTGGGCAGGCGGATAGCTCAAGCAGGCCCAAAAAGCTAAGCTTGCTGATTACAGCAGGGGAGCTGGAGCAGTCACATCCCAGCCGAATGGTCGAGAACGCGAGCGGGCTCGCTGACCGACTGGCGAAGCTGGCTGAGCAGGGATCTGAGCTGCGCGTGGAATATTGCGTGTTTGCCGGGGAGAGCCACATCTCGGTGCTGCCCGCCTTGATCAGTCGTGCGGTCCGCTTTGCGCTCGTTCAAGCAGCAAACGGCTAGCTGCGCCAAGCTAGCATGTGAAAGCAGCTTCTATGAGAATCGTTCAGTTTGTACAATAGCGATTTCGCAAATGTGTATTGTAGCTTCGAGCAACGTGGGTTACAATGGCAATAATATTTGGCCGTCACCTCCAGGTTTGAGGGAGAGGGGCGGCCATTCCGGAATCTCCAGCCTAGCTGCTGTGAAAAAAATAAAATAGAGAGGGGCTGGAATGAACCAATGAGTATGATGATTCGCCGTTTTTTTGCTTACTACCGGCCCTATAAGGGCTTGTTCCTGCTTGATTTCGGCTGCGCCTTGATCGCCGGCCTGCTGGAGCTGGGTTTTCCTTTGGTCGTAAACCGGTTTGTGGATGATTTACTGCCCAATGAAGAATGGAATCTGATCGTATGGGCATCGCTGGGATTGCTGGCATTATATCTGTTAAATACGGTTCTGATGTATATTGTCAATTACTGGGGGCATATGCTCGGGATAAATATCGAAACGGATATGCGCAAAAAGCTGTTTGATCATATTCAGAAACTAAGCTTCCGTTTTTTCGATAACACGAAGACAGGGCATCTGATGTCGAGACTGACGAACGACATGATGCAAATTGGCGAAATGGCTCACCATGGACCCGAGGATCTGTTCATAGCCGTCATGACGCTGGCCGGCTCTTTCACGCTCATGCTTACGATTAACTGGAAGCTGGCGGTTCTCACCTTTGTTGTCGTTCCCGTCATCATTTGGCTTGTCGTGTATTTTAACGGCAAAATGACCAAGGCGATTCATCAGCTCTTCACCGACGTCGGCGACTTTAACGCGCGTGTCGAAGATAACGTCGGCGGTATTCGCGTGGTGCAGGCGTTTGCGAACGAAGAGCATGAGAAGGAAAGATTCGCAGTGAATAACGGCCGGTTCCGTCTGACGAAATTGTTCTCCTATAAGCTGATCGCCAAGAACAGCGCCATCAGTTACATGATGATGCGCCTGGTGACGCTGTTTGTCATGGTTTGCGGTACGTGGTTCGTCATTCGCGGCCAGTTGTCCTACGGCGAGTTTGTCGGCTTCCTGCTGTTGACGAACGTCTTCTTCCGGCCGATTGAGAAAATCAATGCGATCATCGAGAGCTACCCGCAAGGCTTCGCAGGCTTTAAGCGCTATGTCGAGCTGCTCGATACCGAACCGGATATTGCGGATAGGCCGGATGCCGTGGAGATCAGCGAACTGCGAAGGGAGATTCGCTATGAGGGTGTGTCCTTCGGATACGATAGCGAATCGTCTGTACTAATCAATATTAACCTGACGATTCGTCAAGGCGAGACGGTGGCCTTTGTCGGACCTTCTGGTGCCGGCAAGACGACATTGTGCAGCCTGCTGCCGCGTTTCTATGAAGTGCAATCAGGAGCGATTACAATAGACGGCGTAGACATTCGGGACATCAAGATGCAGTCGCTGCGCCATCAGATCGGGATCGTGCAGCAGGACGTGTATTTATTTACAGGAACTATTCGCGAAAATATACTGTACGGCAAGCTGAATGCATCGGAAGAGGAGATCTGGGTGGCGGCGCGCCGGGCCCGACTGGACGAATTTATCCGATCCCAGCCTGACGGCATGGAGACGGTTATAGGTGAACGGGGCGTGAAGCTGTCCGGCGGACAGAAGCAGCGTCTCGCGATCGCGCGGATGTTCCTCAAGAATCCGCCGATTCTCATTCTGGATGAAGCGACCTCTGCGCTGGATACGGAGACGGAGCAGGTCATTCAGCAATCACTGGCCGAATTGTCTGCAGGCCGTACAACGCTTGTAATCGCCCACCGGCTGGCAACGATCAAAAATGCTGACCGCATCGTCGTCGTCAACGAGGAGGGCATTGCCGAGCAGGGAACGCATGAGGAGCTGCTCGCAGCTCGCGGCCCGTACAGCCGTTTGCATCAAGCGCAGTTTCAAAGCGCGGTCGGAGCTCTGTAATGCGGCTTATCTAGGTAAGCATGCTATACCGTACCAACTATAATGGATATGAAGAATCCGCATTGGATGCGGATTCTTTTTTTTGCGATGGAGGCTTACATAGAGTTCCTGGTAAGTGAATCGGAATGTCTCCGCATACATTTTCATACGAATATTATTGGCCCGTTGAACGAAACCGGTACTCTCGGCGTATTATCTATGATTTGCCATTATAACTAGGATTGAGAGGGAGAGAGATGAACAAAAAAGGACGTATCGCCGTATCGATTATGCTTGCTGCGAGCCTGCTCATGCCGATGGGAAGTGTGGCGGCAGACAGTGGGATTGGGACAGAGTATGAGAGCTCCAAACAGCATTTCAGCCGGGAATACAAGGTTACTAGAGATACTGCTTCCAAGAAGGCCAAGCTGCTGGTAGAATCCTATGCTACAAACAGTGTGCAGTATGCGCTGATCGATCAGGGGGACATCGTAATTTCCGGGGTAGCCAGCAACGATGCGGGGAAGGGAAAGGCTGAGGTATCTGCCACGACGATGTATGGCATCGGGTCCACCAGCAAAATGTTTGCCGCAGCTGCAGTTATGAAGCTAGTTGATGAGGGCAAGGTAGATTTGGACGTTCCCGTCGTCAACTACATAACGGATTTCAAAATGAAAGACCCGCGCTATAAGCAAATCACGCCGCGCATGCTGCTGAATCACTCCTCCGGGCTGCAGGGGGGCGCCCTTAGCAACACGTTCTTGTTCGAGGATAACGACACTTACGCGCATGATCAGTTATTGGCGCAGCTTGCCGAGCAGAATTTGAAAGCTGACCCGGGCGCATTCTCGGTATATTGCAATGACGGCTTCACGCTGGCTGAAATTTTAGTTGAGCGTGTCAGCGGGCTCAGCTTCACGGATTATATTCACACGGCCTTTACAAAGCCATTAAACATGAAGCATACGAAAACGCCGCAGGATCATGTTAAAACGAGCCAGTCGGCACCGTTATACTTTCCGGTATATCCAGGGCGGCTGCCAAATGAAACTGTCAATGTCATCGGTTCGGGCGGTATTTATTCTACAGCAGAGGACTTGGCAAAATTCTCGCAAATATTTACGGGTCAGGTCGATTCGATCATCAGTAAAAAATCGGTCAAAGCGATGCAGCAGGAAGAATTTAGAAGAGGATTGTGGCCTAAGGAAGCGGATTCGGCGTTTGGGTTCGGGCTTGGCTGGGACACGGTAAATATGTTCCCGTTCAGCGAATATGGCATTCAGGCGCTGTCCAAGGGTGGTGACACGATGCTGTACCATGCTTCCCTCGTGGTGCTTCCAGAGCATAATATGGCTGCCGCAGTGGTCTCATCAGGCGGGAGCAGCATGACAGATCAATTGCTTGCCAATGAAATCCTCCTTAGCGCACTTCAAGAAAAAGGTGTTATTCCTGAACTGAAACCGGAGAAATCGCATGGACTCCCTGTCAAGGCGGCCATGCCGAAAGAGGCTGCTGAGCATGCCGGCATCTACGGAGTGAGCAACGCACTAATGAAAGTGGACATCACCGAAGATAGCGAAATGATTGTATCCGTACTTAATATACCGGATTATCCGGTCGAGAAGTATGTCTATACGGCGGATGGTTCTTTTGTCAAAGAGGATGGCACAACCAAGGCAAGTTTTGTTCGTGAAAAGAACGGGCGCACCTATTTATGGCTCAGAGCCTATTCCACGCTGCCTGGCTTAGGGCAGACGGCGATATCTCATTATGCCGCAGAGAAGCTGGAGGCGCATTCCTTGCCGGCCGAGGCACAAGCGGCTTGGAAGGAAAGGGAGGGGAAGAAATATTTCGCGGTTAATGAGAAGTATTCCTCTGTTCTGTATTTGGCAATGATGCCTGTCCAGACTGTGGAGATATTCCCGGAGGCGCCGAATTACTTGCTCAACCGCAAAATGATCGATGCGAACAGAGCGGTCAGCGAGCTGCAAATTCCAGCCATGGGCGGAAGGGATACGATGGATTATAATTTCTTCAGCCAGAGCGGGCTGGAGTATTTAGAAATCGGCGGAAGCTTGTTTGTTCGCGAAGAAGCCGTCAAACCGCTTTATTCCGGATCGCGTTCCTTCCTCACCATTCAAGAAGAAGGATTTGCGAGATGGCTCTCCGTTCCCGAAGCGGCGGCGGGTAAGACGATGAAGGTAACAGTGCCATCCAATGGTTCGTTTGCCGTCTATGATGAGCATGGGATCTGCTTGAACTTCGAACGCGTCAGCGGCAGCAATACCGTAAACCTGCCGAACAACGGCACGATTGTATTTGCGGGCGATAAAGGGGCAACATTCCAGATCGAGTTGAATTGAATTTAAGAGATCAGTAAAAAGGGTGGGCTGATAAATGATCAGCCCATCCTTTTTCATGCGTTTTTAGCAACGATCCCATTGCCTTGATAGCTCCATTTGCGATTAAACCGGGCTTCGCTGTGCACCCAATACTGCTTGATCGCTTCCTCGCGTTCCGGATTGGGGTAGTATTCATGATAAATTGTACTGTCTGGACAGAACAGTATTTTGTAACCGCAATAAATGGCGTTAAAGCAATAGTCCGTTTCTTCAAAATAGTGAAAATATTGTTCGTCTAATAAACCAAGTTTATCCAGCAATTGCCTTTTTAATAAAAAACAAGCTCCGTTTATTGCCAGACATTCTCTGGTTTCTTCCAAGATCCCTGGTTCATTGGGACATAAAAAATAAGGAGAGGTCCAATCCATGTTCGTCCCAACACCGACTAATTGGTTGGAGCTATTTATTAATTTGGGAGCGACGATCGCTGTTTGTTCATCCCTCCATAGGGCGTCTATTAGAGGCGGCAGCCAACCTTTCGTTACGAATACGTCGGGATTCATAATCACGATCGTTTCTGAGGAACCGTTCACGATTCCGAGGTTAACCGCACTGGCGAACCCCTTGTTACGGCCGTTTTGGATCAGCTTGATATCGGGGAAGCTTTGTAAGTACTCCATAGTACCGTCCGTACTCCCGTTATCGACAACGATGATGGCATAGTCAGATGGCGTATATGTTCTTATGGCATCAAGGCAACGCTGAATGTAAGAAGCTGAATTGTAGGTTACAATCACGAGATCTGTCTGCACAAGATATCGCCCTTTCTGTATTCAATCTCATTTAGGTTCCATATTTCTTCAACATATGCGCAGGGGGCGGCAAATGATTGAGGCAGCCAACCATTTTCGGTCAATAGGTTGTTTTGTGCAGTAAAAGGGCAAATGCCGATGTTCCCCTTCAAACCAGGGGAATAGACTGTGAATTATATGATATTTGGAGTGTGGTGACAGATGACTATTACGGTAATTACACCCGTTTTGAACGAGGAGACTTTTTTGAGGCTATTTCTGGAGAGGGTGACGTCCTTTGCCGACGAGATTCTTATCGTTGATGGGGGAAGTAGTGATAATTCCATCTCCATTATCAAGTCATTTATGAGGAAGCACAACATTCGCTTATTTAGCAATAAACAGGGAACTGCTTATACGGATGAATGGAATGAATCTGAAGTTAGAAATTTTTTGGTGGATCAGGCGCAGGGTGAATGGATTGCCAATATTGATGCGGATGAAATATTCGATGATGCCTTCGAATCGGTCATCCCCGGCATATTAGCCCATACGACCTCCCATGTGCTGAGATTCCCGATTGTTAATTTCTGGAAGGACCCATGGACGGTGCGCGTTAATGCACTCAATGACGAGAGATGGTCGAATGATATCATCCGTATGTGGCGAAACGGGATCGGCATACGTTATCGTGACCAGAAACATCACTGTACACTTAAGGGGCCCGAAAGCGACATTTGGGCGCTGCCGTCTGAACGCATTGAAGTACCGATTTATCATTATCATTATGCTTTCGGGAAGAGATTCAAATTTAACGACAATCGCCGTGGAGATGTTAATTTATATGACAATATAGGCGATCCGGACTGGTCGTTCCAGCACGGCGAATATGAGATCAGAACTGTACCATTCTCGGGGCAGCATCCCCGAACCATTCGCAATTATTTAGGAATATAGACCAAGGCGGAAAGGTGGATCAATGTGTACACGAGAGAGCAGCGAAGGTTACTAAGAATGTTAAGCGGGGCCATTCGATGGAAGAAAGGCAGACGACGGGCAAGACTACAAAGAAGGGCGTTGCTGCGTAAGATACAGTACTGGGAAGCGACAAGAAACAATAGGATTCGAGCCCAGCAGAATCGGGATGCTGTAAGTCTACCAAGTCCCGCTTTGCCCATAGTTTCGCCTGCTATTCCGGTTCAGCCGGAATCCCCTGCGAGCGTTGAAACGTTGAGCGAAAAATCAATCAAACCAGCGTTTTCATATGAACCACCAAAAAATGATTATAAGCTGAAACCGTTGAATTCTCCATTAGATCCTAACAATATCACTCTCTTTCGTTTTCCGATTATTGACTGGGGTTACCGATGGCAAAGGCCGCAGCATATTTGTCAGCAGTTCGCCAGGCATGGGTATAGGGTGTTTTATTTCGCGATAGAAACAATGCCGATCGGCAGTGCTGAGGCTACATTCGAGGACATTCAAGCTGTGCTGCAGATTCGAGAAGCGGAGGAGAATGTCTGGCTTGTTCAATTGTGCTCGCATAACAGTCTTAACGCTTACCGCGATACAATCCATGATCCGCTTGATAAACAATATATGAAATGGTCGATTGAGGCCCTGAGACAAAAGTTTAATATCGGACAAACGGCATCTATCGTCGATCTTCCGTTCTGGTCTATGCTTGTATTCGATCTGGAGGATAACAAAGTCATTTATGATTGCATGGACGAACATGCCGGGTTTTCAAATACATCCGATGAGCTGCTAGCACTGGAGCCTTCTCTAATGAATAGGGCCGATGCCATCGTTGCTTCGTCCGATGTACTCTATCAAAAAGCGCGAAGTCTAAATCCGTCTGTTCATTTAATCCGGAATGCGGGAGAATTTGCACATTTTTCAATGAAGCCAAGTTACACGCCCATTGATATTGCGAAGGTTCATCAACCGATTGTCGGTTATATCGGTGCCATTGCTGACTGGTTTGACATGGCATTGGTGTATGAGCTTGCAAAAAACAATCCAGATTGGAATTTCGTATTGGTTGGCGATACGTACTATAGCGATACTTCAAACATAATGAAGCTGGGAAATGTGTTCATCCTAGGCGAGAAACAGTATCACGAGCTGCCAGCATACCTGCATGCTTTTGATGTCTGCATCATTCCATTTATTATCAATTCCCTGACCTTGGCAACAAATCCGGTAAAGGTATACGAATACCTGTCTGCTGGCAAACCTGTCGTAGCCACGCCGTTGCCAGAGCTCGCCCCGATGAATGAATATGTATCTCTTGCAAGCGGGCTGAAGGAATTTGAAGCAGCTATCGCTAGAGGACTTCAAGAGAATGGTGAAGAGCAAGCAAGAGCAAGGGAAAGGCGCCGGCAATTTGCAGCTGAGAATACGTGGGAACACCGGTACAAGGACTTTCACACCATTATTCTTACCGCGCTCTATCCAAAAGTTAGTGTAATTGTTGTGACTCACAATAATTGGATATTCACGGAACGCTGCTTAAATAGTTTGCTGCGGCACACCGCATATCCGCGATTTGAAATCATAGTGGTCGATAATGCATCTACCGACGAGACGCCAGCCCGCTTGCTGCAGCTGAGTTACCCCGACATTAAAACGATTCTGTTATCTGAAAACAATGGCTTCGCTGAAGGAAATAACATCGGTATTTTGAATGCTACCGGGGATTATGTTGTGTTGTTGAATAACGATACGATCGTATCCCAGGATTGGCTGCCTCGTTTACTGCGTCCTTTCAAGACAGATCCGCAAATCGCAGCCGTTGGTCCCATGTCCAACTATGTTGGGAATGACCAGAAGCTAGATTTCTTTGTCGGAGATGAAAATCATGGTGCAAACGAAGTTTGGCTCAATGAATTCTATGAGTTGTACGACCGAAGAATCCGATATACGGAAATGCTTGGTTTCTTCTGCGTCGCGATTAAGAAAGAGATATTCAAGGAATTAGGACCACTGGATAAGAAGTTCGGAACGGGCATGTTTGAGGACGATGATTACTGCCTGCGAATGCGGCACGCTGGCTATAGACTAGCCGTAGCGGAGGATGCGTTTGTTTATCATAAGGGCAGTGCAACGTTCAACCAATGGGATGAAAAGCAGAAGAACAGTTTGTTTCAGCACAATCAGTCCTTTTTTGAAAGTAAGTGGGGCAGAAAGTGGGAGCCGCATAAGATGCCTCAATCCTTGTTTATCAATATTGCCGACCCGGATACAATCGCAGAAATCGTCGCTGCCCATTCAAAAACGGCTGTATTTGCTTCCTGTCCCGAGGAGTGGAACAATCCGCAGGAAGAATGGCAGCGCAAGCTGCTGCAATTATGCAACGAGGATACGCTTGTTATTGCCCGCGTGGGCAGTTATTTGGGCCAACCGATTCATGGAATTCGCAAGATTGGCCCGCAATTGTATTTTACCAATCATATGGAGTTATTACAGAAGGTAAAATTTAAGCATATTTATGACTTTAGACCATTCGCGCCTGGGGGTGAGCTCATTGGTAACGAGCTTAGACTACTTACAAGCGTCTAGTACCGATGAATACAAGCAAGTTTATGAAATGGAACAGCCGCTAGTCACGATTTGTATCCCCACATATAACCGCGCCGATTCATTATTGAACCTCAGTTTGAAATCAGCCGTGAAGCAAACCTACACGCATTTGGAAATTATCGTCATCGGAGATTGCTGCACCGATCATACCGAAGAAGTCATTCGCCAGTTCAATGATCCAAGAATCATATTTGAAAACCGGGAGAGCCGTGGCGAGTATCCGGCCGAGACCTATCAACACTGGCTGGTGGCTGGAAGCATCCCTACAAATCGCGCGCTCGAGCTGGCTTCAGGCCAATTTATAACTCACCTGGACGATGATGATGAGTTTGCTGAAGACCGAATTGAGAAGCTGGTAAACTTCGCAAAAGAAACTCGCGCAGACTTGATATATCACCCATTTTACTATTATGTCGTTCCGGAGCACTGGGTGGTGAATGATGCAGAGCCGCTGATGTGCGCCAAAATAACAACTTCGTCCATGTTCTATCATCACTGGTTAAAATGTGTTCCTTGGGATCCAAAATCCTACCTGCTCAATGAGCCCGGGGATTGGAATAAAGTCCGGCGCATGTTAGAGCTTGGAATCAAGACGGCAAGACATCCTGAGCCTTTGACTAAGAAGCATTAGGGAGTTGTGATGTGTTAATGGAGTATATTCCGTTTCTAAAGCCGAAGTTGGTTCCCAAACAATACTATCAACGTTATTTGGACGAAATCGATGAATCAAGAATATATACGAACAATGGTCCTTTGAACAAAAGATTTGAAGAGCGTATTCTCAAGGAACACTTTAATCATACGGGGGCCGTCGTCACGGTCAGCAATGCGACAATAGGTCTACTATTGGCTATTTCCCAATTGAAGCGGCAAGGCAAATATGCTCTGATGCCCAGTTTTACCTTTCCAGCTACACCGCTGAGTGCGATGTGGTGCGGGCTGGAGCCTTATTATATCGACATCGACCCTGAACACTGGTGCATGGACGAACACAAGCTGGAACTTGCACTGGAGAAGCTCGGGGATGAGGCAGCCGTGGTGGTTCCTTACGCAACGTTTGGCACACAGTTTGATCTGGCTTACTATGAATCGTTGATCCGGCGCGGCATTCCCGTTGTTATTGATGCTGCTTCAAGTTTCGGTACGACCACGGAAGAGCAGGATATCACCAGTTTTAGAGGAGCTATCGTGTATAGCTTCCATGCTACGAAATCCTTTGGAATTGGCGAAGGAGGCATTGTATATAGCGGAGATCGCGAGTTAATTCAAAGTATACGACGCTCCACGAATTTTGGATTTAATGAGGATCGGTCGTCAGGGCAGTTGGGATTGAATGGCAAAATTTCTGAATATACGGCTGCCGTAGGACTGGCGACTTTAGATGTGTTCTCTGAGAAGATTAAAATTAGGGAGAAGATCGGAGAATGGTACAAGGAAGCGTTAAATGATTATAAATTATTAGAATCAGGCTGGAAGGTTCAAGCGATTGCAGGCAAAATCGCCTATCAATTTTATCCGGTATTATGTCCGGATGATCAAGAAAACAGGTATTACGTCGATAAATTGCAAGCATCGGCCATCCAGGTCAGAACTTATTTCTCACCGCCTTGTCACCGGCATAAAATGTTCAATTCCCATCCCCGTACATCGCTAGCGGTTACGGAGGACATCAGCCGGCGGATTCTTAGCTTGCCCGTCTGGGAAGATATAAGGCAGGAACAGGTTGATCGTATTGTCAGGAGCTTGATCCATGAGTAAGCCCAATTTAATGATTTGGGGCTGTGGCGGCATGGGGCGGGAAATTCTCGCCCTGTGCGAGGCATTAGGCCGACACGTGATAGGCTTCCTTGATGAACGTATAGAAATGCGGGGACAATTCGTAGACCATGTTCCCGTGCTCGGAGATATAGCACATATCGCTAAATACAGAAATGAAGCGGAAATCATTTGTTCTGGAGTAGGCGACCCGGCCCTGAAGCGGAAATTCGTATACAAAACGAAGGAGGCTGGCTTTCGATTCGCCCCCGCGTTGGTTCATCCATCCGTGAACGTTCCTAAGAACAGCCGGCTGGGGGTCAATAGTATTCTTTGCGCAGGATCTATAGTAAGCATAAATGTCCAGGTCGGCAATTTCGTCATCGTCAATACGAATGTTACGCTGGCGCACGACGTTTCGGTTTCTGATTATTGTACGATATCGCCAGGAGTCAACGTTAGCGGCCATGTCACTGTAGAAGAAGGCGTTTTTATCGGCACAGGGTCAGCTATTCGCGAGAAGGTCAGCATTGGAGCTTGGTCCATGATCGGGGGCGGTTCTTTTGTTGCAAATGATGTCCCCCCTCATGTTCTTTATGCAGGAGTTCCGGCTGTATTCAAGAAGACAAGGACGAATCTTTAATGATGAATCCCCTTGCGGTAAAACATGGATTGACTAACCATGCCCTCATGGTTGCAACCCAAGGTTCTACGAAAGGGGATTTTGTAATTACCGTTTAGCGAATATATGGGTCAGTTTGGCTTTGACAATTTTCTTCATGTCAAAAACTGATTTGACGGTTTTTGCGCCTTTTGCCGCTATCTGCCTAGCTTTGGGAATATGATCCCTGATCCAGTATAGAGCGTAGAGTAGAGAAATTTCGTTAGCATCGATTTGGATATAATGAATTCCCTCTTTTAATATCAGCTGGTCATTGCGCGGATTCGTTGTCACCAGAAGACATCCTGTAGCCATGGCATCTACAGCGGCCGTCGTGGGAAAACCATCTAAAGCCATGTGATCGCTAGTACTACAATTGATGAACACATGGCAGCTTTGGTATAGCATCTTTAATTGCTCGGGGGCAAGTAATCCATGGAAGGTAATGCGTTTATTTATGAAGCAGCCAAGCTGATCCTCCCAATTGCCCACAAGATGAAGATGGAAATCATCAGAGTTAAGAAGATTATAAGCTTGCACAAGCAGCGGAAATCCTTTTCTAGGATAATTAAAAGCGCAGAAAACAAGCTGAATGGGACCTGCCCATGATCTTGCAGCGTAATGATACCATTTTGTATTAATGACAACAGGTTGATAGATACTCGATTCCATTTTTAACAGAACATCTTCAATATTCGTGAAGACGGTGGAGCAATGACTGGCAACAATGTCTAGAAATTCGGCTCTTGTATCTTGTACGAGACCTCCGCCGGGGTAGAGCGTCGTATGCAGCCTAATCTGCCGTTCGATCAAAAATGACCGAATGTCCAAATGTGGATTTGACCCCGGCATATGAGTTCCATCGGGGAGGGTGCATGCTCCCAGCAAACTTAGGACCAAATTCAAAAAAACACAATAGACATCTGTAATTTGTTCAGAAATGGCTAAATCCATAAATTGAGAAAAGGGATGCACGATCGCAGGGAAATCGTCCGTGTAAGGTTCAGTGGCAAAAAACAGGGTATCCGGACGCTGGACATGCATCTGAACATTTTCCCAATATCGAAACCCGCTGAGCTTCCAAGGAAATTGGGTATCAATGATGGCAAGGCGGGGCTTTGGTCGCATGGATGGATATCGTTACCTATAGCTTGCGGACAAGCCGCATGCTGTTATAGTCGCATAAATAAACATAGTCATCGCCTGCGCACATTTCATCAACCGCTTGTGTAACCCCAGGAAGCTCAGCCCATTCGTATCCAGGGCAGTCTTTATACGAGTAGTCGTGGAAGGCGATAATCCCACCGGGAACAACTCTAGAAGCATAGTGTACAATATCGTGAACAACCCCGTCGTAGCTGTGATCTCCGTCGACGAAAAGCGCTGCGATCTTGGTCGGGCAGTCGTCATAAGCCTCTTGGCTAGGTTTTTTGATTTTGTGAATATGAGGTTCTAGCCCGGCATTTCGAATGTTTTCGTCAAAATCATGTTCATAGTTTACAGGTAGAGCAGGGTGGTAGAAGGGATCGATAATGTGAATAGAACGTTTGCGCGTGGTTAGATATTGGCTGCTTAGGCCTAGTGCTATTGCGCTCTTTCCTTTGAAGGTGCCGATTTCAACAATTTCCCCGTCCAAATGATCTACAAGCAAAGGCAAATGGAGAAGACCTAGAATTTCGAGCTCCATTAAGTAACCTTCGGTTTTCTTGACGATTTCAAGCACTTCGGAAAACTGATATTCTCCATTCAAACTCATTGTATTCCAGCGCTCCTTTTTGATTGCTTTTTTGGGATCGATGTTTACCTCATATTCACGTGAATGCTTCTCAATTAAGGACAAAGCCGCATTTTCTTTGAAGGATGGTGCTCCAGCAAATTCATTTAATTTCTTCTCATAGTAAAACAAAAAACTCTTGCGCATATCCTGATCATATTCTTGGATAAACCGTATGCGATTCTCCTCGTATTTGGACAAATCAGCCACCCCGCAGTCATGAACTGTCCATGCGGTGTCCTGTGAAGGGATGCCAACCTCATAACCTGCTCTAGCAAATTCCAAGCATTGTGACAAGTCATAGAAATCCCAATCCTGAAATAAATCCTCACGCCAAGGAATATCCGACTGTGTCATGATTAGCAAGCCATCGACTGCAGCGACAGGCTGGTAAGAGCGGCCTGCTTCACCATTGTTGAAGGCAAGGAGTTCCATCTTGCCAGAGTGGCTTCCGTATACCTGGCCATAATTCTCTGCGGCTTCCCACCACATCCCGCTTGGCGGAATGTAGGCTGAACCGATTACTCCCATAAGCCCGAGATGCGGATGCTGTTGAAAAATACGAATCGTATCAACTAGGAAATTTTCATGAATAATGTAAACATCCTGATGCAGATATACTTTATATTTGGCATCGGACTTACGCATTGCTCTATTGTAGCCGGAGGTTATGCTTTGAGCCCCGGATATCGAAATAATTTCGATTTCGAATCCGTCAGGGATGTGGAGAGCCGAAATATGGCGAAGTGATTCCTGCAACACATCTTGTTGGCTGACGCAATAAATGAAGCATATTTTATGTGAGTCCATGGCCTATGGCATTGTTCTCCTCTCATATTTGGTATGTCTCCATATCACTTTATATGATGCATGTTTCGAATGTGCTTATTTGTTAGACTATACAATTTAAAATGGGTATGAATAGATGCCAGTTGATCAATCGTATGAGCCTTCATGCCGGTCAGCAGGGTTGAATCCCGGATATCGCTTGGATGCGGATAGAGGGGGATTTTTGGCGAAATCTCCTGTCTGACGCCTATCGCATTGTAAAAACAGGAAAATTCACGCATATTTGCTATCGCTGTTAACGACATGGTAATATTTTCTTGTAGCTGTTCAACAATTTCAAGTGAGGAGAGAGGAGACTATTTCCATGCAGACCAATTCGTCCTTAAGTGAAAATTTGTTTACTGAAGCATTCACGCAAAATCCGTTTCCGACCTATGAACAAATGAGAGAGAAAGAACCGATTATGCGTATGCTGTTTCCCGATGGGCGTCATGGCTGGATTATCGCCAAGTACAGCGATGCTGTTGAAGTTTTGAAGGACCCTCGTTTTGTGAAGGATACGAGGAATGCTGGGATTGAAGAAGATATGATCTTTATCAATAATAATATGTTGTTCTCCGATCCGCCGGATCATAAGAGATTGAGAGGATTGGTACAAAAAGCCTTTACGCCGCAGCTGATTTCCGGCATGAGGGAACGGGTTCAGCAAATCGCCGATGAACTGCTGGCGGAGGTAGAAGGCCAGGAGTCGATCCATCTGATCGATGAATATGCATTCCCACTGCCGATCATCGTAATCAGCGAAATGCTGGGCGTGCCGAATTCGGATCGAGATAAGTTTCGGGTCTGGTCGAATGCGCTTATCGAGCGCTCTGGACGGGTGCCTGATGAGGACTTGCGCAATTTAATCATGGAGTTCAGGGAGTATTTGGCGGACTGGTTTTCCAAAGTGAGACAACAGCCGGGCAATGATTTGATCAGTCAATTAATTATTGCGGAGGAACAAGGAGATCGGCTTACAGAACATGAGCTGTTTAATCTGGTTATGCTGCTTATCATCGCTGGTCACGAAACGACCGTCAATTTGATCGGCAATGGCATGCTTGCGCTGCTCCAGCATCCGAACCAGCTTCGTTTACTACAGAGCCGGCCCGAGTTGATTCATACGGCAATCGAAGAAATACTGCGGTACAATGGTCCCGTTGAATTCAGTACAGGCCGTTGGGTTAAGGAGGACCTTGAATTCAAGGGTGTATCTATGAAAAGAGGAGAATCAGTGATTATTTCCCTGAGCTCGGCAAACCGTGACCCGGAGCAGTTCAACGATCCCGATCTTTTTGATATTTCAAGGGAGAAGAGCCCGCATCTGGCCTTTGGCAAAGGCATCCATTTATGTCTCGGTGCGCCGCTCGCCCGGCTGGAAGGGGAAATTGCGATCAACACTCTGCTGAAGCGATATCCGAATATTCGGCTCAAAGTCGATGTAAGCGAGCTGGAATGGCGGCCGGGAATGATCGTCCGGGGAGTTAAGGAAATACCGTTATATTTGGCGTAAGTCGTATTGACTATATTCTTGTAATCAGGTATTTTGTATTAAATGCTTATATAGTCCAAGATCTGTATACACATAACATATCACAATAGCTTAGACCAAGGCAGCGGTTCTTGACTCGCCGTCCAGAGAGGAAATCCCCTGGCTGAAAGGATTCCCATCGCGGGAGAACCGGCTCCTACCTTGTGAGTTGTAGCGGGAACCCTCTAAGTGCCGAGACTAACCGCTACCGGCATACGCCGTTATCGTACTGAGGATCGTCAGCATCTTTCATGCTGCGGTTATAAATAGGGTGGTACCACGACACATTCGTCCCTGACGAATGTGTCTTTTTGTTTTTGTTGTTGCTTTTGTTAGTCGGCGAATTGAAGAATGAGGAGGGTGTACAAAATGAAACAAAGCAAGTTATTGCTAAACACGCTGCGTGAATCACCAGGTGAAGCAGAGGCAGCGAGTCATCAGTTGCTGATTCGGGCTGGATTTATCCGGCAGCTGGCATCAGGCATCTATACTTATTTGCCCCTTGGAAGGCGCGTGCTTCGCAAAATCGAGCAAATCGTTCGCGAAGAAATGGACGCGGCGGACGCACAGGAACTGCTAATGCCGGCCATGCAGCCTGCAGAGTTGTGGAAGGAGTCGGGCCGATATTCTCTTTACGGGCCGGAACTGATTCGGCTGCAAGACCGGCACGACCGCGAATTTGCTCTCGGCCCGACCCATGAAGAGGTGATCACGACGCTTGTGCGCAGTGAAATTAATACTTATCGCAAGCTGCCGGTCATTTTGTATCAAATCCAGACGAAATTCCGAGACGAACGCCGACCTCGGTTTGGACTGCTGCGCGGCAGGGAATTTTTGATGAAGGATGCCTATTCCTTTGATATGGACTGGGAAGGGCTAGATAGAGCTTACTGGAGCATGTTCCATGCCTACGAACGGATATTTCAGCGCTGCGGTCTGAATTTCCGTGCGGTAGAAGCTGATGCAGGAGCAATCGGAGGCGTAGGGGAAACCCATGAATTCATGGCGCTGGCGGATATCGGCGAAGATACCGTAGTAACATGCAGTTTCTGTGATTATGCTGCGAATCTTGAACAAGCGGAGTCGGATAGAGTGACCTTCGGTAGCAATAAGTCGCTATCATCAGATGAGCTTAAGCAGGAAACCGGGCTCGAAGCCGAGAAATTCTATACGCCGAACATTCGCACGATTGAAGAGCTGATAGAGAATCTGCATATTGATCCTGCTGAAATTCTTAAAACCGTAGTCTTTCTCGCGGATGACCGAGCCGTGGCCGTCGTCGTTTCTGGAAGTGACGAAATTAACGAGGTCAAAGTAAAAAACTATTTGAAAGCAGCATCTTTATCCATCGCTGACCCGGATGCGGTCATGAAATTAACGGGAGTAACTACAGGATTTATCGGGCCAAAAGATCTGTCTGTTCCCGTATTGGTCGATCAATCCGTCGTCCATATGACAAAGGCCATTGCAGGGGCTAACGAAAAAGATTACCATTTCAGAAATGTGAATGTGAGGCGTGACATTCCGCTGAACTATGTCGGGGACTTTCGTAATGTGAAGGAAGGGGAGCACTGTCCGCGCTGCAAGGAAGGTACTTTCAAGTTTTACAGAGGAATCGAAGTCGGACATGTTTTCAAACTTGGCACGAAATACAGCGAGCATTTAGGCGCAGCTTTTCTGGATGCCCAAGGGGAGAGCAAGCAAATGATCATGGGCTGCTACGGCATCGGGGTCTCGCGTTTGCTCTCGGCTGTCATTGAACAGCACCATGATGAAGACGGAATGATCTGGCCTATAAGCATTGCGCCGATGCAGGTGCATATCATTCCGGTTTCAGCGAAAGACGAAGTGCAGATGGGTACTGCCTGGCAAGTATATGACCGTTTAATGGAGCATGGGGCTGAGGTTCTGCTCGATGATCGTGATGAGCGGCCGGGGGTAAAATTCAAAGACGCAGACTTGATTGGTTTGCCGATTCGCATCGTCGTTGGCAAAGGTGCTGCTGATGGTTTGGTTGAATTTATGGAACGGAGCCAGCGAGAGAAGGAATTGATCACTCTGGAGGAAGCCGTGGAACGCGTTAAGGGGCTCCTGTAATCGTCCCTCTAAATATATGAGTCCTCCACAATTTTTCAAACGGGCGGAAGATGTTATAATAGGAACGTAAAATAATAAAAGAAAGCGGGAACAACATGGGTCGTAAATGGAATAATATTAAAGAGAAGAAAGCATCGAAGGATGCGAATACGAGTCGTATATATGCGAAATTCGGCGTCGAGATCTACGTAGCTGCCAAGAAAGGGGAGCCGGATCCTGAGTCGAACCGCGCATTGAAGGTCGTGCTTGAACGCGCCAAAACGTATAATGTGCCTAAGGCAATTATTGACCGTGCTTTGGACAAGGCTAAAGGCAGCTCGGAAGAAACCTATGAAGAGCTGCGTTATGAAGGATTTGGGCCAAACGGCTCGATGGTCATCGTAGACACCTTGACGAATAACGTAAACCGGACGGCGCCCGAAGTACGCTCGGCCTTCAATAAAAACGGCGGAAGCATGGGAGTAAGCGGCTCGGTATCCTATATGTTTGATGCTACGGCGGTCATTGGCGTAGCGGACAAAACGATCGATGAAGTTTTCGAGATTTTGATGGAAGCCGATTTGGACGTAAGAGATATTATTGAGGAAGAGGACAATGTGATCGTCTATGCAGAGCCGGATCAATTCCACGCGGTACAGGAGGCATTCCGCAGCGCGGGAATTAACGAGTTTACCGTGGCGGAGCTAACGATGCTCGCTCAGAACTATGTTAATCTTTCGGACGACGCGCAGGCGCAATTTGAGAAATTGATTGACGCGCTGGAGGACCTGGAAGACGTACAGCAGGTCTATCATAATGTGGAGCTCGAGGATTAATCTGGTATGCGCCCATGCATTAAAAAGCAGCTTATTTTCCCTGTTTGGGAGATATAAGCTGCTTTTTTAGCTATATTGAAAATGATCATCGTTCAAATACGAGCTTCTCGATTTGCTTCAGGATATGACGAAGGCCATGTTCCTTCTCCATGAATCCAATCAAGGAGCGGATCAATACGGGCTTGTGCTGCTCCGCTTGCAGGGCGTCCTGGAGCAGCTTCGCGGCTTCCTGCAGCTCGGCTTTTTTGAAATTGGTAATCTGCAGTTCCGGAATGGTTGTCAAAAGATCATTGAGCAGGTCAGGCAGTCTGTGGCGGGTACAAAGAGACTCTCCCTGCAGGGCAGATTGCATGTACGCTTCCATATCTTCCTTTTTCAGCAGCGGAGGTCTGCTGGCAGCTTGCGTATTCGTAGCCATATCCTCCATGCAATGATAAATAAACTGAGCGACTTCGCGCAGATTGAGTGGTTTATTCTCGAATACCATCAGGAAGATGATCTCGCGAATGATCCCGTTATAAATGAAGACAAGATCCCAGACATTGGAGCGGATTCCTTCACCGAACACGCGAATGAGGCTCTCGATATTGCTCTTGAGCAGGCTAGCTCTCATTTGAAATAGAATTGGAGCGACCTTCCCGTCAGGTGTCGAGATTTTCTTGATTTCCTGCATCATGTAGTTGTTATTCAAGAAAAATTCGCACTGGCATTCCGTTTCGCGAATAAAAATCTCCCTCGGCGAGAGCGATTTGTCGCTCTGGATCTGCTCCTTCCGTTGAATCATGCTATCCTGCTGCGAAATTAATATTTCAATCAGGATGTCTTCCTTCGAACTGAAGAAATTATACAGGGAGCCTTTCGCTACGCCGCAGTCATCAGCAATGTTCTGGATTGAGGTAGCAAGATAGCCTTTTTCCAAAAAGAAACGCATGGCTGAATCCAAAATTTTTTGCTTGGTTACACTCAAAATCCCTCACTCTTTCCTTAAAAAATGTTTGACATTGGTTCAAATTTAAGTAGAATTATTGTATTCAATGACCAATTGGTTTTTTAAAAAACCATGCAGTCATGATGAGTTCATTTATTCCCCGTATATATCCTAACATATATTTGGGGAAATCATTACACAGAGAAATGGAGAGAAACATAACTCATGTCCAAAGACGCCATCCATGAACCGGCAGAGTTTTCTATGAAGTCGTTAATAGCTCCTCTGCTGGCGGTTATCCTGGGAATGATCATGGTTATTCTCGATAGTACAGTCATCAATGTGGCTATACCGAATTTGCAGCAATACTTCGCCACCTCGCTAAAGGCCATCCAATGGACGATAACGGGATATACCCTGGCGCTGTCCGCCGTTATTCCGCTTGCGGGCTGGATGACGGATAAGTACGGCGCAAAGAAGGTATTCTTGATTACGATTACCTTGTTTACACTGGGCTCTGTGCTGTGTTCCTTGGCTCAGACGTCCGAACAGCTCGTCATTTTCCGGGTTATTCAAGGGCTGGGCGGAGGCATGGTTGCTCCGATCGGCATGGCCATGGTGTTCAAGCTGGCTCCACCCGATAAGAGAGGGGCGGTCATGGGGATGCTGGGCATTCCGATGCTGCTTGCTCCAGCCATGGGACCCATTTTATCGGGCTGGTTAATTAAAGTCGCTTCATGGCATTGGATATTCCTGATCAATCTGCCGATCGGCATCGCTGCGATGATTGTCGGTATTAAATTCCTGCCTAAGTTCGAAAGCAAGAAGGTTCCCGGACTGGATATCCTGGGGATGATCCTGGCACCGATCGCGTTTGCGACGCTGGCATTTGGCGTAAATGAAGGGGGAACGGACTGGTCTTCCCCGGTTACGTTAACGGCACTTCTTGTCGGAGGCACTGCGCTCATTATTTTTATCATCGTAGAATTGAATAAGAAGGAACCGCTGCTCGAGCTGCGTGTCTTTGGATCTTCTGATTTCACCAGGGGCGTGCTTCTGTCCTGGATCGTGCAAATTGCGCTGTTCGGCGCGATTCTGATGGTGCCGCTCTATTTGCAGAACGTAAGGGGATTTACGCCGCTGCAGAGCGGGTTCACGACGCTGGCCCAGGCCTTGGCTTCCATGACGATGATGCCGATTGGAGGAAGATTGTTTGATAAATGGGGAGCACGACCGCTCGCCATGACCGGATTGACGCTGATCTCTACAGCGTTGTTCCTGCTCTCGCAAATCAAGGTGGACACCGCGATAATAATGGTTGTAGTGCCGCTCATTCTCATGGGGGCAGGGATGGGCATGACGATGATGCCGCTGAATACGCATATTCTAAATTCAGCGCCGCGCAAGCTCGTGAACCGGGTCACCCCGTTAACCTCGGCAACTCAGCAGGTGGTCACTTCCTTTGCTATCGCCGGATTGACCGGCTATTTAACTTCAAATATAACGAAGCATATGACGGCACCGGAGACAGCCGGAGATGTCATGGCGAGTTCTACATTGGCCTTTGGAGATACTTTTTTTCTGACGGCGTGTATTGCGGTTGCCGGGCTGCTGCTCAGCATCCTGCTGCGCAAGCCGAAGAACAAGTCAGAGGATGAGCTATCCGAGAACGAGTCGATGCCGGATGCCAAAGCCATGATTTCACATTAAGCAGAATGGAGCTATCGGCCCTCAGACCTTCTATCTCTATAGAAGGTTTGGGGGCCTTTCATATGTTCGCTACGCGTTATTTTGACATTGTTCACAAGTGAGCCTGCTATTAAACTACTCCAGCCCGCTTCTGATATGTTATTATGAGGAAGGCATCAATGAAGGCATCAATGATGATGTTCAAACAGCACTTGTTAGAACGAATATCTCTGGAGAATGGATGGAGTATATATATGAAGTATCGCAATTTGGAAGAATGCGTCGTTGATTTGGAGAAGCACGGACATTTGGTCCGTATTCGCGAGGAAGTAGACCCTTATTTAGAGATGGCCGCGATTCATTTGCGCGTCTATGAAGCTGGAGGCCCGGCATTATTATTTGAAAACGTCAAGGGTACGAAGTATCGGGCTGTCTCTAATCTCTTCGGAACGATCGAGCGGAGCAAGTTCATTTTCCGCAATACATGGCGGGCTGCGGAGAACGTAATTGCTTTACGCAATGACCCGATGCAAGCGTTGAAGAAGCCGTTTCAGAGCATGAGCTCGGGTTTGGCCGCGCTGACTGCGCTGCCTTTCAAGAAACCAGGGGGGCTGCCGTCTGGCATGCAGGAAATACAAATTTCGGATTTGCCGCAAATCCATCATTGGCCGATGGACGGAGGAGCGTTCATTACGCTTCCGCAAGTGTACACAGAGGATCCGGACAAGCCGGGAATTATGAATTCCAATCTGGGCATGTACCGCGTGCAGCTTAGCGGCAACGACTATGAGATCAACAGAGAAGTCGGTATGCACTATCAAATCCATCGCGGAATCGGCATTCACCAGGACAAGGCCAACAAGCTAGGGAAGCCGCTGAAGGTAAGCTGCTTTGTCGGCGGGCATCCAGCGCACTCCCTAGCTGCCGTCATGCCGCTGCCGGAGGGAATGAGCGAGCTGACGATTGCGGGAATGCTCTCCGGGCGGCGTTTTCGCTATAGTTATGTTGATGGTTATTGCATCAGCCATGACGCTGATTTCGTCATAACGGGTGAAATTCATCCCGGAGAGACAAAGCCGGAGGGACCTTTTGGCGATCATCTGGGCTACTATAGCTTGGTTCATCCTTTTCCCGTCATGAAGGTACACAAAGTATACGCGAAGCCGAATGCCATCTGGCCGTTTACGGTTGTCGGACGTCCTCCGCAGGAGGATACGGCGTTTGGCGAGCTGATCCACGAGCTGACCGGTGATGCCGTCAAGCTGGAAGTTCCGGGCGTGAAAGAGGTGCAGGCGGTTGACGCTGCAGGCGTGCATCCGCTCCTGTTCGCGATCGGCAGCGAGCGCTATACGCCGTACCAGGAGGTTAAGCAGCCGGCCGAGCTGTTGACGATTGCCAATCATATTCTAGGGACGAACCAATTGAGCTTGGCGAAATATTTGTTTATTACCGCCGAAGAGAAGCAGCCGCTTAGCACGTATCGCGAAGTCGAGTTCTTAAGCTATATCCTGGAGCGCATTGACCTGCACCGGGATATCCATTTTCATACGAACACGACAATCGATACACTTGATTATTCCGGGACAGGACTGAACACCGGGAGCAAGGTTGTTTTTGCAGCATACGGGGAGAAAAAAAGGGAGCTCTGTACGGAGGTTCCTGACGGACTGAAGGACATTCGCGGCTACGAAAACGTCCGTTTCGTCCTGCCGGGCATCGTCGCCATGCAGGGACCAGCGTTTAGAGATTACGCGAGCGCGAATAAGGAGATGGATGAGCTCAGCGAGGCGATCGCGGCAAGAGGAGAATTCCCTTCCTGCCCAATGATTATTCTATGCGACGACAGCGAGTTTCTGAGCGCATCTCTGAGTAATTTTCTCTGGGTAACCTTCACTCGCAGCAATCCGTCCCATGATATTTACGGAGTAAACAGCTATTACGACAACAAGCATTGGGCTTGTGACAACGTCATTATCGATGCCCGCAGCAAGCCACATCAAGCGCCGCCGCTTATTCCCGACCCGGCGGTGGAGAAAAATATTGAGCGCTTGTTTGTTAAAGGGGCTAGTTTAGGTGGGATCAAGATAGGATAGAATTGAGATAGTTAATGAGCTCCCGTCTCTTTCAGAGACGGGAGCTGTTTTTTGTGACAGAAGGGACTAGTCATCACTCTACTCTTATAAAATATTTGTTTGCCCCCTTCCTAATATCTAGTTCCTAGTAAGAGATGTGAATATTATATATAGAGATTTGGAACTACGGGGAGGTATGAGGATGAGACTGTTTGAACTGCAACGCCCATATGATCTTGTTATGAGCCTTGGTTATAATTGCATGACAGCATACCAGTTGAAGAGATTATCGCTTAGAAGCTTTTCAGGACCTGTCGATTGGGTGATTATCCATGAGGTAAGCGACTTAATTCGTCTGCTGGACAATCGTTTTCAGGGATATATGGAGGAACAGAATCTAAAGATCCTGGGCACCCATAATGGATATTTTTCGGTTCAGGACACGGAATACAAGGCGCATTCCTTCCACGACTTCCCACGCTCTGGCGATAATGAGATGATTACAAATTATTCGGAATTTAAAGAAAAGTTGGATAGACGCATTAGCCGCTTCATAAGCTTGGCTGCCCAAGCAGATTCGGCTTTGTTTGTCCGTGAGCGCTGCAGCTATGAGGATGCGGTGCGTTTGAGAGATAGCTTAGCTTCTTTGGTCAAAGGCAAGACGCATTTATTAATTATTAACTATACGAGGGAAGGCAGACTCGTTGAGCATCATTGGGTGGATGACGGCATTTGCAGTGTAGACGTAAATCTCGATGTCGAAGATGAATTTTTTCGTGATTCATATTGGAACGATGCCTTTCGGGGGGTGTCATTAATTCAGAAATGACGGGTGATTTGCCCAAGCAAAAGACATATTCTACAAATATGATGAACTAACTACTCGTACAGAATGGAGCAAGGATCAGGGAGAGGATAGAAATTGCCCAGACCGATAAACTTTATTACCGTTGAAAGCGAAAGCTATACCCGCATCATAACAAGTATCGTCGATCCGATTCGAAAATTCCTGCCAGACAGTCTGGTTTCGGATCGCCTTGCGTTGAAAGACGCGGTAAACGTTCATTTTTTTAATGAAAAGGAGTACAGGAGCGAGGTTGCCCACTGCGGCATCAATGTCAGTATGTTTCATGGGATTGCCGACAAACAGATACGTACAGGGGAGCAAGTCGGCTTTCATGATTATGTCCTTGTTCCGGGGTCGGTATGAACCGTATTATCTGCACCAACCCATTCTAAATCCTGTTCTTCTTATCCTGCATTCAAGGAATTTCTTAACAGCTTTCCTTCACATATTCATTTCCGTGTTTCTTTGCACCCCTATGATCAGGTTCATCCTAAACCAACCATGGAAGAGCTTGTGGCAACAGACGTAGTGATTTCGGACATCAGCAGCATTGTTTATGAAGCCTGGTCCTTGGGAAAACCCGTCATCTTTCCTGATTGGCTTGTCAAGGACAAAGTCATGAGTGATTGGCCAAACTCCATTCCCGCAAAAATTTATAGTGAAAAAATCGGCTACCATGCGTACAACTTCGACCATATGATTGAACTGATAGACCTCGCTTTGATTCAAGGAATTGACAGAAAAGCCCAGCAATTCATGAGGCAGATTCTCCCTCAAAGGCTAAGAGGAAAATCCGGAGAAGTCACAGCACAGGTTCTTCAGAAAATAGCAAAGCTATAAACCGATGCTGTAGAGGGGATGGTAATAACGGGTTACCAGCACGAAGTGCTTGAGACTTTTTTGAGGCGAAGATTTCCTACAGTGCGGCTGCAGTTTATATATAATGATCAATATTCAGTAAAAGACAACATTTATTCTTTTTCTTTAGCAGAGGAATACGTCGGAAATGAAGAGTTGCTGTGTATTTGCTCGGATATATATTGTGAGTCAAGACTGCTGCAAACAGCAGTTCAAGCGCCGTTCGATATTCTCATGGTGGATGATACGAAAGAAATTCCTTCTGGGGCTATGAAGGTTAGAGTGAATGGTGATGGATATATTACTAAAATAAGTAAAGAGCTTTCTGTAGAAGAAAGCACGGGGGAAATCGTCGGTATTTCCAAAATATCCGCTTCCAATACAGCTTTCATTTTCAAGCGGGTCGCGACTTATTTAGACAAAGGTATTGTAAACGTCTGGTGGCCCTATGCCATAAATGACGTCCTCGAGCAAATCAAACTGCGTCCATGGTCTACAGATGGCATAGGCTGGGTAAATGTGAATACCTTCGACGATTTGAAAGTGGCCATGAATATTGCTAATGATTAAAAAGAAGAGCAGATTTTTAATCTTGGTATTATCCCCTCATGGTAGACAGTGAAAAAAGAGTCCATGTATTATGGATTCAACACAGTTGACCGGAGGGGATTTTTCTATGCCACCAAAGAAGGGGCAGACGTTTGCCAAATACAGCGAGGAAACAAAGAAAGAAGCAGTACGACTACGTACAGAAGAAAACTGGTCGTATTCCATGATCAAAGAAAAGTTGGGAATCAAGAGTGATGCACAAATCATTAGCTGGGTGCGTAAAGCACAGAGGGGAGAAAGCTTTGAAGATTGTCGCGGACGATGGACGAAGAAGCATTTTAGCAGCGTAGAAGAAGAGAATGCTTACCTGAAAGCGCAGGTGGAATACCTAAAAAAGCTCAATCCAAATCTACACGGGGAGGGAAGTTGGATAAGCAAGCCCGGTTCGAGTCCATTCGAGAAATGAGCCCGCTTTATCCGCTCGTGAAGCTCTGTAAGATTGCAGAAGTGTCACGAGCTGGTTACTACAAGTGGTTGAATACATTGGCAGATCGAGAAGCAATGTTAGAAGCAGATACCATGTTAAAGGATCACATCTTGGCCATTCATCGATTGCGGCCCTATTTTGGCTATTATCGCATGCGTACCGCTTTACGGAAGGAGGGCCTCCTTGTTAACCACAAAAAGGTCCGCAGGCTTATGCGTGAACTTGGAATACGGTCCGTTATTCGGAAGAAGCGTCCCTTCACCGGTTATAAACCCTCCGTCATATTTCACAATGTCTTAAACCGAAAGTTCGCGGCTGAAGCTGTTATGGAAAAATACGTAACAGATATCACTTATGTACGAACGGGTAATGACTTTATTTACCTATCCGTTGTCATGGATTTATATAATAATGAGATCATTGCTTGGAAGCTTAGCGAACGAAATGATCTCCAACTCGTACTTGAAACTGTGAAACAGATTACCGCTCCTGGAGCCCTTCTACATTCCGATCAGGGTTTTCAATACACGACTAAAAGCTATGCAGCCTTATTGGACGACCTAAGACTCGTAGGAAGCCACTCAAGGCGCGGGAACTGCTTTGACAACGCGTGTATTGAATCATTCTTCTCTCATCTAAAAACGGAAAAACTGCATTTAGAAAAGCCTAAATCGATCGGCGAGGCTCAAGAGCTTATCGCCCAGTATATCGATTATTATAATCACGAACGGTTTCAGAAAAAACTCGGCGACCGCTCCCCAGTGGAGTACCGGGAAACGATCGCCGCTTAGAACACTCTTTTCTTACTGTCTACTTGACGGGGCTATGACCATCTGGTCTCTTTTTTTTACCCATATTATAGTAGCAATTGGTAGAGCAGTTGCTTTAATATGGTTGGAGGAACTTGTATTTAGACAGGGAGGATATATAGGATGGCCGAGCCGTTAAAGTTAATGTATAACAAGGATTTTCTAAGCGGATTTGCTAAGAAGGTGAAGCGAGCCTATAGCGAATTTGACGAAGCTTCATTTATCACGGAAGTATTGGCTGAGCCATGGGGCGAACTAGAGCTAAAAGCCAGAATAAGAAAAATCAGCTCCTCGCTGGGACACTGTCTTCCCGGCGATTATGAAGAGGCGATCAAGGTTCTTTATCAAATAGATGAGCAGTGCGTAGGGTTCCCGTATTTGTTCTTTCCCGATTTTGTGGAGGTATACGGTCAGGCCGACGAGCATTGGGAGCTTTCCATGCAGGCTTTGGAGCGTTTTACGTCCAAATCAACCGCAGAATTTGCAGTACGGCCGTTCCTGCTGCGAGATCCGGAGCGGATGATGCAGCAAATGATGATTTGGTCGAAGCATGATAACGAGCATGTGCGCCGTCTTGCCAGCGAAGGCTGCCGGCCGCGTTTGCCTTGGGGACAAGCTTTGCCGATGTATAAACGCGACCCTGCGCCGCTGCTTCCCTTGCTGGAAGAATTGAAGGCCGATCCGTCATTATATGTGCGAAAAAGCGTGGCCAATAACCTGAATGATATTACGAAGGATCATCCATCCGTGGTGATCCGGTTAGCCGGCGAATGGTTTGGCGAACATCCGGACACAGACTGGATCGTCAGGCATGCGTGCCGCAATTTAATTCGCAAAGCCGACCCTGAAATCATGAAGCTGTTCGGATATACGGATACGGCGGCCGCGGGGAAGGTGCCGCTAGTGTCTAATGCTGTATTATCCGTGGACAAAGCCATAGTTGCGATCGGAGACAACAGTGAGTTTGGCTATGAGCTTCGTTTTCGCGAAGGGGATCCTGTTAGAGTTCGAATCGAATACGGCATCGATTTTGTGAAGGCAAACGGACAGACATCGCGCAAGCTATTTCGATTAGTAGACCGAACTTTGCCTGGCGGAGCACGGTATGCAGGTTCACGGAAGCATAGCTGGAAGGATTTGACGACCCGCCGCCATTATCCTGGCGAGCACCGGATCATTCTGTTGGTTAATGGGCAAGAGGTAGCATCTGAAGCTATTGAAGTGATATTCCAGAACTAGGCGTAAACGAATACTAGATTATAAAATGAACATCAATGATGCCCATTTGCTGGCCGCATCAAACATCTTACATTCCCTGTCAAAGAATTGATTTTTATCAATAAAGGGGGAAGGTACAGATGTTTTTTTATTTATTAGATTTTTTCATAAAATATTAGTCCTGCAAACAAGAATAGGGTAATTATAGTTAGAAGGTTGACAACCTGTATATACAAGTATATTATGTTTAACGTACAACCTGTATATACAAGATAATAAGGAGGGGGATGCTTCATGGAAAGCAAAGGAAACCTGCCTCGGGATTGGTGGAGAACGTCAACGGTTTATCAGGTATACCCCAAAAGCTTCAAGGACACGACAGGCAGCGGTACCGGCGATATCCGCGGGGTTACGGAGAAGCTTGACTATATAAAGGGCTTAGGCATCGATATTGTATGGCTGCAGCCGGTGTATGTATCTCCGCAAAATGATAACGGTTACGACGTAGCTGATTACTACAATATCGATCCCGCTTTCGGGACGATGGAGGATTTTGATGAGCTCGTTAGGGAGCTGAAACGAAGAGACATGCATCTGATGATCGATATCGTGGTGAATCATTCGTCCACGGAGCATCGCTGGTTCAAGGAGGCGAAATCCTCTCGTAACAACCCTTACCGCGATTACTATATTTGGAGAGACCCGGCTGCGGATGGAGGTCCCCCGAACAACTGGCAGTCCAAATTTGGCGGTTCGGCATGGCAATACGATGAGGGGACGGGTCAGTATTTCCTTACTCTATTCGATAAGACCCAAGCGGATCTAAATTGGGAGAATGACAAGGTTAGGCAGGAGGTCGTAGATCTGCTCACCTTCTGGGCGAAAAAAGGCGTAAGCGGATTCCGCATGGATGTTATTAACCTTATTTCCAAGGACCAAAGCTTTCCCATGGACGACGGATCGGTGCCTCCAGGAGACGGGCGGAGATTTTATACCGATGGGCCGCGCGTTCATGAGTACGTGAAGGAGCTGAACGCCAAAGTGTTCGCGCCTTATCATTTGGTTACGGTGGGAGAAATGTCTTCCACAACGATGGAGCATTGTATCCGTTACTCAAACCCGGATGAACATGAGTTCTCGATGACGTTCAATTTCCATCATTTGAAGGTGGATTACCCGAACGGACAAAAATGGGAGCTCAAACCGTATGATTTCGAGGAACTTAAGCAGCTGCTCTCCGATTGGCAAATCGGCATGCAGCAGGGCGGAGGCTGGAATGCGCTATTCTGGAACAATCATGATCAGCCGCGGGCGTTAACCCGATTTACGGATGACGGCGAATTCCGGGAAGAAAGCGCCAAGCTGCTTGCGACCACACTTCATGGCCTGCAAGGCACGCCTTATGTGTATCAGGGCGAGGAAATCGGCATGCCTGACCCGAAATGGAACGATATTTCCGAATTCCGCGACATCGAATCACTTAATATGTATGAGATCCTAATGCAGAGGGGTAAAACTCCAGATGAGGCCGCCCATATCGTAAGGGTTCGCTCCAGAGACAATTCGCGGCTGCCTATGCTGTGGGACGACAGCGATCAGGCCGGGTTTACGACCGGTACGCCGTGGATTAAGATCGATGAGCGTTATCCGCTGATTAATGCGAAGTCGCAGGTGGAAGACCCGGAATCGATCTATCATCACTACCGGCAGTTAATCGAGCTGCGCAAGAGACTTCCGGTTTTGACGGACGGAACGTATGAGCGCCTTGATGACGGGCATCCCCGTGTTTATGCTTATGCAAGAAAGAACGCGGAGCAGATACTGGTAGTTATTTCGAACTTCAGCCGTGAAGAGGTACAGTTTGAGCTGCCAGGAAGGTTCACAGCGAATCTCTCCGCTGCGCATTCTAAGGAGCTACTACTGGGGAATACGAAGGATACGCCGGACCTTGCAGCTTCCATCAAGCTGCCGCCGTATGGATCCTACATGTGGATTATTAACACGATTAATTAAAAATATTTAACACCATGAATTACCACTCACTCTTATAAAGTCAGGAGCAGATGACGATGGCGAACATAGATCGCAAAAATGTGGAGCGCATCATCCAAGCCGTTGGCGGCAAAGACAATATCGAAGCGGCTACGCATTGCGTGACCCGATTGAGATTTGCCCTTGTGGATGAAAGCAAGGTTGATTCCAAGGCATTGGACGAAAATGATCTCGTCAAAGGGCAGTTCTCGACCCAGGGCCAATTCCAGGTCGTAATCGGACCGGGTCTGGTCGATCAGGTCTATGATGAGATGCTGAAAATTACCGGGGGAGCGAGAGCGAGCAAAGATGACGTTAAGACACTCGCCAGCAAGAAGCAAAATCCGCTTCAGCGGGCGATCAAGACGCTGGCCGATATTTTCATTCCAATATTGCCTGCGATCGTAATGGCGGGTTTGCTGCTCGGCATTAACAACATACTGACGGGACCGGACATTTTCTATGCAGGCCAGTCACTCATTGAAGTACACCCGCAGTGGGCAGACGTTGCTTCGATCATCAACCTGATTGCAAGCACAGCCTTCGCCTTCCTGCCGGTATTGATTGGATGGTCCGCGGTGCGGCAATTTGGCGGAAGCCCGCTGCTGGGGATCGTGCTTGGCCTGATTCTGGTCAATCCCGATCTGATGAGCGCTTATCAATATGCCGATGCCAAACTTGCAGGCACGGTGCCGGTCTGGAATCTCTTCGGTCTTGATGTCGAGAAGATCGGTTATCAAGGGCAGGTGCTTCCAGTCCTGGTCTCCGCGTATCTTTTAGCGAAAATCGAGAGCTTCCTGAACAAACGCGTGCATGATTCGATCAAGCTGCTTGTCGTAGCACCTGTAGCCTTGCTGGTGACCGGATTCCTTGCGTTTATCGTTGTAGGGCCGATCACGTTTGCAATCGGTAACGTACTCACGTCAGGGCTGGTCAGCATTTTTGATTCTTTTGCCGCGCTTGGCGGATTGATTTATGGAGGATTGTACTCCTTGCTGGTCATCACGGGAATGCACCATACCTTCCTAGCCGTCGATATTCAGCTCATCGGCAGCCAAGGCGGAACCTTCCTGTGGCCGATGCTGGCTTTGGCGAATATCGCGCAGGGCGCCGCGGCGCTTGCTATGATGTTCGTTGCCAGAGAACAGAAAGCCAAAGGGCTGGCCGTAACATCATCAATTTCCGCCTTCTTGGGAGTTACCGAGCCGGCTATCTTCGGCGTGAATGTGCGCCACAGATATCCTTTTATTTTCGGAATGATCGGTTCCGGGATCGCGGGAGTGATTTTAGCCATTAATAATGTTCTAGCGTCCTCGATCGGGGTCGGCGGCATTCCTGGCTTCCTGTCGATTTTCCCGAACCAATGGGGCATCTTCTTCCTGGGAATGGCAATTGTGCTTGTGGTTCCCTTTGCGGGAACGCTCTTGTATGGCAAGTATCGCATGTCTAAGACAGGTTCGGCGGTCAACGTTGAAGCGGAAGAACCTAAGAAAGAGGCGGTTCAACCTCAATCTGAAGTACAAGCTAATTCGGGCAAGCTTCCCATTGATATCGCGGCGCCGTTAAGCGGGGAAATTGTGCCTTTGTCCGAAGTACCTGACCCTGCTTTCGCGGAGAAGCAGATGGGACAAGGCATTGCTATCGTTCCGTCGGAGGGCAAGGTATTTGCTCCGTTTGACGGTACGGTTGCCCACCTGATCAAGAGCAAGCATGCATTGATTTTAACAGATACGAACGGTATTCAGATTTTGATTCATGTCGGTATCAACACGGTTTCCTTGAAAGGCGAGGGCTTTACCGCTCACGTTGAGACAGGGGCTTCCATTACCAAGGGTCAGTTGCTGCTTGAATTCGACATGGAGCGGATTGAGCAGGCTGGGCTTCCAGTCATTACACCGGTGATCGTGCCGGACGGACAGGACGTCATCGATCAGGTTAAGGAATATGAAGGACCAGCGGTTCACAGCGATACGACAGTGCTGCAGGTTGCGCTCAGATAAGAATTCGGCTCTAAGGAGTGGGGCCGTAATGACATTGCCACAAATCATGATACAATGATGTAGGTGATCAGGTGATGAAGAACAATATTTTTATGAGCCTCTATAAGGATTACGCTGAACGAATCGATGACGGTACGCTGCCGCCAGGCAGCAAGCTCCCTTCGGAGAATGAGCTGGCTGCGACCTACGGGACTTCGAGAGAGACCGTGCGCAAGGGCTTGAACCTGCTGGCACAGAATGGGTACATCAACAAAGTAAAAGGGAAGGGCTCTTTCGTTCTGGCTACGGGACGGCTCAAGTTTCCGATATCGGGGCTTGTCAGCTATAAAGAGTTGTCCGAGCGGCTCGGCAAACCAAGCCGGACCCTGGTCTATACAACCGAACGCGTTCCTGCCGGGGACACGATTGCCAAAGAGCTGCAAATTGAACCGGGACAGCCGGTGTGGAAAGTAATCCGCGCCAGGGAAATCGACGGCGAACGCATCATTTTGGATATCGATTATTTGCTTGCCGAAGTCGTTCCGCATTTGACAGAGGATATCGCGGCTGATTCGATATATCATTATTTGGAGCAGGAGCTTCAGTTGAAAATCAGCTATGCCGAGAAAGTGATTTCTGTAGATCAGGCTACTGAGCAGGATTATCGCTGCATGGACTTAGGAGAGGACAAGCATGTGGTAGTCGTCCGGGGCTATGTGCACCTGGAGGATACGACGCTCTTTCAGTATACGGAGTCCCGGCATCGGCTGGACAAGTTTCAGTTCGTTGATTTCGCAAGAAGAATATCCAGGGAGAACTAAGTAAGTGTTGAGATCAGATGGGGCTGCCACAGAAGTCATCATAGATGACTGAGGGGCGCCCCTTTTCTTTCAGAAAGCTATCCTCTCGTTTGCTTGCATTCCATTCTTTAGCTCATCTTATATTGCTATCGAACACTAAGGTGCTATGCACTAAGCTATGTCGCGTAATCTATGCTATATCGTAATCTATGCTATATCGTACACTATCGTACACTAAGCTATGTTCAAACACTAAATGGAATGCATGTATCTAATTATGCTATCAGCGCATACTTCAAGGAATTAAATGGATTTTATGATCCTAAATTCAAGAATCCCGCCCATGACGGCCTTCTAACTTCTTCTAACGACATGAAATACACTTAAATTCACTTTCCGTTCGTCGCCGCAGAAACTAACTACTATAAATCCATTTAAATAAGTTCCAACTATTAAAATTGCTGTGGCAGAGGAAAACTATCTATATACAACGGGTTTGGATTTGGAATTGTGGCTACAGCCCACAATTTACTGAAAGTGGTAGGCTTACGCCTTGCTGCTATCCAGCTCAAAAAGCTCAGTACAAAAAAGTTAGATGATAAACAGGTTGTGTTTACATCCAACTTTTTGTTTTTGGGACTAACTAGACAGACTCCATTTTTTTAGATATCAGGAAAATGATCTTCTATCGTCTCAGGTTCTAGCATATTTTATGGCTTGGCGTTCTTCCAATAAGTATAAGCATGCACCAGCGTACCTTTGAAAGACGTATGCTTCAATAACTCCTTCAGTTTCGCGAGTTCTTCCTCCATGTAGGCTGCACCCTCTTCAAAGAAGGTAATATGATTGCCTTCATGGCTGGCTTTGATTTCGACGGAGATATAGATCGGCTTGCCCAGCTCCTCTGCGAATGCAATCTCTTCCTTGGTCACGTCCACAATGCCGTTGGAGCCTTCGGCCGAGTCCCGGAAAGCCATCAGAGCGACATGATCCATACGGTCAATCAGCCATTTGCTGAGGGATATGTCCTCGCCGGTAACCTTGTACTTGTCCAGCCATACGGCTAAATCCATACTGGCCTCGAGGTTGGAATCCTTCCTCAGTTCCGTGACAAACGCATCCAGGTTCGAGGTCCATTCGGAAATAATCTGCTGCGGATCCATCCTCCACTCAGGCAGCACATAAGGCTCGATATCCAGATGGATTCCGTGAAAACGCTCATCAGGCTCTACGGCGCGGTTATAATCTTTAACGTAGTTAACGAGCCTCATCATTCTGGGTAGTTCATATTCCATAGCCCAAGTCGGCGTTCCTCCCAGGGCATGCACTTCAATTCCGGCCGCAGCCGCTTGTTTTATAAATGAAGTGTAGGCGCTGAACGGCTGCTGGAGATCCAATCGCACATATAACCAGTTCAGTTGTTTTTCGATGGCAAATTCCAGAATGTCTTGGCTGTTCCGGATAACTTCGCCGGACTCCCAAATGTATGTGCCTCTGACGACTTCATCCCGCTGAACAGGCTGCGCATCAGGCACAACATCGACGGGTTCCGGCTCGGGCTCCGTACCGGGTTCCGGCTGCGGCTCTGGTTCTGGTTCCGGCTCTGGCTCAGGAGCTGGCGTTGGTTCAGGAACCGGTTTCGAAGGTTCTTCTCCATCAGGTACCGTGTCATCTTCCGAACTATTTTGATAGATGTTCTTCCAGTTGCGCACATCATGGATGGCAAGCCCTGCGAAGGATGTATGGGAACTTAACGAAGAGGACAATAGCTGCAAGGTCTGCTCCATTTGTTCTTTGCTGTGACCGTGAAAGGTGGTGTAGGCTTGCTGGGGCATTTCTTTGGTGTTGACCGCAATGAGCAGTTTCTTCCCCAGCTTGCTGGCAAGCTCGAGCTCATCCTGGGAGAGGCTGATGATGCCGTTCTCCGAATCCACCTGGTTGCGATATGCCATGACTGTCACATGGTCAAATGTGCTTATCAGCCACTCGTTTAGACTGGTGCCATTCTCCAGGGTGAAGTGGTCAAACCAAAAAGGGATATCTATCCCGCGCTCTAGGCCTGATCCCGATAACTTGCTAAGAAATTCCTTTAGATTGCTTTCCCAGGATGAGATGATCTCATCGGGCCCGCTTTCCCACTGGTTAAGGACATAAGGCTCGATATCAAGGTGGACGCCATCGAAACGGCCTTCAGGCGTTACGGAACCGTTATAGTCCATCACCCAATCAGCAAGGCCAAGCATATCGTCGCGATATTCCACAAGAGCCCATCTTGGATCGCCCCCCAAAGCATGAACCGCAATTTGCGCCTCATGCGCGCGCTTAACGAAAGCTTCGTAGGTTTCTTTCGGCATTCGTCGATTGATCTGCAGGTAGATCAGGTTAATGCCTTCATTCCGCGAAAAACGAAGAATTTGCTCTCCGCCGTCCATAATCATATCCGTTTGCCATATCCAAGTTGCTTTAATCATAGATTTTTCTCCGTAAACCGGGGATTGAAATCCCAACAGAAGCAAGGCAACCAGAAGAACGACAAGCTTTTGGCAACCTTTCACATTCATGGTTTACCCTCCATTCCTCTCTAAGAAATTGATCTCTCTCTAAAAGTGAACGGGGTTATTATAGCATTGATACCAGAAAAATATATGAGCCCATGTTCTTACGGGACGGGTTGAATGCAGCAGGTTATCGGTGGAGAGGTATAAAAGGAACTACTTCATATATGATATTTATTAACATGATGTAGAAAAATAATTAATTATGTCAAATATTAAGGCTTGCTGCTCAGGAAAAAAGTTGCGATTTTTGTTGAAAGGACACACGCACCCTCTAAAAAGGTGTCCTATAGCACCGTATTCCCGCCTGAGGATGAGTACGTCTTGAGACAGCCTCTATTGACAAAATTCGATAAATTGAAGTCTAAAGGAACTTCATTTGTGATTTATGTAAGAAAATGTATGAAAACAGTACTATCGTCTAATGAGATCACTGAACTAGAACGCTTAAAGAAAATACTTTAAAAAATTTAGATCCAATCCCAAACTGGCATCCTAAGCTGGGAAACATGCTATATTAGGGGGGATGCAGCACAGATGCGATTCAATGAACCCATTTTACGTAGAAAGCGAGCATGCCGACTATGAATATAAAAACATTGTTTAATGATGGATGGGAATTTGCCAAAAGCGGCCTAGAGACAGCGGATCATACAGGTCTGGCCTTTGAGCCGGTCGATATTCCTCATGATTGGCTGATCTATAATACACTCAATCTTTATGAGAACAGCACAGGCTGGTACCGTAAGAAATTTACATGGACTAAGGCAGGAAAACAGCTGCTGCTGTGCTTCGATGGTGTGTACATGGATTCCTCCGTTTATGTGAACGGGCAATTCGTAGGCGAATGGAAGTATGGATATTCTTCCTTTGAGCATGAGATCACAAACGCCGTTCTTGAAGGGGAAAACGAGATTATCGTAAAAGTTGTGCACCAGAGCCCTAACAGCAGATGGTACTCGGGAGCCGGTATATACCGGAATGTATGGCTGAAGGAAAGAACAGCCGATTACATTGCTTCCGATGGCGTATACATATCGACAAAGCAGTTAGAACATGGCTGGGAGGTAGAAATTGATACCGAGCTGTGCCTTGATCAGGATGTCTATCTCTCGCATACGATTCTGGACCAAGGCCAGATCATAGCTGAGATTGCGGATCACATACCCGCTGGCTCCGGGCCAGCCATGATTAACCGGCAGAAGCTAACGGTAGAGCAGCCTAAGCTGTGGAGCCCGGAAGAGCCTCATTTGTACCAGCTCATAACCCGGCTATATCCTGCCATAGCAGGCGGAGAGAAGCCTCAGAGCCATGCACCGGAGACGCTTGAAACCGTTTCCCATGCTGTTGGGTTTCGAACCATCCGCCTGGACCCTAATGAGGGATTCATATTAAACGGAGTCAAAATGAAGCTGAACGGGGTATGCGAGCACCATGATCTGGGCGCTTTGGGGGCGGCATTTAATAAGACCGCTCTGCGAAGAAGATTCATTATTCTGAAGGAAATGGGCGCCAATGCGATTCGCACGGCCCATAACATGCCTGCCAAAGAGCTGATGGAGTTGGCGGACGAGATGGGCATGCTTGTGGTCTCGGAAGCTTTTGATATGTGGGAAAGAGCGAAAACGACTTATGACTATGCTAGGTTCTTCAAAGAATGGGCACATCGGGACGTCCGCAGCTGGGTACTGCGGGACCGGAACCATCCGAGCCTGATCATGTGGAGCATCGGCAATGAGATTTATGATACCCATGCCGATGAACGAGGCCAGGACATCACCCGGATGCTGATGGACGCCGTATTGGAATTTGATCCGAAGCAGAATGGCAGAGTCACGATTGGCTCGAACTATATGCCTTGGGAGAACGCACAGCAATGTGCCGATATCGTGAAGGTCGCAGGCTATAATTATGCGGAAAAATACTATGAACAGCACCACAGGGAGCATCCAGACTGGATCATTTACGGGAGCGAGACGGCTTCCGTCGTGCAAAGCCGGGGCGTCTACCATTTTCCGTTTGCGAAATCCATTCTTGCCGATGATGATGAGCAGTGCTCTGCACTCGGCAACAGCTCTACGAGCTGGGGAGCCAAATCTGCGGAAGCCTGCATTTTGGCTGAACGGGATACGCCTTTCTCACTAGGCCAATTTATATGGACCGGATTTGACTATATCGGCGAACCGACGCCGTATCATACGAAGAACTCATATTTTGGGCAGGTTGATACGGCCACTTTTCCCAAGGATTCGTACTACATTTATCAGTCGGCCTGGACCGATTACAGAACGAAACCGATGGTGCACATCCTGCCTTATTGGGATTTCAATCCGGGGCAATTGATCGACGTGCGGGTCTGCTCGAACGCGCCGAGAATCGAACTGCAGTTCAATGGCGAAACGATTGGCAGGCATAATATCGATCATGAGCATGGAACTGAACTTGTCGGCTGGTGGCAGATTCCTTATGCGCCAGGGGAATTGAAAGCGATCGCCTATGACGAGACAGGCCGGATCATAGCCACCGACGTCAAATCCTCATTCGGGGACGCAAGCAAAATCTGCTTAAAGGCGGATAAGGATCGGCTTGTGGCGAATGGCATGGATCTTATGTTCGTCGAAATTTCGATGGAGGACGACAATGGCCATCCGGTAGAAAACGCCAATAACCGGGTACATGTCGAGGTTACGGGCGCAGGCAGGCTCATTGGGCTCGATAACGGGGACAGTACGGACTATGATCCGTATAAGGGCCGAAGCCGCAGGCTGTTTAGCGGCAAGCTCATGGCGATCATCGCTGCGACCCTGGAGGCTGGAGAGATTCATTTGAAAGTAACCTCCCAGGGACTGGCCAGCCAAACAGCTGTCTTTGAATCTCATTTGGATGCAAACGGAGCCTATGCCGGAATATGCGCCCGAACGGAGAATGAAGAGCTGCCTTGCGTCATGGGAGCTGCGAATGAAATACCGCTACGCAAAATCGAATTGATCAGCGAGGGTGGACAACAGTTTGATCCATCCAGACGGGAGATCGTGGTCAGGGCTCAGCTACAACCAGCAGCAGCTTCGTACCGTGATGTCAAATGGTCCATTGTTAATGACGCGGGCATTGAGTCCAATATTGCGAAAGTGGAGGCGAATGGGCATGAAGCGATAATCACTGCTCTTGGAGACGGAGAATTCAGGCTGCGCTGCATGAGCAAGAACGGTACGGACAAAATTAAGCTCATATCCCAGTTGGAGTTTACGGCAAGCGGACTTGGCTCGGCCTATAAGGATCCGTATAAATTCATTTCTGCCGGGCTCTATGATTATAGCAAAGGCGAGGTAAGCAATGGAAATGAACGGGGCGTAGCTACGAGCAGGGACGGCGAGACCCAGGTTGGCTTCCATGAGATCGACTTTGGGCCGTATGGTTCAGATACGATTACGATTCCAGTCTTTGCCCTGTCGAGCGAGCCGTATCCCTTGGAAATTTGGGAAGGTATGCCGGGAGAGGAAGGCAGCGAGCTTCTCGCCAATGTCATTTATCAGAAAGAGAGCCAGTGGAACGTGTATCAGGAGGAAACGTATCGTCTTTCCAAGACGCTTCGCGGGGTGACCTCGATCTGCTTCGTGTTGCGGCAGAAGGTGCATATCAAGGGGTTTTCTTTTGAAGCGAAGAACAGAGCCTTTGAGCATAATATCGCCGCCCATAGCGACCGTATTTACGGCGATAAGTATACTATCACGGATAACAGCGTCGAAGGCATCGGCAATAACGTCTCCCTGGTGTTCGAGCAGATGGACTTTGGCAGCGAAGGGGCGACGAGGCTCATCATTTGCGGCCGTTCGCCGCTGGACAAGAATACGATTCATATCCGGTTCGGCTCTGAGGAGGGCGAGAGCAATCAACTCGTCGAGTTCACGCATTCTACGGAATACGAACAGAGGGTATTCGATATTGAGAAAATTACCGGAACGTGTAAGGTGACCTTCATCTTCCTTCCGGGCAGCCAGTTTGACTTCGGCTGGTTCCGGTTCGTCAGCCAGACTCTACATTAATGGGATGCAAGGTTCCGTTGATGGCAAAAGAAGCTTGTCCTGTTTCTTCAGATACGACAAGCACGATCGCATCGCATTGCTCCGTCAGCCCGATCGCCGCGCGGTGCCTTGTCCCCAATTTTCGATCCGTTACCCGGATGCTAGACAAGGGAAGTACGTTGGCAGCCGATACAACGGTTGTAGAGCGAATCAACACAGCACCGTCATGCAGCGGGTTTCCGGGATAAAATATCGATTCGATCAGAGCATGAGAGAGTGTCCCGCCAATCGGTATATTGGAACGAATGAGCGATTCAATGGGGTCTTGCCGTTCCACGACGATGAGCGCGCCATGCTTGCGCTCCGATAAATTCCGCACGCTAATGGTCAAATCCTCGTATTTAGTCGTGTAAGGCGATAAATAACATTTCAAATAAAAAGACGCTGCGCTCTCCACGATATCGGTCATCATATTTCGCATATTTTCAAACTGCTGAACGAGGCATATATTTTCATTGTTCAATAGTTCGATATTATGCTGCGCCAATGAAGAGATTTCATGGAGACGTATTGCCAAATGTTCTTTCAATGAGGAAGAATTGCAGTTAGGATCGGCCATGTTTTGAACCTCGATTCTGGGAATGACTGACGTATAGTTTAACCAGAAGAAGGAAGTATTATCCGCATGGTTTAGAGTCAGCTCTACAATGAAGAAGTCAGCCAGGGGGAGTTGACAGCTCCCTAAATTATTGTTAGTGTTTAACATAAATCAAAACATCATACTAGTGATCAAGGGATGTTACCAGCCGGGCATAACCTGAGCGCTCCTGTCTGCATTATAGGTGCAGGGAGGTGTTGTTCGGGTTTTTTTGTGTTCAGGCTGCTTGTCCCAAGACGCGAGGACATGATTAGGAAGGAGTACGATCAATGAACCAATCTGCTTTTCCGGAAAATTTTCTTTGGGGTGGGGCAATTGCGGCCAATCAGGCGGAAGGAGGTTACCTTGCCGCTGGCAAAGGACTAACTCTGGTGGACTTGCTCCCTACGGGCGCCAAGAGAAGAGACATTATGAAAGGCTATGTACCTTCGTTTAATCCGCTGGAAGGGGAATTCTATCCTTCGCATGAAGCCATTGACTTCTATCATCGTTACAAAGAGGATATCGCATTGTTCGCCGAAATGGGATTCAAAGCGCTGCGTGTCTCGCTATCCTGGGCACGCATTTTTCCTACGGGTGAAGATGCTCTCCCGAATGAGGCAGGACTGAAATTCTACGACGATCTGTTCGACGAACTGCTGAAGCATGGCATTCAGCCTGTTGTGACTCTGGCTCATTTTGACGTGCCTGTGGCCTTGATCGAGAAATACGGCAGTTGGCGAAACCGCAAGTTGGTAACTTTATTTGAGACTTACGCTAAAACGGTACTTAAGCGTTATAAAGACAAGGTGAAATACTGGCTTACCTTCAATGAAATCAACATGCTGCTGCATCTTCCATTCTTGGGAGCGGGGCTCGTCTTCAAGGAAGGCGATAACGTCATGCAGATAAAATACCAGGCGGCGCATCATCAGCTCGTGGCAAGCGCGCTCGCTGTCAAAGCCTGCCATGAGATCATTCCCGGCGCGATGATCGGCTGCATGCTTGCGGCAGGAAACTTCTATCCGTATACCTGCAATCCGGAGGATGTGTTCCAGGGTATGGAGAAAGACCGCGAATCTTATTTCTTTATCGACGTGCAGTCGCGGGGAGAATACCCGGGTTATGCGAAGCGGTTCTTCCGCGATCATCAGCTGAACATTGAGATGGAACAGGGCGATGCGGAAATTCTGAAAAATCATACTGTGGATTACATCGGCTTCAGTTATTATTCTAGCCGGACGACCAGCACCGATCCGGAAGTAACAAAGAACATGACCAGCGGTAACGTATTCGGCTCCGTGGCCAACCCTTATCTCGCGAAGTCCGAATGGGGCTGGACGATCGACCCTAAAGGCTTCCGGATTACAGCAAATCAACTGTACGACCGTTATCAGAAGCCGCTCTTCGTCGTCGAGAACGGCCTGGGCGCAATTGATGAAGTTACGCCGGAAGGGGAAATCCTGGACGATTACCGGATCGACTATTTGCGCCGGCATATCGCCGAAATGAATGAGGCGATTCTGGACGGCGTAGAAATTATCGGGTATACGAGCTGGGGACCGATCGATATCGTCAGTGCTTCTACTGGCGAAATGAAGAAGCGCTACGGATATATTTACGTGGATCGGGATAATCAAGGCCAGGGGACGCTGCGGCGGATCAAGAAGAAAAGCTTCAATTGGTACAAAAATGTGATCCAATCGAACGGTGCAGATTTAGGAAATTAATGGCGCCAATTCGATAAAGAGGAAGCCTTTTGCATATAGGCTTCCTCTTTATCATGAAAGCGTTGACAGCAGCATTTGAACAAGCTAAACTTAATTCAAATTTATCATTTGTAGGATTGTTACTGCTGCTCGCAGGCAAAACCTATGCCGCAAATTTTAAGATGTAAGGTCTTAATTTATTTGTTGCGCATTAGGTTTTTTTATTATCCATAAGGGAGCATGCAGTCGATTCTTGCCAAGTGTAAAGGACGGGGGAATATGAGAGTAGCCAAAGTCATCAACAACAACGTCATCAGCGTCATTCAGGAGGATGGAGCGGAATTAGTCGTCATGGGCCGGGGAATTGCGTTCAAGAAGAAGCCTGGCGATGAAGTTGATGAGAATCGCATTGAGAAAGTATTTGCGCTGAAAAACCAGCAAACTACCGCTAATTTTAAAATGCTTCTGCGCGAAGTTCCGATGGAGCTTGTCGTCATTGTGGAGGATATTATTCAATTCGCCAAGCAGCAGCTTGGCAAGCAGTTGAACGAGAACATTTACGTGTCCCTGACTGACCATATCAATTTTGCAATCGAGAGGCAGCAGAAGGGTATGGAGATCAAAAATGTGATGCTGTGGGAAATCAAGCAGCTGTACAAAGAAGAATTCCAAATCGGCATGAGAACAGTGGAGAAAATTAAACAGAAGCTGGGCATCGAGCTTCCCGAGGACGAGGCTGCTTTCATTGCCATTCACCTCATCACGGCGGAGATGAACGAAGAAGTCAGCACTACGATGAATATTACCAAGTTCATGCAAAACATTATTAACATCGTTAAATATCACTACAAAACGGAGTTTGACGAGGAATCGCTTAGCTATTTCCGTTTCATTACGCATTTGAAATTTTTTGCTCAGCGGGTGTTTAAAGGCAAGCATTACGACAACAACTATGAAGCTTTGTACATGATGATCAAAGAGAAACATCAGGAGGCTGCCGCCTGCACCGAGAAAATTAAGCGGTTTGTGGAGAAAGAGTACGGGCATGAGCTGACCAGCGAGGAAATGCTGTATTTAACTGTACATATTGAGCGCATAGTAAGCCGTTAAAGGCTTTGACTAGGCTAATTTGCAACAATAAAAGATATATGTTGACAATTTGAGAGAAGCGTTATATTCTATTGCCAACACAACATCATAACATCTCAGACGGGATTGTTACTGGTTATGCAGGCAAAACCTAAGTAGTGATAAATTGGACTTTTACAGGTCCTTCATTTATCATCACTTAGGTTTTTTGTTTGCTTGCATTACCCAAATTTTACCTTTTTTCGACCTATAGCGTGGAGGTGCAGGGCATGAGTTATGAGAAATTGGCTAGAGAAATTGTACAGGGCGTCGGCGGAGAAAACAACGTCGTTTCTCTCGTCCACTGTGCAACGCGTCTGCGTTTTGTCCTGAAGGACAATGGCAAGGCAGACAAAGCGAAGCTGGAGAAGACAGTTGGAGTTATTACGGTCAAGGAGAGCGGCGGACAGTTTCAGGTCGTCATCGGCAACACCGTTCCTGAGGTGTACAGCGCCATCAGTAAAGTTTCCAGCATTCTGAACGATTCATCGAAGGCAGAGGAGAAACCGAAGGGCGGCAAGTTCGGGTTTGGAAGTATCGTCGATGTAATCTCCAGCATATTCGCTCCTTTGCTTGGCGTTATGGCCGGGGCGGGGATTTTGAAGGGGCTCCTGCTTATCGCGAGCAATTTCAAGTGGCTGGAACCTACGGATACGACGTACATCATCCTGTTTGCTGCGGCGGACAGCCTATTCTACTTCTTGCCCGTGCTGCTGGCCGTTACAACAGCAAGAAAATTTGGAGGCAATGTATTTACGGCGGTGACCATTGCCGGAGCACTTCTATATCCTTCAGTCATTGCATTGAAGTCGGCAGAAGGGGGAGTGAGCTTTTTCGGAATCCCGGTCGTCATGATGAGTTATTCTTCTACAGTCATTCCCATTATTTTATCCGTCATCGTGATGAGTAAGCTGGAGAAATTATGCAATCGCTTCATTCATGAGAGTGTCAAAAATTTTATTACGCCGTTAATTTCACTAGTCATTATGTTACCGCTTACCCTAATTGTGTTTGGACCATTCGGCGTATACGTTGGAAACGGGATTGCCGAAGGATTGCTTGCTGTATTTTCTTTCAGTCCGCTGCTTGCGGGAGCGATTCTCGGAGCAGGCTGGCAGGTGCTCGTCATATTTGGAGTTCACTGGGGACTGGTTCCCGTATTTATCAATAACGTGGCGGTATACGGAAAAGACAGCATCAAGCCGCCGGCAACGGCTTCGGTCTTTGCGCAAACAGGTGCAGCGTTCGGGGTTATGTTAAAAACAAAAAACAAAAAGCTGAGAACTCTTGCGGGTTCGACAACACTCTCCGCATTGTTCGGAATTACCGAGCCGGCGGTGTACGGGGTAACCTTGCCATTGAAGCGGCCGTTCATCGCGGGAATCATCGGTGGAGGCGTCGGCGGAGCGATTATCGGCCAGGCGGGTACGCAGGCTTTTGCTTCCGGAGCTCCAGGGCTTCTGACACTTCCGATATTTTACGGACCAGGCGGGCAAGGGTTCCCGGGTCTCATCCTAGGTATTGTTACAGCGTTCGTCGTCTCGGCTGCACTGACCTATATTCTAGGCTTTAAAGACCCGGTAGATGAAGAGGAAGGAGCTGCCTCAACAGAACCTAAGGCGAAGCGTGAACAAGGACAAACTAGCGAGAAGTCCAGCGTAACCGCTTTAAGTCCAATTAGCGGGACTGTCGTTCCGCTGGAAGAGGTGCCTGATCCAGCGTTCGCGTCTGAAGCTATGGGCAAGGGAATTGCGATTGAGCCGGACTCTGGCAGAGTCGTCGCTCCATTTGACGGCACGGTTACCGTCGCTTTCAAGAAGAAGCACGCGCTTGCGGTCGTATCCGATGAAGGCGCGGAAATCCTCGTCCATGTAGGGATCGATACAGTTAAGCTGGATGGCGAATTTTTCACCTCCTACATTCAGGAAGGAGAGCGGGTCAAAGCCGGACAACTGCTGCTTGAATTCGATATCGAGAAGATCCGGGCGGCTGGATACCACACAGTTACTCCGGTTATCGTTACGAATACGCTGGATTATGTCGACGTGCTTCCACTGCAAAACGGGCAAATCCGTGAGCAGGATAAACTGTTGCATATTATCGGTGATGGAAGTAAAAATGAATCGTAAGTTTTTTATGGAAAAGACCGTTTTCTCCGGAAAACGGTCTTTGTATTTGATAAAGTCCTTTTCTAGGCATTTATTCCTCATTTCGCTAGTAAAATGGCATTAAATAACACAAAAGTAATTGACACCTAAAAATTGAAATAGTAAAAATAAACTGAATGAATATTCATTCCGGTGGGAAGGGGGTTGAAAAAATGTCGCACAACAAGCGGGAGGATATTCTTGAAGCCGCATTAGAGTTATTTGCTGAGAGAGGTTACGATGCAACGACAGTCCCGACAATTGCGCAAAAAGCTAACGTAGGGGCCGGGACCATCTATCGTTATTTTGAGAATAAGGAAGTTCTCGTTAATTGTTTATATCAAGAATGCGTGCAGCAATTGGCCCAGGCGATGATATGGGATGAGCCACTCCAAGATGTACCCATCCGGCTGAAATTCAAGCATATTTTTATGCAAATAAGTAAGTTTGCTTGTGATCATGAACGAGCATTGGCTTTTATTGATTCTCATACTGGCGCCCAGTTTTTGGATGAAAGCAGCACAAGGATGTTCCAGTCGTTTCTGGATACGATTCGGCATGTTCTTGATGAAGGCAAAAGTCAGGGAATACTCTGTCGATTGCCCTCAAATGTGCTAATTGCCATTGTCTACGGTTCTTTGGTTGAACTCTTTAAATTGATCCGCATAGGTGCTATTGAACAATCGCCGAGTTTACTGGATCAAGTTGAGGAATGTTGCTGGAATGCGATTCGTGTTCATTGACAAAATGAGCATGGACGTTGCGGAATGAATATTCATTCCGAGTCTTTCACGCGATGTATTTATATTAATAATGAAGGAAGTGGAGGTTTTTGTTAAAAGTGATGACGATCCCACAACCCAAAACGTATGGTCCGCTTGGCAATCTTCCTCTCATTGACAAGGAAAAACCAATCCAATCCATGGTTAAGCTTGCGGATGAATACGGACCTATTTTCCGTTTGGACCTACCTGGAAGAAGCAGTATATTTATTTCCGGACATGAACTGGTTGCTGAAGCTTGCGATGAATCCCTTTTCGATAAAAACGTTTCCGCTGCGCTGCGTAAAGTTCGCGCGTTTGCTGGAGATGGTCTGTTCACGGCAGAAACGAATGAACCCAACTGGAAGAAGGCACACCATATATTGCTGCCAAGCTTCAGCCAGAGCGCAATGCGGGGATACCACGACATGATGGTTGATATCGCCATACAGCTTGTACAAAAGTGGGCTCGCTTGAATTCGGATGAAAGTATAGATGTCTCGGAAGACATGACTCGATTGACATTGGATACAATTGGCCTATGCGGATTCAATTATCGATTTAATAGTTTTTATCGTGAACAGCCGCATCCTTTTATTACTAGTATGGTTCAGGCGCTGGGTGAGGCCATGAGTCAGCTCCAACGCTTGAATATTCAAGATAAACTGATGATAGGAGCGAAGCAGCAATTCAAGCGCGATATTCAAATGATGTATTCATTAGTGGATAAGCTTATTGCAGAAAGAAAGGCTTCGGGTGATAAAGGCGGAGATGATCTGCTTGCGCATATGTTAAATGGTAAAGACCCTGATACAGGTGAGGGGTTGGATGATGAGAACATCCGGTATCAAATCATTACGTTCCTGATTGCCGGACATGAAACAACGAGTGGACTACTGTCCTTTGCTCTGTACTATCTTATGAAGAATCCGAACGTATTGGCCAAGGCTTATGAAGAAGTGGATCGAGTCCTTACGGATCCTGTGCCAAGTTACAAGCAAGTTCGAGAGCTGAAGTATATTCGCATGATCCTGAACGAAGCTCTGAGACTCTGGCCAACGGCCCCGGCTTTCTCGTTATATGCAGAGGAGGACACGATCCTGGCTGGGAAATACCCTCTTAAAAAGGAGGAAACCATAGTCGTGCTAATTCCCAAGCTCCATCGGGATACGAGCGCATGGGGGGAAGATGTCGAGGAATTCCGGCCGGAAAGATTTGAGGATGCAAAGAAAGTTCCTTACCACGCTTACAAGCCTTTTGGAAACGGCCAGCGGGCATGCATCGGCCAGCAATTTGCAATGCAAGAAGCTACCCTGGTGCTTGGAATGGTACTTAAGCAATTCGAATTGATCGACCAAAAAAATTATCAGCTGCGTGTAAAAGAAACGCTAACATTAAAACCTGAAGGCTTTACAATACAAGTTCGTCCTCGTATGAGGCAAAGTAGTTTTGTATTCCATACTGCGGAAAAAGGGGGAAATGACTCTAAGCTGACTGAAAAGGTCATTGTGCCAACTGTTGAAACGCACGGCACTCCTCTTCTGGTGTTATATGGATCAAACATGGGAACAGCCGAAGGGATAGCGCGAGAGCTTGCGGAAACGGCCCGGTGTCATGGGTTTCATAGCGAGGTGATGCCGCTGAACGACGGAGTGGGCAGGCTGCCTAAGAAAGGGATAGTTCTCATAGTTTCGGCTTCCTATAATGGCCAACCGCCGAACAATGCCCGTGGATTTATACAATGGCTTGAGAATATAGAGCAAGGGGATTTGGCAGGAGTCCATTATTCGGTATTCGGCTGTGGGGACCATAACTGGGCAGATACGTATCAGCACATTCCACGTTACATTGATAAGATGCTGGAAGCTAAAGGAGCATTACGTGTTGCAATTCGTGGTGAAGGGGATGCGAGCGGCGATTTTGAAAATCAGATGGATAGTTGGAACGAGACCCTTTGGGCGGAATTGCGGAGTACGTTGAACCTCAGTAGTAATACGCAAGAACGCAGCAGGCTGACGTTACAGTTTGTGAACGGATTGGCAACAACTCCAATTGCGTCAAGCCATGATGCCTTTCCGGCTGTCGTAGAGGTGAATAGGGAACTTCATTGTGAAGGCAGCAGCCGAAGCACTCGGCATATTGAAATCATGCTTCCAGAAGGCAAAACTTATCGGGAAGGCGACCATCTAGGAATAATCCCAGTGAATGATCCTGCGGTCGTCGAGCGTGTTCTGCGCCGTTATGGATTTCAGGGCAATGAGCATGTCATTATACAGGCCAGCGGACGCAGCGGTGCCCACCTTCCGCTGGATAGACCGGTTAACGTGCATGATCTATTGAGCCACTGTTTAGAATTGCAGGAAGCTGCTACCCGGGCGCAGCTTCGCGAGCTTGCCGCATTCACAGTATGTCCGCCACATCAGAAGGAATTAGAAGTCCTTCTACAGGAGACGGCTTATAAGGAAAAGGTGCTGAACAAACGCTTGACGATGCTAGATCTGCTGGAACGCTATCCGGCTTGCGAGCTTCCGTTCGAACGCTTTGTCGAGCTGCTGCCACCGCTAAAACCGCGTTATTATTCCATTTCTAGCTCGTATCAATGGCAAGGGAACAAGGTGAGCATTACGGTCGGTATCGTACGCGGGGCGGCGAAGAGTGGAAACGGCGAGTATCGCGGTGTTGCCTCCAATTACCTGGCTAACCGGCAAGCCGGGGATTCCGTACAGGTGTTTCTGAATACCCCTGATTCCGGATTTCAATTGCCTGACGATCCGAGCGTTCCGATCGTTATGGTTGGACCCGGCACGGGCTTTGCTCCTTTCCGAGGTTTTCTCCAGACTCGGCAAGTTCTAAAGAATTCAGGCCAAGCGCTGGGCGAAGCGCATCTGTACTTCGGCTGCCGCAATGAATTGGACCATATATACCGGGAGGAAATAGAGCAATTTGAGAAGCAGGGGATTGTAACTGTACACACGGCCTACTCACGAAAAGAGAAAAAACCAAAAATCTATGTCCAGCATTTGATGCAAGAGAATTCGGCAGAGATCATGCGAATTTTGGAGCAGGGCAAGTTGTATATTTGCGGAGATGGAAGCAAAATGGCTCCGGATGTGGAGTCCTGCCTGCAGAAAGCATATCAAAACATTCATTCAGCAAGCCGAGAGGAAGCCCGGCAATGGCTGGAGATCATGCAGAATGAAGGGCGTTATGTCAAAGACGTTTGGGCTAATAATTAACTTGATGGTATTGTTTCATTTATACCGATTCAGTCCGTGTGGGCTGTCACGCATGAGCAGGTGGGGGACCGCTCTAACATAAATTAGTTCGCCAATCAGCTCTATAATGGTTTGCGTTACGATAACTACAGTTACGCCTTCCCTTAAACCTTCAGGAAGCGCAAGCGCAAACGGAAGGACGACAAGAGAATTGCGGGTTCCCGCACTAAATATAAGCGCCCGTCCTGCACCGACATCTAATCGAAAAATTCCCGCCAAGATACGGGCAATTACTGGAACAATGATCATATAGGCCACATATACGGGGATGGCATAACGCACGTAATCCGGTGAGATATACAGCTTAGAGATTTGCGAGGCTACAATAACGAATAATGTCATCGCCATGAACGGAACAGGAAGCCAACCAGCAGCATGAAGAACGCGCGTTCCTACCGCCTTTTTATTGGACCACCATTGGGTAAGTAAAGCAAGTATTAGAGGAATAACGATTAAGCTAATGAACGCCTCTAGAAATGGACCGGCACTCACAATCCCGGATGCTTGTCTCCCCATAAATAACCATAAATAAAGCGGCAGAAGAAGCATCTGCGTAACAAAGAGCAGGGGGGTCGAGATTAAGATGAGTTGTGCATTTCCCCGGCCAAGATGTGTAAACACGATGACATAATCGATGCAAGGCGTTAGCAGAACCAACAATACGCCTAATAGCAAGGCTGGATCGGTGGGCAAGAAACGAGAAAGTCCCCATACAATTAGCGGGACTGCGATAAAGTTCATAATCAGCAAAGCATAAAAAACCTCTGGTCCTGCAGAGCTTCCTTTAGTCGGAAGAAAGGGATTTGCGTAAACATCCCGTACATGAGAACAGCAAGCAGGAATGAGAGGGCAGACTCCAAATTCGAACTGAATTCTGGCCGGCATATGCCAACTCCAGCGGCAGCAATCAGGGTGATTATATAAATCCATACTTGATTCATTTCAATTTTATCTCGTGATAACATGATTTCTATTAGTCTCCCATAAAATTATTTTACAAGGCATATGATAGCATATTTTTTGATAATGGGGCTGTTGTATACATCGTCTGTATTTCACTGAATTTATTCTATTTCATCAAAGAAAAGGAGTTTGCTAAATGAAGAAGACAACATTATCTCTAGCTCTAGCAATTACAATGATTCTATCCGTGCCGGCAGTTGTGCTGCATCCGTCATCGACGGTTGTGGCTGCAGATGCCTCGGGGACGACGGCAAGTATTTCCGATATCCTGAAGAACCAGCAGCAGGACGGCGGATGGAAGAAGGATTACGCTGTAACTAGCGGAGAATGGGCAAAGTCCACGATCGATAATAAAGCTACATATTCCGAGATTCGCAGACTGGCCAGTGAATACAAGAAGACGAAGGACAGCAAATATTCCGCGGCAGCGGTTAAGGGCATCCATTTCCTGATCAACATGCAGTATTCCAACGGCGGCTGGCCGCAGGTCTATCAAAGCTCCGGTTATCATAAACATATTACCTATAACGATGATGCGATGATCAATGTCATGATTTTACTTGATGAGGTTGCTAACAAGAAAGGTGATTTCTCTTTCGTAGACAGCAGCTTGGCGAGCAAGAGCAAGCAGGCCGTTGATAAAGGCGTTGGATGCATCCTAAATACTCAAGTCGTTGTGAATGGCAAACTGACCGCCTGGGGACAGCAGCATGACTCATCGACCTTGAAGCCGGCAGGAGCACGGGTCTATGAAGTCCCTTCTTTAAGCGCGTCAGAAAGCACCACGATCGTAAAATTCCTAAAGACCAGAACGGCAAATACTAAAATTACCGCTTCTATAAAGGCGGCTGAAGACTGGTTCAAGGCGGTTCAGATTACCGGGATCAAGGTCGTCAAGGAAAATGGTGATGTCGTTGTGGTGAAAGACTCCAGCGCAAAGACACCAATCTGGGCTCGATTGTATGAAATCGGTACGAACAAACCTATATTTGTAGGCCGTGACGGCGTAGTGAAATACAATCTTAGCGAGATTGAGAAAGAAAGAAGAACCGGTTATGCTTGGTACGGCAGCTGGCCTGCCAATGTGTTGAAATAATACTGTCAGTTCATTATAACTAAGGCGTTACAGAGCTTGCTGTAACGCCTCTTTTTTGTTCAATTTTGTGTAACGCATGCAGCAGTCTATTTGCCCCCTCTGATTTGGATGGCCAGTATTCGTCCCGCGATCAATGCATGCAAAATAATGACGATCCTCTTCGCTTGACTTGGAGTTAACTCCAGATGCCATAATATTGGTATTTACAATAATCCTTACAATAACCCTATTAGTAGAAAGCGAGGAAGGATCGAATGGAATACGTAAAGCTTGGAAACACCGGAATCGATGTATCACGGCTATGTCTTGGCTGTATGGGGTTTGGCGTGGCAGAACGATGGATACACCCATGGGTGCTTGATGAAGAGCACAGTCGTCCCGTAATAAAGGAGGCACTGGAGCAGGGGATTAATTTTTTCGATACGGCCAATGTATATTCCGATGGAACAAGTGAGGAAATCGTAGGTCGGGCCTTGAAGGATTATGCCAACCGGGATGAAATTGTCCTCGCGACGAAGGTTTATTTCCAGATGCACCAGGGGCCTAACGGTTCAGGGCTTTCCCGCAAGGCCATTATGAGTGAAGTAGACAAGAGCTTGAAAAGGCTTGGAACGGACTATATTGATTTGTATCAAATTCATCGCTGGGACTACAATACGCCGATTGAAGAAACGATGGAAGCTTTGCATGATGTCGTGAAGGCTGGGAAGGTGAGATACATTGGCGCATCAGCTATGCAAGCCTGGCGGTTTCTAAAGGCAAACTACATCGCGGAGAGAAATGGATGGACCCGGTTTGTATCCATGCAAAATCATTACAATCTCCTATACCGGGAAGAGGAGCGGGAGATGATGCCGTTATGTAAGGAAGAAAAAATCGGCGTGATCCCCTATAGTCCACTCGCATCAGGCAGATTGACACGCGATTGGTCAGAAGCAACCCATCGTTCCGAAACGGATCAGGTACAGAGATCCAAATACGATGCGATGGCTGATGCTGACCGCTTGATCGTCGAGCGTCTTGCAGCCATCGCAGAGGAACGCGGAGTCCCCCGCGTGCAAATTGCACTAGCCTGGCTCTTGCAGAAGGAGCCGGTGACGGCGCCGATCATCGGTGCTACGAAAACCTCGCATCTCAAGGACGCGGCAGCTGCATTGGACATAAAGTTAACGCCTGAGGAAGTGGCCTCGCTTGAAAAACCGTATATTCCTCATGATGTCGTTGGATATAAGTAAAAGGTTTGCCTGAACCATGCAGAACCATTTGATCCGTATGTCATAAACTAATTGGAGGTGAAGACGAAACGGAGGTGGGGAAGGCTTTGGCCACGATAAGCCTTTGTATGATCGTTAAAAATGAAGAAGAAACTATTGCAAGATGTCTCTCATCCGTTCAATCCATCGTGGATGAAATGATCATTGTAGATACGGGTTCTTCCGATAAGACCATCGAAATTGTCAGCGAATTCACGCCCCATGTATATCACTTTCCATGGATGGATGACTTTGCAACGGCAAGGAACTTTTCCTTCAGTAAAGCCAACATGGATTATATTTTATGGCTGGATGCCGACGATATTCTATCCGAGGACAATATTCATAAACTAATGCTTCTTAAGACCGCCCTGGGCGCATCGGTGGATTCGGTCATGATGAAGTATATATTGGATCGGGATGAATACGGCAAGCCTAGTTATAGCGTCAAAAGAAATAGGCTCGTTCGAAGAGAAAGGGACTTCAAATGGAAGGGATTCGTTCATGAATATCTGGAGGTAGGCGGCAATATTATGGACTCCGATATTGAGGTCGAGCATCATAGTATAAAAGCAACGGCTTCCGATCGTAATCTTAAAATATATGAGAAACATGCTGCTGACGGAAAGCGGTTCACACCACGAGATTTGTATTATTATGCAAATGAGTTGTACGATCATGGGTTGTATAAACGAGCGAAGAGATTTTATCTCCGATTTCTTCGAACGGGCGAAGGCTGGAAGGAGGACAATATTCAAGCTTGCGGCAAGTTGTCCGACTGTTGTCATTTTTTAGGCGAGCACGATAAATCTCTGGATTGGGCATTTCGCTCATTTCATTATGATGCTCCCAGGGCAGATCTTTGTTGCCGAATCGGATATTATTTCATGCAACAGAAGCAGTGGGATCGGTCGATTTTCTGGTATAAGACGGCTTCAAGGCTCGATCTGCCCAAAGAGATGCCAGGATTCATTAATTACGCATGCTGGACATGGCTTCCACATCTGCAGCTTTGCGTATGTTACTCCAACCTAGGACAATATGAATTGGCTTACGAGCATAATGAACTAGCGAGAACCTATCGTCCAGACGATCCGCGGATTCTGCATAACAAGGAGTATTTGGAGACAGTCGGGGTTTCTTTGAAACAAGGCGTTACCGCTTCAGAAGTAACGCCTTGATGGGAATAATTCGTTAGATATTAATATCCGCGGCGGTAATTGCTCCCTGATTAATGGTAATGGTCTGTTGACCTGACAAGGCGTTGCCGGTTGCCTGCAAAGTATACGTATGCGTGCCCGTGGGAGGTGCCTCATCACATGTAGTGAAAGCCGTGGTAATCGGGCTATTGGCGGAAACGGGCGTATCGCTTGCGGTATCAATAACCGTGGTTCCATCGCGAAGAATCGTGAAAGTAATCGTCGGGTTGGCTGAACTTGGCGTCCATGTCGAAGATGCTACTAACCAAACTCGGTTGGTTGGTGCAGCTACATTGACCGTTACGGTTCCCAGTGTTGCCGTCGGGGCTGCCGCCGTTAAAGTAATACCGCTAAATCGCGCACAGTCAAAGGATGAGAAAATTCCAGCTGGACCCGTTGCTCCAGTAGCACCTGGCGCACCGGTGGCACCTGTAGCGCCCGTAGCACCAGTGGCCCCCGTAGCTCCTGCAGCTCCAGTAGCACCTGTAGCACCCGTAGCCCCGACAGGCCCCGCAGGCCCCGCAGGCCCCGTGGGTCCCGGTGGCCCTCCTGCAGGGCCAGTGGCTCCCGTAGCGCCCGTGGCACCTGTAGGCCCGGGAGGTCCAGGGATGCCCTGGGCTCCATTCAATCCTGGAGGTCCTGTTACTCCGGCAGGGCCCGTAGCTCCCGTAGCGCCTTTGGCACCAGCGGGCCCAATAGGTCCTTGCGGTCCAATTGGGCCCGCAGGCCCTGCTGGCCCCGCAGGCCCGGCAGGTCCAACGGGTCCTGTCGGAGCGTTAACAACAATCTTTGGCGGTGGGCAAACGAGTTTTTTCTTGACCACAAAGCGGTTTTTTCCTCTTTTAAATCGGCATATCGGCTTTCTTATTCTTCTTACTTTACAGTGCTTGATTCTCAATGGGTTTACACCTCCTGTTTTGCTATATCGTATGGCAAACATGGAGATGCGGAATGGACGAATGTATCGTAGACTTTAGCGGATTTACACGGGCCTAGTCCAAGGTTAGCCGCTTCATTTTATTCGATTGCGTTTATACCGCCGCAGCTGCTTTTTTATAGTGAATCACTTTTCTATACATCGTTTTATCCGATAATTTGTTGAATATATAAGGATCCGGGTTGGTGTTCACTTCAATAATCCATGGCGTCCACGTATGATCGAACCCAATATCCAATCCGATTTGCTGAATTCCTGGGTACTTCTTATGAAGAGATTTTGCTGTGGTCACGCCTAAATCGTTGAGCTCACGCGTCTTTTTTTGGATTTCGCGAGTGGAAATGTGAGCGGCCAGCAGGCGGTTAATGTCCATAAGTGTGCCGCCATTGTGATAATTCGTCACTATTTTATTCGGGTGGGCAACTCTCCCAATGAGACCCGTCGTCTCCCATTTTCCTTTGGGATTCAACTGCACCATCACCCTAATGTCAAAGCGCCGTTTGTTGTATTTCAATAGATGAATGCCTTTTTGAATAAGGTATCTTTTTTTGCGTGTATGACTTTGGATGGATTTGGAAAATGATTCATAATCCTTGAAGGATTTCTCCGTGGTTCCTGTTTGATACGCATATCTCCCGGTTTTCAATTGCTGTGCGCGTATAACTCCATTGCCGTAAGTCCCGACTTCTGGTTTGATATATACCATGCTATAACGCTTCAGCATGTTCTTCAGGGTCAAGTCACTGAATTTTTGAGTATCCGGAATGTAGGGGAGAATCTTATTGTTTTTAAGGAGCACTTTTGTTTTTGCCCATTTACTCATGACTGCCCGACGTGGTTTCTTTTCGCTCATCCTCTGGATCCCTCCTGATTAACTGGTTCTGCATGACGTTTATCCTTTCACATTCTATGTATGCATTCCCTTTTGCGAGTAGGCAGTTTATACATTTGGCAAAAACAAATCCTATGCCGCAAAAAGGGCTGGATGCAAGGTGAACAGACCATACCTATTTCAAAAGATTGAATACGTATAGTAGTGTTCTAACAGAATTCGTGCAGTAGAGAGGAAGAGCGAACTATGAGGATCTTAATTGTTGCTCCAGAGCAAATTCCTGTTCCTGGAAACGGATCGGTGGAAATAAGCATACTCGCTGTAGCGAAACAGCTTGCAAAGAAACATACGGTGACTGTCGTAAGCAGAGCTGCAAAGGGGCTGCCCGTTCAAAGCAATGAAGGCGGAGTAACCATTGTCAGGGTTCCATCCGGCAGCTCAAAAATTTATATCGCCTCTGTTCTCCGCTTTATTCGCGGGAAGGCTTTTGACGTGATACAGGTTGACAATCGTCCTCACTACATGTCATCCATTCAACAGGCATTTCCCAAAATGAAGGTGACTTTATTCCTGCATTCACTCACATTCGTACCTCCGCATCACAGTATTGCTAGAAGCTTAAAGCATGCCAAGCTCATCATTGCGAACAGCAGCTCGCTAAGACAAAAATTAATGCACCGCTTCCCCGCAGCGGCAGCCCAGATCCAAACCGTTGAACTGGGGGTCGATACAGGCAGATTTCGCCCCGCGACAGCCGCAGATCGGGCCAACTACAGAAAAAAATATGGAATAGGCGATAAATACACGGTTCTGTTTGTTGGGCGGGTTATTCCGCGCAAGGGTGTTCCTATATTACTAAAAGCAGCCAGCCTTGCTAGTCAAGAAATTCCCCTTCAAGTGGTTATAGCCGGACGGGGCAGCGCTTCGTACATGAAGCAGTTGCGAGCACTGGCATCAAAATTGAATGTGCCTGTCAAATGGCTCGGCAAACAGAAACATTCCGATATTCATAAAATATATCAGGCAGCGGATTGTTTGGTTTGCCCTTCACAAAAGCACGAAGCCTTTGGACTAGTGAATATTGAAGCCATGGCATCGGGATTGCCAGTGATTGCTTCCAGAATTGGGGGGATACCTGAAATCGTGAAGCATGAAAGCAATGGATTTCTAGTAGATGATTACAGGCGCGCCGAACGGTTTGCCCAATATTTGATCAGACTTGGAAAAAATAAAGAGCTGGGGCGCAGCATTGGAGCAAGGGGAAGAAGCAGCGTAATTCAGAATTTTACATGGCGGCTAACAGCCGACAGGCTATCTTCGCTATATGCGCATAGATAGAAGTACCATAATGAAAACTAGGTTCATAACCAATATTGCAGATCATAAAGAGGGGAATGTCGGCAAAATGGAGTATCTTGGCGGCATTACCCTTTTCAGTCGTTAAAGGGGGACAACGAAACAAGTGCCAACTGAAATCAAAGAGAAGAACCCCTATAGCGGCTGTGCATTTGCGTGTAAATATTGTTATGTCAGAGAAATGCCGATTCAAAAGTTTAAGGAGATGCCTTGGGGAGATCGGAGACGGTCTCTTGGGCAGGCGTTCTGAAAGATTAGGCATGCCTCATTTATTTGAGACCCATGATTTGTCCAAGTGGTATCAAAAGGATATTCATCTGAGGGTTAAAATGTATTTTAAGTCGTTTTTTCCTGGCGAAATGATACGCGTCTCCAAGGACGAAGCTTTCCCAATCCATAAACATGAACCTGTTTGACTATTCAAAATAAGACAGATAGAATAATGAATTAACATGTTTAATTGAGGATACGATACCTAAAGACGGGAAAGATGAGGTGAATGGAGTACGCATGAGCAGCCGCAGTAAAAGCGATCTCATAGACAGCTGGATGTCCATAACAAATCTCCAGACACAGATCAATAACAGCATTGAAGCAGAACTGCAAGCTAAGCATGACCTTTCACTAAAAGAGTTTTTTGTTTTATATCTCCTAGCGCAAACAGAGGACAAAAAGCTGCGTTTGCAAGAGCTTCAGGAGTGGGTTGGCCTTAGTCAAAGCGCCATTTCACGGCTAGTTGGAAGATTAGAGGCCAAAAATTGCCGTACGCTGCAAAGAGATGTATGCGAAGATGACCGCAGGGGGATATACACTTGTCTCACTCCGTTCGGAGAAGTGAAGTTTCAGGAATCGCTAGCTACGGTTGAGACTTTGCTGAGGGATAATCTCACTAAAGAACAGTTATTGCAGGAATTGAGTTCACTCGCTAGGACTGTACAACATAATTATGATATTTGAAAACCTCAGATACGTTCTGAAGGTTTTTTCTTTATGCGAAACGTATTTGATGAAGTTGACAAAGAAATTTATCCGTGATAATTTATATGCGCGCGCATGCATTTAATTATGATGATAAAGGAGTGGTTTTCGTGAACCATTTGTTTAGCCCATATCAAATTAAAGGTTTGGAGTTAAAAAATCGTGTCGTCATGCCGCCGATGTGTCAATATTCCGTCGAGAATAAGGATGGCATAGCTACCGACTGGCACTATCTGCATTATGTTAGCCGGGCCATTGGGGGAGCCGGGTTTATTATCATAGAAATGACCGATGTGGAACCCGATGGCCGCATTAGCGATTATGATTTAGGATTATGGTCTGATGAGCAAATTCCAGCGCTGGCGAGAATCGTAGAAGCATGCCACAAATACGGCGCCAAAGTTGGCATCCAAATTGCTCATGCTGGGAGAAAAGCGGAGGATGCGGCGGAGCCGGTCGCCCCGTCGGCCATTCCGTTTGACACGGATTGGAAGACTCCGCGAGCTCTGACTACATCAGAAGTTAAAGATATGGTAGAGAAATTCCGTCAAGCTGTACAACGTGCAGTTAAAGCTGGATTTGATGCGATTGAGATTCATGGTGCTCATGGGTACTTAATTCATCAATTCCATTCCCCGTTAACCAATCAGCGAGATGATGAATATGGAAAGGATCTTACGAAGTTTGGCCGGGAGATTATAGAAGCAGCTAAAGCTGAGATGCCTGATGACATGCCTTTAATGATGCGTATTTCAGCTAAAGAGTATGTCGAGGGCGGTTACGGAATCAACGAGAGCATTCAATTTGCTAAGCAATTTAAAGAGGCTGGAGTAGATATGTTTCATATTTCCTCTGGCGGAGAAGGCCCGATTGGCGCTTCCGGTAAACCAGGCACACATGCAGCTTACCAGGTCCCCTTGGCTAGAGAAATTAAGGCTTCACTGGATATTCCGGTCATCGCTGTCGGCAGACTGGAAGACCCCATCCTGGCCAATGCCGTTATAGGCAATGAGGACGCGGATCTTGTAGCGATCGGAAGAGGAATGTTAAGGAACCCTTATTGGACGCTTGAAGCAGCAGCAGCTCTAAAGCAGGAAATTACTGTTCCTAAACAGTACACTACAGGATTTTAATCGTTTCCAGTACTGCTTATTTATAAATGAGCAAATTTTTGTTACCATGGTAGAAATCAAGCGCAACGTATTGCACGGAAATTGAGGAGGAAATTGGATGAGCTCGATTAAACACATGGTTACATTCTCATTGCATTCTGGTAAAGATAACCCAGAGACAGAGGCTTTTTTGCAGATAAGCAGAGAAGAACTAGCAGCAATCCCTGGCGTTGAACAATTCGAGGTGTTTCGTCAGGTGAGCGCCAAGAACGAATTTGATTACGGATTCTCTATGGTATTTGCAGATCAGAGTGCTTACGATGCTTACAATAACCATCCGGTACATATTAAATATGTTGAGGAGCGTTGGAATACAAAAGTGAGCCGTTTTCAGGAGATTGATTTGGTTATCCATAAGTAAATAAATATGATCTGAAGGCAGCCGAAATGGTTGCATTTGAGACTTTTATTTTGGAGGATTCCGATATGCAGCTGACTTTAGCGAAAATTGAAACCGAGCAGGAACTTGCCTCCTTGGCTGAGCTGGCCTCGGACATTTGGCATGAGTATTTTGTTGGCATGATTTCCAATGAACAAATTGATTATATGGTGGAGAAATTTCAATCCTTTCCAGCGCTAACGGATCAAATCGCGAAGCAGGGTTACGAATATTATTTTATGACTGTCCAAGGCAACCCCATCGGCTATCTGGGCATCAAGCCAGAGGAGAGCAAGCTGTTTCTCAGCAAGTTTTATTTGCAGAAAGAACATCGCGGTAAAGGTTATGGCAGTCAGGCGCTGGCGCTGCTGGTGGATATTTGCCGAAGCCGGAATTTAGGCGCCATCTGGCTTACGGTCAACCGGCACAATGCTTCTACGATCGCGGTATATGAGAAAAAAGGCTTTAAAACTGTCCGCACGCAAGTGGCGGATATCGGAAACGGCTTTGTGATGGACGATTACGTCATGGAAAAAGAGCTGGATTGAGCATGAAGCGGCAAGCGGTTGTCACGGGATGGATCCCGGTGAACAGCCGCTTTTTTTGATGTCAATGCTGCGCAGGAAGAATCTTCTTGTCTATTTTTCCAATAAATCTTGGTAAGGTAGAGGATAGCCATTGATATGAGGTGATGAGTGTATGAATAAGAAACACTGTTTGTTCTGCGATGAGATAGTCCCAATTAAGGCAGAAGGGGACTACGATGTATATTTAGGCTGTTCCTGTTCGCCGGATGGATTCTACAGCTTGCGTAGAGACAGCTACGAAACGATTCATTCGCTGCCGCACCACAAGAAACGTGATATGTTCCATCTCGTCTCCGCTTATATCCGGGAGCACACAGATCGCGAGGAGAAGGTCGCTCTATCAGAAGGCGATTTGGAAGCGATCGTCCATTCTCCGAACCTTCCTGTGACCATTGAAGATAAAGGCAACCGTCTGCTGCAATATTTATATAGACATTCCGAAGGCCCAGGAGAACCGGTTGTTATTCAACCGCTCTCCAGCAGTTATAACCTGACCTATTCTCCCAATCTGCAGGAGCTGGTATATATTATTGATAAGCTGAGGGGCGAGCAGCTGCTTATCCGGGAGGGAATGGCTTTTCAACTGACGGAAAAAGGATGGAGCGAGGCTGCTGCAACCGCTGGTGGAAAAAAGTTAAAGCCATGCTCCGTGCTTATCGCGGATGGAGAGGGCTTCCGCACGGAGTGGCTGCAAATGCTGCTGCCCACCATAGAACAGTACGGTTATCTGCCGAGCTTGCTTGCGCCTGCGGCAACAGAGAACGCTGAGGCGTATTCTTTAGAGCAAATTACGGACAGTAAGCTAGTTATTGCGGATTTAACCGGACAATCCCCTGGGGTGTATTTTGCGGCGGGATATGCGCTAGGTTTGAACATCCCTGTGATTTGGACCGTGAAAAGCAGCGATGCCGAAATGCTGCCTGTGAGATTCAAAGAGATCCGCCCCATCGTTTGGGATACGGCCGAAGAGCTGGCAGCATTTCTTCAACAGAGACTGGGTTGATAGCGCGTGAGCCATGTTTCTCATCAACGCAATACTTTTCTGATCCACTTCAGGTTATCCCTGTAAGGCGGAAATAAGATCTTCATGTCAAACTTTGTGTTCTTTTTCATGATGCTTTTCGTATGGGAGAACAGGTCAAAGCTGTATTTACCATGATAAGCGCCAATGCCTGCCTCCCCGACTCCTCCAAACGGGAGGTTTGGATTGGCCACATGCGTGATGGTGTCATTGATACAGCCGCCCCCAAAGGAGATGCGGGTAAGCACTTCATTTTCGACACTTTGATCTTTCGTAAATAAATAGAGGCCAAGCGGTTTGGGACGGGAAATAATCATCTGGATCGCTTCGTCTAATTGTTCATAGCCCATAATGGGGAGTATCGGGCCAAAGATTTCATCTTGCATCGCCGCATCGGACCAGGAAACGGCATCAAGAAGGGTAGGCTCAATATAAAGGTCTTCTCGGATTGTTTGACCGCCGAACAGCACATTCGCTTGATCCTTTTCCAATATCGCGGCTAATCGATCGAACTGCTGTTCGTTGACGATGCGGCCATAATCGCTGCTTTGTCGTGCATCCGTGCCGTAAAAGGATGTAATGGCCATTTTCATCTTTTCGATTAATTCTGCTTTAATATCTGTGTGGGCGAGTACATAATCCGGAGCAATGCAGGTCTGGCCTGTGTTTATCAACTTGCCCCACATGATTCTCTTGGCTGCTGAATCGATATCCGCTGTACGATCTACAAGGACAGGGCTTTTGCCGCCAAGCTCGAGCGTGACGGGGACGAGATTTTTAGCAGCGGCCTCCATGACGTTTCTGCCCACAGGTACGCTTCCGGTAAAAAAGATATAGTCAAATGGAGCGTGTATTAGAACCGAGGTTGTTTCTCGTTCACCTTCAATTACGCGAATATAGTCTTCATCGAAAGTTTCCTGTATCAACGTCTTGACGGCGGCAGCCACGGCAGGGGTCTTCTCGGAGGGTTTTAAGACGGCGCAATTTCCTGCGGCAATCGCTCCGATCAGCGGTTCGATCAGCAATTGAAACGGATAATTGAACGGCCCGATGATCAAGACGGTTCCGTAGGGTTCCTTATACATGTAGCCGCGGGAGCCTATATGATAGAAGGGAGTTTTGACTTTCTGCGGCTTTGCCCATTGGCGCAAGTGTTTCATAGTATGACGGATGTTGTTCAGGGTATAGCCAATCTCCGTCGTGTAGGCTTCGAATTCGTTTTTTCGCAGGTCCTTATATAAGGCCGAAAGCAAATTCTGCTCATGGCGCCGGATCGCATCGGACAACTTCTTTAGCTGGTCCAGACGGCATTGAACGCTTCGCGTTTGACCGCGGTTGAAATACCGGCGATGTTCCTGCAGAAATTGAGCGGCCTGATTTGATGTTAAATCGTCCATTTTCTTCCTCCCCATAAGGCGATTTTATAAACAATCTCTTTCTAATGTGACCAATAATTCTCTTAACAGCTGCACGGATTCCTCCAGAGACAGGGAATAATACCGCTGTGTGCCCTGTTGTTCGACCTGGACTACGCCCGCATTTTTGAGTAGCTTGAGATGGTGGGAGATTGCCGGCCGCGACAAGGACATTCGTTCCGTAATTTCATTCACCGTCAGACTGCCGTTTTCGGACAGCAACAGCAGGATATCCTGACGATGCGCATCGCTCAGGGTTTGAAGAACGGGAAGGCATTCCCGAAAGATGTTTAGAGCTTCTTTTCCCATTCACAACATCCCCTCAATTATAGGATTAAATGTTTAAACATTTCGACGAACTTTTACCGTTGATATTACAACATCACCCGGAGGGAAGCAACCACAATCACATTTACACCCATTTCTATAGCCGATGAATTTGTTCTAATACATGGCAGGTGACGAAGTTGTCACTTGCCATGTAATTTTGTTATATTAAACAAATGATTGTTTGTGAGCTTTTATATAAAATAAGAAGAGAAGGCACGTGGAGCAAGACACTTACAGTAATGAACATGGAGGATTTATGGGAGAGACAGATATTTTATTGATTTTAAAAATGATAGTGATTGGGCTTGTTCAAGGCTTTACAGAACCCATTCCAGTTTCGTCTAGCGGACATGTGATGATTGCGAGTGAGATATTAGGGTTAGGCGAGCAAGGGTTCACATTTGCGATTTTAACGAACACCGCTTCGTTGCTTGCCGTATTGTGGATCTATCGCGAGGATATCCTTCGATTAATTCAAAATTCATTCGCCTATCTGAAAACCAAGGATACACGCTACAAAAGCGATTTCCGATTTGTGCTGTATATCATTATAGGTACGATTCCAGCAGGTGTTCTTGGGGTCGTCTTAAAGGACTTTATTGCAGACAGTGTAAGTATGACGACGATTGCAATTATGTTATTTGTTACAGGCATCGCCTTATTTTTAATCCGTAATATGAAGGGCACTAAAAACGAGGCGGATATGACGCTGAAGGATGCCATTTTGGTTGGATTGGGCCAGGCCGTCGCACTTACACCAGGCATTAGCCGGTCAGGCGCCACGATCATTTCAGCCATTGCTCGGGGGATTAAACAAGATACTGCACTACGCTTTGCCTTTATGCTATATATTCCAGTAAGTCTTGGCGGCGTTGTGCTAGGATTCTCCGATTTTATGAATGAACCTAATAAAGGCGAACTGGCCATTCCATACATTGCGGCCTTTATGGCGACACTGTTCATGACCTACTTTGCGATGAAATGGTTTATGGGAATTATGAAGAGAGGCAAGCTCATATACTTCACCTATTATTGCTTTTTAGTTGGCATTTTACTGCTTATTTTCTATTAATCAGAGATGGGAGAAAAAGGCTGCAGCGACCGTGGATCACGGTTCTGCAGCCTTTTCTAACGTCATTAATATGGATCGGCTTCGTGGCTTTTCTCTACAGCCTCTTTGGTGGCTTCGTTCGCAGCTAATGAGCCATGGCCATATTTTGATTGTCCTGCTTCCCGGCCAGGGAGCTGATTGTCCTTCTTCATTTCCTGCATTTCTTTCATGACCCTGCCGATCCCTTCCTTCACGCGGCGGCCATAGTCTTCATCCGCTTGTGTGAAGTGATGGATCATCGCCTCTTGAATTCGTTTGTCGCATACCGCAAGCGCTTCGGACAGGTTCTTGATCAGCTCCTCGCGCTCCCAATCTTCAAATGAGCGGTACGTATCGCCCGCTTGCCCATAATTATTGGGACGATCTATCGGCGCGCTCATGGCTGCCGCATTATACATCGGACGATGCTGCGGACGAGTCTCCTGTCCGGCTTCCTGATAACCGCCAATCATGGAAGGCTCGTAATTAATATGCGGATTTTCTCCAGACTCCTTCGGGTCACGGATATCCATTTGGCCGCGGTGCTGATTTGTCCGCACAGCTGTTTTTGGCGCGTTCACGGGCAGCTTTAAATAGTTCGCGCCTACGCGGTAGCGCTGCGTATCGGAGTATGAGAAAGTACGTCCCTGCAGCATTTTATCGTCGGAGAAATCCATCCCATCGACTAGCACCCCTGTACCAAAGGCGGCTTGCTCGATCTCCGCATGAAAATCGACGGGATTCCGGTCCAGAACCATGCGGCCGAGCGGCAGCCATGGAAATTGATCTTCCGGCCACAGCTTCGTATCATCGAGTGGATCAAAATCCAGCTCCGGATGATAACTATCCTCCATGATCTGCACAAATAGCTCCCACTCTGGGTAATCTCCGCGCTCAATCGCTTCATATAGATCCTGCGTCGCATGTCCGACGTTTTTCGCCTGGATGGCGTTGGCGTCTTCTTGCGTCAAATTACGGATTCCTTGCTTCGGCTCCCAATGATACTTCACCAGTACGGCTTCGCCTTTGTCATTAACCCATTTGTAAGTATTCACGCCTGAACCCTGCATATGGCGGTATGTTGCCGGAATGCCCCAGGGTGAGAACAGGAAGGTAATCATATGAGTTGCTTCCGGGGAGCGGGAGACGAAGTCAAACATGCGCTGGGGATGCGGTACATTCGAAGCGGGATCCGCTTTAAAAGCATGAATCATATCAGGAAACTTCATCGCGTCACGAATGAAGAATATCTTCAGATTGTTGCCAACCAGATCCCAGTTGCCGTCCTCGGTATACATTTTCACAGCGAAGCCCCGAGGATCTCTTGCGGTTTCCGGTGAATCCTTTGCTCCTGCTACGGTGGAGAAGCGAACCATGAGCGGGGTTCTTTTTCCGGCGCCAGAGAAGACCTTTGCTCGGGTATATTTCTCGACGGGTTCATCTCCCACTTTTCCGTAGGTTTCAAAATATCCGAATGCGCCCGTCCCGCGGGCATGTACTACACGCTCCGGTACCTCTTCACGGTCAAAATGAGAAATCTTCTCGATAAAATGATAATTCTCAAGTGTTGCTGGACCGCGGTCACCAATCGTGCGAATATTTTGGTTATCTTTCACCGGATGCCCTTGGCGAGTTGTCAATGTCTCACGCGTCACGTCTTGTTCGTGAGGGATCTTCTTATCACTATTCTCTCCCAAATGAAACCCTCCTTTTAGTGGTTAATCTCATCTTATCCAATAGCTGAAAAGCATATTCAATAGAACGATATGGACGGAATTTTTAATATAGAGGCTGCAATTGACGAATTAAGATAGGGGAGGTATACTCCAATGCGCAGGCCATTGGGATCGGTGTGCCTGGGGTAGCCCATTGCAGCATAATCGGTGTTTGTGATGTTCCTGATCTTGCCGGCAAATCTTTGGGCCCATACCTGGAAGAGAAATATACCCTTCCAGTGATTGTTGAAAACGATATGAATATGATAGGCCAAATTCTATCCGGTAACACGAAGTTCGCTGGAGAGGCTTCTTTTTTGCCTTTCGGAATCTCACGAGAGGAGCAGCTGCTGCAATTGCAAACGGATGAAGGCTTTGTCCGGCTGGCGGTTCAAACACTCACCTCGATCATTGCATTAATTAACCCGGTGTCCATAGCGATAACAGGGGATCTGCCCCGTGAGGCGCAGCTGATAAAAATATATGAGGGTTGTGTGGAATATATCCCCAAAGAGCACATGCCTAAGCTTTTTGTTAAAAACGACACGAACGAAGAATACATGAAAGGCATGGTCACGGAGACGTTGGAAAGCCGCGCCTATCACCTGCGGGTCATTAAAAAAAATAATGGATAAGGAGCATTAAAAAGTGGGGAAACGGTCAGGGAATATCAACAAAATGTACGTCATGCAGCTGGCTACCATCTTTATAGGGTTTGTCATATTCGGATTCTCGGAAAACATCAAAGGTCCTGCCATTCCGCGAATTCAACTGGACTTTATGCTAAGCGAATCGCAGCTGGGGACTTTGTTATCCCTAAATGCGCTTGGTTATTTAATCGCTTGTTCTTTTACGGCCTATCTAACAAAGTTATGGGGAATAAAACGGGTAACGATCATTGCTTTTGCGTCGATGGCTGCCTCGGGTATATTCATCTTCTTCTCGCAGCACTATTCCCTGTTCTCGGCATCCTATTTCCTAATGTATATTGGAAACGGGATGCTGGAAATCGGGCTGGCTATTCTGGGTGCCCGCATCTTTGTAAAAAATACGGGAACGATGATGAATTTAAGCCATGGCTTTTATGGCCTTAGTTCGACAGTTGCACCGCTCATTGCAACGGGGTTGATGGAGGTTACGATCAACGGTTATACGCTGGACTGGCGAGGCATGTATCTGGTTATGCTGCTATTGTCCGTCATCCCGATTGGATTTGCCTTGTTCAGCACTTTTCCTGGGGATGACATCGAGCATGAAGAACGCTTATCTCTAAAAACATTGCTTAAGGACCCCGTTTTATGGCTGATGGTCCTCGTGTTAACCTTTGGCGTCGTATCGGAATTGGCCGTTGGAGGGTGGCTCGTTAACTTTCTGGAAAAAGCATATGGCTGGAGCACGGTATCCGCTTCAGGCATGTTATCGGCATTTTTCCTATGCTTTGCGCTAGCGCGGCTTTTGCTTGGCCCGTTAACCGACAAAATCGGCTTTACTTTATCATTAGTTGTATTCTCAGGTTTCTCGGCCGTATGTACATTTGCAGCGATCTTTGGCGGAGAGAACTTAGCATATTTATTTGCAGCTGCAGGTATTGGCATTGCCATGATCTATCCGACAGTTATGGCTTTTATCGCCAGAAGATACCCGAAGGGCAGTGATACTGCAATTACGTTTACCGTTACTCTGATGGGAGTAGGTAGCGTCATCGGCAACTATCTCATTGGAGGAGTTATCGAAATTACAAAGGCCATGTTCGGGGCCGAAACGTATATTGGCCTGTTCCGGGGGCTTCAGGCCGGCTATGGCGTTATAGGCTTATGTGCAGCGTTAAGTTCGATTTCGGGAATCATATTATATGCTTATTTATATAAGCGGAAAGAAATCATATAAAGGCAGTAATAGGCAGTATAGTTTTTAAAATAATTCAACGGTCCGGGCGCGGGAATCAGCGCTTGATCCACGCCCGGTTCAAATCCATTTCCCGAATGCATTCATCGGTGTCATGCCTGTTGTTCTCGATCTGAGGCGTTACTGCATAAGCATGCATTTCATCCGCTGAATGGGGCGTTAAAATCGGATCGAGGGCATCAAGGTCGTTGGTCTGCTCATCGAGCCACCGGGCCATATTCACCGGAGAAAGTATGGCTGGCATGCGGCTCTCAAATTCTCCAATGAGCGGGTTGGCGTCTGTCATAACCAGCGTGCAGGTACGTAGCGGTTCCCCGCGGGCATCCCGCCAAATTTCGTATAACCCGGCGACTCCAAACATACTGCGGTTCTTCATGACGACCCGCACTGCGTACGATCTCTTTCCTTGCTGTTTCCAATAATACATTCCATTGCACGGAATGACGCAACGCTGCTTGTCTACTATTTTGCGATAGGACGGATTCTGATGCACGTTTCTAAGATCCGCATTAATCGCATCTTTTCCCCAGTAAGGAATGAATCCCCAACGAAATTCATCCAGAATTCGCTCCCCGTTGTGTTGCAGGACGACTGGAATATTCTGCGTCGGTCTGATATTATAACGGTTTCTATAGTAATACATCACTCGTTCTATCTGAAAATGCTCTTGAACCTCCGGCAGCTCGGCTGCCATTGAAAAACGTTGACACATGAAAGATCAGCCTCCTCATAACCGTAGTGTTTGGTTAGTTGAGGAAAGTTATTCATGCTTTCGGCGAGATCTGAATGAAGTGTGAAATGATAACTGGATAGAAGGGAGTATAATATAGATATAAGAACAACCTAGATAAGGGAGAATTTGATCATGAACGACAAACAGTTTGAACATATTTTCGCGCTGATGAAAACCTCATTTCCAACAAGTGAACGAAGAAGTTACGCCGGACAGAAGGAATTGCTGACCGATCCGCATTACCGTCTCATTACGGAAACAAACAGCAATAACCAAGGGATCGCGTTTATGGCAGTATGGGAATTTCCTTCGTTCCGGTTCATCGAACATATTGCTGTTGATCCAAACACGCGTGGGAGCGGTATAGGCGGTAAAATCATGGCGTCATATATGAACGAGTCATCCAAGCCCATCCTGTTGGAGGTGGAATATCCTGACACTGACATTGCCCAGCGGAGAATAGGCTTCTATGAGCGCTTAGGGTTCCGGCTCAATCCTTTTGATTATGTGCAGCCGCCTCTTCAGAAAGGGGAGACATATTTACCGCTGAAGATCATGAGCTATCCTCAAATTCTCACAAATGAAGAGTTTACTCAGCGAAAAGAAATCTTGTATACAAACGTGTATAAGGTTACTGAGCTGCTGAGTCAATGATGATTCAGTAGAATATTTAAAATACAGTGCTGGCTAAAATATGAATTGGTGATAAAGTCAAATATTCAAGTCGATAGTAAGGGGTTGGAATAATGCTACAAACCGAAGATAACAGGAAAGATCATTGGAAGAGGAATATCATCCTCTTTTTAAGCAGCCAGACCATCTCGCTATTCGGCTCGTCTTTAGTACAATATGCCATTATGTGGTACATTACGCTGACCACACAATCGGGGATCATGATGACGCTCTATATTCTTTGCGGATTTATTCCGACGTTCCTGCTATCGCCGTTTGCTGGTGTTTGGGCGGACCGCTTCCATCGAAAATCACTTATCATGCTAGCGGATGCTATGATCGCTGCGGTTACGCTGGTTCTGGCCATCATGTTCTTGCTTGGCTATCAAGCAACATGGCTGTTGTTTATCATCGCAGCGGTGCGCGCGCTCGGGGCTGGCATTCAGACCCCCGCGGTGGGAGCGATATTGCCGCAAATCGTGCCGCAAGACAAGCTAACGAAAGTAAACGGCATCAATGGAAGCCTTCAAGCGCTCACCATGTTCATCTCGCCTATTGTCAGCGCGGCTTTGCTCACGATGGCATCGATTGAAGCGATTTTTTTCATCGACGTCATTACAGCGGCAATGGCTATATTCACATTGCTCGTCTTCCTAAAAATTCCGATACATCAGAAGGCATCTGAAGGGCAAATGACAGGCTACCTGAACGATTTCAAACAGGGCTTGCGATATATTGAACAGCACCCCTTTTTGAAATCATTTTTTATTTTTTTCGCCTTTTTCTTCGTACTCATGGCCCCCGCTGCCTTTTTGACTCCGCTGCAGGTTACGCGCAGCTTCGGAGAAGATGTATGGCGCTTGACTGCCATCGAAATTGCGTTTTCCGTGGGTATGATGGCCGGAGGGGGAATTATTGCCTCATGGGGCGGCTTCAAAAATAAAGTGTACACCATGGCTATTGCCAGCTTCGTGATGGCATTGTCCACATTTGCACTCGGCATTGTGCCAGTTTTCTGGATGTACTTAGCCATTATGGCGGTATTCGGAGTAGCGCTGCCTATCTTTAATACACCAACGACCGTTATGCTGCAGGAGAAGGTGGATGAAAATTATTTGGGCCGGATCTTCGGCGTCTTTGGGATGATCTCTACATCCATGATGCCCATTGGGATGTTGATCTTCGGACCGCTTGCCGATGTAGTGAATATAGAATGGCTATTAATTGGAACTGGACTGCTTATGCTCGTGCTGACTGTTTTCTTCTCTCGCAATAAACGATTGGTGGAAGCAGGCTTGCCGTTGGGGGAAAGTTCCATTCCCAATGAGGCGCATCTGAATAAAGATACTGTATAGGGATACAGAGGAGAACCGCTTATGAACTCCTCTTTTTTATCATTTTGGGCGAAGCAAAAATAAAATCAATGATCCGAAATATTGGGACACAATCCCAAATATGGCATCTATTCATCGGGTTCGGAATTCGATAGAATTAAGACGCTCTCTGCTGTAAGCGTTTTCTAACAAGGCTTAGGCCGGGTGCATCTACTACGAATAAGGGAGTGTATTTATGAAGGAATCTCATGCTACGGAAAGGCGGTTTTTGCTGAAGGGATGGAGCTTGTTCTTAGTGGTACTCATGCTTGCTAGTGGTGCCCTATGGCCAACTTCGAAAGCACAGGCCGCGGAAACTGCGGTTACCTCTATGGATTACTTTTCACCAGCAGACGGACCCGTCATCTCCAAATCAGGGGTTGGACAAGCCAGCTACGGATTTGTCATGCCTATTTTCAACGGAGGCTCCGCCACTTGGAATGATGTAGCCCATGACGTAGGCGTCAATGTGAAGGTAGGCGGCAACTGGGTAGATATTGATAGTGTCAGCAGCTTTGTCTACAACCAGAACTGGGGACACTGGAGTGATGGCGGTTTCACCGGCTACTGGTTCACTCTTTCTTCAACAACCGAGGTTCAGCTGTACTCCAAAGCCAATGGCGTTACACTGGAATACACGCTGGTGTTTCAGAACATTAACAAAACCACGATTACAGCGATGACGCCTACCCAAGGGCCGGAAATTACAGCAAGCTTTACGGGTGGAGCCGGCTTCACCTATCCTACATTCAATAACGATCCGGCCGTAACGTATGAAGCTGTAGCGGATGATCTGAAGGTGTATGTGAAGCCTGTAAACAGCAGCACATGGATCGATATCGACAATAATGCCGCGAGCGGCTGGATCTATGATCGAAACTTTGGTCAATTTACCGAAGGTGGCGGCGGCTACTGGTTTAACGTGACGGAGTCAATCAACGTCAAATTGGAATCGAAGTCCTCTTTAGTTAACGTTGTATATACGATCAACTTTAACGAAGCCGTAAGGAATTCATATGTCATTACCCCTTATGAGGGAACGACATTTACGGCAGACACGAGCGGTGCGATTGGCATCCCGCTGCCTAAGATTGACGGAGGCGCGCCAATTGGCACGGAGCTTGATAATTTTGTATACGAGATTAACATCAACGGGCAATGGGTTAACTTGGGAGATTCGGGCCAAAGTGGATTTTCATATTCCGCCAACGGCTACAACAATATGTCCGACAAGAATCAATGGGGCTACTGGTCTGATTACATTTATGGATTATGGTTTCAGCCTATCCAGGAAGATATGCAAATCCGTATCGGCTATCCATTAAACGGACAAAAGGGCGGCAGCATCGGCAATAATTATGTGCACTACACATTTATCGGCAATCCGAATGCTCCTCGTCCGGATGTAAGCGACCATGAGGATATTGCCATCGGAACGCCAAGCGATCCAGCGATAGCGGGCATGGATCTAATCTGGCAGGATGAATTTAATGGAACTGCGCTGGATCCGAGCAAATGGAACTACGAATTGGGCTATTATCTCAATGATGACCCTGGTACATGGGGTTGGGGCAATGCGGAGCTGCAGCACTATACCGATAGTCCGCAAAACGTATTCGTACAGGACGGTAAGCTGAACCTCCGGGCTCTGCACGATTCCAAATCTTTCCCGCAAGATCCAAACCGGTTTGCGCAATACTCATCCGGCAAAGTTAACACGAAGGATCATTTTAACCTTCAATATGGCCGAGTCGACTTCCGCGCCAAACTGCCTACAGGCAATGGTGTGTGGCCGGCATTGTGGATGCTCCCGCAAGACAGCCCTTACGGGACATGGGCAGCATCTGGCGAAATCGATGTCATGGAAGCGAGAGGGCGTTTGCCTGGCATGTCGACCGGCGCCGTACACTTTGGCGGAACATGGCCGGCGAACCGGCATATTTCAGGCGAATATAACTTCCCAGAAGGCCAAACCATCGACAATGATTTTCATGTCTATTCCGTCGTTTGGGAAGAGGACAACATTAAATGGTATGTGGATGGCAAGTTCTTCTTTAAAGTGACTAATGAACAGTGGTATTCGCTAGCTGCACCGAACAATCCGAACGCTCCATTCGACCAGCCTTTCTATCTCATTATGAATCTGGCGATCGGCGGAAGCTTTGATGGCGGCATTACGCCGAATCCGTCCGATATTCCTGCTACGATGCAGGTCGATTATGTGCGGGTCTATAAGGAAAACGGTGCTGGGAATCCTGGAAGTGGAAACGGAAATGTGCCGAATCCATCCACGACTATCATTATCGGTGATGAGGTGCGGGGGTTAAAGAAAACAGGCGATAACTTGCAGTTCTATGTTCATGGAGCAACTTTTGCCGATCTGCATTATAAGGTTAATAACGGCGGGCAGATGAACGTAGCGATGAATTCAACGGGAAACGGTAATTATACTTATCCTCTAAATAACCTGCAGCATGGGGATACCGTGGAGTACTTCTTCACCTATAACCCGGGGCAAGGGGCTTTGGATACCCCTTGGTTCACTTATATCCATGGCGTGACCCAAGGAACACCGGAGTAAACCGGGTAGCAACTTCACATGAACTCATGAGAGTATAATCCTATTGTTTCTAACAGGCGAGCAAGAAAGTCGTAAGACTTCCTGCTCGCCTGTTTTTGCTTGGCTAATTGCATGAAAACAATAATTAAATAATAATAAACAATAATGTTTTATTGTAAAACGATAAATGATGTGATAAAGTCAAATGGAACTATACAAGTGAGGTGCTTTCTATGAAACAAGCTTCGACGCTCTTTTTAAAGAGCGCAATTATTATTATTGGATTTCCGATTCTTGCCTTGTGCATATTTTTAGTGCCAGAGATCGCGAATTTCGCAGCAGAATTGTCCCCAGAGATTACTTATATGAAATATCTCGTATTTATCGATTTGTATGCCGCTGCGATTCCATTTTATTTTGCTCTGTATCAAGCTTTTAAACTTTTAAACTGTATTGACAAGAACATAGCTTTCTCGGAATTATCTGTACGGTCATTAAAGAAGATCAAATACTGTGCAATTACAATCAGCAGCTTGTTTGTGGTAGGCATGCCACTTTTCTATCTTATGGCGGAGCGAGACGATGCCCCAGGGATCATAGTCATTGGAATGGTCTTCATTTTCTGCTCCATGGTGATTGCCGTTTTTGCTGCAGTTCTTCAAAGGCTGTTACAAGAAGCTATCGATATAAAATCAGAGAATGACTTAGTAGTCTGAGGTGAACAACATGGCCATTATTATCAATATTGATGTGATGCTGGCTAAAAGAAAAATGAGTGTTACAGAACTTTCTGAGAAAGTTGGAATTACGATGGCTAACTTGTCCATATTGAAAAATGGAAAGGCAAAAGCGATTCGTTTATCCACTTTAGAGGCAATATGTAAAGCTTTAGAATGTCAGCCTGGAGATATTCTGGAATACAGAATGGACGAGGACACTTAAGGATGAAATGGCGCAAAGGTAAGCCTGTTTCTGTAAGAAGTAGATTATTTAGCTTGCTAAATTAGTAAGCTAAGCTCTCAGCGCGCGGTCGCCGGCGTTACATGACGGTGGTCAACCACATGGGTGGAAAGGATTGTTTGACGTTCTTAGGTATAGTACAAGGTGCATGGCTGGCTTTTTTGCTGAACAAATGACCACGGTCGAGCTGGCAGGGACAAGCGTTTGTCGTATTAAAGCGGTTTTTTGTATTTGAATTAATGCGAGGGGGGAAGAGATGAGCACGTTTAGCAGAAGAGGATAATCTGAGAAGACGTGGACTTTTAAGAAAAGGATTGAGCCACGGTACGGTCACACTTTTGCGTTCAATATGGTTTCCTGTGATTGGCAACTTGAACGATCTTCATCCTGAGTATGAAGTCCGGGATTTTAATAATCGCTACCGTTATCTTGATCTAGCCTATATGCATGAAGCAATCGATGCTGGTGCTTGATGATTGGTCGTTTTTGCCGATAGCCTACTTGTCCATTCGTGACGACCCCGGGATGTGCAAGCAGTTGGTACTATCTTTCGTCGGGAAATTTGTATCGATAGATGTAAAGTTAGGTTTGAACTGGGCAGAAAAAGAAACGCTACGGTATGCACGCAGATGGATGCGCGTATTCGAAACTCGCGAGCTAGCCGCTCATCTGGCTCTGTCTGAGAATCGCACAAGAGTTATTCTTCGTTCTCTTGTGGCCAAGAACTTGCTCGCTGTGGCTAGCGGAAATTTGAGATACCGCACTTATCGTTTAAGCAAGAATTTCTAACGGTTGCCACAGTCGTTAATCCGACGAAAATGAGAGCTTAGGAACTCTAACGGTTGTAATCTGCGTTATTCATGCGAATATCGTCGCAACAATACAAAAAAAGCTAGAATAGCCGCGTATACAACCGTTAGAATCTCAAATAGTGAATCATCCGCGAAATAACAGCGATAGCAACCGTTAGATAGTGTGAACCGTCATACGGCAAAAGTTAGGTAACATCAACCGTCAAGCGTTATCGTTAGAATATTGATGTTCTGATCCATAACGGAGAACTTTCTAAAAGATGGGCAAGGGAGAACAAATCATGTTCCCGGCCCTTGGAAGACATGATTTGCACGCCTAAAGGCAATCCTGTCTCGGTGAGATATATAGGAACGCTCATAGCCGGTGTCCCCGTCAGGTTAGCCAACTGAGTAAACGGTGTATAGGTCAGACTTGGCTCAAACATTTCGTAAATCAGTTCCTGCTGCTTATCTTGTGAAAGGTCGCTTACAGTGAGCAGATGTTGGATTTGCTCCGGGCCTGGTGTTAATTCACCGACACGAGGGGCCGGGAAGGCCGTCGCTGGCGTAATATAAAAGTCGTACCGATCCCAAATCGTATTCATTTGGGCAGCAGCTGTGTCCCAATCCGCAAGGCTGAGCGCATATTCAGCGGCGGACAGCTTGCGTCCAGCTTCAAGCAGCACCCATCCTTCAATTTCGATATCTTCTGATGTAATCGATCTTCCGAGTGAGCGCTCAATGTTTAGCACCATGGCAGCCATTTCGCCGCTGTTCATCGCGTAGTAATTTTCCATAAGCTGCACACCTTTGACGGGACTTAATTTCTCTTCGATAAAATGCCCCTCTGCTGCTAGAAATTTGACTAATCGAAGCACGGCTTGTTTGGCTTCCTCACTAACCTCCGTACCTGCAGGAGAATCTGTAGTGTAGGCAATACGATAGGTTCTGTCTTTCGCAGGGTACATATCATCCAGATATTTTCCCGGGTACAAGGGGACCTGAAATGCAGCTTCGTTCTGTAGGACTTGGAGCACATCAAGCAGCGCTGCGCTGTCTCGAACTGTCCTAGATACAGCAAAATCGATCGAGGCGCCTTGCCACTGTCTGCCTACGCCAGGGCCTACCGGAGTCCGGCCGCGTGTTGGCTTAAGTCCAAATAGGCCGCTGAATGATGCCGGGATACGGATGGATCCGCCACCATCGCTTGCGCCTGCCAGCGGAACCATACCGGATGCGACAGCAGCTGCGGAGCCTCCGCTGGAACCTCCTGGTGAATGGAGAGGATTCCAAGGATTGCGTGTTGGACCATACAATTGCGGTTCTGTAATATTTTTCAGTCCGAACTCGGGGGTGTTGGTATGCCCAAGGGGAATAAAACCAGCTTGGCGGATCTTGGCGACAAAATGGGAATCCGACTTTGCTTTATAATGCCGGAACAGCCTGGAGCCAGAGGTTAGGGGTTCACCGCCGATGGATTGGGAAATATCTTTAAGCAAAATAGGTACGCCCGCAAACGGCTGTTCGCCGATGCTGACTTGTCCAGCTTCATGTATAGCTGCTTCATACCGTGTATGCACGACTGCATTAAGTTCAGGATTACGCTGATTGATTTGTTCAATGGCAGCATGTACGAGCTCCGCAGGCGAAACTTCCTTATTTCGAACCAACTGAGCGAGCCCTACAGCGTCATAGGATGCATAAGGGAATACAGACATTTTATAAACTCCTTTCTGAGACTCCTAATTGGAGGAGCTTTACGTATCACTGTTGATCCATCGACCGTAGTCCTGTTTATTATAGTATATTATGGGCAGCTCTTGCTTCATCTGTTGTAAGGCTGCTTCATGAAATATTTGATTCGGATGGACAATAACAGGAAAGTTCTTTTGTACATTGTTAGCCATTTCGTGCATGAACAGAGCCCTGGAATGACAACATAAGGAAGTGGTATACATCTCATTTTCCAGAGGGGGAAATTTGTTATGACTCACCAGAAGAGAAGGAAAGAAGCTGCCTGGAAGTCGCGAAAGCAAGATCGCCGTCCTCATGGTAAAATCAAATCGTTCAAGGAGTTGTCCAACGATTAGTACGAGAGTATGCTTCATGTAACAGAAAGACTGCCTAAGCACCCGGCAGTCTTTTATAATTTATAGAGAGAGCAGAATTTCTAAGGAGCGATAATCATGGCGCGTATTTTGTTTATTAATGGCGGATCAGAGGGACATATCAATCCAACGCTTGGAGTTGTCGAGGAGCTTGTTTCGCGCGGAGAAGAGGTGGTGTACTTTTGTATAGAAGCATTTCGGGAACGAGTGGAGAAGACCGGGGCTGCGGTACGAACCTTTAACGGCCAAAAGCTGATCAAAGCCTTTATCTCAGGGGGGAGAGATTATTTGCTTGAAAGAGTCAACGGTCTTTTACTTACAGCAGATATCGTTATACCAAGCGTTCTTGAGCAGATCAAAGGAGAGCATTACGACTATATCATCCATGATTCCATGTTTGGCTGCGGACGATTGCTGGCTCAAATGCTTAAGCTTCCTGCTATCAACTCTTGTACTTCATTTGCACAGACCAAAGAGTCATTCGATCATTCCATGGAACAGTTTTTCAAAAATGTCCCTGCAGAAATAGTTAAACCTATAAACGATAAATTTCAAAGCCTGACGGAAATGATTATGGAAAAATATGAGGTGGATATCTCTTCTCCTTACGAGGTGTTCTGTAATCCTGCGCCGCTTACCATCGTTTATACAATAAAGGAGTTTCAGCCTTACGGAGAAGCATTCGATCAAACTTATAAATTCGTCGGCCCATCTATCTCGTCACGTTTAACCCAAGAAGACTTCGATTTTGCGGCATTCCAAGGGAATAATCCCATTTACATTTCATTGGGTACAGTCTTTAACCAGGCCGCTAAATTCTATAAGCTTTGTTTTGAGGCATTAGGGAACACGGAATACACGATTGTCATGTCTGTTGGGAATAATACCCCAATATCTGATTTAGGGGAAATTCCCGAGAACTTCATCGTCAAAAATTATGTTCCACAAACCGATGTACTGCAGCACGCTAAATTATTCATTACACATGGCGGAATGAATAGCGCGCATGAAGGTCTGTATTACGGGGTACCGTTAATTGTAATCCCGCAAAGCGCGGATCAGCCGGTTATAGCGAAACAGGTCGCACATATCGGGGCAGGCATACAATTACAGATGCAAAGCTTGACTGCAAATCAACTGCGTGAAGCCGTAGATCATGTACTTAGCTCCTCATTCGTGGAAGCTGCTGCAGATATAAGGGAATCCTTCCGAAAATCAGGCGGTTATCGTCAAGCTGTTGATGAGATCTTTCAATTTATAAATCATTGTTGACATGACACCAAACGGTGGCATATAATCAAAGCGACACCAAATGGTGTCTAATTAAGTGTTAGTCTTATGAAGAGGTTGTGAAATCTGCGGCTATCTCTTGGTAATAATATGTAGGAGAGGGTGTCGTGAGCGAGAATAACCAGTTGCGGGATGTGTTCGCTGCAATTGCAGATCCAACAAGGCGCCGATTGATTCAATTGTTGGCTGAAGCCGACGAAGTACCGCTCCATGAATTAACGGCACACTTTCAAATGGGCCGGACAGCGGTATCGAAACATTTGACGATGCTTAAGGAGGCCGGGCTGGTACTTGATCGAAAAGTCGGCAGAGAAACACGATTTCGGCTGAACGCTTTTCCGTTAAAAGAGGTACAAGACTGGGTGGCTTTCTACAGTAAGTACTGGAGTACAAATATGATGCGCCTGAAACAACTATTAGAGGAGGAAGATGAATGAGTTTATCATTATCTATGGATTTTCAGTTCAACACAACAATGGAGAAGCTTTGGTCCGCCATTACCGATTCCAACAAGCTTGCCCAGTGGATTGCGGACAATGATTTTAAGGCAGAGGTAGGATATCGCTTTCAATTTCGCCATCAACCGTCCGAGTGGTGGGATGGAATCGTTGATGGTGTAGTGCTGAGCGTCGACGAACCAAACCGGTTATCCTATGAATGGGTTACCGGACAAGAGAAGCACACAGTCACCTTGACACTGCAGGATTTAGGGGACGGGAAGGTGAACCTTCATCTTGAACAAACCGGATTCTCGAATACGCAAGGGCTTGAAGGTGCTAAGTACGGCTGGAGCAGCTGGGTCGTTAAGCTTGAAAAGGTATTGGAACAATAGGAGACCGCTTGAACAGAACCACATAAGCCGGCTGCAAGACGATGCAGCCGGTTTTATGTCTGCTTTGGAGGATCTAATCCTATCATCTGAGCAAATTTGCTATAGAAATGAAGATGACAGAAGGGATGTTGGCCATGAGTCAAATGAATCAGGAATATATCGTCATCTCGGCTGCACGGGAAAACAACCTCAAGAACATATCCTTGAGAATTCCCAAGCGGAAGATCACGATATTCACCGGGGTATCCGGATCAGGCAAGTCATCGATCGTCTTTGATACGATAGCCGCAGAATCCTCGCGTTTGCTGAACGAGAATTTCAGCATGTTCGTACGCACGTTCCTGCCTAAATATCCGCAGCCGGATGCGGACGCCATCGAGAACCTGAGCATGGCGGTTATCGTGGATCAGAAGCGGCTGGGCGGCGGCTCCCATTCTACGATGGGCACAATTACCGATATTTCTCCTATTCTCCGCCTTCTTTTTTCACGAGTAGGTCAGCCCCATATCGGTGGAGCGAACATGTTCTCATTTAACGATCCGCAGGGCATGTGTCCCGAATGCAGCGGAATTGGTCGCAGTATGTGCGTTGACATGAGCAAGGCGGTAGATATGTCCAAGTCGCTCCAGGAAGGGGCAATCATGCTTCCGGGTTATGGGGTTGACAGTTTTGATTGGACGATGCTTGTGCACTCGGGGCCATTCGATCCCGGCAAGAAGCTGAGTAATTATGGGGAAGAAGAGTTGGAGCAGCTTCTCTACGGCAAGGCGAGGAAAGTAGCAACGCAATTCGGCGGCAAGACAATGAATATTACAGTTGAGGGCGTCATCGAGAAGTTCACCAACAAATACATCAAGCAGGATCTGAAAACGAAGTCCGAACGCACGCAAAAAACCGTTGCGCCTTACATTTCCGAGGGCCCCTGCTCCAGCTGCCACGGTGCGAGACTCAGTCAGGCTGCACTTGGCTGCAGGATCCATGGACACAACATTGCAGAGCTTTCATCCATGGAGGTAGGTCAGCTCATCAGCGTCATTCGGCAGATTGACGATGCGTCGGCCGCGCCGATGGTCAAGTCGCTGACGGAGCGGCTGCAGCATCTGGTGGACATTGGACTCGACTACTTGACACTGGATCGGGAGACGGATACTTTATCTGGTGGCGAATCGCAGCGGGTCAAGATGGTGAAGCATCTGAGCGGGAGTCTGGTTGATGTCACATATATTTTCGATGAACCCAGCGTTGGCCTTCACCCCCGTGATGTACACCGGCTAAATGAATTGCTTCAGAAGCTGCGCGACAAGGGCAATACCGTGCTCGTCGTCGAGCATGATCCCGATGTCATCAAGGTGGCAGATCATATCGTCGATGTCGGGCCCCATGCCGGGAGCCGCGGGGGTAACATCGTGTATGAAGGAAGTTACTCAGGTTTGCTGGAGTCAGGCACATTGACAGGTACTCATATGAAACGGCCGATACAGCTAAAGAGTGAGTGCAGACAGCCGTCCGGCAAGCTATCCATCCATGGCGCCAAGCTGCATAATCTGCAGAACGTGAGCGTAGATATTCCAACCGGTGTATTGACCGTAGTGACGGGTGTAGCTGGGTCAGGCAAGAGTACCCTAATTAACGACGTATTCCTCAGCCAGCATCCGGATGCGATTGTCATCGACCAGTCGGCGGTAGGCGTGTCGACACGCTCGAATCCTGCGACCTATACGGGCATACTGGATGATGTGCGCAAAGCGTTTGCTTCTGCGAACAAAGTGAGCCCAAGCTTGTTCAGCTTCAACTCCAAAGGGGCTTGCGAAAACTGCCAAGGGCTCGGCGTTGTGTATATGGACCTTTCGTTCCTCGAAAGTGTGAAGCTGCCATGCGAAATATGCGGAGGGAAACGATTTAAGGAAGAGGTACTCGCATACAAGCTGAACGGTAAGTCGATCGCAGAAGTGCTGGAGATGACGGTGGAGCAAGCCTTGGAATTTTTCCAGCTAAAAGAGGTAGTACGCAAGCTTCAGGCGATGAACGACGTAGGTCTGAACTATATCACACTTGGCCAACCGCTTAGCACGCTCTCGGGCGGGGAATGCCAGCGCATTAAGCTGGCAAGCGAGCTGCATAAGAAGGGCAGCATCTATGTAATGGACGAGCCAACAACCGGCCTGCATATGTCGGATATCGGCCACCTTTTGGGGATCATGAACCGCCTTGTCGATGCCGGCAATACGGTGATTGTGATTGAGCACAACCTTGAGGTGATCAGCCAAGCCGATTGGATGATCGATATGGGACCGGATGGAGGGAGCAAGGGCGGCCAGGTCGTGTTCGAGGGCCTGCCTTCGCAGATCATCCATGCGGAGCAATCGATTACAGGAAAATACTTGATGTAAACAGGACCAGCAGCTTTTTGCTTTGTTGCTGGCGGGATCTCTAAACATACGCGACTCTTTGCGGATATCCTGACAGAAGGCGTTGTCAAACTTACGTTTACGAGAAACCGAGGAAGCATCTTGTTGTAAGCTTAGGCTTAGTTCAGAGTATAGGGCAACATAAGTATCAAGGAGGCAACAATAGTATGAAAATCATTGTTACCAGTATATTCGTTCAAGATCAAGACAAGGCGCTGGAGTTTTATTCAGAAAAGCTTGGCTTTTTAAAAAAGGTGGACGTTCCTGTCGGAGAATTTAGGTGGATAACGCTTGCTTCTCCCGATGATCAAAACGGGACCGAACTTTTGTTGGAACCGAATCATCATCCTGCCGCAAAAGAGTATCAACAGAAGATATTCGCGGAGGGCATCCCAGCAACCATGTTTGGCGTTGCAGATATTCACCAAGAGTATCAGCGATTAATGGAAAAAGGTGTGGAATTTACAATGGAGCCGACGCAGGCGGGGGAAGTCACCATAGCTGTCTTCGATGATACATGCGGCAACCTTATTCAGATCGTACAGAAGTAACATGTAACCCTGATTCTTCTGCGGAGTGTAGAACAGTCAGGGTTTTAATTTACAGAAAACCTCTACATGCCATAAAACAGGTAAATCAATTATCCATTGACGCGACACCAAATGATATCTAATCATGGTTACTCCACTTGAAAATTTGGAAATAATGATGAAGTGCAAAACATTGAGTCACATGATTCTGCGGTTTTTAAACAAGTGATGTGAGGAGAGACGGAAATGTCCTATATTGTTGATTTTAAAGATGTGTCCACGGTTGGTTTAGAGTCTTCACCTGTAGCAGAAGCGCTGGCGGGTTTACGCGCTAATGAAGCCCGCTACTTTATGAACAAATACAAGCATGAATTTACGGTTATACCCGCCAGCGAAAGCCAGGAGACCTTGGATTATGTGAATCGGATTTTAAAAGAAGAACGCGATATTGAGTTTTCGAGCAAACCTTTAGAAACGTCGCGTTTTCAAGTGGAAAATATTAAAATAGCCTACATCTTTTATGAGGATGGACTTTCGGTCAACGTTATGTATACGGTAGATGACCCTAAGAAGCGTGCTGTTGGTTTTAAGCTTTCTGAGGGGATGGAGGTGCCTAAGGAGCTAGCAGAGAAGTTTAAGTTTGCTAGGCAGAAGTCTAAACTAGCGGGAACAATCCGGGGCTCGTTTTTTGTCATCAAAGGAGAGTATTAAGTCACTGTTAGACAACTCCAACGATACATGGGGAACACATTCTCTTCCGACTCGTAGGGTTCTGGAATTCAAGCAGGGGCTATCTTCCCCGATGGTTAGAGTGTATAAATTAGAACATTTCCGTTAATCGATTTAACTGGAAACAGATACGAGGACCTACAAGAGATCCTCATGTTTATTCATGACTTAGGATGGAAAACGGAAGAAAGATTCGTATCCTACGAATTCTAACAAAGTGGAAAATCAATGCTTAGACTCTATAAACACGACAAAGAGTTCTCATAATGATCGGGATTTAGCAGCATAATAAAATGAAGTAACCCCATAGATTATTCTATATGAGGAGTGTATCGATCATGATTAATAGAATTGGCCAAGTAATGTTGTATGTGAGTAACCAAGACGAAGCCAGAGAATTTTGGACAGAAAAACTAGGGTTCGAGGTCATTTCGGAAGAAACGAACGGTCCGATGAGGTGGATCGAAGTTGCTCCAAAGGGTGCAGCAACGAGCATTGTACTACATAATAAAGAGGCTGTTGCCCAAATGAATCCTGAAATGAATTTGGGAACACCATCTTTAATGTATTTTACGGAAAATCTCGATCAATTATATCGTGATTTGACGAAGAAAAATGTCACAGTGGGGGACATTGTAGAACTTCCGGCTGGAAGAGTCTTTAACTTCGCAGATGATGAAGATAATTATTTTGCTGTCATGGAAACAAGAAAGAAAAAATGAATAAACAAGCGGCAGTCTAGGACTTCATTTTCCAGCCGAAGACTGTCGCTTATTTTTTGGAATCAGTCTAAGCGTCAATTTCAACACTTCAGAGTAGGGAGATGATCTGTTTGATTTTTCGTATACAATCGTTAAAACATGCGCCAAATGGTGATTTGTATACGATTTTTCATACACAATTACAGGATTCAATCGTTCCCGTTCCATACCGTTCAGTCGACTAGACCGATATTCGAATTATTTTTTGAAGCTTTTCAAAAAACGATGAATCCTCCATAGGCCTTCCGTAATTTCCTCTTCCGTCAAATTTCCATACCCCAAAACAACTTTACCCTGGTGTTTTCCTATACTACTTGCATAATCATCGAAAGTACTCAGGCGAACGCCGAACGATTCTATCTGTTGCCAATCGATCTCCCCATAGAGATCTGGCCGAAATACGATTTGCGCATGCATCCCGGTTTCATCTCCTAATATTTTGGCGTCATCGCCGAAGATACGGTGGCATTGTTCTACCAGCAGGATGCGTTTCTTTTTATAAATAGCTTTCATTTTCAGGATATGCCGGTCATAATGACCATCCTCAATGAACCGGGTCAATACCGACTGTGTAATGCCCGAAGCGGTTAGATTCAGTTCCATTTTCGTTTGCAGGATACGTTGTATCAATTCAGGTGGAACGATAAGATATCCGATCCGCAGTGCAGGTGATAAGGTTTTGCTGAACGTACTAGCATAGATGACTCGCGTGGGAGCTAATATCTGAAGGGGCGGAATCGGATTTCCTTTATGGCGGAACTCGCTATTGTAGTCGTCTTCCAACAAATAATGCCCTGCTGTTTCTGCCAGTCTCACGGCATGCTGCCTTCGCTGTATTGAAAGGATACTGCCGGTCGGATATTGGTGAGAAGGTGTAAGTATGATTAAACCTCCTGACTCCGATACAGGAATGCGGTCGATGATCATCCCTTGATGATCGACGTCGACATGATGAATGTTATATTTCCATTTCTGAAAAATATCCGCGACAAATCCGATCGTTGGATCTTCGACATAAACGGTTCGAAGCAGGTCTGAGAAGGATGCCGCAAGCAGCAGAAAAGCCTCGGAAGTACCCGAAGTTACAATGATCTGATCGCTGCTGCAGCGTATTCCCTTTACTCGGTATACATATTGAGATATCGTTTCCCTCAATTCTATCTTGCCTTGCACGTCACTGTAATCAAATACGGTGTCTGGATCGTTATTCGTAATATCCCGTACATATTTACTCCAAAGCCTGCGCGGAAAATGGATAAGATCGGGTGAGCCTGCATCGAAGTCGATCCAATTTTCTTTCTTTTTAGTTGCCGGGACACGAGAAGTTTGGGAGATCTGGGAGGAGGGAAGAGATCGCAGCGGCCGAGACTGAATGCCGTCAGAAATATAAGTGCCCGATCCAACGCGTGTCGTTAAGTAGCCTTCGGCCGTCAACTGCTCATATACCTCGACCATAATGTTCCGGGCAATACGCAGCTCTTGGGCAGCCTGACGCGTAGGCGGTAGACGGAGACCGGGAGCGAGGGCTCCGGTTTCAATATTTTCGCGTAAAAAGCTGCATAACTGTTTGGTAAACGATCCGCCATCCGTTGTAGGGATGAAGCCGAACAATTCTCTACACCTCCAAATTGGTTCTTCGAAATCACTCGTTTTTGGTTCTATAAATTACCAATATGGTCTATTATACTGAATATGAATTTATCGTCAAAGGAGGAATTGAACCATTGTTTAAGAGAAAACTTGGAAAGTCAGGTCTGGACGTGAGCGCTCTTGGAATGGGCTGTTGGGCGATCGGCGGGCCTTGGCATGATGCGTTAACGGGTGAACCTTACGGATGGGGAAAGGTTGATGACCGTGAATCAATTGCAGCCATTAACTACGCAATCGATTACGGGATTAATTTCATTGATACATCCGACAATTATGGGGCCGGACACAGTGAAGAAGTAATCGGACAAGCGTTGCAAGGAAGGCGAGATCGAATGATCATTGCCACCAAATTCGGTAATGTTACAAATGAGCAGACCAAAGAAGCTTTAGGGCAAAACGCAAGTGCTGAATATATCAGATTGGCTTGCGAAGCTTCACTGCGAAGACTGAACACCGACTATATCGATCTGTATCAATTCCATATCGGGGATTACCCCGAACATCTGGCCCAAGAAGTGAAGGGGGTGCTTGAGGAACTTGTTCAGGAAGGCAAAATCCGTTATTTCGGGTGGTCAACCGACTTGCCTAGCCGAGCCGAAATATTCGCACAAAGCCCATATTGTACGGCGATTCAACACGAGTTAAATTTATTTCGCAACAATACGGATATGCTGAACTTATGCGAAAAGTATCAACTGTCGAGCATCAATCGGGGACCGCTTGCCATGGGACTACTGACCGGGAAGTATTCGGGGGAAGTAACGGTGGTAGATCCTAAAGATATTCGGCGCAGAAACGACTTGGACTGGTTGAAATACTTTAAAGATGGAGTTCCATCCCCGGTGATGACCCACCAGCTGCAAGCGATCCGGGATATTTTGACTTCAAAGGGCCGTACGCTGACCCAAGGAGCCCTTGCGTGGCTTTGGGCAAAAAGCGATACGACGCTTCCTATACCAGGCTTCCGCACGGTACAACAGGTAACTGAGAATGCGGAAGCAATGAGATTCGGACCGTTAACGCCGGCGGAAATGGCGCAAATCAGCCAGTTGATGACCGATACGGCAAGTTCATAGTAGGGATAGTACCAGAATCGCTATCACCAAGTGCAAGCGTATCGGTTATTTTGGATATTTATTAATAACCTCGTTATATTCGTTTTGTGCTTCGGTGATTGCGAGCTTTGAATATACCAGCCGAGAGAGATTCATTGGCTCGGCTCAAATATAGTTAAGTGACGACAGTTAATAATCGTGAAAGTCAAAAAAGAACCTGGATATTCACCAGGTTCTTTATTATTGCACACGAACAGAAACGGTGATATAATCAGATCACCGCTGTCAGAATACAGAAAAAGGCATAATTAACTTATCTTGCACTTTAACTTTATCATGCCGGTAAACTGTTGTCAAATGATTTTTTTCTCAATCCAATGGTTAGGGGAGATGTTGAATGAGTTCTTTCGTACTCGGCTTCCAGGAAATCCAAAAAAAACAGCTTAGACTTGTTGGCGGAAAAGGTTTGAATTTAGGTGCATTATCAAAAATGGATGGAATACATGTCCCCGAAGGATTTTGTGTGACCACAGTTGGTTATCAAAAAGCCATCGAGCAAAATGTTACGCACCACGCCTTATTGGATCAACTAACCATGCTAAACGTAGAAGACCGAGAGCAGATTGCTGACATCAGCAGGAAGATCAGGCAAATCATTTTGCAAGTAGAAATTCCTTCCGATGTGGTGGAAGCGGTGACGGAATATCTCTCCCAGCTTGGCGAGGAGCATGCTTATGCCGTGCGTTCTAGTGCGACTGCTGAAGATTTGCCGCATGCCTCTTTTGCAGGCCAACAAGATACTTATTTAAATATCAGCGGTACAGAAGCTATTCTGTGGCATATCCGCAAATGCTGGGCTTCCCTGTTTACGGATCGCGCGGTTATCTACCGTATGCAAAATGGATTCGACCACCGTCAAGTTTATTTGTCTGTTATCGTTCAAAGGATGGTTTTTCCGCAAGCTTCAGGGATTTTATTTACCGCTGATCCGATGACTTCAAACCGAAAGGTGCTATCCATTGATGCAAGTTACGGACTTGGAGAGGCACTGGTTTCTGGCTTGGTGTCCGCCGACTGTTATAAAATTCAAGAAGGGCAAATCGTCAACAAGAGGATAGCAACCAAAACATTGGCGATCTATGGCCGAAAAGAAGGAGGAACCGAGACTCGGCAGCTCGAACCTGATCAACAAAAGACTCAAACCCTTACTGAACAGCAAATTTTACAACTAGCACGCATCGGGAGGCAGATCGAAGCTTATTTCGGCCGGCCGCAAGATATCGAATGGTGTTTGGCCGATAATATATTTTATATTGTTCAGAGTCGGCCAATCACGACGTTATACCCGATCCCTGAAGCGAATGATCAAGAAAATCATGTCTATGTATCTGTCGGTCATCAGCAAATGATGACGGACCCCATGAAACCATTGGGACTTTCTTTCTACCTGTTAACGACTCCGGCACCTATGCGTAAAGCTGGCGGTAGGTTGTTTGTTGATGTGACACCTATGCTGGCTTCGCCTGACAGTAGGGCAACGATATTAAATACCCTGGGACAGTCCGATCCGCTCATTAAAGACGCGCTTCTGACCATCGTAGAGCGAGGGAGTTTTATAAAACTGCTACCAGATGTAAAAAATGAACCAAGTTCCAGTCAAAGCAATAAAGATACATTGCTTCCGGGTGTTCAGGAATCAACCGAATTCGATCCCTCGATCGTTTCTGATTTGATAAAGCGGAATCAAGCTTCAGTCGAAGAGTTGAAACAAAACATCCAAACGAAATCTGGAGTGGATTTGTTCGATTATATCCTCGAAGATATCCAACAATTAAAAAAGATGTTATTTGACCCGCAAAGTACAGCCGTGATTATGACTGCTATGGGGGCTTCTACATGGATCAATGAACATATGTACGAGTGGTTGGGTGAAAAAAACGCAGCTGATACGCTTTCTCAATCTGTATCGGGCAATATTACATCTGAAATGGGCCTGGCGTTGTTGGATGTCGCTGATGCGATCCGTCCTTATCCGGAAGTCATTGAATATTTGCAGCATGTCAAAGAGGATGACTTTGAAGAAGAACTGCTCAAGTTGGAAGGGGGGCAGGAAACCAAAGACGCGATCGATGCTTATTTGGTCAAATACGGCATGCGATGTGTCGGAGAAATCGATATCACCAGAACCCGTTGGAGCGAAAAACCAATCGCACTTGTCCCGTTGATTCTGAGCAACATCAAAAACGTTGAGCCTCAAGAAAGCCAGCGGAAATTTGAACAAGGACGGCAGGAGGCTTTGGCAAAGGAACAAGAGTTATTGAATCGACTGAAGCAGTTACCAGATGGCGAGCAAAAAGTGATCGAAACCAAACGGAAAATCGACCTCATCCGGAATTTCAGCGGGTATAGGGAATATCCCAAATACGGCATGGTAAATCGTTACTTTGTCTATAAGCAGGCTTTGCTGAAAGAAGCCGAACGACTCGTTCAAGCGGGCGTTATTCATACCAAAGAAGATATTTACTACCTCACTTTTGAAGAACTCCGCGAGGCCGTGAGCAGCAATAAGCTGGATAACCAGATCATCAGCAAACGAAAAGAGGAGTACAACATATTTGCAAAGCTTACTCCACCACGTGTTATTACGTCTGATGGTGAAGTCATTGCAGGGGAGTATAAACGAGAAAATCTCCCAGCCGAAGCTATTGCCGGTCTAGCTGTTTCTTCCGGAGTGATCGAAGGGCGAGCACGTGTCATTATAAACATGGAGGATGTGGATTTAGAGGAGGGAGATATACTCGTCACCGCCTTTACAGACCCTAGCTGGACCCCTTTGTTTGTATGCATAAAAGGCCTAGTCACCGAAGTGGGGGGATTGATGACACATGGAGCCGTTATCGCGCGTGAATATGGCCTGCCCGCCGTTGTCGGAGTGGACAATGCCACCAATCTGATCAAAGACGGGCAGCGAATTCGCGTGCATGGGACAGAAGGGTATATTGAAATATTGGAATGACCAAAAGAATGAGCAAGATTCACATGAGTTATCGGTGAATCTTGCTCATTCTTGTTGTTAAAATACACTACGTACTAATCCCCCGTCTATTCGTAACGCGGAACCATTAATGGCAGAAGAGAGAGGACTACTTAAGAAGGTGACAAGATGTGCAATTTCTTCTGGTCGAATAAGCCTTTGAATAATGGAGGTTGGCCGGTTCTCTTTCATAAATCGCTTTTCAGCTTCCTCCACTGTTAATTTCTCATTAGGATAAAGGCTATTTAACATCGTTTCCACTCCTTCTGTTAAAGTGGAACCAGGCATAACCGTATTTACGGTCACATTTGTTCCTTTAGTCAACTCGGCTAAACTGCGGGAGAGCGAGAGCTGCATCGTTTTGGTCGCACTATAATGAGCCATTTCTTGAGATGGCATAATCGCTGCTTCGCTAGCGATAAAGATGACTCTGCCTTCTTTTTTTTGAATCATTTGTTTCAGGTACTGGCGAGAAAGTCGAACACCGCTCATAATGTTGACTTCAAACAGCTTGAACCAATCTTCATCAGAGATATCAAAATATTCTACAGGTTCAAAAATTCCGAGGTTGTTAATGAGAATGTCTACTTCAGAGTACTTCTCAATAACCATTTGGCATCCTTGCTCTGTTCCTAGATCAGCGATAACTGACTGAAGAATAGCGTCAGGATACTTTGCTTGGATTTCCTTTATAGTCTGAATAACTTTTTCTTCGCGCCGTCCATTAATAAGTACAGTGGCCCCTTCAGCCACTAATGACATGGCGATTGCTTTTCCAATTCCCGAAGTGGAACCAGTAACCAGCGCCGTTTTTCCTTTTAAATACAAATGCATGTTTGCCCCTCCGAGATTCGTATTTTTAAAAGTCAAAATTGTCCGGATCTGGACCGACTCGATAGTTCTGATTCAAATCATTAATTCGTTCCATTTCTTCCTTCGTTAACTCAAAATCAAACACCGTTGCGTTTTCAACTATTCGATGTTCTTTTGTAGACTTGGGAATGGTTACAACGCCGTTTTGTAAGTCCCAACGTAAAATGACTTGCGCAGTAGACTTGTCATACTTATTAGCGATATCTTTCAAGACCTGCTCATCAAGTAATTGCCCTTGCATTAATGGAGACCACGCTTCTAGCTGAATTCCATGTTCCTGACAAAACGACTGAAGTTCTTTTTGGGTTAAACGGGGATGGTATTCTACCTGGTTCACCATCGGTTTAATTTCTGCATCTTGCATCAAGTCCTTGAGATGATGGATTTGAAAATTGCTCACCCCAATAGCTTTTACACGTCCTGCTTTATAAAGAGTCTCTAATGCTCTCCATGCTTCTTTATATTTGCCTTGTACAGGCCAATGAATAAGGTATAAATCCAGATACTCTAAACCAAGTTTGTTTAGGCTCGTTTCATAGGCTGTAATTGTAGATTCATACCCTAAATCGGCATTCCAAACTTTCGATGTCACAAATAGATCTTCTCTGGAAATGCCGGCTTCTTTCATCCCTTCACGGATGCCTAAACCAACTCCCTCTTCATTTTCGTAAATAGCTGCCGTATCAACACTGCGATATCCATGTTTAATGGCTGTTTTGACAGCATGAACTAACTCAGGCCCTTCTTCTACTTTAAACACCCCGATTCCAAACCAGGGCATTTTAACACCGTTATGCAGAGTAGTTTTATCTTGCAAGTTTTTGGCTATCATAAAAATTACCTCCAGAAATATTTTGCGTAGTGTAAACAGCATACCCTAAGCAATAAAGATATACGCTGAAATGAAAAAAATGATGAATATCAGCAGGCAAATGTTATTATGAAATATATAAGTCATGAAGAAAAGTACGCACTTATAAGTGCTATAGATACTTAATAGTTCCATAGGCACTTTTTTGTTCCTATAGATTAGGAGGAAGAGTCGGTTGGAAGAACATGTGCTTTCGCCTGTGCATACTGTAGTGTAACCATATATGTCGATTCGAATAAGAGAGGGTGAGATCCATGAGAAGCAATAGAGCATTCGGTCCATTTTCGCCTTTTTTCCAACACCTGGGGGAGGGGCTGAGCGGGATTGCCTCCGGGCGTTACGCCACCACCACCTCAATTACTGGGTACGTTTCAGCAGCTATCGCAGTCTCCGGCTCATAGCCTTTTCAGGATGGACTGCCACGGTCGTTTCCGATAGTCCTAATGACTGTTATTTTACTATAATAAATATAAAGAAAATGTTATAAGCGAGGATATATCATGACTAAACATCGGATCTATACAACGAGTGTCGCAAGTGTTTACCCCCATTATGTTACAAAGGCAGAGAAAAAAGGCCGCACGAAAGCAGAAGTCGATGAAATCATCCGTTGGTTGACAGGGTATAGCCAGGAAGACTTAGAAGCGCATCTGGAGAAAAAAACAGATTTTGAGACATTTTTTGCGGAGGCTACCCAAATGAATCCTTCGCGGGCTTTAATCAAAGGTGTGGTCTGCGGTGTCCGAGTGGAAGACATCAAAGAACCCACGATGCAGGAAATTCGCTTTTTGGATAAGCTGATCGATGAGTTAGCAAAGGGAAAAGCAATGGAGAAGATTTTGCGAAAATCATAATGTTCTTGGTGCTCGAGTGCGACGATCACTATGAAAATTAAAAGAGCAGATCTGCCGATGGCAGCTGCTCCTTTACCTTTATATTTTTAAAGAGGATTTTCATTCTTTTTATATCAATTTCATGGTTGTAATGCATGTATCGTCACTTTCAAATGTTGAAAATGTAGATTCCACTTTTTTCTCATTTTGGGTAATTGAGATACGATATTCTTTATCCCTCGGTAGCCATAAATCAATAAATCCGTGGGAATTGGACGTTAATTTTTCATCTCGTAAAATGTTTCCTTCGCTATCTTCAATAAATACCTCAAACTCTGTATTTATCAATTCTCCTCGGCAACCAGTCAAGCTATGGGTGGCACAAGGATGAGTTTGTTCAATGTATGGTGCAATAGAAACAAAGAACTCGTCTTTCGGCAATGCATAGGTTAACTGACTATTATCCTTATTTGTCACTATTAATTGCGTGGAATTAATGGAGGCAGACTGGTCTTCAATATTACCTTTACTATAATCACTAACCAATTGTTTAATATCTATGTCACTTCTTGTGAGCCCTTTGTTGTTTTTCGACTGCTGGCTTATACATCCACTTAATACAATAATTGAGACAATACTAATAAAAAACCATTTTTTTCTCATAGAATTATTCACCCCATTGTTCATATTATTCATGAATTGCATAAGTACCATAAATTGTATATACACCATTCATGGCATTTAGTAAGTGATTTATTGCACTCACAAGCAGCCGAGGTTCCATTTCCAAAATGGGAAAGAAGAGTTCGCCGAGTCTCGTAAGGAATAGGCATATCGCAGTACTTCTTCCGAAAGCTCTGCCTGATCAGATGAAGTCACTGAAAGAGGGGATAAAAAAAGCACTGGAGAGTCTTGAGATGGATGAGTATTCGGCAGGCATCACACTGCGTCGGCTTATTCCACATGAAGAGTTGATCCAAGCATAGAGCACAAACCAGGCAATATGCAAATGTACCCAAATAATGCCATTAGTGATCTATAATATAATGTAAATCACTTGGAGTTATTGGAGGGATCACATTCAATGTTTGGTGCTGATATCTGCATAATGGAGTATTTTACGGAGCAAAACATCGAACTTTATTTGGAACGTTTCCGCTCGCTGGGACCTCTGCCCGGTATAATGCTAACTTTTCTGAAATCTTTCGTTCCACCACTGCCTACCATCGTGATCATTGGCGCTAATGCAGCCATCTATGGGTTGTGGCTGGGATTTTTATACTCATGGATCGGCCTCGTAATGGGCAGCTTGCTTACGTTCTGGCTGATTCGCAAAGCGTCGGATACACCCTTTATTCGGCGCTGGGCGGCCAAACCGAAAGTACAGAAGGCGATGGTGTGGGCGCAGAGGAACGGATTTAGCTTCGTTTTTCTCTTAAGCCTGCTCCCGATAGGACCGTTCGTCGTCATTAACATGGCAGCGGGATTAACGCGATTGCGGACGGTTCCTTTTGCGGCAGCCGTCGTTCTAGGCAAAGGAGTCATGGTCTTCTGCATTTCCTATATCGGAACGCATCTGTCCGATTTTATCCACCAGCCCGTCGAGCTTATTGGCGTGGCGTTGTTTATTGCAGCTTCCCTATGGTTGAACCGGAAGATTCAAGCTTATTTCACGTCCTTGGCGGCTGTGTCCGCGGACAACATGAAATAAGGCGGGGAGAGAAGTCTAATCCACCTGGGGAGCCCCGAGCGTCTACTTTATACAAAACCCAGTCCGAACCGGGCTGGGTTTTGTCATGTTCATAAGATGGGTAAGCTGATGAGAACGGCTTTGGAATGAACTTGAAGTACTGTAGAGTTGAAGCCGTAAACATATATTTAAGGAGGCAATGATGCTATGGCAGCTGTAAGACCAATGATTGCTATCACAGGTATCGGTACCGCGTTGCCGCCTTATCGCATGGACCAGGCTGATACGGCACGACGGATCGTTGACGCGCTGAGCAGCAGCCCTGATTCAGCCCGTTGGGCCAGAAGAATATTCAAGCAATGCGGTGTCGAGAGCAGGTATACATGCGAGCCGGAACTGCTGCAAGAAGCTTCGGCATGCCGTTACATGCCGCAAGAAGATCGTTCGAAAGTGCCCTCGACAGCAGAACGGATGGCGGTCTATAAGCGGGAATCCGTCCCCCTCGCTTTATCTGCGGCGAGAGCGGCCTTAGCGGATGCGAAGATGGCTGCCGAGCAGATCACGCATCTGATCACGGTTAGCTGTACCGGGCAGTTCCTTCCGGGCATCGATGCGGCATTGGTTCAAGAGCTAGGGCTTGTGCCTTCGGTCATGCGAATCCCGCTTACGTTCATCGGATGCGCTGCCGGGATGAAGGCGATATGTTTGTCGAAGCAGCTGGTGTCCGGAGACCGGAATGCGAACGTATTGATTGTGTGTGTGGAATTGTGCACTCTCCATATTCAGCCTTCCGGGGATCGGGAAGCTTTGTTCGGCGCTTCCTTCTTCGGCGATGGAGCTTCGGCTTGCGTAATCGGCGTGGCATCTTCGCAGCAACAGCATGTTTACCAGCTTGGCGATGATCGTTCGGTGCTGCTGCCTGGGGGTGCTGATGAAATGATTTGGGAGATCGGCAATGATGGGTTTGACCTATATCTGTCCCCGAATATTCCGAGATTGATTGGCGATCATGTTCCAGCCGAAGTAGCGCATCTCGGTGGTGACGAGCCTCCCGAATTATGGGCGATTCATCCGGGAGGCAAAGGCATTGTCGAAGCGCTGCAATCGAAATATGGTCTGAGGGATGAACAGGTTGCGCCAAGTCTCGGTGTCCTGCGAGACATTGGAAATGTGTCCTCCGCCACGATTTTGTTCGTTATGAAGAAGATGAGGGAACAGCTGCAGGAGCAAGGTAAGGAACGGGCATCCGGGCTTGCGTTAGCCTTCGGCCCAGGTTTGACGGCGGAGATGATCAAAATTACTTATGTTGCTTCCAGCGTGCCATCCAAGCGCCGTACGGAGAAAGCGCATTATGTTTCCTAAGCTGCATCGGCGGGCATCGGCGGCTGAACTCATGGACGATTTCACAAGTGGTGGCGAGGAGCTTCGCGAGGCACTGCGGGATCTTCGCCGCTTGAATCGGCTGTTCGCGGCAAGTTCGCCAACGCTATACGGAATTAAGCAGCTGTGGCGTGCGGCGGGCAAACCGAAGCAACTGTCCATTACAGACGTCGGTGCAGGCTCTGGTGATGTGAATCGGCGCGTTCTGCAATGGGCATCGCGGCAAGGCGTTTCCTTGATGATCACGCTGGTCGATATGACGGAAGAGGCCTGCGCCGAAGCGCGCCATTTGTATATTGATGAGCCGCGCGTTCAGGTCATACGCGGCAATTTGTTTACGCTCCCTGAGGCGAGAGCGGATATCGTGACAGGCACACAGCTCCTGCATCATTTTTCAGAGGAGGAGGTGCCCCATGCCGTTTCAAGCATGCTTCGGGCGGCCCGGCTTGGCGTTGTCGTGAATGATATCCATCGGCATTGGATCGCATGGACGGCGGTATGGCTTGCGACCCGGGCGATTTCATCGAACAGGTATATCTTGAATGACGGCCCTCTGTCCGTGGCCAAAGGCTTCCGCTCGCAGGATTGGAAGCGCCTAAAGCAGGCGATGGGAATCAATCAGCTCATGTATTCCTGGAGACCGTTGTTCCGTTATGCAGTGGTGATCGGTAAGCCAGATTCATATTTAAGCGGACGGAGCTGATCGAATTGAAGCATGATGTGGATGTCGTCGTTCTCGGGGGAGGCATCTCGGGAAGCTGTATCGCTAAGGTGCTCGCGGAAAAGCAGTGGGAGACGGCCTTGATCGACCGGCGGAACTTCCCGCGTCATAAGGTGTGCGGGGAGTTCCTTTCGCCAGAAGCCCAAAGCACGCTGCACGCTCTTGGATTAACCGAGTCGGTCGTGTCTCTTCATCCGACGCGGATTGAATGGGCTAAGCTCATCTTCGAGCAGGGCCGCGAAATCGAGCTTCTGATCCCTGGCGCTGCCTGGGGAATTAGCCGATACATGATGGATGAGGCGCTGCATACAGCCGCGATGCAGACTGGAGCACAGCTGCACTTAACTACAACGGTTACGGGAATTGAGCAGCACGGAAAAGGTTATACTGTTCGAGCTAGACAGGGGACGGATACAAAACTGTTCCATGCCAGGGCTGTCATTACGGCCTGGGGTGCGAATTCGCGGATGGCGAAGACAGGACATCGTCCGGATGCAGCCGCTTCGTGCCAGCAAGCCTACATTGGCATTAAAACCCATTATGCCGGTTTAAAGATGGAACCGGTGATTGAGATGTATTTCTTCCAAGGTGGATACTTAGGATTATGTCCAGTTGAGGATGGCAGCGTGAATGCTGCGGCGCTGCTTAACCGTAGCGAATTTGTGAAGAAAGGCAACTCGGTGTTGTCCATTCTGGAAGCGGCGATTCAGCGCAACCGGAGACTTGCCGAGCGGCTTGCAACGGCTGTGCCCGTGCACGATACGCAAGCTGCTATCGCTCCCGTCTATCTCCAGCGTAAGCCCTCGCCATGGGACGGGCTTCCTCGCATAGGCGACGCTGCCGCGATGATCGCTCCGCTGTGCGGTGACGGAATGTCCATGGCGCTGCGCTCGGCTGCATTATGCGCTCCGCTCGCCGACGCTTTTTTGCGGGGAAGCATTTCTTTGCTGGAATGGGAACAACGCTATACGCAGGCGATCCGGCAGGAATTCGCCAATCCTTTAAGATGGGGCAGTCTGCTGCAATGGCTCATGAACAAGCCTACGGTTCAGCAGCTTCTGCCAAGTGCGGCCCGGTTCGCGCCTCTGCTGGCAAACGGTTTATTTCGAGCGACAAGATTGAAACCGCTGGAGCCACTGGAATTTTATACGGAATGCTGACTGAAAATCAATCGAATGGTATACGCCACTACATGGCCTCTTCTAAGTTTGTTGAACTTGGAAGAGGTTTTTTTGTAGCAAACATAGTTTACTATATAGAAAAATTAGTTCCGTGAAAAAAATTTATTCTTTTTACTGAACCTTTTTCCCCACGGGAGCGAATTAAGGGTTGAACATGTTCAGGAGGGGCCCCCATGAATGATAAAGAGTTACTTCCGTGGATTGAAAAAGCAATATTGGGCGATGAGTCCGCCTTTCAGCTTGTCTATCAGGCAACTCACCAAGACGTCTATCGGACAGTTGCTTTTCTCGTCTACAACAAACAGGACATCGAGGATATCGTGAATGAAGTTTACATGCACATGTGGCGGTCTTATCACAAGTACGACCCGAATCGGCCGTTCCGGTTTTGGCTGCACGGGATCACGATCCGTCTTGTCCAGGATTGGAGAAGAAAGGCCTGGCGGCGAATTCGCCTCTTTGAACGAAACCGCAAAATGACGAGTGAACAGTTCGACTGGACGGACCAACCTATCCTGCAGTCTGAAAGGCAGCAGGAGTTGTTCAGCCTTGTCCGCCAGTTGTCGTACAAATTACGTGTGGTTGTCATCCTGCGCTATTATCACGACTATGCTCTGGAAGAAATCGCAGAGACTCTGCAGATCCCCGTTGGCACAGTGAAATCCAGGCATCATCTGGCACTGAAAGAACTCCGAAAACAATTCGAGATGACGGGAGGAGAAGAATATGTCCATTGACAAGGAATTGCGTGAAGAGCTTCGTCAGGTGTCAGATTCGATGCGCTGTCCGCCCGATTTGTACGAACGTGTAAGGCAGTCCTATCAACATTATATGAACGAAAAGAGGGGTAGATCTCCTATGAAAAAACGCATGCTCGCAGGTATTGTCGCAGCAGCAATTCTGATTCCATCTGCCGTATTTGCTTCATCCTATCTAGCCGATGATATATTCGGCTCTGTTACAACTATTGAACAGCGCGGCGGTTCACAGGAAGATTATCAAGAGATTGAGGGAATGCTTCAAGCAGCAAAAGGCAAGCTCACGGAAGACGAATTCAAGGAGTATATGGAGCTGACCAAGCAGATGGTGCAATTAAAGCTGAAGATTACCGATGAAAGAGGAGTCAAACATGAGGAGTGGCTGACCCAAGAAGAACAGCAGCAGTTTGAGCAGCTCGCCTCCAGGCTGGCCCCGTACTTCGAGAAGATTAACGGAACCACCAATCCGTAAGAAAATGAAACTGGGATCCGTCCGATGTGGATGGGATCCCTTTTTTCTCGTCCAGGGAGCTTTGGGCAATGAGCTTCTTGTTATACAGCGCCAACGTTTGTGGAACTTGTTGTTGAGCAATACGGAATAAAAATGCATTAAGCAAAGAGATTCGCAAACCTCATGATTTCTCATGATTTTAATGCTATCTCTCAATTCCGTTTATTTCCGGCTACTGTTATACGCAGATTACGGACGTACAGCTGAGGTTAACGGCCTGCTTACCGAAGACCGAAAACCGAAAGTGGCGCTGGAAAAGATCCGGGAGATTAATTTACGGTAGAGAAACAAGGAAGAAAATAGTGTTTTGGACTGAAAAATAAAGTGTTAAACTGAAAAAATATAGTACTAGAAGGGACACAATCTTCTTGCGGTTGCAAATCCATACTCTATTTCAGCCGAAACAAGCAAACGGTAGAGTAGCACATCTTTGTGACAAAGGGAAAAGCTAAAGTACAGGAACTGTCCAAATTAGAAGTGATAAGTACGCGTCAAATGAACCGTATTCGATGGATCGGAACTAGTCCAAAGCGATTTTGTGAGATTGTTAGGTTTCAAGCAGTCATTAATGACATAACAAATTCGTTAGGTAAAAAACATGCCCTTGCTTATGATCATGGTTATTTCGATCAAGCACATATGATACATGATTTCAAACGCTTTTATGGTGATTCACTGAGTGTGGCTATCAGAGAGTTTGGTAGCATGTCCGATTTTTACAATACATAGGTGTAATAACCCTGTTAAAGTAAGATTATCATTATAATTCTTATTAAATGTAGGGAGGACTCAATGAAACCACGAATTACGGTTCTTACAATTGGGGTAGATGATTTGGAGCGATCCTTGGTATTCTATCGAGATGGTCTAGGATTTTCTACTGAAGGTATTATTGGAAAAGAATTTGAACATGGTGCCGTTGCCTTTTTCGAATTGGAAGCAGGCTTAAGACTCGCAATTTTTGAACGTAAAAATCTCGCCCTTGATGCGAAAATTAGCCAGACTCACCCGAACCCTGCTGAATTTACTCTTGGTCATAATGTAAGTAGCAAAGAAGAGGTTGATCAGGTAATGGAAGAAGCGAAGAAGGCTGGTGCTACTATTACAGTCCCGGCGCACGACACCTTTTGGGGTGGTTATTCTGGCTATTTCCAAGATCCCGATGGACATTTATGGGAAGTAGTTTGGAACCCGCAATGGGAAATTTGAAATGGAACCCGCACGGATTGACACACTTAAAAGTCGCATAACTGCGGCTTTTTTTGTTTTAACGATATGTGTAGTTGAAAATGTAAGATCCGTATCAGTGCAAACGACATTGACAAACTGCGTGTTACTTATTGTGGCTACGAAATCACACGACGGCTGAACGCCCTAGGCTTCACAGATGTTGTGGAGGGAACGGTGTTGACACTCAGATTTCACCGATTGCCACCTCATGCCAAGTTACGGATAAAACAAAGTAAAAAGAGGATATCGGGATGGAAAAACAATTGAAGTGATGCGGACAGAAGCAAAATTCACGAGATACCATCCTTCCTATAATAAGTGATACAATACCGTAACATATTATTTTGGGCCTTTACTTAAACGATGATCGAGGCGTATAATCCGTTAAGACATCGGAGTGAGAAGAGGGAAATTGATTATGAACAATGGGTTGGTCAATGCTATTATCGCGTATATCATGTGGGGGGTTCTCCCGCTTTATTGGAAATTGTTTAACGGTGTGCCGGCAGGCGAGATTCTGTCACATCGGGTTGTCTGGTCGTTCGTCTTCATGGGTATTCTCGTCGCCTTCCAGCGTCGCTGGGGTGACATAAAGCGGATTGCGGCTAGCCGCTCGCTCCTGCTGTCGCTCACCGCTAGCGGACTGTTGATCGCTGCTAATTGGCTCATCTTCATCTGGGCGGTCAACAACGACCATGTCGTCGAGACAAGTCTCGGCTATTATTTGAACCCGTTGCTGAACGTGCTGCTTGCGGTTGTCTTCCTTCGTGAGAAGCCAAACCGTGGCCAATGGCTCGCGATAGCCATCGCTGGCGCCGCGGTGCTCATCATCGCCATCGACTACGGACGGTTCCCATGGATCTCAATCACACTGGCCGCGACGTTTGGTTTGTACGGCCTCGCGAAGAAGAAGATCAGACAAGACGCTTCGGTAGGCTTGCTGTCGGAGACAGCTGTAGTCCTGCCTGTTGCGCTCGGCTACTGGATCTATTTGGCCGCCGTGGGGAGGACGACGGCATGGACGCTACCTGTGTCCACGTTCGTCGAACTGCTTCTTTCCGGCTTAGTAACAGCGCTACCGCTGCTTTTCTTTGCGCGAGCGGCTGCCCGGATGGCGCTGTCCACGCTCGGCTTCGTACAATACATCGGGCCGACGATCATGCTGTTACTGAGCGTATTCGTGTTCAAGGAATCAGTCTCGCCGGTTCTTCTCATCGGCTTCGCGCTCATCTGGACAGCGCTTGCCGTATACGCTGCGGCATCGGTTCGCGGCACGAAACTCGCGAGGGCGCGCTGACGGCAAACACGTCCGCCCGGTACGTCATAACAGCCATTTCCGTCCGCTGGGGAGGAGATGGCTGTTTTCTGTTTGGGGTTAACGGGAAACGATTATAATCGGGCGGACAGAAGGATAAGAAAGTCAATTCACACAAAAACGGCTAACAATTCGAAGGCAGCTGTTACTCGGTGTATGTAACCCGTGGAGATGAAATCTAGGGTATAATATAATCTTATTACATGAGTAATAATGAAGGGGAGTTTAGTGTCAGTCAACATATGTCTGCGGACAAGAACATAGTCCCATTTGAGCCTGCGCCCCGCGCGGCTTTTTTGTTTTATGGGATCAAGTTCTTGTCCTTTGCTCGGGACAAGAACTTGATCCCATTGCTGAAAATGAATTTGACAATAAGTAAACGATCATTTATTACATGATTCATGAGAATAAGAGATGAAAACAAAGTTGAAGCCATTTATGATGCAACAATACAACTTGTGAACGAGATTGGGTTTGCCGAAGCATCAATCTCCAAAATTGCTAAAAAAGCAAATGTATCGGCAGCGACAATTTACATTTATCATGAAAATAAGGAGGACCTACTGCTTAAAACTTACCTGAAAATCAAGAGTAAAATGAGTGAACGAATGTTTCAGAGATTGGACAAAACCCGTACGGTTAAAGAGCAGTTTGACTCTATTATCCGCAATTATGTCGAGTTCATAGTAACCTTTAAGGAGTATTTTCTGTTTCTGGAGCAAATTATGACATCACCGCTGCCTCAGAGATGGTGTCTGGATGATACAGCAAGCTTGTTCCAACCTATTTTTGAAATGTATGAAATGGGCAAAATCCAAGGTTTATTTAAGCAACAGGATGTTCGCATGCTTATCATGTACTCTATCCTGCCTATAGCTAAGCTGGCAAAGGCACATTTACAAAATGGAACCCAATTCGAAGATAGACAATTAAACGCAGCTATCGGTATGAGCTGGGACGCTATAAAACTATAATATTAACATTTTAAGGGGGGATGCGATGAGGTCATCATAGATTGCTTTCGCATATTAGTAAATGAACGTTCACTTATATAAATAATATCTTGTTGAATAGCCGGCATCTTATGGTGCCGGTAATTTTATTGCAGGAAAATCCTCCCTCATGTAGAATTTACTTAAAACCTACGATGGAGGAGATTGAATGAAGAAAATATCATTTGTAGCGCTGATTGCAATAATGGTGTTTGCTATAATGCCTATATCAGCATCTGCATTTATGGGGAAAAGAGATGTTGTAGTAGACGGTTTTGCATTATCTGGAGGGGCAATTGACAAGAACAATATTACTTTTGTTCCATTTCGAGAATTATTTACTCAATTAGGACTAACAGTTGGATATGATTCGAAAAGTAAAAAAGTAACAGGCACTAAGGGGGAACTGCATGTAACTTTCACGATAGGGAGCAAGAAGGCGAACATAAACGGAGTAAATAAAACACTCCAAGTTGCGCCATTTAATTCAAATGGAAGTGTTTATGTGCCTCTACGTATCGTATCGGAAGCGACAGGTAGCACAGTTGTACATCTAAAGGACGTAGATATTGTACTAGTAAACAGCCCATCTTTTGAGGGACTGATTTATGACTCTCCAAGTGGATCGCTAGAGATCACCAAAGAAGGGGAATTAACTAAAACTAACAATTTAGTTCTGATAGATTTCCTCGATTTCTTACCAGAAGAAGAGATAGTTTATCAAAAAGACATCTCAAGCGGGACTAACCATAACTATAAAGTAACATTGACGCCAGACGCGGTAATTGAATACATAGAAGATTAGCCATCTCATTTTGAAAAGCAGATGAACGAAACAGCTGAATGGTTAACACAGGACTATGAAGAAAGTCAAAGATAAATAAGGGATAATGATCTAATCTAAGTCACTCAATCGGGTGGCTTTTTCTTTTTCAAAACCAACACAACACCGGTGGAAAAGAGTATTCGAACGCCGATTCAGCGATAGCACGGCGATGGAACTCGTCCAACAAATTGGGCAGACCCATGGGGAATCTCATCGTTATGGGGCCCCTTATGAAGTATATTCATGCTGGCAATGGACAACGCTTAAGGTTAAGTATTATCTTATGCGGGAGGTTATCGCTTCTTGAAATATGAACTAGGGCGTTGCTTACTGAATGAACGGTTGATGGAATCCGGAAAGTCAGCGGAATGGCTAGCAAAAGACTTGCTTTTTAAACCGGAACGAGTTTACGACTTTATTGAAAACAAAAGAGTGATGCCACTCAAAATTGCGATATCGATCGCCGATTCCATCGGTTGTGATGTTCGTGCCTTGTATGAATTAATTCCGAACGATAATGAAGCAATGGGGGGATTAATCGAATAAGTGCTAGTCAACAATAAGGCGGATACAAACTGGTTTGACGAAAGAGCTGCGAGGGAATCACTCCACGGCTTTTTCCAATCGCAGGCGCTATTTTGGCATATGAAGCGGGTCGAGAATCCGGGACCCGTTGAAGTAGATCTTCTTCATGTAGAGGACGACATATTACCGAAGAGTCACAGAGGTCGAAGAAAATGGGAGGGGGGAGCCAAGAAACTGAGGTCGTCCGATTTGAAAAGTACTGTAGAAAACCTCTTCTGTAAAGTGGGTCAGAAATCCGTACAGAAGAGGCGTGTTTTAACTAAAAAATTGGAATATGATTTCTACCTACAACGATTCTAATTCAAGTATAGCTCCAGCCGGCAATACTGCTACCACTCTATCTTTGACATGCTGATTGAGCAAAACTTCTGCATCCAAGATGGCTGCACTCCCTTGATCCGTCGATGAGCGAATGAGTCTACCTAATCCTTGCCGTAAGCGAAGCAGCATATATGGCAGGTCTACTTCTTCATATGCTGAATCAGCGGCTTCCCGTTTAGCCATAAATACAGGATCTTCCGGCGGATAAGGCAGTGACCAAATAATAACGTTGGATAATGAAGGTCCCGGTACATCCAGACCCTCCCATAGGTTTGCTGCACAGAGCACGCTTTCCTCTGTATTTTGGAACTCAGCTATGAGGCTGCTAATCTCACGGTCACCTTCATACAGCATGGTATAGGATTCGAAATATGGATGGTGCGAAGCGGCTTGCTTAAACTCGCGCAGCTCATTCATTGTTCTGAATAACAACAGAGCTCGTCCTTCGGTACGTTTGATCAGCTTGGCCGCCAGGGCCAGCTTCTTCGACGCAGCAGCCTCTCTCTGAATCTCTCCATCTTGCAGAAGTTGACTCGGTGCTGATAGCTTCATCTGCTTCTCGTAATCGTACGGAGAGTCCACAGAAAAAGATAAAAATTCGCTGATTCCGAGACTTCCCGCTACGTAATCAAAAGATCCATCTACCGATAAGGTTGCTGAAGAGAATACAATCGGCATCTGAAGTCCGAATACCCGTTCCTCCAGCACTTCCTTGACCGTTTGCGGCATGATGGCGAGTGTTGCAGTACCATCCTCATTTTCTTCCGCCCAGCAAATGTAGGTTTCAGGCTCACGGAACAGATGAAGCGCAGTTTGGATCATCTCCAGATGCTCTTCAACGATACGAAGCTTATATTCATCAAGCGTATACAGGCCACTCTCAAAGACCAATTCTTCATCAATAGCTTCAATTGTACTTTTCCAGCGATTCAGTTCCTTTAGAAGCTTCTCATCCATTCGGATTCGTTTACGATCTGAACCGGGTATCGCTGTACTTTGCTCCGCTACCAGAGAAAACACAAGCTGACTCTGATCAATGGAATCTTCAATTCGTTCGGCTAGCGTTTCCCTGATCTCTCCATCTAGAAGACGAGTAATAATCTCTTCATATGCACTATGCTTCAGTTTATAACTGAGGGCATGTTGTGCTGCCGATTCGAGTAAATGTCCTTCGTCAAAGACGACTGAACTATGTTCCGGGAGGAGGGGAAGCTGACCTTCTCTTTTTCTTCCCTCATAGGTCCACACATGCTCCATGTAGTAATTATGGGAACAGATAATAAGGTCTGTAGATTTTCGATAATGGTCCCGAGATAGGGTCATGCCGCAACGATTTCTTTTGTCACATACAAAACAGTCCTGAAATGAATCCCAATTGATCTTATTCCACTGTTCATCATTCAGATGTGGGTATTCCTTACGATCGCCGTAAGGGTAAAAAGATTGCATCGTTCCAGGGGAATGAACAAAATCAGGAAGATTTTCATACAGGTCTTCAATAACCGCCGCATCTTCATCCTGAAGACGAGCGCCGTCTATTTTTTTGAGACATAGATATTGATCAGGGGATTTACCGAGCCGCGCATCAATCTGTAAATCCAAATAACGGGCAAGCTTAGCTATATCTCCTTCCTGTTTCACAAGTTGCTCAATGAGCGACTCATCTGCACAGGCAATTACTGCAGGCTTACGTGTATATCTGGCATAGTTAACTGCATAAAGCAGATATACGAGTGTTTTTCCCGTGCCTACCCCAGCTTCTGCAAAAATAGTTTTCTTACTGGCATAAGCTCTTTCCAATTGGTAAGCCATAAATATTTGTTCATCACGGACATCAAATCCATGTTCAGGTAACACATCATAAAAAATATCCGCAACCCAATCGCCGACCTGCTTGACGAACGGTTCTGACGGATCATAGGAGAAAGGATACCGCTCCACGCTTACGCCTCCGACACTATCATATTCTTATTAGCAAAACTAAAATTATCTCATGAATGAGTAGTTTTGGCAACCTGTCTTTCTCACTGCTTATGGTAAAGCCGGGACAGCTACCTTGAATAAACTCAGAATAGCATTACGTATATCCTTTTGTTTCCGATCACAGTCTGTCAACGTTTGGTATAATCATGTTGAATCATTGTTTTTGTTCTATTTCTCATTAGCAGGGAGGTGTTTTCCATCCGTAACGATGAGCTGAATAATCCCAAAACATCCGTCGATCCAATAAGTGATACCGATGTCCCGTTTGAATGGGAAGAAGAATTTTGGAACCCGGAGGATGACATTGAAGAGGATGAGTTGAATTATCGACCCAAAAGAACATGGATCAAAAAAACAATTATTGTTATGCTGGCCATTCTGCTACTCGGTAATCTAATCGCTTTTATACCACAGATTTATAATCTACTGACACTACGGTTTTTGAAAAAGGATGCACAGTTATCACAAGATGAACAGATCCAGCAATATAAGCAAGCCGTTGTCAATGTTAGTACCGGCGGTCGGAAAGGTACAGGGTTTAATATCGCTCCAAACGGACTCATTATTACGAATCAACATGTCCTGGATGACGACAAGGCTGGCATGATCCAATTTTTAAATGGAAAAACATATCCGGCAGATGTTATCGTAAGTGACAGCGAGATCGATATCTCCATACTTAAAATTAGAGACAATGCGAACGACCTACCTACACTGCAATTGGAAACAGAGATAGCGTATCAAGAGGGCGATCCTATTCATGTCATTGGAAATCCGCTAGCATTCTACCGAATCGCCACTGAAGGCACTGTGCTAGGATTAACCCCATCAGAGAGTCGCCAGCTTCCCATGCTCATGATACAGGCGCCAATTCATAACGGAAACAGCGGCAGCCCTGTTATTAACAATAAGGGGAATGTTATTGCAGTTGTGTATGCCACAACAATTACATCACAGGGGGACCAATCTATCACTGTAGGTCTTGCTATTCCAATTGATTATTTGGAGAAATATGAAAAGATTATGTTTCAATAGTAGTAAGCAGCCGATTTAAAGGTTTGTATAAATGCAAAGGGGAGAGCTTTCCTGAAATATGCCCATATGCATAGGCGGTTGGATTACTGGCATAAGTGTTACAGGTTCGTATGATATCGATTTTTAGGGCAAAGGGGCTCTGATAGGCTAGTCTATTATCAAAAATCAAAAAATGTAGTAGAACCTTTTGCCATAGAATTTAAAAATAATGATGATTATTATTTCGATCACATACATAAAAAAATTCAAGCTATATAGAGTCTAATAGAAACATTATAACATATGTACAAAATACGGATTTTGTGAATATGTATAAGAAAAACCGCGTAATGACGCGGGTTATCGGTCCATATTATTTACAGCATTACGCATCTCTTCATCTGTTAAGTGTGTGTATATCATTGTTGTTTGAATAGATGAATGCCCTAATTGATTCTTCAATCTTGGGACATCGTTATTTTCTAAATGATATCGCGTTGCAAATGAGTGTCTAAGCGAATGTACTGTTAGAGAGGGTTTCCCAAAGGCCGTTGCATATTTTTCAACCAGTTTTTCAATTGAGCGTTGTGTCAAACGCCGGCTTCTTCCTTTACGACCTACAGGAGCTGCAATAAATAAATAGTTTTCGTGTTTATCTGGTAAATATCTTGCTTCCCTGATCTGCAGATAATTTTCTATATCTGATAAAGCCTGCTTACTAAAGTAAACATATTGTTCTTTATCACCTTTACGAACCACTCGTACTAAAGCTTTATTCATATCTAAATCATCCAAATTAATGCCTGCAACCTCAGACAATCTAAGTCCTGAACCCAGTATCAGCGAAACGATCGCTGTGTCACGCTCACGATTGAATTGATGAAACGTAAAGATCCGCTTATTATCTTTATGTATTTCACCGAAATCATAAGCTACAAACTGCCTGAATGATTCAAAATCATCTTCTCTAAGGATTTTTCCTTCAATACGGTTTGCAATGGTTTCTTGGCTTTCTTTGACGGCATTTAAGTCTACTTTGGCCATCACATTTCGTTGAAGATAAGGCTTCAGATCGCTTGTTTCAGCTTTATTCTGAAGGTAATCAAACAAAGATTTGAGCGAGGACAATTTGCGATTTATTGTGAGTTTCTTGTTTCCAAGTTGATAATCCAGGAATGACAAATAATTTTCCACTTCACGAACGGTTAATAACTCCAGTGTTTCTAAGTTTATTTCTTTTCGACTTGATGAGGTTAAATTCTCAGCAATCAGCCAATCAAAAAATATAATGTAGTCATGGCAATAATTAAGAAGAGTCGTTGGTGATAATTTGCGTTTTTTACTATCGATAAATTCTGTAACATACCAAGGTAAATCTGACAGTTTTTCATCAATTCGTTGCATATAGTGCATTTTCATTTGTTTATCCATAATTCCAATATAGTTTATTTATAATTATTCGTCAAATTATTATTTTACGTAATTATCGGCCCTGTTCTATCTACGTTGCTTTAGCTATCAGACTGGCAGATCATATTGTTCGTCTATCCGAAAATGGTGTGCAAATTGTTATCAGTTTGCACACCATTTATTATGCTCCTCGGTTTCTTATTTCATATCCTGCCAGCCTTTGAAATCGTGAATGGCAAAGCCGGCATAGCTCGCGTAACGCGCCAATTTATTATGGGCGGACTGAAGCTCCTTTTCCATCACTTCATTGCTCATGGAATAAAATGAGACCCTCGGCCCTTCTTTGCTTTTAACTGTTTCAACTGCAATAACAATTTTCTTCTTGAGCGTAGAGGCTTCTCTCAGCATGTCCTGTGCATTTTCCACAATTCCATTATCGCCTAACGCATGATTCCGATAATTCATGATGACGAGACAATCGAACTTTTCCAGCAGCCATGCGCTCATGCTGTAATTCGTTCCGGGGACATGAACCGTACTTAGCCAATACGGAACGTCCATGGTAATTTTCAAGCCGCTGCCTTTGGTTTCTTTTTCGATCAGTCTCAAATTGTCCATCCAGCTCTCAAGAATCACCTTGTTGACCTTTGTCCATTCGTCAAGCGCATAAGGTTCAATATCGAAATGCAGTCCCGTAAAGCTTGCTTCCGGGTCAACAGAAGAATTGTAGGTTTTAACCCATTCGATGAATTTTCGAATATCCTCCTGCCCGGACTTATAGACCCATTCGGGGCGCCCTTCAAGTGCTTCCACTAAAATTCCTTCGCGTTTGGCTTTTCGTATAAAATCCTCATATATCGTTGAATCAATATCTCTATTCACCTGAAGGTAAATGGATGTGACACCTTTCATTTTTGCGAAGCTTATCATTTTCTCTTGATCCTGCTTGATGATGTGAGTGTCCCATATCCATGTTCCTTTCGGAACATTGCCCACGGAGCTCATAATGCTCACCAGCTTGTGCGTGGGCTGCCACTCTACATTTGCATGCAGGGCTTCGCTTATAAAACGCAGCGGAACCATTGTGCGGCCGTTCTTAAGCACTGCGGCCCCTTCAAAGTCTACTCTTTTTCCGTTCACCAGTGCATGGTGGTCGCCAATTACCAAGATAACAGTGTCACGGTTAAGCGAGATCGTGATTTGTTTTAATTCGCCGTCCCATTCCGTAGCAGCTCCGAGCTTGTCGGATATAAAAGCAAGTGGAACCATTGTAAGGTTGGACCTCTGATCGACATAGGGGTGCTCATCCAGGAATTGAACGTTACGCCCATCCACGGATACTCGGACTCCAGAAGCGTAGATAGCGGGAGTGAACGCAGCTACGCTCAACATAATAGCTAACGTGCATACAAGCCATTTTCTCATGGGTGATTTCCTCATCTTTTTGAATTTGTACCGTAATTTGTGCCGTGATTACTTTGTCCCTAGGCGTTTGCCTAGAGACGTCGGCAATTGGTCTAAGCTGCTCATATTTTTTTCACGCCAGTAACTTTGCAGGCCCTCTTCGCCTTTTTGCTCCGCCCAGCGCCGGAGTGTGTCCCGCTCCTTCTCGTACGACATGAACGGCACAGAATAACCGCAGGATGTCTGGACTTTATGTATGTCGACCGTAATGATCTGCCGGACTCCAGGCAACGGATCGAATAATTCGTATAACTCCTCCCATTTGCTGTCCTCTGGGAGAATTACTGTTCCATTTCCGTACAGGCGTAAGATGTTCGGAGGCCCCTGAAATGCGCAGAACATGATCGTGATACGACCGTTCTCTTCGAGATGGGCGCTGGTCTCATTGCCGCTGCCGGTTAAATCCAAATACGCTGCCTTAGACTCGGACAAAATCCTAAAACTGTCATATCCCTTCGGAGACAGATTGACATGCCCATCCCGTGACATAGGTGCCGTTCCGACAAAGAATAGATGCTGTTTTCGGATAAAGGCCATGTGCTCTGGAAGCATGGCCGGAAATTGTTTTCCCAAATGAATCCCTCCTTAAAACTTGTAATTTGGTTCGAAGACGCTTAGCACCGCCGAGATGGTATTTGCTTAAGATTGGCTAATTAACTAAAAATTAATATAATATATACTCATATTTTAGTACATAAGTATTGTAGATTAAAGCGAGAGATTACTTTTTTGGAAGTCTGGTTTAAAGGTGGAAGATATGATTCGATCATTAAGGCGTAAAAATAGCCAAAACTGCGGCCCTTCATTAAAAAGGCACAATTTTGGCTATAAAGAAAGAACACATTTTCATTTTCGTTCAAGCACGATTTTGCGATACATATCCCAACATGGCTGGGCTGTGCTCGCAATCACCAGGTCGAAGGCCTGGTCAGCGAATCGCAGATCCTGCGCATCCATCAGCAAAAACCTTTTTTCTGGCCCGGGCGAATGAGCCTGCATTAAATAAAACATCGTAAAACGGAGCCCCCGCCCGATAGATCAATTTATTCCAGCGATTGTTCATATCCCCAATCCTTTTAAGCCAAATTAGGTTTGATCTTTAATACGCGCATAGCGTTCAACACAGCGAGAAGAGTAACGCCCACATCCGAGAACACTGCCTCCCACATCGTCGCAATGCCGAACGCACCCAAGAGCAGGAAGACCGCTTTGACGAGCAGCGCGAAAAGGATGTTCTGCCATACGATGCGCCGGGTTCTCTTCGCAATATGGATGGCGGAAGCCAGCTTGGAAGGCTCGTCGGTCATAATGACGATATCAGCAGCTTCAATGGCTGCATCGGACCCAAGTCCGCCCATGGCCACGCCGACGTCTGCTCTGGCTAGAACCGGCGTGTCGTTAATGCCGTCGCCGACGAATGCGATCTTTTCTTTGCTCGATTTTTGACGGTCGATCTTCTCTAGCTCTTCGACTTTATGCTGCGGCAGCAATTCGGAGTGAACCTCGTCCACCCCCAACTTTTTACCGACCGCTTCACCCACTGTCTTGATGTCGCCCGTCAACATGACAATCTTCTTCACACCGAGTTTTTTCAGCGAACGGATCGCCCGTGCCGAATCCTCTTTCACCTCGTCGGCAATGACCAAATATCCGGCATACTGTTTGTCGATCGCAATATGCACGATGGTACCCAGCTCGGATGGCGCGGCAAAATCAACATTTTCCCGTTTCATCAGCTTCGCGTTCCCGGCCAGCACTTCCTTGCCCTCAAGCACAACCTGAATGCCGTGTCCTGATATTTCGTTGTAACCCGAAAGCAGCTCTTCATTCAATTCCTGTCCGTAAGCTTCTCTGATCGACTCGGCAATTGGATGGGTAGAGTGCATTTCGGCAAAAGCGGCTTGGCGCAGCAGTGCTTGTTCGGTCCATCCGTTTTGCGGATATATGCCGTTTACCTTAAATTCACCTTTGGTCAGCGTTCCCGTTTTATCAAAAACGACGTATTTGACGTCATTCAACGCTTCCAGGTAATTGCTGCCCTTAACCAGGATGCCGTTCTTGGACGAAGCCCCTATGCCCCCAAAGAAGCCGAGCGGGATCGAAACCACTAGGGCGCAAGGGCAGGAAATGACGAGGAACACCAAAGCCCGGTACACCCAATCCGAGAAGGTCGCACCGCTGAAGAGCAGCGGAGGCACAACGGCCAGCAATGCAGCGACAATGACGACAAACGGCGTGTAGTAACGTGCAAACTTCGTAATGAAATTTTCCGTCGGTGCCTTTTTACTGCTTGCGTTCTCCACTAGATCCAAAATTTTGGCAACGGTAGATTCCCCGAATACCTTTGAGACCTCGATCGTCAGCGCCCCGTTTTTGTTAATGAATCCGCTCAGCACGTTATCGCCCGCGGCCACTTGGCGTGGCACGGATTCGCCAGTTAATGCCGAGGTATCCATTGCCGAATTTCCTTCGATAATTTTACCGTCAAGAGGTACCTTTTCACCTGGCCGTACGACGATCAAATCGCCGATTCGCACTTCTTCCGGACTCACACGTTTGATCTCGTTGCCTGTTTTCAAATTGGCAAAATCCGGTCTGATATCCATCAATGCGCTAATGGATTTCCGCGACCGGTTGACGGCAATGCTTTGGAACAGCTCCCCAACCTGATAAAAGAGCATAACAGCTACACCTTCAGGATACTCCCCGATCACAAAAGCGCCGACAGTCGCAATTGACATGAGGAAGTATTCGTCGAACACTTGACCTCTTACGATGTTCTTCAGCGCCTTGAATACAATATCTCCACCTACAATGAGATAGGACGCAATAAACAGAATCAGTTCAAGCTCCCAGCTCAGCGGTAACGCAAACGCCAACACGCCGATGGCAAGACCTGTGGTCAGCCGGGCGACCATGATTTTGATGCTTTGCGCCCCGTGGTCATGAGAATGTCCATGCCCATCATCCTCCGCTTCGGCACCGTGATCATGGCTGTGAGCGTGACTATGTTTGAAGGATCCCCCTCTTGGGCTTCCCGCCGTTCCGTATTCCAGTACTTTGATACCCGGCTCAAGTGTACGAATTTTTTTCTTCGTCTGCTCAAGAATGTCATCTGAACGGTCTGACACCAGCTCCATGGTCAACGTTTTGTTTGCAAAATTCACCGAACAAGCGGAAACCCCGTCAATCTTCTGGACACCGTTCTCGATCTTCATAGCACAGTTTGCGCAGTCCAGACCCTCCAGCACCAGCTTTCGCTTAACGGCAGAAGTACCTGTTTCCATATATTTATCTCACCTCATCATTAAAAAGCTATACATGAACAACTATTCATATAAAGTATATTCCTCACTTCTCACTGCTGTCAACATACTGCTTTATTTACCCTAATCCCGCGGCTGTTATCCAAGACTTTGACAAGATCATATATCGTTAAAACAAAAAAAGCCGCAATCATGCGACTTTTAGATCTCGGTAAATTAAATTAGGCACAAATTTGATATATACTAGCTCCCCGATTAATTCAATAACGGATTGGGTTACTATGACAGACGCTGCAATTGTAGCCATCTCCCCTGGCAAGGTCAGGGCAAGTGGAAGCACTACCCAATCTCCTCTTTTTTATTCGGATTATATCACAGCTGTTAATAGTAATCATTTCGTTTAAGTCCTTTTTTTTGTTATAATAATGGAAAAGATGCTAACAGAAAGGTGATTTTAATGACACAGTCTCTAAATTCTGCTGAGGAATGTGACACAACTTGCCTTGGATCGGATACCGATTTAAACACAATTAAGGCAGAGCTGATTGACGATCAGGCAGCTGTTCAATTTGCCGACTGGTTCAAAGCTTTTAGTGATCCAACCCGAGTTAAATTAATTAGTGCATTATTAAAAAGAGAGCTGTGCGTTCATGATTTGACGGTACTCTTAGGAATGGGACAATCTGCTGTCTCTCATCAGTTAAGGTATTTACGAAATATGAGGATTGTAAAACGCCGTAAGGTCGGTAAAATCGTATATTATTCCTTAGACGATAATCATATTGAGCAAATTTTTATACAAACTCTCCAGCACACAAATCATAGTTGAATGATTAAAACAACCCCGACTGCGTATAGGCAATCTGGGTTGTTTTGCTTTCATCTTCAAATGGACGGATTTACATATATTGGTATATATGATACTATGAAAGCGTATCCATAAGTTGATAGATTGTATAATAGTTTTCATATCTTACATGGAAAGGAAGCCTGATCATGACAAATTGGCTCAAAAAGGCAAGCGCAATGCTGCTGGCATTTACTCTTCTTCTTGGCTTGATGACAGTGCCCGTTCATGCGGACACCCCACTTTTCACGATTGAAAGCGAAAACGCTCAGCTCACCTCCGATCTTCAAGTCGTGACGGAAATTTACGGACAACCGAAACCCGGTTTCTCTGGGAGTGGATTTGTCTGGATGCAGAATTCCGGCACAATGACCTTTACAGTGACTGTCCCGGAAACTGGCATGTATGCGATCTCCACCCGCTATATGCAGGAGCTGAGTCCTGACGGCAGGCTTCAATATTTAACGGTTAACGGCGTTACCAAGGGTTCGTATATGCTGCCCTACACGACCACGTGGTCGAATTTCGATTTCGGCTTTCATAAGTTGAGCCAGGGAACCAACACGATCCAGCTGAAGGCTGGTTGGGGCTTCGCTTATTTCGATACCTTCACTGTGGATTATGCCGATCTTGACCCTCTGGATGTGCAGCCTGTCCTCACTGATCCTGAGGCTACACCGGAAACGCAGCTTTTGATGAATTATTTAACGGAGGTTTACGGTAATCACATTATTTCCGGCCAGCAGGAGATTTATGGAGGCGGAAATGACGGCAATTATGAGTTGGAGTTTGATTGGATCTACAACTTAACCGGAAAGTATCCAGCCATCCGCGGCTTTGATTTTATGAACTATAACCCGTTGTACGGCTGGGAGGACGGAACGACCGATCGGGTTATCGATTGGGTAAACAACCGCGGCGGAATCGCGACAGCCAGCTGGCATATCAATGTGCCCCGAAATTTTACCACCTACCAGCTCGGGGAGTTTGTGGATTGGAAGGACGCTACCTACAAGCCGACAGAAACCAATTTTAATACAGCTAATGCGGTTATTCCTGGTACGAAAGAATATCAATACGTGATGATGACCATTGAGGATTTAGCAGAACAGCTGCAGATTCTGCAGGATAACCATGTGCCGGTTATTTTCCGTCCCTATCATGAGGCTGAGGGCAACGGCGGGTTGAACGGAGAAGGCGCATGGTTCTGGTGGGCTTCGGCAGGCGCCGAGGTGTACAAGCAGCTGTGGGATCTGCTCTATACCGAACTGACCGAGACGTACGGCTTGCATAACCTGATCTGGACCTACAACAGCTACGTGTATCCCACTTCTCCCGCATGGTATCCCGGTGACGATCAGGTGGATATCGTCGGCTATGATAAATATAATACGATCTACAACCGTCATGACGGTCTATCCGGCGTGCCCAATGAGGATGCGATTACCTCGATTTTCTATCAGCTTGTTGATTTAACCGGCGGCACGAAAATGGTGGCCATGACGGAGAACGACACCGTCCCAAGCCTGCAGAATCTGATCGAGGAAAAAGCGGGATGGCTCTACTTCTGCCCTTGGTATGGCGAGCATCTGATGAGTTCTGCCTTTAATTATCCGGAGACCCTGACAACACTTTATCAAAGTGATTATGTCATCACATTGGATGAACTGCCCAATTTAAAAGTTGACGCTCCAACACCAAGTGCTGCAATTTCTCCCGTGAATATAACATTTGATAAGGCGGCGAATCTACAGCAAGATATTTCCGTATCCCTCACCTTAAACGGTCACCAGCTTGCAAGTATAAAGCATGGAAATTATACTCTTCAGTCAGGCCTGGATTATACAGCGTCAAGTGCTGCTGCCGTGCTGAGTAGATCCTATCTTTCCACGCTGCCGCTGGGCCCAAATGCGATAACCTTTCATTTCAGCGGAGGAAAAAACGCAGTTCTTACTGTAAATGTAGTGGACAGCGGTGTTCCCATACCCGCAGGAGGCTTGGCGATCCAAGCCTTTAACGGCAGCACAAGCGCCTCTACCAACGGAATTTCGCCCAAATTCAAAATAGTCAACACCGGGAATACGGCGTTTCAGCTTAGTGATGTAAAACTCCGTTATTACTATACAATTGATGGGGAAAAAGCACAAAACTTCTGGTGCGACTGGGCCAGTATCGGGAGTGCAAATGTAACCAGCAATTTCGTGAAACTGGCGAATCCGGTTACCGGAGCCGATTATTATTTGGAAATAGGCTTTACGAGTTCGGCTGGAACGCTTAATCCGGGCCAAAGCGCAGAAATTCAAGCGCGATTCTCCAAAGCTGACTGGTCCAATTATAACCAGGCCAACGATTACTCGTTCAAGGCCTCCAGCAGTCAGTTCGCAGACCATGAACAGGTTACCGGGTATATCGGCGGTCAGCTTGTCTGGGGGATTGAGCCATAAGGATATAGACTACAGGGGTGGATCGGGGGTTATCCCTGCTCCACCCCTTTTTTCTTACCGTCCGTATTAATAATCATCTTATCGTTATACCGCTTATGTTTATTACTTTCTTCCTTCCGATTTTCGCCTAGTAGTTTTGCAATAAACCAAGGCTTTATCAGAGGCAAAACTGCGGCTGGCTGCATGGCTTTTGTATGATCCATGTCTCTCCCCTTCAGGATTTCAACGTCCCATCCCATATTTATTAACTGCTGCTTATTCTTTTCCGGCAAACCAATGATATCGACCTTGACGCTCCCGAATTTTTCGCTATACACGATCGTATCTTGTTCCCCGGCAAAAACGAGTTTCGGAATCGGCAGCCAATCATGAATGCTTCTGTCGTCAAATCCGATTAAACTTTGGTACAAGATCACAAATTGCTTTGTAACCAAGGGATCAATAGTTACGGGGACGTTATCCCAATCCACTTCTTCTGGATTCCAAGATTCACTAGATGGATACATGGATTCCTGTTGATTGGGCAGCGCCAGCTCATAGGTTTTTTGGGTTACAATCCGCATTTCCTTATACGGGCCTTCGTATGGCGGAAATCCCCCCATCACCAAACTATCCAGTCGATCCGTATGCAAAGCCAGCTGTAATCCTGCAAGCGCTAACCATGAATAACCATAGTAGCTAAAGCGTTGAACCTTCATTTCATCAGCGATATGCAGTAAATCTTTAACGACTTGTTCGGCCGTCAACCCTTCGGCGTTTGGATTCGAGAACAAATGACCTTCATAATCGAAATATAGAACCTGAAACCGATCTGCAAGTCCATGAACCAAACGCTGTCCTAGTTCCGGGTCTACTCCCCATAATTTCAAATTTTCCGCCTCTTCACCGGTAACCGTCTTCTTGGCTACAGGCAGCATGATCGTTTTGCCCTGTGGATCTCCAACGAGCCCTGCTTCAATTTCCGAGCCATTCTCCAGTCTGACTATTTTAATCAATCCAATCACTCCTAACATGCTTATAAGGCCATCATACAACAATGAAGCAATCTTTCGGTTTATCTCACCTCGAAGCTTGATTTACGAGCATTTTTTCTATTTAATATTGTTGCTGCACTTTAAGGTTCAACTTCAAGGATTGGAGAAATTCAATATGTATAACGCTTATACGCCCAAACAAATAGCCAAGCAGTTGAATGTCAGTACGACCACTTTGCGAAGGTATGAAGAACAAGGTTTGATTCCTGATGTCCCGAGAACGGCCAGCAACCGGAGATGTTATACGCCTATTCATAGGCAAGCCTTTATCACCATTCGTACCCTACTGAAAGGGTATGAGATTCCCGTTGTTTACAATTCAATGAGAAAAATGAAGCAAGGCCATGCAGAAGAAGCGCTCTGGTCTATCAATCAGCAGTTGCATGACATACAAGTGGAGAAGCAGAGAGTGGAATCGATCCTTACCATGATCAAACACGCCGATTTTTCGAAATACCGAAATTATAAAATAACAGATGCGATGACGATCGGAGAAGTCGCGGAAATTGCCGGGGTCAATCCTTCGGCCATTCGTCATTGGGAAAAGGAAGGATTGATTCGATCGATAAGAAACCTGCATAATGGATACCGGGTGTTTACCCCCCGTGAATTAAGAAAAATTATCGTCATCAGCAGCTTGAGAAAAACCGTATATTTCATAGAAAACATAAAGCAATTGCTGGATGACCTGGACACGAAAAATTTAGCGAGCGTAGAAAAATCATTCGAGCTCGCCATGAGAAAACTGAATCAACAGCTGATATTTCAGTATCAAGGCATAGCGGAGATGATGATTTATTTGCAGATGATGAACCAGTGTTAGGATACAAGGCGCACAAGTTTATTAGTAAAATTTGAAGCTGATGATGGCACTCCGATATCCGCTCAAATGAAGGAGAATTTATTCAAACCTTTCATCATGGGGGACGAATCACGTTCAAAAGACGGAACGGGACTAGGATTGGCAATTGTGGAAAAACTCGTGAAACTAAACGGGGGTATTATTGAGCTGGATACAAATTACCCAGGGTATACTAAAGCGTTTGTTCTGACCTTCAAAAACGACGAGACATAATATTTATTATGTAAACCAATACTAAAAGGCTCCGAATTTTCATTGGGGCCTTTTAGCGTATCGATCTCCATTTGCTTCTATCGTCTCAGCGAATTCGTACTAACCACACCGTACCGAGACAGCAATTTCCGGCCGAGCAGTGCAACTGCACGATCCGTGAGAAAACCCATCAATCCCAAGCATATGAGCCCGACAAAAATCCAATCGGTACGGAAAAACAGCCGCGAATTCCAGATTAAATACCCTACTCCCTCGTTGGATGCGATCATTTCGGCCCCGATAATCGCCATAAACGACGTACCCATCGCCAGGCGGACGCCCGTAAAGATGTATGGGACCGTGGCCGGAATGATCACATGAAGGACGATTTGCCATTCCGAGGCGCCCATGCTGCGTGCGGAGCGGATTTTATCCTCTTCAACGGACAAGACTCCGGTCAGCGTATTGAGAATGACGATAAAGAACGTAGCGTACATGATCAGCATGACCTTCGACGTTTCCCCAATGCCGAACCAGACTAGAAATAAGGTAATAAAGGCAATGGGCGGAATGAACCGGATGAAGTTGAGAAAAGGCTCTGCAAATACCCGGATCGCATTCACTTTCCCAATGAGGATGCCCACCGGCACGGCAATCAGGCTGCCTAGCGTCCAGCCTAGCAGTACGCGGTACGCACTGATTCCGATGTACTGCAGCAGCGTCCCGTCTACAAGCAGCTCGTAGCCGCCTTTTGCTGTATATAATGGGCCCGGAACAATTTCCGGGCCGTAGACTAGCGATAGTAATTGCCATAGGCCAAGGATCACGATCCAAAACCAAAGCTGCGGCCAAGCTTTCTTTAACTTTCCGTTCATGTTGCTGTCCCCCGCTTCCTGCATTTATTCGTCAAAATGCGATTGAATTTGTTTATAAAGATGGTGAAATTCCATAGCAGTCAAATCCCGGGGATAGCCGAGGGGCACATCATAAATATGTGTAATTTTGGAAGAGGGCCCAGCCGACATAATGCCAATGCGCCCGCCGAGCAATAACGCCTCCTGAATATCATGCGTCACAAAAATTACGGTTTTGTCGGTATCTCGCCAAATGTTCACCAGCTCTCTCTGCATCGTACGTCGGGTCATCGCATCCAGCGCGCCAAACGGTTCATCCATCAGCAGAATGGCCGGATCGTTCGAGAGCACTCTCGCCAGCTGAACTCGCTGTTTCATGCCGCCGGACAGCTCCCGCGGGAACTTGTTCTCATGTCCCTTGAGCCCTACGAGCGAAATGAAGCGGTCAGATACTTCCTTCCGGCGAACAGCTGGAATCCGTTTCATCCGCAGGCCGAACTCCACATTCTCCCTGACCGTCAGCCAAGGGAACAGGGAGGAATCCGCCTGCTGGAAGACGACCGCCCGATCCTGTCCGGGCCGTTCCACTTCCTTCTCACCGACCTTGACCTGGCCGGAGGTTTTTGACACAAAGCCCGCGATCAAGCTAAGGAGGGTCGATTTTCCACAACCGCTTGGCCCGAGCAGGACAAAGAACTCGCCTCCTTTGACCACCAGATTCACGTCCTGAATGATGTAATGAATTTCCCCGGCAGTCTGAGGCGCATAGCTCTTGTTCAACCGTTCAATATGAATTTCATTTGGCTTCGGCAATAAACTCATGGACGTCTCCCCTCTCTTATTCCAATGCAATGACGCGATCCGGGAATGCTATACGCACCAGTTCCAGATTCAATTTATCGTTCAAGTCAAAATCCCGTTCTATGATCCCGTTCTCCACCATGTATTTCTTTTGGCCAACCAATCCCTCGAATGCTTGCTGGGTGAAACCGATTTGCCAGGGGTTCTTCGGAAGATCCTTCAAGGTGGCCTCCTTAGGCTGCTTCACTTCGGCATACATGATATCTGCCGCCTCGTCTGGATGAGCCTGGGCATAGGCGGAGGCTTCGTCCAGCGCCTTCAGAAATCCTACGAGACTGTCCCCGTACGCTTGGATCAGCTCATTGGAAGCGATAAGCCCCGTGCCAAGCCGTACCGGGGTTTGCGACATGTCCGCCAGCTCATGGGTTTCTTCGAGCGCTGTAAATTTCTCGTTGAGTACGGCTCCGTAAACCCAAGCCGCGTCGATCTCTCCTTTTTTTAAGGCCACATAAGCTTCGTCAAAACCGCCTTGACCCACAAGCGTCACATCGGATAGCTGAACATCGTGCTGCTGCAAATACACATCCCACAGATAAGGGATGAACGTACCGCGCGAAAAGCTCAGCTTCTTGCCTTTCAAATCCGCCGCGCTGGCAATCTCTTTGCGGGCAAACAATTTCCACTCGCTGGCGCTCAAATCGGTCGCCGTTCCGGAAGAAGCGAAGATCGAATAGTCTCCTTTACTGACGGCGTTCAGCAGCGGGAAATCCGCGCCGAAGGCGATGTCAACCTGTTTGATGAACAGGGAGTTAACCCCTTCGGCGGGAGTGGCGAAGTTCACCAGCTCGGCGTCTATGCCGTGTTTCTCAAAAAATCCTTTATTCTTCGCGACGCGAAACACAGTATTTGTAGAAATGTCAGCTATTCTCAGCTTAAGCTTACTGTCTTTATCCGAACCTGAAGCCGTTTGGCAAGCGCTAAGCAGCGTGCCCGCAAGCAGGATCGTTATGATGGTTAGGCTTAAATGCCGAATGCTGCGTTTATTCATCGCGAGTCCCTTCCTTCCTGTCCGCTTCGTCCGTCGTAGCCACGCAGAAAGCTCCCTCACCATAAGAAACGGTACCTTCGACTTCAACCGTGGTTACGGCACCTCTCGGTGCGGCGCCGGGCAGACGGAAGTCAGCCACGTCAATCGGAACAATTGCGGTTTCTACAGGCTTCTCTAGCTGTGGTACCCAATCATAAGGCACTCGGTATGCCCGGTAAACCAAGTTTGAATTGCGTATGTTTTTATAAGGGGAAATGTATTCCCATACCAGCTCATGCTCACGTGTCACCTCAAAAATCCGGCCATCCGCCCCTTCGGTAATTAGCGTATTTCCGTTCGGCAGCCGCTGCGCGGAGCTAATATACGGACTGTAGAATCGGTACGAATCTAGCGGCGCCTGATATCCTGCTTCGGTCGGTGTATACTGCCATACGATCTCCAGCGTGAGCGGATGGATCTCCAAAATGCGGGAATGGTCGCGGCGCGCTACCTTCAGCCCGTCTGGAGCTTCGGGATTCGGCCTGCCATAGCCGCCCCAGCCACCGTTGTCGAACACGAGGAGATTGCCCTCTCCCGGCAGGCCTTTAGGGATCAGATGAGCATGATGCTGGCCGATAATCCAGCCGAGATCTTCCGTTTCCTTCGTACCGTAATCCGGGCCGAGCTTCCATACAATCTTGCCTGATCGCTTGTCGATGATTGCGATAATATTCGTTTCGCGGGCATCCCAGATCAGATTATCCGGATGGAAGCGCTCATCGCCGGCATCGTAGTGCTTGTTGGGACCCAGCACCGATACGGAGTTGATGTGCATCCAGTCCCCGGCGTGGGTGCCGAATGCCCGGGTGTTCGGGTCGCGGAACAGCGCCGCCTTGGCATCGTCATCGAAGCCCAGCTCATGGAAGTGGTCGCTGACCGCCCATTCCCAGATGACGTTCCCCTCCCAGTCCACCTCGATGATCGTATCGTCAAGCAGCTCGGTATCGGAGATTTCGGGGCGGTGCACGTTTTTGTGCGCCAGGATAATTGTGTTTCCGGAGTTGATTTTCGGCTCCAGCCCAGGCGCATAATAGCCGACCGGGTTTCCTTCCCGCTGATAATCATGATGCTGGCGCGCCATCCACTGCGCCGGGTGCCCTGGGTCCTCGATCCAGGCATAGCGGTCGAATTTCCACACGATATTGCCGTCCCAATCCACCTGGACCAGATTCTTCTCATCCTGGAAGCCGTATCGCGGATCGCGTTCCGATGTGCTGCCCAAGACGTAACCGCCCGGAAACACTTTATTCGGAAAGCCCCGCAGCCCTTTCCATAAATGAACCTCTCTTCCGTTCATATCAATGAGCAGTGCTCCAGTATCGGCAGCCTGGTAAATCGTATAGCCGCTCCATGCTTTTTCCGGCAAATATACCGTTGTTCCGGTCGGATAAATCGTGGGATGTCCCATATTGTTGTCTCCTTTCATGCACACGTATAAATTTTAGTAGGAAATAAACCGGTTCGTCCGCTGTAATTCAGTATTCTGTTCGCTGGTTCCCGCCGCTGTACCGTCGTCCAAGGACTTCGTCTGACGCAATACTCCTTCTGCGAACCCTTCCAGCCGATCGTGCAGCTTCCTGAAAAATAATATCTGCGTTTCGAGCTCATCTGGCGTAAATGTACCGAAGATGGTATCGATCATATATGTACCTGCAGCCCAGTTGCGTTCAACCATCCTCCTTCCCTCTTCGGTAATGTGCAGAGCCACGGATCTACGATCCGCCTCGCTGCGCCTCCGAATGGCGTAACCCTGCTTTTCCAGCTTGTCGCAAATCGCCGTGACGGCGCCGGACGTAAAATCCAGCTGTTCCGCCAAATCTCCGAGCCTTTGTTCCCCATCCCGCAAAATGGCGTTCAGGATAAGCATTCCGGGAAGCGACACGCCTTCGATCGCAATTTTGTCCCGCTCTTTCACAAATCGCCTGACCAGCCTGCGGAAATGCCAATCCGCTTCCTCCATTCGTGCCCAATCTTTGTGAACCATGACGCTCCTTTCCGTTCCAATCCACCAAGCCGTTCGAAAAATCCAAAATGGCCTTTACATTCCTCAAATACAGAAAGGCTCCCTGTTCTTTACCGAAATTTACTCGGTATTGAACACAGGAGCCTTTGGTGGACCAATCGGCTAATGATTTAGTTTAATCCTGAAATAATGAATGATTAGATAATGAATAACGATCTATCAGGCTTGCAATAAGATTAAACCAATTATCCCTACCTGTCAAGTGAGTATTAAAATTTTATAGGATTGCATAATGCTTGCCCTCTTTAGTCAGCTTAAGCACAGCCTCGGCCATAAATTCCGGCGTATAGGGAAAATCATTCTGCAGCCACCCGCTTGCGACCGAGAAATGGGCAGCAATACTGTAGCGCCAGTGGATTTCCGCAGGAACTCCGTCAATGGCTTGCTGCACATCCACGACTTGCCCCATCGCCTCTTGAACGATATCTGAGAACAGTTCCATAATATCCAGCTCGTATCCCCTATTGAGGATCACCTTGAAGTAATAGCTCTGTTCTTTTAAATGCCGATAAAAAGCCAGCAGCATGTATTCTTACCTAGCAATATAAGTAATTTGAAGGATATTCACTTTGACCCATAGCCCCTGATAATGGATATGTAATTATGCTTTACCAAATATTGTTATGGAAGGAGTTTTGCTCGTGGCCAAGGAACTGAATCTGAACAAACTCATGCTGGTAACCCTCGCTATCTTGATGCTCTCGATAGGTTGGCCGAATCATGGGTACATTGCAGCGTTGGAGGAAGAAGCCCACATTGAATGGTCCCGCATCTTAGAAGGCAATCACCCGCTTTATAAGAGCGTATCTGGTTATGCCGCAACCGCTACATCGGATGGGGGCTATGTCGCCGTAGGTGACAAGTATTGCGAAACTCCGGATGAGAACTGCTCTTACGTCGTCAAGCTGAACAGCAGCGGAGAGATCTTATGGGAAAGAGAAATGCTATATTACGATTATGATTATGAGGAGAATACGGCATTCACGGTCATCGAGACTTCCGACGGCAGCATCCTGGTTGGCGGAGAAATTCGGGATGGCTCCTATGGCCGGCCGCGTTTTGTTCCCTATGTTTTTAGGCTGAGTGCGGATGGAGAGCTATTGTGGCAGAAATATTATCCTCGTATGCCCTACTATCAGCAATCCGCTAGTAATATTCAAGAAACCTCTAACGGTGATTTTGTAATTACCGGCGGCGGGTGGAATGAATACAGCCCTTCGCCTGCTTATCTCCTTAAAATTGATGCAAATGGGGACGAGCTTTGGTCTAAAACTTATCCCATCGGTTACAGTGGTATGTTCTCCAATATCATATTAACTTCGGATGACGGTGTGATCGTAGCCGGGAGTCGGACACTCGAGGAATATGATCGAGTCGCACTACCTTATCTGCTAAAAATAAATCGCAACGGCGAGGTCGTCTGGCAGAAAACTGCGGAGACCGATTCAGTTACATCCACCATCGTTTCTTCTGATGACGGGAATTATATTCTGACCAGATATAACCCAAGTACGCAGGCCTATTACCTGCAAAAGATCAACGAAGCCGGGGATATACTCTGGAATAAATCGCTGAACTCATCAGCCATGGATGAAATAGAGAGCATTATTCGAACCCAGCCGGTAGATGAGGGCTATGTTCTGTTCGTGCAAAATAAACCATCCAGTATCGAAAACGGTAAATCCAGATACCAAATTATTCTGCTCGACGAGAATGCTGTGCCCACAAAAAAATATCAGTTTGGCGATTTGGATTTGGGCCTTGGCAAAAATGGCGTCACTACTTATGATCAAGGGCTACTGGTAACGGGAACCGTTAGAATAAACACCGGGCAAGGCTATAGAAATGAAATGCACTTGCTGAAAATATCTATACCGAATGAAGGCCCATCAAATCCAGAATTGGCCAGACTCGAATTTCAGCAACCGGAGCTCAAGCTATCCGTAGGTCAATCCGCCGCCACTGTCGTTAACGCCGTCTATTCCGACGCTTCCGTAACCGACGTGACGTATTCCTCCATCTACGATTCACTCGACCCGAGCATTGCCAGTGTGGATGCATTTGGCAATATAACTGGAAACAGTCCGGGCACAACGTGGATTAAAGCAGCCTACGAAGGATTAGAAACAAGAATTGCTGTCAATGTGACAGATGCAAAGGCACCTGGCCGGTTCTACCTGGATTCTGAGGAATACTCCCTTTCGATTGGAACGGAGCTCGATGTGGCAGCCTACTACGTGAATGATTCCGGTCTCCCCTCCAAGGTTACGCAGGATGCCGTGTTCAGTATGGATGATCCCTCTATTGCTACGATTGATGAGTACGGAAATATTCGAGGAATCCGTCCGGGAATCACTCATATTACCGCCACCTATAACGGCGCAACCTACAGAGCAAGCGTCTGGGTTGTCCGTCCGTACGTATATCATCAATAAATGCAAAAAAAGACCAACGCATCTCAGCGTTGGTCTTTGCCCATTTACTTTGTTTGGAACTGGACGTCCATCACGGTCTCTTTATTGGCCGTTACTCGGCCTTGGCTTGCCTTCACCGTCAGCCCAGCGACCTGCTCCGTTCCCGAAGGAATAATTACGGGAGTAGCCGTGGAGAGTCCGGCCTGTTGAATGGCATCGACATCGAACTCAATCAGCAGTTGGCCTGCTTTTACGGTGTCGCCGGTCTGAACATAGGTTGTAAATCCTTCCCCTTTTAAGGAGACGGTGTTGATTCCGATATGAATCAAGAGCTGCATGCCGCTTTCATGGGCCAGGATGACCGCATGCTTGCTTTTATTCATCATGTGAGCCACTTCACCGTCAAACGGAGCGAATACTTTGCCTTCGGTCGGTTCAACCGCAAACCCTTCCCCCATATGCTTCTGGGCAAAAGCCGGATCGGGAACGTCTTCCAGCGCCAGCAGTTTTCCTGAGATAGGCGATGGCACATTCAGCACATCTGTTGACGAATCCGCATTGACTTGGCTAGGTTCTGCAGCAATTACCTTGGAAGCTCTCTTATCGGCTTGTAAGGCAGCCTTTCCCGAAGAATTTGCGCCCGCAGTGGCTACCGTCTCTGCCGCTGCTTCATCTTTATAACCAAACAGCCACGTCAATATAAAGGCGATCGCCATGGCAATCAGGTTGCACAGGATGTACATCGGAAGCTGTTCATTCAGATATAGCAGCGTTCCCGGTATAACCGTAATCGCCATACCCGTCGCAGCCAGACCGGACAACGAGGCCAGGAAGCCGCCGACGGCTCCGCCGATCAATCCCATGACAAACGGCTTCATATACCGCAAATTGACGCCAAAAATCGCCGGCTCCGTAATCCCTAAGAAAGCGGATAACGAGGATGGTAATGCAAGCGACTTCAGTTTGACGTTCTTGGTCTTCAAGCCCACCGCCAGGCACGCAGCACCCTGGGCAGCCATGGCGCTGGTGACCAACGCGTTAAATGGATTGGATCCGAACTGCTCCAGCAGCTGTATTTCCAGAAAATTAAAAATATGATGAACGCCAGTCACGACAATGATTTGATTGAAGAAGCCGATGACCAATCCCGCAATGCCGAAAGGAAGACCCAAAATAAATGTGGTTCCATGCAGCACCCATTCCTCCAAGGAGTGGAAAACAGGACCGACGACGAAAAGTCCAAGAGTTATCATGACGAGCAGTGTGATAAATGGCGTCAAAATCAGATCTAACGCTTCAGGTACGCGTTTTCTCAGCAATTTTTCAAATTTTGCGCCCAGCAGACCCATGAAAAAGGCAGGAAGCACAGAGCCCTGATACCCGACCACCGGTATAAAGCCGAGCATGACTAAAGCTTCAGCCGAACCATTGGCTACGCTGTAAGCATTCGGAAGCGCTGGATTGACCAGCATTAATCCCAGGACGATGCCCAGAATCGGGCTGCCTCCGAAGACGCGGAATGCGGACCAAGCGACAAGCGCTGGCAGGAACGCAAACGCAGTATCGGTTAATACCTGTGTAAAGAGCAGGAAGTTAGCCGGAATATCTGCTGCCGTCATCCCAAAGATCGACAGAATCTGCTCTTGCGTAAGCAAGCCGCGTAATCCCATGAACAATCCCGTAGCCACGAGCACCGGAATAATCGGCACGAATACGTCGCCGAACGTGCGGATCGATCTTTGAAAAACGTTTCCTTGCTTCTTGCTTTGGCTTTTAATATCTTCTTTCGTTGTGCCTGTAATTCCGAGATTCTCCACCTCTTCAAAGATCCGGTTCACTGTGCCGGTCCCAAAAATAACCTGGAACTGCCCGGAGTTGAAGAAGGCTCCCTTTACCTTATCAATATTCTCTACTCTAGCCTGATCGATCAAATCTTTGTCATGTACCATAATCCGCAGTCTCGTAGCGCAGTGCGCAAAAGATGCAATATTATCCTTGCCGCCGACCGCCTCTACGACCTGTTTGGCAATATCCCGATTTTCAGACATTCGTCATCATCCCCTTGTTCGCTTGCATTTCAATTAATTTATGCACGTCCGCCTGGCTAGGAAGAGCAGGAATCGCGCCTTTACCGGCAGTTGTCCATGCCCCGCTGGCATTGGCAAACTCCAGGATTTCATCATGATGCACGCGAAGCACCTCTATGATGTTGTCCTGCGCGGCTCCCTTTTCCAGCAGCTTATACAGAAAACCTCCGACAAACGCATCGCCGGCCCCTGTCGTGTCCTGAACTTTGACGTTAAATCCTCGCCCCTTATACTTCTCATCCGCAGAAAGATAAAGCTCCGCTCCCTCTTTCCCTCTGGTATAGACAACGGCTTGGACATCACCTTGAAACAAGGAAGCAATCGCCTCCTTCTTTGACGTTATACCCGTAATAAACTCCAGTTCATCCTCAGAAATCTTTATAAGATGGGTGGCGGGAATAAAGTCTTGAATCGTTCTCCGGCACTCCTCTGGACTATGCCATAAAGGAAGCCGAACGTTCGGGTCGAAGCTGATGAGCCCTCCCTGTCCTTTTACTGCATGAATCGCTTTCAAATGCGCCTGCTTCATCGGACTTTCCACAAGATCGACCGAGCCGAAATGCAATATATCGTTCGTACCGAAAATACCCGGATCAATTTCGTCTTCGGACAATAGCAAATCGGCCGAGGGATTGCGATAAAAGGAAAAATCCCTCTCTCCATCCTCCCGCAGCGATACGAACGCCAAACCCGTGTTGGCCTCGCCTGTTCGCCGAATAAGATCTGTCCTTACTCCCGCATGAGCCAGCTGCTCGATTAAGTAATTCCCGAAAGCGTCCTTTCCCAGCTTGGTCAGCATGGAGGCGTGCCCGCCAAGCTTGGCGACAGAAGCTGCTACGTTGGCTGGCGCGCCTCCTGCCGCTCGTTCAAAGGCCTGTACGTCCTTCAGCGGGCTCCCTTTTTGTAAGGGGATAAAATCAATTAACACTTCTCCGATTGCAAATAACTGTCCCATGTTGTCACCGCCCCCGTGTCAGATTCAAATCCGTCTTGCTTGAAAGTTATATTTTCCATAGCGATGCTCGGCAAGCAGCCGTTCCCCCTTGTGCAAAAAAGCGGATTTGCGTACTTTCCCGACTAGGGAAAATGCGGCTCGTAAACACCTCTTCCCCATCGTTGACGAAGATCTCAACGGACGAGGTATCCACATAAAGCTGGAATTTAATGTTCTCCGCATCCAGATGGCAGCGCCGTACGCTTCCGTATTCCACGGCAACAGGGTAGCCGGATAATGATCTGTCCAAAATGACCTTTTTCGAATTCTGATCATACGCCAGCACCGTCTTCTCGTTCTCTCCTGCCCGAAACTCAATGCCGAATTGCTCGGCATCCGTATTGGTAAACTCACAAACCAGTTCATAGGTCATTCCCTCGAATCCGGCAAAGCTCTTTGTCTCATCCTGCAAAATGGCTTCACCCTTGACCCCCTGTTTTCTCAGCATCTCCAGCTCCCTGACCGGACGCTGAAGGATTTTGCCGCCTTGGAGCGTCAATTCTCTCGGCAGAGTCAGGCAATTGGCCCACCCGTGATTGTCCGTCGGATAATTGGCATCGGGAAGCCCCATCCAGCCTACAAGGAGCCTCCGCCCGTCTGCTGCTACCGTCGTTTGCTGCGCATAGAAGTCAAAGCCCCTGTCCAGCTCATGGAATTCCCCATGTTCCAGCTTGCTTGTTGTCAGATCAAGCGGCTGACCGACAAGATAACCCGATTGGAAGATGTTCTGATAATAATCTCCGAGAGGTTCGATGCCTTGCGGTGAAAACAACAATACACCCTGTCCATCTAGTTCAAAGTAATCCGGGCACTCCCACATGTATCCGAAGTCTGTCAGTTTTGTAGAAATTTCGCCCTTGAAACACCAGGTATGCAAATCCTGAGAACTGTACAGCACGACACAACCGGTGCCATTAGTTCGCTGTGCTCCCAGAACGCAATAATATTCTCCGTTGCTGCTCCACACCTTCGGATCTCTGAAGTGATCCGTGTAGCCAGGGGGCACCGAGTCGATCACGGGACGGTCGAGCTTCGTAATCATGCCGCTGCTGTCCATGACCGCCAGATTCTGATAAGGATGCCTGATCCACTGCTCGTCTCGCGTATTGCCCGTATACATTAAATACAGCTTGCCGTCCTTAACGATCCCGCTTCCGGAATAAGCCCCATGAGAATCATGTGGATCACCAGGCTCAATCCCGATGCCGACATTGTCCCAGTGGGCCAAATCCTTCGATTTCGTATGATACCAATATTTCATGCCATGAAATGTTCCCAAAGGAAACCATTGATAGAATAAATGATACTCGCCTTGATAGAATGTAAAGCCGTTTGGATCGTTCAACAGGCCATACGGGGGCTGAATATGATATGTTTGCCTCCATGGACAATTCTTAACCAGCTCCTGAAGCTTTTCCAGCTCACCAGGCACCGCATGCTCCATTTTTCTGTATTTTTCTTCCCTTGATGCTGTCATCGAATGCCTCCATCTCCCCTCTATTTCCGAGAGCCTGTAGAACCGGTTCCATTTTCGTACGAAAAAGAGGAACCGGTTCCAAAACTGCTATAAAAGATGTCCCATAACTCTAAAGCAAATTGCAGTGAATTATGGAACCGGTTCTGTCTCGAATTATAAACACCGTTTTACCGTTTGTCAACGCTTTCTCGCTCAAGGAGCTCGGTATCCAGCATGGTAACTTGATCCATCTCCTCGTCCCGCACGAGCTTGATTATACTGCGCGCTGCAGCTTGTCCTGCCTCTTTGTAAAAATATCGTACCGTAGTCAGCGTAGGATGGATAATTTCTGTTACGTCATATCCCCCAAACCCGGTCACCGACAGATCGGAAGGAATTTCGATTTGCCGGAGATATGCGGCTTTCATAACCCCGAGCGCAATGTTATCCGTGGCGCATACGATGATGGAAGGCGTGCTTTCATCCAGAATCTGCGATGCCGCTGCCATCGCATCCGTCATTCTAAAGCCTGTTTCATAATAGGAGACCGAGCACTCCGTACCTTCCAGGCTCATTTTAAAGCCCTCTTTTCTCCGGATGCCCACGGAAATATCCTTCTCCGTTACTCCAAGATAGGCAATTTGCCGGTGACCCATTTCCAGTACATGCCGCCCTATTTTGTAACCCGCATGAAAGTCATCATGGATCAGGCTATACAGCTGAGAATGCTCCTGTCCTACTAACAATATCGGAATGTTGATCTCTTCTGCCGCTTTTAGATGCTCCTCATTCACCTGGGCGGCCAGCAAAATGATCCCCGAAACCTTCTGCCGGGCAAAATCATAGATCGCTTCGATTTCCCGTTCCATATCCTGACTCGTATTTGAGATCAGCATTTGAAAATTGGCGCTGCGCAACTCTTCGTCAATACCCATCAGCGTTTGGGAAGTAGCAAAAGAATCGAGACGGGGCACTACGGTGCCAATGATATTCGTTCTTCTCGCCTTCAAACTTTGAGCAAATGTATTCGGAACATAATGATGCTCTTTAATGACTTGTTCGATGCGCTGCCGCGTAGCTTGGCTGACTGAACCTCCATTTAAGTAACGGGATACTGTGCTTTTGGCCACGCCTGCAATCGCGGCAATATCTGAAATTGTTTTGATCATCTAATCATCGTTACTCCCTTTTTCCATTCCCGGTTTATACTTCATACTTAGTATACTGTCTTTTTCACGCGCCGGGTAGTTGATCGGGAGCTAGCGCTGATTTGCTGCCTACTGTTTTGTCACAAGCTTCTGCAGGAAAGCCTTTAAATCAACGATCCGCAGATTTTCGGGCCGTTCTTCCGTGCCGCTGATAATCAACGGCACAAGCGACTCTGCATGGCCAAGAGAGCCGTGGCTGCCTCCGCCCTTGTGAGTTGGCGAATGCTGGTCAGCCAGCTCATATCCTGGTTTGGCGGTCACAACCAGGAAGTCGCCGTCGTGCGAATGCAAAGCCCCGTATAATCTTTGCAGCACATCGGGGTACCGCTCATAATCCAAGGTTTGCCGCTCGTGATTGATTTTTAGATCCAATGCTTGCGGCTCCCCTTCCATTGTCCATGATTGCTTATAAGTGTCCGTCAGCTCCCCGCCCGTTTTGAACCGGAGCTCTTTGGAGGCGCCGTTACTGACGCATATCCATTCTCCATCTCTCCAGGCAATGATATCGATGCGCGAATCGGCCCTGATAGCCTCGGCAATATCTCTGGCCTCCCGAGCCTTCAGGTTGTAGACATATGCCATCGTCTCATTGACGCCCAGAACGATTTCCGTCTCATCCGTCATGGCTTCCCCCTGGCGGTAAACGTTAAAAGCTTGCAGCAAAGGGAATAATTCGACCACTGGATTTTCATTCGCAGGCAAGATTTCAGTCATGCCGCTATCACCGATAATGACGATGATCGCCTTTTCCAGCGCATTTTCCAATGATCCGAAGTTTTGTAATAAAGTTTGGAGCTGATGGTCCGCATCCTTGAGGCTCTTCAGATCGGACGGCCCTTTCTTATGAATCTGCTGATCCATATCGGGCAGGTATATATACAAAAAGTCGGGAAGCTTGTTTTCCCTGATTAAATAGCTTGCAGTGGAGATCGAAAATTCACTGTTAATGCCCAGACGGTGGATTATGCTGCCGGGAAGATCTTCGATCCCTTCCAGCGGGTTGGTTAGCGAACCTAATGCCAGAAAGTCCGGACCCTTGACCGAAATTGATTCAGGCATAGACGTTGGCCCATGCATCCAGGCCGGGAGTGATAACGTATGAGGAACAGGACCGCGATAGATCAGACCGTTGATGCTGCCTGTTTTTTTTCCCGCTCGTGACAAATCTTCATAAATTGTTGGCAGCTCGGGGTTCAGGTGACTGCCGTTCAAGTGCATCAAGGCATCCGCCATCACCTGATTCACGCCAATCTTTATGACTTCCGCCGGCCCGGTTCCGTAATTGATGAGCTTCTTATCTTGAACAGAGTACCAGTTCAGCCCAGGAACATGATGGCGATCCGGATAAGCTCCTGTGAGCAGAGAGCTGTCGATCGTCACAGACATCGTCGGGAAAGAAGTGACCATATCCTTGTAATATTGACCGCGCTCGATCAAGAACTGAAATGTGGGAAGTTCCTTTTGCTCCAAACCTCTATCTACCGCTTCGGCCATCAGGGAGTCGATCATGATGAAAATTACTTTTCTGGCGCTGTCCCCGGCGTTGGATTTTACTTGGCGCAAGTCCTTCTCTTTCGGAGAAGGCTTCTGTTTCCTGCGTGACGACCAAACCGCAATCAGCAGGAAAAGAATGAACAGCACAATGACCGCTTTTAACATGGACGGACACCAGCCTTTCGACATGATAAGGAATCATTTGGCATGCTTTTTCATCACCTGCACGACCGCATTATCGCTGATGGTAGCCAGCATTACATCGGAAATATTCGCACTTGCCCCGGCGATCTGTTCCTCAAGCCAATCGAGGTCTTTACCCATTTCCTGCAGCAGCGCCATTACGATTTGGCCGTCCACGATAATCGGCCTTGTAATAACGAATGGCTGCGTCTTCAAGTCCAGATCTGCTGGAGTAACCGGCTGGTAAGGGGTATCCATAAATACGGAAACAATTCCCCCAGGCTCCCATAGTGCAAGGGATACCTTTTGAATATCCTCAACTTTTTCTTTGCGCAGCTCCGAGAATAAGAAATCCGCAGAAATTCTGGCTTTCGCTAAATGATGGAATTGAATTTGTCCGTTTTGAATGAGCGTGATCGGCTCCGGATGCAGAAACCGGTTGAACCGAGGCCATTTCAAGCTTAGCCAGGTCCCGGCAATATATAGTACGGTCAGCGTAGCCGTACTAATAAAAGACCCCTGTAATCCGATTTTCTGGTCGGACAGCGGGTGGGCAATAATATTACCGAGGGTTAAAGCGACAATGAAATCGAGCAGTCTCAATTGGGATATCGAGCGCTGACCCATAAACTTAGCGATGATGAGCAGGAAGGCAAAGCTGACACTTCCTCTCAAAATCCATTCCAAGGCCGTCAATGCTTCCTTGCCGTGAAAAAAATCCAATCCATTCAGCCCTCCCGCTAAAACGAGTTATCTTTTAAGTTCTCCTCACTCAAAGGTCTCTATGCACAAAAAAAGGAAAAGGAGCTCCAAAGAGCTCCTCTCCACCCGCCAAACAAGGCGAAGTGATTATTGGATCATCAGGTTAAAACCATTCAGGATGTAGTACAAATTCGGATATGCGATATTTCTGGTGATGAGGTTATTGAATCTTGCAGAACCATTCCCCGTATAGGAGAAAATAGCTGCGCCCTGATGCGGCCCGGAGAAGCGTGAGGTTGTGATCCCATCAAGGCCGGTGCCATCTATCGTGATATTGTTGAAGACAATATTCTCGAATCCTCCCCCGTATCCGAATTGGATCGCGTCCCGCTGCGTATTGAGAATATCGATATTGTTGAACGTTACGTTTCTGATCGGATCAGACGACGCTTCAAGATCGATGGCCCCGCGTTCCCCGTTGTAGAGATCTTTACTTGTACCGCTGTTAATAATAGTGGTGTCCGAGAATACAATCCCGGTGTTGTTCTGAAAATGGTAGCCGGGGAACACGGTATTCATTCTGATCCCGGAGCCGCCGACTGTGTCGATGATCAGGTTATGATCAGCTTTATGCCCACTTCCGCCGAAAAAGGCAATGGCGGCTGCACGCCAGTTATTTTCGATCGTGTTATAGGAGAAGGTATTGTTTACTCCCGCGGGCGCTCCATTTACGTTACTCGTCCAGACGGCAAGGCCGTCATCCCCGTTGTTGCGAATGCTGCTGTTGCGGACGGTCGAATTGCTGGTACCCTGGGCAAAATTGATGCCGTCGGCCAGATTGTTTCTGACCCGGCTGTTCTCAATGACCAATCCATTGGTATAAATGGCCGGAGTATGGGCATAGTCCCCGACCCAGAAGCCGCATTCAAAGTGTTCCACCCATACATCATGTATTTTGGAATTGGTGCCGAAATTGTCCATGAAACCCTTGTAGATGGCGTTTTGCCCGTACCGCGACCGCAGATTCGAATTCAGATATACATTGCTGAAATCAAGCTGTCCCTGAATTCGTAGCGAGATGCCGCCCCCTGCCGCGTTCGGATTCGTGAATTGCAGGTTCGTATGCCAAATGCCGGCCCCCGTGATTGTGATATCATTGATTTTATTGCTGACAGAGCCGATTTCCCACATACCGCCCAGATGGAACGTCCCTTCGGGAATGTACAAGGTTTTGCCTGACGCTACCGCTGCCTGAACAGCAGCTTTAAAGGCATCAAGGTCATCCTTTCCGTCATTGGCAACGGCACCGTAATCCGTGACGGATACCGCGTTGGCCGGGCGGGGAATTGCCGCAGGAACCGGCTCGATTTCGAGGAAATCTACCCCGTATTCCAGGTTGTCGCCATTGCCCTTCTGAATGCGGATCGTATCGCCGGGCTTCAGCGGCGTATCCAGCTTCCAGTGCACCTCGTCAAAGCGGAATAGCGGCCGTCCTGAGCTAGGCGTATCTCCAGGCATATCCCCGGAAAAATATTGCCAGCTATAATAGGAAGTTAATGGCACGGTTTTCGCTTTGGTGCCGTTAACGTACACGTCAAGCGAACCGTTCAGCCCCATGCCGTCCGCAGAGTCCGGCATCGTAAACCGCATAGTCACTCCTGCCCCGCCCTGTCCCTGCTTGATCGTCCATTCGAGATACGAACCATTTGCAGGAAGAGCCACATAGCGCTGACCAGATGCTTCCGATGCCGTTAAAGATTGGTCGAAGGTCGGTGCCGTCTTCAGGACTGCGCCGCCCCCGTGAGTGGCATCATCTGTGTCATATCGGCTGTATGGCATGACCGCGCCGCGGGCAGCATAGACGGTCAGGTTGGCTGTACTCGTATTATTGGCCTGTTTGGCTTCGAGTTCGTTAGCATCTGCGGCAATAGTCGTAACTACGGTATAATTCCCGTTTGCCGCTGTCCACGTACCCGGAATTGCGACATTGACAGACGCTCCCGGAGCCAATGCACCGTTATATGAGCCATTAAATGTTTGGATGGCAGCCCCGGCGGCATTTTTGAGCACCACTGTTATTTCGTGAGAGCCGCTTGCTGAAGCGATACTTCCTTGATTTTTAAGATTGACGTTAAAAGAAACCGCATTGCCCGCTGCCGGATTCCCTGGCGACCAGGAAACAGTCCCCACGAAATCAGAGCTCGCTGCTTGAGCTACAACGAGTGGCGAAGCGCTCGTATAGCTGTTATTCGTTTCATTCTGCTCGATGATCGCATTACTCTCGTCGACCTTCGCGCCGACCGCATAGTTTCCGGCGGTTTTCGTTCCGGCGTTCAGCGATGCCGTTGCCGAAGCGCCTGCAGCAAGTGCTGCGACCGGAACAGAGCCAACTTGCTCGTTATTCAAGTAAAAATTCACCATCGTAGCGGCAGAACCGGCATTGCCGATGTTTTTCACCGCTGCGTTTAACGTGATCGTGCTGCTCTCGTTCGGCGATGACGGTGACCAGGTTAGATCGGTAATCGTCAAATCGGGGTTTGACGCAGGTGTTCCGAATACCTGGAATTCGGCAATTTGCCCCGCCGGAGCTCCGGTGTTCGAGGAAATGTTCAACTGCAGGCGCTTGACCGTCGCCGTCAGCGGAATCGTCACCGAGTTGCCGGTGGAGGGGTTGAAGGTGTAGGCCTGTGCGGATACGAGGTTGCTGAAGCTTGCCGTATCCTGGCTGTGGCCAAGCACCTGAATCGTCTGCGTTCGGGTGCTCCATATCGGATCCGGGTTCAGCTTCAGTACGATGGATGTAATATTGTGATTTGCACCAAGATCCAGTGTCAAAGTACTTGGATTTCCGCCCCCTTCCCAATACGTATTTGTGTCGTTGTCATTTGCATTGGCGGCCACGTATGTAAACGTGCTCGAGGAGGCAGCAATCGGCTTTCCGATTGCAATGTTAGTTCCTAGTGTTGGTGTTGGTGTTGGTGTCGTTCCGACAGCACCGTAAATCTCGAATTCAGACAGCTGCCCTGCCGGCCAGCCCGTGTTGCCGGTAATATTCAGACGAACATAACGGGTGTCCGCTGCTGCAAAGCTAATCGTGACCGAATTATTGGAATTCGGATCGAAGTCATAACTCGCAGAACCGACGATGTCAGTAAAGGCCATTCCATCCGCGCTGCCTTGCACGGCTAGTGTTTGAGTGCGCTCTTCCCAATTTGGCGGCAGCTTAAGTACAATTTGATCAATGCTCGTATTTTCGGCCAGATCGACCTGAATCCATTGCGGAAAGGCATGGTTAGCGCTTTCCCAGTACGTCCCTTGATTGTTGTCCTGTACGTTGCCCGGTTCATAAGTTTGGTTATGCCCGCTTGCCGTGATGACTTTGCCCAGTGTCAAATTTGGCCCGCCCGCAGCTGAGACAGAGAAATCAGATCCTACCGCCATAAACAGGCTCGAGACCAGCATGCTTCCCAGTAGCAGCCATACGATAAAATTGTTGCGCATTTCATTCCTCCTTATTTATGATATATTTACAGACAATACCATTATAAAGGCGAGACAAGCCTAATTATAATAAGCAATTCTACGGAAAAGATAGGCGTTCTCAAGTTTATCCTATATTCGAAATCAGAATTGGGCTCGGAATTGGGTTTGGGATTAGTCTGTTTCATTCAAATTTATAGCACTGAATGAGTAGAATGTATTTATCTATGAAAAGGGGTTGAAATAATGGAGAAAATCGATTTTTTTATGAGAGAAAGTAAGGCCGGTGCCGTTTTTCTATTGCTGATACGGTGTTACTTGGGCTGGAAATGGCTTACTGCTGGCTGGATGAAGCTTACCGCTCCACAACCATTTGATAGCACGGGCTATCTACAAAACGCTGTTGCCAACTCCAAAGGAGAGAATCCGATTGTTCAGGATTGGTGGGGAAGCATATTGGAAACTGCTGTTATCCCCCAAGTTGAAATATTTAACTTCCTGGTTCCCTGGGGAGAGTTTTTAGTTGGTTTAGCCTTGTTGCTTGGCGTATTTACTGTTTTTGCTGCATCGGCGGGCGTAATCATGAACCTTTGCTATTTCCTCTCCGGTTCCATTAGCATCATCCCTCAAATGCTTTTATGCGCATTTTTCATCATTTACGCGGGCAGTAACTCAGGGCGAATCGGCGTGCTGTATTTGCTCAATAAATATCGGTTTAGGGCTAAACACACAACTTCAGCGAACCCGGAACAAACCTGACACCATACAAACTGGAATTTTCCGCGAAATGCCGGTATGATAGAACTTGATTTGTTACAAATGCTACAAAGGAGTTGGACCAGCACTTATGAGAACAAAGCTACTAGTATTCCCATTCCTCCTTCTGCTGACTGCTATGATCATGAGCGGTTGCGGCAAGGACAAAGAGGCACAGAAAACACCAGCAAATCAACAACAATCTGCCGGCAATAGCGCAGAGCAGTCTACGCTGCCAGCCGAACCGGCGCCTGAACCGCCAAAGCAAACAATGAGCTGGGACAGCCCTCCGGACATGGAGATCGACACGAATAAGTCGTACACCGCCGAATTCTCGACGACGAAGGGGAACTTCACGATCGAGCTGTTCGCGAAAGACGCGCCAAAGACCGTTAATAACTTTGTATTCCTGTCGCGGCAAGGCTTCTACAATGACGTCACCTTCCACCGGATCATCGAAACCTTCATGATTCAAACTGGTGATCCGGAAGGCACGGGTGCCGGAGGCCCTGGGTATCGTTTCGAAGATGAAAAGACGAACTACGAATACGAGCCGGGCATTGTTGCGATGGCCAACGCCGGACCGGATACGAATGGCAGCCAATTTTTCATTTGTACGGGTGAGGATAGCCTGTCCCTAAACCTAAAGCCAAACTATACTATTTTTGGCAAAGTCGTCGATGGCATGGATGTCGTTCAAAATATTGCGGCCACACCGGTTGAACCCGGCGGACCGCTTGGTGAACTGAGTTCACCAACAGAGACCGTTCAGATCAAAGAGATCAAGATTACAGAACAATAAAATGAAGGCATTTCAATCAGAACAGGCCCGCATTCCTTAAGATGGATTGCGAGGCCTGTTTGCTTCTGTTTCACTATGGTTTCATTTGACAGCTCATGGTTTCAAATCATAAGCGCATAAATCATCAGCATGAAGAGCATAATGAGAGAGATAATTTACAAAAGGAGAGACAATAAAGGATATGGGTATCTTGAGCGGTAATCCTAAAGACGAACCCATGCATTATGGTGAAGTTTTTAGCGTATGGGAAGCATCCATGATCGCTAAAGGCATGGTTTCTTGCTACCAGGCCTTCCTGAACCATGCCGGTGACCAGGATCTGAAGAAAATTCTCGAAGCTTTAATTGAACAGGCGAAATTAGAAATTAAAGAATGCGACACCTTACTTACCGATAATGGCATTGCACCCGCACCTGTATTGCCAGAAAGACCTCCTGCTAAGCTTGAAGATATTCCAGCTGGAGCAAGATTTACAGATCCTGAAATTGCTGCAAAAATTGCAGCGGAGAATGCGCTTGGTCTTACAGCCTGCAGTTCGGTCATGGCGCAATCGATCAGAGAAGATATCGGTGCATTATTTGGCAAATATCATCTTACTAAAGCAGCCCTGGGCTTGCGAATTCTTCAAATGCTCAAAGAAAAGGGTTGGCTAATCCCTCCCCCTCTCCAAGTAAAGAGACCTGTCGAAGAATAAATATTCACGGATTGAAAGAAGATGAAATCAAAAATCCCACGCACAGTGGGATTTTTTAGTGAGGAACTTGGTTTTTAAAATTGAACTTCAATACAGCTTATGCTGAATCATCAAACCTTCGGCACCTCAATCGTCGTCATGGCGCTTCGCTTTTGCTCGTCATTGATATGCGTATAGATCATTGTTGTTTCAATGGAGGCATGACCCAGCAGCTCCTTCACCACACGAATATCGACGTTATTCCCGAGCAGCATCGTAGCAAAGGAATGCCGCAGCTTATGGCAGGATAATTTCATATCGGTCAACTGCGGGTGATCCTGTTTGTAGGCATCGAATACATTCGCGGCAATCTTCTGAATTTGACGAATCGATAGTCTTCTTCCCTTCTGGGAGATGAAAAAGGCTTCTTCTTTTGTACTATAAGGCTGTATTCTCTCCTCCTCCACTCTGGCGAGGTATTCAACAACTAACTCTGGCAGCGGAATCTCGTTCCACTTCCTCCCTTTGCCCAGCACTTCGAGCGTCCCCTTGTCTCTCTTGAAATGAGAGAGATTCATACGGTGAACCTCGCCTACCCGCAAACCGCAGTAACCCATTAATAGAAATATCGCTAGATTCCTATCCCGATATCGACCATCGATATAAGTGAGCACCTTTTTGAGTTCCTGCTCCTCCAGATAGACTGGAATTTTATTTTTCTCCGTCTTTGATTTCTTGACCTCTAACGCCGGATTTCTGGTCGCCAGTTCAAAATCGATCAATGAAGCATAAAATGAACGGATCGCGGACAAAGTCCGATTCCTTGTCTTATCCCCGGCGGATTCCTGTTTGGAGACCAGGAAGCTGACAACATTCAATTTCCCCGCCTGTTGCACAGGCAGTTCATCTAAGGAAAATAAATAGTCATATACTTCTCTTAAATATTCTTTTCTCGTCGTCTCTGTATATCCCGATTGTTTCATCCAGATCGTAAAGGCTTGAAGCGGTTCGGCATAAATTTCTTCGATGTAATATTTCGTAGTCAAAGCAATCCCTCTTACGTTGATGTTTTTACCATTTATAGGTTAATTTTGCGAGAAATCAACTTGATAAACTAGCTGTCTCTAAGAAAACAAATCGCTCTAATTCAAAAGTGCGCAAAATACGTGTTTGGCGTACTTATTATAGCACATACGTTCCCTGAAGGGAATGATGGTTCCTCCTCCTTCTAACTAACCTTTGCTTTCAAGTTCGATTTCCTGAAATCTGGCTATTTTTCGCTCATCCTCCACGATTAAGACCGTCCGTGAGTACCAGCTCTTAGGTAGCGTTTTTGCTGCCTTAGAGCCGGTAGCATAGTACTTGCTTATAGCTTAGAACCGCCCTGATACGTTTTTAATATCAGAGAAACGGAACAATTCGTGCTCTCATTTGGATCAATTATTACCAGCGAACACCTTTTTAAGGGCCCACTACGTCTTTATTGTCCTGGTGTGGTTCAATGTCTCGTTTCATATTCCTCTAGTTTGTGCAAAAATGAGGTGATTCTCCGCTCACTATCAAGTGCCCATTGTAACCGACTTTCTGTAAATGGAAATCTCTTGAAGGGGGATAGCACTAAATAAGTCGTAAACGGAAAACGCAACCAGACACGAATAAGTTTATAATCAGTTTTTTTCAGTTTCGCCACCTCGCGGTAACCATCCAAAATTGCTTTTGCGATCGAAAAATCCCATCGGTAATCTTTGCAAGAATTATAAATAACCCGATATAAATCATAAGCACGTAGATCGACATGCAAAGTTTCGAAATCAATAAGGTACGTCCCGTTTTCATTCAGAATAAAATTACTCGGCCCCCCATCCCCATGACACAAGACTCCATTTTTTCGGGGACTTTGTCGGTAAGACTCATATCCGCTGCTTCGCAACAATGCTTTCGCTTGGTTTGCATAACGCAGAATCTCTGGTCCATGCCGTTGGATAAATCGACTAATAGGCAGACTAAAGCTATTTGTTTTTGCTTTTGCAATCTTTTTTTGAATATATTGTTGCCGTGAATGCAGCGTGGAATACCACATCCCAATTTGGCTGTGGGAAATGTCCCCCTTTAGCGCGTTTTGCCCTGCTTTATGAAACCTAGCTAAAGCAATACCACATGCACGCATATCTGTTAGTGAAAGCGGAGAAGGTTCTCTCCCAGAAATCCAAGGCGTTAGTACGAAGAACTCTCCCTTCTGCGAAATTGCATGAGGCTTTCGACCTTCCGGATTTTGTGGATTACGCCAAGCGAGGAGTGGACCACTGCGCTGGACGTGCATTAACATTCGATCAATCCATCGTAACCGTGCAATCTGTTTAGTCATGCGCTTCAAGCAGAATTTTCGCCCCTCTGGAGTTACAATTCGATATATTCCTCCACGAATACGTTTTTGTGCACTTGCCTTGATTCCAAACTGTTTCACAATCTTTTTAACATTGGTAGTACTCATGCTATGGCCTCCCCTGCTTCAAGTCCAAAAATAATGAAAGGTATTTCCTCGCTGTTACAGTCCATTTGTACTGGGCTGCAGTAACGCGGGCATTGATTGTTCGCTTTCTTGATTGTTCTGGGTTATTCCAAAATTCCTTGATGGCTCGGGCAATATGGACGCTATCAATAGAATTGATGATCTTGGCATTCTGGGGGGTTACAAATTCTTTCATTCCACCAGATGTTGTCGAAATAAGCGGAACGCCGTTTGCCATCGCTTCCAGTGCGACCAAGCAGAACGATTCCCTTTGGCTAGGATTAATTACGGCTCCATATGAACCGTACATCCGTTGAACTGTTTTGTGTGGGGTTTTTTTCGCCCAACGAATTCGCTTCGCGACCCCTGCTTGTTTTGCCAAGTTGCGCAGTTTATTCCTATAACTCGCTTTGCCGCTTCCGACAATTGTTAAATGAACTTTGCTATTTTCCTGGGCTAAAAGGCCAACAGCTTTAATTAAGGGCTCAACTCCTTTTGATGGAATCAATCTTCCAACATAAAGCAGTTTGTGCGAAGCGCCTATTGATGAACCCTTCGGGGCAAGAGCAACGCCGTGGGGAATGATAATCATTTTCTTTCCATCAGTTCGAGGATAAAGCCCTTTTGTTACTTTAGCCTGCCAGCGGCTCGGTACGATAATTCGATTTGCAATGCTTATCAGTGTTGACTGTTGTTTACCATGAAGCGAAGAAATGCCTTGTGACACCAATGAATGACAGGTGTAGACGATAGGCAGATTAAATCGGTCGCCTGCTGCCTTGGCAGTATTCGCAAATTCCGTACTATGCACATGAATAATATCAGGCTTGACTCCCACCTTAGCGGATGCGCTCTTTATGATTGCTTCGGCTTTGAATGATTGCTGAGCTCGATTAAAGTACTTCGAATTTTTTGGGAATCGGAGAATGCACAAATTGCTATTAGCATTTGATATCGTTAATCGATCCGAATTCCCGGGGCACAGAACCGTTACTATTGCGCCAAATTTGCTCAACATTCTCGAGAGCTGCGTTGCGACGATCCCGAGACCTCCGACAATTTTAGGTTCAAACTCATTTGTCATGACCCATATTTTCAATCTACTCTCGTCCCCCATTTTCCACCTCCTTAGTGATGAGATATAAATACATATTATGTTGCCTGATCATTTTGGTTAGTTAATAAATGTGATTGCATAGGCCCAAGGCTGATCTGGTTACTTTATTTTTCAGACCATAATTTGCAAATAAAAGATCAGTGATCCTGCCGAAGCTAGAATCATGTGGTTTGTGATATAACTTTTTATTATTTCTTCAAGTGGGTTGGTCTGCAACGGGGACTACAATCAGAGTCCCACGGTTGATTGTCAACTCCTGGTTTCTCAGCTGCTTGACCAGTCGCTGAGCTGCACGAATACTACCAACTCCCATGCCGTGAAGGCCGGCCACGAATAACATCGGCCGTACCATTGATTGGATATTTTTCAGCACGAGATAGCGAATTGTTTAAAACTATGTTCAATTACGGTCTTTCTTGATATTCTCTCCACAATGTAGCCATTTTTGTGTCATTAGACACTTCTTCTTTGCTTGCGCCGGTGGAATGGGTGATAGAGTTCACCAAGATCCTTAAAAAATAGAAAAAAACCGCGCAGAACACGGTTTTTTAAGATTTAAACATTCAACCTCTGTTGGAGTATTGCGGCCAGTTCTTCGGCGGTATTCCAAACAATAGGACGAATCTCTTCTATTCTTACAGGAAGCTTCCCGGCATCGCTACTCTTCATGATCCAGATCACCGGGATCTTCAAACCGAGCGCATATCCCGCGACAAAATACACCTCAGGGGATGGAGCGGTTAAATCTGCAATAACCAGTTTGCTGCCCGCTATAAGTTCTAATGAGCACTTTTCAGAGTTCTGCGTATTCTCCTGTGTAAGCAAACGTGGCTGGTAACCGTATTGCTCGATTTTTGGCAGCAGCATTTGCAACCACTCCGCGCGCAGCTCCTCCTCATCCGAGATCAGTACGGAGCATGGGACTAATTTTTTCCCTCCGGCACTTGCGGCTGCCTCGCTCCATCCCTTTTCCGTAAGCTGAAAAGCCATTCCCTCCCTGACGAGCAAATGATCGCTTCTAAGCTTATCAATGATATATACCAGCTCTTGCAGATTAGGGGAATACGTCAGATTATAGCTGCTGGAGAGCGGATGAATGACAACCGCCTCCCCGGGGCCTTGTGAATGCCTATACAAATATTCCAGCAGACGGATCCCTTTATCTTCAATGGTTACAGGAATATTTGGAGAATTGACGATAGCTTCTAAATCATCGGCTTGTGAATTGACCTTCTCATCACAATCCGTTTGCTGCCGGATATAAGCAGAGACTAAATGAAACATGTCGCGTTTTTTTTGGTGTGTGAACGAATAAATCGTTTCATAGCCGTCCCTTAACAGGCTATAGAACCCATCTGGCGAACAGGAACAGCCTATATAAATATCGTAATCGCCTTCCGCCTTAGTCGGGACTATCTCATCGCAGAACAAACAGTGTTTCTTATTCATAACAACTCTTCACCTCTTATCTATTGCTTATTCTCTACCTTACCAAGATTTTTTTGAAAAATAGACAAGGAAATTCTTCCTTGGGTCAAATTAACAATCCTTGACACGGCAGCGCTAAAAAAGGAGTCTCCCCAGGTCTAGCCTGAAGGAGACTCCCAATTTCAAATTACGTCCTAACTATATTCCTTGCAATGATAAGCATTGTCTTCTGGCTTATCGTTAATTAACACAATGAATTACATTGATTAATGTCATTAAATATATCAATTCAGCCTTATTCAACCGCTGCCGGATCCATATAGAAGACCTCCCATAAATGGCCATCAGGATCCTGGAAGCTCCAAGTGTACATAAACCCATGGTCCACCGGATCATTGAACGGTTGGCCTCCCGCAGCAAGAGCCCGCTCTACGATCTCATCCACCTGCCCCCGGCTGCTTGCGGACAAAGCGACAATCACCTCTGCATTTTCCTTTGTATCCGGGATTTCCTTCTTCGTAAAGGTCTTGAAATAGGTCTCGCTCAGCAGCATGGCATAAATATGTTCGCTAATGACCAGGCAGGCTGCTTTCTCGTCCGTGAACTGGGGATTAAATTCGAATCCAACCTGTTCAAAGAAATCCTTCGTCTTGGGCAAATCTTTTACCGGCAAATTCACAAAAATCTGATTACATTGAAGCGCCATTTGGATACCACCTTATCATGGATTGGTATTACGTAAAAATGCCTGACTAAGGTGCTGGAACAAAGAAGAACCTTTGTTCGTATATCTATAATACTACAACAATCCAGAAAAAGGAATCCATTACTTTAAGTTAACATAATATATATTACGTTAACTCAGCTCTTCATGCCGGTAATCTCGGCAACAAGCTCGTAAGAACGAACGCGCGCTTTATGATCATACATCGTCGTATTAATAATCAGTTCATCCGCCCCTGTGTTATCTATAAACGCCTGTAGTTTCTCCCTGACTTCGTCCGGGTTGCCGATAATCGAAGCATTCAGCTGCTTCATGACCAAGGCTTTCTCATACTCCGTCCAAATGTTCTCCATGCTCTCGACTGGCGGCGGAATTTGGCCGGGGTGGTTGCGGATCAGGCTTAGGAATTGCTGCTGGAACGAAGTCGCGAGGTACTCCGCCTCTTCCGTCGTGTCGGCCGCGAACACATTAATCCCGGCCATTGCATATGGTTTATCCAGTACATCAGAAGGCTGGAACTGGGATTTATACTGCGTTAACGCCGCAACTGTATGTTCAGGGGCGAAATGGCTAGCAAATGAAAACGGCAATCCCAGCCTTGCCGCTAGTGCGGAACTGAAGCCGCTGGAACCGAGCAGCCAGATCGGAATGTCTTGGCCTTCACCGGGTATCGCCCTTACACGGTTATGCCGTGAATTCTCATCCAGGTAGCTTCGCAGCTGCTGCAGCTGATCCGGAAAATCATGACCGTTCGCGCGCGGATCGCGGCGAAGCGCCAGCATCGTACTCTGGTCGCTTCCCGGAGCACGGCCTAAGCCGAGATCGATCCGCCCGGGATACATGGCTTCCAGCGTGCCGAATTGCTCAGCGATGACTAGCGGCGAGTGGTTGGGCAGCATGATTCCGCCGGAACCAACTCGTATCGTGCTTGTTCCGCCAGCGATATAACCGATAACAACCGAAGTCGCCGAGCTGCCAATCCCCGGCATATTGTGATGCTCGGCGAGCCAGTATCGCCGATATCCCCATTGCTCGACATGCTGGGCCAAATCAAGACTGTTCTTGAAAGATTGGGCTGGCGAACCTCCTTTTGTGATTGGCACAAGATCCAATACGGAATATGAAACTTCGCTTAGTTTTTTATGATGTTGGCTCATATAATTCCCTTCCTTCGCATGTAATAAGCTTTGCCAGCTTACGTTATACAACCATTTTTTCCTTGATCCACGCTTGTAAACACTCCAATTTGCCTCTAAACCGCTCCTCCTGCATTTCTGCAGCCAGATCGGCGACAGTTTGGCGCTTCAGCACGGACTTCCAGGCTGTCTCCGCTTCCTCCATCAAATCGGTCAACAGACAGCATTGCTCTTCCGCAGGCAGCTCGAGCATATCGTTCAAGGTTCCACATGAGGAATACAGTGTCTGCTGTCCCTCTATCGCGAGATACACGTCATAAATCCGGATATTCTCCAGCTTCTTTTTCAGCTTGAAGCCGCCTTTGACGCCAGGGACGGAGGTGATAAGATCAGCGCTCACCAATTTTCTCAATAATTTCTGAAAATAAGTAGCCGAGGCACCCAACTGCTGGCTGATTGCTTCCCCTGGCAGCACTGCCTTTTCAGGCAGCAGGCTGAGCAGGAGTATGGCATACACGGATTGCTCAACGCCCGTCTTCATGTGCATTTGTGTGTCTCACGCCTTTTTATTGATCTTATACCTGCTAACGCGGACAAACATTATCGTCGTTAACAAGATACTTTTTACAATATACTTTATTTTTTATAGCAAGTAAACCACTATTCTCTTTGCATGCCAGTTCAGAGGTAGCTTAGAAGGTAAAGGACAAATATGTGTGGTTGTTAATGACGGAGGTGGTGTTCCGCTTCCTGGAGGTGACAAGGATATCGGTGAAAAATTAACTCCAAAAGCTATGCTCCTGGCATCATTCCAAAAGATAATACAACAGCAAATAATTCCTCTAGATCATCAATTACGGCATCAGCATCAACAACCGTTTCGAACTGACGATTACGTTTCCAAACCGCTCTCATTCCAGCGTCACGACTAGCTCGTATATCGTTATCAGGATGATCTCCAACAAAGAGAGCATTTTCGGCGTTTACACCCAGTTTCGTCAAAGCACGATTGAAAATGGCTTTATCAGGTTTCCGCAGCCCTTCCCATTCCGATATTAAAACCTCATCGAATAAATATTCAATGTGTAACGCCTTGAAATTATCGTATTGGAATTGCCCAAAACCGTTGGAGACCAATGCTAATTTGAGGTTATGGTTTTTTAATTGAGTAAGCATACTCAATAAATTAGGAAAGCCGATACAATGCTTTTGGAAGTTTCTTATGTAATCGTCTAAGAGTAAAGTCCAGTCCATGTTTTAATAGAAAACTCATCCAAAATTTGTTGATATACTTTGTCCTTCCATACGTAACCATGATGATCAAGCTCGATAAACCGTTGAACGAAAGTTTCTTTTTCAACGATTTGTAACTCGGGGCAACGATGGTATTGGTCCCTCACAAACTTTAACAGTGATGCGTCACGGTCTAGCAGCGTTCCATCCAAATCAAAAAGAACCGCATTTATAGTCAACTGAATCACTCCCTTTTTACATAAAATTCGTCGTTAGTAATCAATTCCCTGCTTGGGATACTTAACAGTATTAAACAACAATATGTAAGAAAAGAGCCTAACAAAACTAAAAACCTCGCCAATTAGCGAGGTCAATACCGTGCAAATACCTATAAACCGTAACAGATTCCAACCTTATACCGAGGCGGATGAGGCAGTAACTAACTCCTTCTTCGGCTCAGCCGTTTCTTCCTCCTCATGGTTTCCCTCTTTAGAAAATGAATCCCGAGGCGAGCTGTCAATCTTTCTTTGTTGCTGCTGCGCCTGTGCGCGGGCTGCCCGCAGCCGGCAATTATCATGCGGGATGCACAGCGGTGTGCCATATAACGGATCCGGAATGATCTCGCATTTGAGCCGGAAGACATTTTCGATGAGCTGCTCGTCTACGATTTCATTAGGCGCTCCCTGCGCTTCGATTCGTCCGTCGCGAATCGCTACGATATGGTCCGCATATCTGCAAGCAAGATTAATGTCATGAAGTACCATGACAATCGTCCGCTTATCGCGATCATTCATCTCATAAAGTAAATCCAGAACTTCGATTTGATGCGTCAAATCGAGGTATGTCGTCGGCTCATCCAGCAGGATGATCGGCGTCTCTTGAGCCAAAGTCATGGCGATCCATGCCCGCTGCCGCTGACCGCCTGACAATGCGTCTACAGGGTGCTCAGCCAGCTCACTCATGCCTGTCGCTTCGAGCGATTGCTGAACAACTTGCTCGTCTTCTTGCGACCACTGCCTCAGCCAGCTCTGGTAGGGATATCTTCCTTGCTTGACGAGCTGCAGCACGGTCAGACCCTCGGGAGCCGTCGGGCCCTGCGGGAGGATCGCCAGCTTCTTCGCAACCTCTTTCGTTGACATGCTGGAGATGTCGCTGCCTGCCAGGATAACCGAGCCCTGCTGCGGCTTCAGGAGTCTGGCCATGGAGCGGAGCAGCGTCGATTTGCCGCATCCGTTGCTGCCGATAAACACGGTGATTTTCCCCTCCGGTATGGAGAGATTCAAATTCTCGAATATATAGGCGCTTCCATATGACAATCCGAGCTCTTTCGCTTCCAGCGTACCCATAATAGCATTCCTCCTGAATTAAAAACGGTTTCGGTTGCGATATAGCAAATACATAAAAAATGGAGCCCCGATAGCAGCCGTCAACACTCCCGCAGGAATGTCATTCGGCAGAAACGCCGTCCGCGCTGCCAAATCAGCCAACAGCAGAATGATCGCTCCAAGCAGGGCGCTGACGGGCAGCACATTCCCAAAAGAGGAACCAACAAGCTTGCGCGCCATATGCGGAGCCATTAATCCGATGAATCCGATAGCTCCGGCAATTGCGATTGCAGCACCGGCGAGCGCTACACTTAATGCCAGAAGCACTATTCGGTGCCTCTGCACGTGCGCCCCGGCGCTGCTCGCCACCTCGTCCCCAAGCGCTTGAATGTTGACGTTCCTGGACTGCAGCCAGGTAAGCGGCAATAGAATCGCCACCCATGGCAGGAGCGTCAGAACATCCTTATCCCAAGACGTCCCGTATATGCTGCCGGTCATAAAAGTTAGTGAGCGCTGAGCCAATTGCAGCGGCCCGGAAATAATCAACATATAGGAGATCGATTTGATCGCGGCGGACAGTCCGATGCCGATCAGCACCAGCCGCAGCGGATCAACGCCTTTTTTCCAGGATAGGACGTACAGCAGCCCTGTAACCAGAAAGGCTCCTGCTATAGAAGTCAGCGGCATCCAATGAATTGACACCGTGCCGCCGAACATAAAAATAAACAAAACGGCGCCAAGCGAGGCCCCTTCCGTAATCCCGACGACATCCGGAGAAGCCAGCGGATTGCGGATAATGCTCTGCAGAACCGCACCGGCAACAGCCAGGGATGCTCCCACTAGCACAGCAATGACAATTCGCGGCAAACGGAGCTTCATGATAATAATTTCATATGTAGGCTCCCCTTTGCCCACCAGCACTTTGATAACATCAATCGGCGAAATGAACTGGCTTCCCGATCCCGTGCTCACGATCATGACAGCGAGACAGATAATGAATAATATGAAGGAAATCCAGACAGCCTTTTTCTCAATCAACACGGAAAATTTGGCGCCCTCTGAACGTAGCGGCTTGTATTTACTCATGACGTGCGTCTGCCTTTCCTAGCAATGTAAACAAAGAACGGTACGCCGATGACCGCAGTCATTACCCCGACAGGAACTTCCTTCGGCATGGCGATGTAGCGCGATCCCAAATCGGCGGCAACCAGCAAAATAGCGCCGAGAACTGCGCAATAAGGCAATATCCAGCGAAAATCCGTACCGACCAGGTAACGGACGATATGTGGAATGATAATGCCCACGAACGCAATCGGTCCGGCTACGGCGACTGAACCGCCGGCCAGCAGTATTACCGCTAGCGCGCCGAACAACTTGATGTATGCCGTGCTTTGGCCGAGTCCCTGAGCGACATCATCGCCCATGGCCAGCACATTTAAATGCCTGGACAGCAATAGCGAAATGATCATGCCCGCTAGCATATACGGCCATACCGCCTGCAATTGGGACATTTCCCGCCCCGCTACCGACCCGACAAGCCATACGAGAATCTGATCGAACATTTTGCCGTCTGTCAGCATCAAACCCTGAGTCAGCGAAGCAAAAAATGCCGACATCGATGCCCCGGCAAGTGTGATCTTGACCGGCGACATGCCGTCCCTGCCCATGCTCCCCAGCAGAAAGACGATTCCCCCGCTAATGGCGGCTCCAATCAGCGCTACCCACGTAAAAGCGTGCATCCCGGACACCCCTAGCCATGCCGAAGCCAGCATAATGAAAAATGCAGCTCCCGAGTTAACGCCAAGCGTGCTTGGGGAAGCGATCGGATTTCGCGTCATCACCTGCATGACCGCTCCGGCCACCGCCAGGCAGGCTCCTACCGAAGCCGCGATCAGCGCTCTGGGTATCCTCGTAGTGAGAATCACCAAATGTTCATTGCTTCCATTAAAGTGAGTAAGCGATTCCCATACTGTGCTTAGCGGGATATCCGTTACCCCAAATGCGATGCTTGCTATCATTATCGCTCCCAGAGCGATGAGTGATGCGATCATATATACGACTCTCATCATTTTCCACGCTTCCAACTTAATCTCTGCGAAAAATCTCACATGAACTCTTTATGAATTTTAGATGAAGCAGCCGGTAATGTCAATGAATATGAGAATCATTCTCAGATTTTTATTGACAGCAATTGTCCTGTCGATTATAGTTTGATAGTGTCAGTGATTGATAATGATTCTCAGACAGAGACACTACATCATATTAGGGGGAAGCAGTATTCATGTTCGTACACAAAACAAATCATAAACTGAGCCATACCTTCAAAATAACCGCGCTCCTGTTGGCACTGTTCCTGGTGCTCACCGCATGCGGCAGCAAGGATTCGGCGGGTGGAAACAACCAGCCTGCTGCGGCTAATAACTCGCAAACTGAAAATGCTTCTACTGGCAGCAACGATCAAACTCGCGTAGTGAAGCATGCTATGGGTGAAACCGAAATCAAAGGCACGCCGCAAAAGGTGGTCATCCTGACCAATGAAGGAACCGAAGCCCTGCTCGCGCTGGGGGTCAAGCCTATAGGCGCCGTTCGATCCTGGACGGGAGATCCTTGGTATGACCACATTAAAGACGAGATGGAAGGCGTAACTGTAGTCGGCGAGGAAAGCCAGCCGAACCTGGAGCTGATCGCCGGTCTGCAGCCCGATCTGATTATCGGAAACAAAATGCGCCAGGAGAAAGTCTACGAGCAGTTGAAAGCGATCGCTCCGACCGTCATGGCCGAGGATCTGCGCGGCGAATGGAAAATCAACTTCAAGCTATATGCTGAAGCGCTTGGCAAATCTGCAGAAGGTGATGAACTGATGGCCGCATTCGATGCGCGAATCGAGGACTTTAAAGTGAAAGCCGGCGACAAAGTGAACGAAACCGTATCCGTTGTTCGTTTCATGGCAGGTAAAACTCGCGTCTATCATACCAATACGTTCTCCGGCATTATCTTTGACCAGATCGGTCTGGCACGCACGGAAATGACGAAGAACGCGAAGGACACCTTCGTCGATGAAATTACTAAGGAGCGTCTGCCGGAAGCCGATGCGGACCGCCTCTTCTACTTCACATATGAGACCGGAGACGATAAAGCAAATGCAACCGAGCAGGAATGGACGAATGATCCATTGTGGAAGAGCCTTAACGCAGTGAAGAACGGACGCGCCTATAAAGTAAGCGATGCGATTTGGAACACGGCTGGCGGCATTAAAGCAGCCAACCTGATGCTCGATGAGCTTTATCAAATCTATGAGATTCAGGAGTAAGCGATAAACGATACAAAAAAGAGACCGGTGACGGTCTCTTTTTGTTTCATTCCGTAAAAGTAACATGAATCTGTACAATTTCAGACCGGCTGCCAAGACGAATCGGCGGGCCCCAGAAGCCGAAGCCGGAAGTTACGATAGAATGCAAGCTTTCCTTCTGCAAGTAACCCCAATCGTTCTCGAATAACATGCCGGTAATGAGATGCGCCGGCGCAATCTGTCCGCGATGTGTATGACCTGACAGCATCAGGTCGATCCCCTCCTGCTGGGCGATATCGAGGTCATAAGGCTGGTGATCCAGCAGGATCAGCGGTTTGGACGCATCCAGTCCTTGGACAAGCTCGCTAAGCGGAGCACGTTCCCGGTCAATCCTGTCCTTGCGTCCGATCAGCGTAAAGCTATCATCGATTGTAACGGCCTCATCGTAAAGAATACTCATGTTCCCCTGTTCGAGGACATCGATCAAGTGCTCCATTTGCCCGCTGTAGCGGTCATGATTGCCCAAGGTGGCATAGACGCCGTAACGGGCGGAGATGCCGCTTAGAATTTTATCGATCCCCTTCTGCTCGTATGGACGAAGATCGTCATCCACGATATCCCCCGGGAATAAGACGATGTCTGGCTTCAGAGCGTTGATCCGCTCCACTAGCCGGATCGCATGCTGCTTTCCGGATAACACCCCGAAATGCATATCTGCCGCCATGACGATATTCAATTCCGGAGCAGCCGGACTAGCCTTCAGAATGTCCACGCGGTATTCCCGGACAACGGGACTATAGGCGTTAAAACTGCCGTAACCGATAGTAGCCAGCAGTATAATCAGCACAAGGGCTCCTGCCCCCTTCTTCGCTGTGGAACGCGGCAGTTTCGTCAGCCGGAGCAGCCACAAGCTGACATGAACGACAGGCAGTACGAGCAGCAGTACGCAAAATACGGCCATCCAGTATGCGCCGAGAATCTGGAACAGCACGAGCCCCTCTCCGATCCTTCCTAGCAGAAAAGAAACGGCCAGCAGCACAACAACTCCTATGTAGACGTACTTGAACCAGGTGGGGGTGCCTTCCTTCAGCCAACCCCAGCAGCTTCGGCCGATATAAAAGACTAACAGGCCATAAACAAGCAATGCAATGATGCCAAATACAACAAACATTTTAATCTCCCTTCATTTCTATCGCTATTATAGCGTATCTGCGGGAAATTAAAAATTCGCCATGACGACGCCAAAGCAAGCCGCATTCAGCAGAAATGTAACAGCTCCGCCAATCAACAATCCCTGTCCGATGCCAACCCGTTTTTTCGCAAAAGCCACCACCGCAGCAGGGATTAAATATACGATCTGGGCTATGCCAATAAAGAAATAGGATAGGGGTATAAAAATGAGCAAAAGATGAAGCAGCGCCAGAATTCCGATCCCTTTGAATACCTCGGTAGTATGGTTACGTTTCGGCGGTTCATGCAGCGGTTCCCTGGGTAGCTCCAGCAGCGTCTCATGAGACGGCTCCTGCATCTGTTCCTGTCTCGGGTCTTGCTCCCCCGCCGTCATCTTTTCTTGAGGTTGGACTAACTCAGGCTTCTCCCGCTCGTTTGGGCCATCGCTCATCCTCTTCTTCCCTCCATTTCAGCTTTTATCTCCTTTAGGCGCTCTTCCAGGTCACCCCGGTAAAAAATGTTGTACGTATCAAAAGGAATAATTCTTCCGTCCGGATGAACGATATGCACGCAGGACTTCTTGACGGAGCGCACGTCGAAATGATACGGATCGAGGAATTGCATAATGATGACGCGGAACACATTGTCATAGCTTATCGACTCGGGAACCTGCACAAACGGCAGGCAGCAGAGCAAGCTTTTCAATGACATGGCTGACGATTCCGGCGAATGGTTGGTGGAGAACAGCTCGAATATATGCTCCCTCAAACCTTGATCCTGCTCGAACACGATCGTATTGCGGCCGCCCTCCAGCAAAATCTGCGGATCAACCATACGAGTGAGAGGTATGACCCCGTCATTTAGTTTCAAGGCATAACCCATCGCCAGGCTGTCCGGATGGCAGGGCACTGGAATCATGTCTTCGGCCTCGAACACACCGGACTGATCGATAATCGACTGCCTGACCTCGCTTAGCGTCAGCCGATCCTTGGCGGGATCGAAATCCTCCGTCCGGCCTGCCGCCTGGATCGGCTGGAACGTAACACCGCGCACCGCCCGCTGCTTAAGGCCGTATTGGATAATATCGCCAATTTCGTGATCGTTTAGCCCTTTTTTCAACGTGACTACAAGGGTCGTGGAAATATTGAATTCATTCAAGTGCGCGATCGCCTTCTCGCGGATTTGCCGCAGATCGGCGCCACGCAGCTCCTGCAGCACCTCTCGTTCAAAGCTGTCGAATTGCAAGTACAGCTCGAAGCCCGGCAAATAGTCCGCCAATCGCTTCACGAACTCCCGATCCTGCGCGATGCGGATGCCGTTCGTATTCACCATCAAATGCTTAATCGGCTTGCGCTTGGCCATATCGAGAATTTCGAAAAACTGCGGATGGATCGTCGGCTCACCCCCGCTGATCTGTACGATGTCCGGCTCGCCTTCATTGCGCACAACGGCGTCCAGCATTCGCTCAACTTCCTCCAGGGAGCGCCACAGCTTCTTGTCCGGAGAGGAATCGGCATAGCAGATCGGGCATTTCAAATTGCATTGATCGATGATTTCCACGATGGACAGGCAGCTGTGCTGCTCGTGATCGGGGCATAATCCGCAATCGTATGGACAGCCATAACGAATGGGCGTATTCCAGTGCTGCGGCATCTCCGAAGGCTTGATGAACTCGCGGCAGCGTTTATAATACTCGACGTCGGTTGAGATGAGCACTTTTTCCCGCCCGTGCTCGAAGCAGTACTTCGACAGGTAGACGCAATCGTTTTCAATAATGACCTTCGCTTCCACCTTCTTCAGGCATTTCGAGCAGATGCTGTTCGTGAGCTCGTAGAATAAATACGGTCGATTTTTCGTCGTCATGAGGCATGGCTCCCTTTCAGAATATTCGCATTACGGCTAACCGCGAACATGCGATACGCAAAATACATCATACCGAGCACACAGGCGAGCTGGATATTATTCAGTCCGAAATAAGGATGCGGTGTCGGCTTAATAAAGTCAATGGCGAAGCGGAACGTTAAATACCCGAACATGAACCATATGTAGATCAGACCATTGGGCAGCTCTTGCCTGCGCGCAGCGCTTGTCTTCTTCGCCCCAAACAGCGCAAAGGCCAGAATAAGCAGAAATCCGATTTCATACAATTGTGTCGGATGCCTCAATACTCCGTCCCCGTAGTCGAAACCCGTAATCCAGGTCGTTGGCGTGCCATGCGTATGATCATCCAGCCCGGTCAAGAAACAGCCGATCCGCCCGATCGCCATCGCGATGATCAGGGGAAATGCAAACTCGTCCCCGGTCGAACGCGTAATGCCTACCAGTTTCTTGGTCAGCTCGACACCAATCAATCCACCCAGCAGTCCGCCGACGATCGTCTTGCCTCCGAACAGCTCTCTCCAGTGTTCCGAAATGGACAGCAGCCATGCCGGATTCTCCAGCCAAAAGAGCAGCTTGGAGCCCAGGGAAGCGCCGAGCGCCGCGCCGACGATCAGCCAGAACATGTTGACCGTTGAGATGTCGCTTTTTTTGCGCCGCCAAACGTAGATCCGGAAGCCGATGAAATAGGCGAGCGATTCAAACAAGAAATGAGGGTGAATCCGCAATCCGCCGATATGTATGTAGACGGGAAACTCCAATAGTCCACCTCCTGCTCCTCGAAAGATATGAACCAATCTAGTGAATGGATATTTTTAGGAGCTGCTTCTATTATACACATCTTACCAAACCGGGAGAAAAATAAAAAAGAAAAACCGCTGAATTAGCGGTTCTATGACAGTCGTTTTCTAGTTATTCTCTATTAAAATTTTCAAATCTCGTATTCTGCTAATTCTCCTCGGCTTCGCTGCGATATTCCATATTTCTCTGCGCGGTGCTCACCCAATAATCAAGGCATACACGATTCCCGTGCCATGCACGCCAATCGTCAGATCATTCTCGATATCCGAAGAACGGCTCGGCCCTGAAATGAAATGAATACCGGCGGGCAGCCGACCTTGGCCTAGCTCATCGAACTCAGGCAGGATCTCTCCCAGTCTCGTCTTTAACCGTTCAGCGGGAATGAGGATCATAAGCACCGTTGGCAGCAGGCTTACGGAACGCCCTTTATGCGGAGAGGACAAAACGGCCACAGAGCCCGTGTAAGCGACAGCGTAATCGGCCATGACAACTCCGATGTCGGCTTCGGCGGCACGCGCTTTCCAGAAGTCAGGCCCGGAACCATCGGAATTCCAAGCGGATACCTGCGCTTGCGCGAGCTTCGCTTCTAGGCCGAGCTGCTCCAATGCGGATTCCTGCTGCCTGACGATGGTTTTTGCGTCGAGCTCGCGGGCTTTGGCCGCGATAAAGTCGCTGGCCTCCTCCATCGAATCCAACCGCTCGACATGCCCGCCGACACTCAGGAAATTTTGCGTGAACCGCTCGATGCGTTCCTGCTCGTTCCATTCGAACGTACGCCAGAAGTCCGGTGCCCCACGGAAGGGCTGCGCTGGCCTCTCCGTCATTCGCGGCCGGTTGAGCCGCTGGGCGATGCGGTTCATGAATTGCTCCTGCTTTGCTCTTGACTGTGCTTCCATCCTGACAAGCCATTCATCCTGCGTGTGCGAACTGCTCAATTCTGATCCCCTCCCTGCTGCCGCTGCCGGATGATGCGCTCCATCCGCTCACGGATCGCCGAATCCACCGAACGGGCGGCTGCGCTATCCGCGGCTGTTCTCAAGCCGTCACCTTCAGCCTCTTTCTGCCCATGATCCGCTGGGTGGGGGTCACTCCATCCGCCCATTTCCTGCAGCTCATGCTCCAATTCAGCCCAGCGCTGCCGGAAGGTCCGCTTGGCGACAGATGGTGCGATACGATAGCTGTTCCAGCCCTTTAACGGCCCAAGCTTTAGCGGAATGCCGCCATCACGGACGATCGCCTTTTGGCCGATTTGTGCCGCCCTGACGGCGGCGGCAAACCGTTTGGAATTGGCGGCAACCGCGGCGAAGCCCTTCATACCAGCCGTCTCCAGTTTATTCCCCTGCCCCTGCTCCACCTTGCGCCGCCGCAAGGAGACCAGCATGTCATGCAGCGGTATTTTCACCGGACAAGCCTCGTAACAGGCCCCGCACAGACTCGATGCGCTGGCGATATCATTCCACTCGCTGACGTTACCGTTCAAGGCTGGGGTCAGCACGGCGCCGATCGGGCCGCTGTACGTGCCGCCGTATGCATGGCCGCCGATGTGGCGGTAGACGGGACAGGCGTTCAGGCAGGCGCCGCAGCGGATGCAGTTCAGCAGCTCCTGGAACTCCGGATCTCCAAGCTGCAAGGAACGCCCGTTATCGACGATAATGATATGCATTTCATCCGGGCCGTCCGCATCCTGCGTCCGCCGCGGACCGGAAATGCATGACATGTACATCGTCAGCTTCTGTCCCGTCGCCGAACGCGGCAGCAGCGTCGCCATCACTTCCAAATCCGCAAAGGACGGAATAATCCGCTCCATGCCCATAAACGTAATTTGCGTCTTGGGAACCGTAGACACCATACGCGCGTTGCCTTCGTTTTCGAAGAGCACCATCGAGCCCGTCTCCGCGATGGCAAAGTTGCAGCCGGTAATGCCTAGATCGGCTTCCAGGAACTTCTCGCGCAGCTTTTTGCGAACGAATCCGGCCAGCACGGTCGTATCGGCAGCCAGCGGCTCGCCAGCCTCCTTCGAGAGGAGCTCGGCAATTTGGTACCGGTTTTTATGAATCGCAGGAATAACGATATGGGAAGGCCCTTCTCCAGCCAGCTGGATAATATATTCGCCCAAATCCGTCTCGATCGCGTCGATGCCTTCTCCGGCCAGCGCCTCGTTCAAATGCAGCTCTTCGGTAACCATAGACTTTGATTTCACTACGCTTTTCGCCTGCTTTTGCCTGGCGATCTCCAAAGAGATCTGCACAGCCTCTGCGGAGTTATCCGCAAAATGAATATGCACCCCGTTACTGCGGGCGTTATCCACGAACAAGTTCAAATAATAGTCCAGGTGAGCGATCGTATGCAGCCGGATCTCACGGCCTCTTTCGCGCCACGCTTCCCAATTGCTGAGCTCTTCGGCGGCGCTTAGCTTGCCGTTTTTGAGCCGCTCCGTCGTAAAACGAACCGCTTTGCGCAGAAAATCATCGTTCAACGCCAGTTCGGCTCTCTTCTTCACGTCGACCGCCATCGGATTCGTCGTAGTCATGTTACCCGCATCCCTTCATAGAGCAGCTCCGCGAGGTGCATCACCCGCACCGGTTCATTGCGGTAGCGCAAATGGCCCGCGATGTTCATAAGACAGGCCATGTCCAGCCCGACGAGCACCTCAGCTTCGCTCTCCTTCACATGCTCCGCCTTCTCGGTGACCATGGCGCCGGAGATATCGGGCATTTTGATCGCGAACGTGCCTCCGAACCCGCAGCAGTCCTCGGCATACGGCAGCGGCACGAATTGCAGATCCTTCACATTGCTGAGAAGCTGCATCGGCTCCTCCTTCACCCCAAGCAGCCTGCTGCCGTGGCAGGAAGGATGATAGGTGACCTTATGCGGAAACCTTGCGCCGACATCGGTAATGCCCAGCACCTGCACGAGGAACTGCGTGAACTCGTAGGTTTTCTCCTGCAGGCGCTTCGCTTTGTCCAGCCATTCAGGCTCGTCTTTGAACAGCTCGCTGTAATGATGGATCATATAAGTGCATGAGCCCGAAGGCGATACGACAAAATCACTGTCATCAAAAGCCTGCAGCAGCGTTCGGGCAGCGGTTCGCGTCTCCTCCCAGTATCCACTGTTATAAGAAGGCTGCCCGCAGCAGGTCTGGGTTTCAGGGAAGTCCACCTGAACGCCGTACTGGGCAAGGATGCGCACGATCGCTTCGCCGACTTGCGGATATATGACGTCGCTAAGGCAAGTGATAAATAAGGATACTTTCATGGCAAACCTCTCTTCCTGGAGCCGTCTGAAACTTCAGCTTCCGCCCATTACACGACTGTTACGGATATCGACCGGTCGGTTAGAGCGACCAGCGTCTCCTCCGCAATACCCTCGTCCGTAATAATCGCGCTCACCTGCTCGAGGTTCATGACATGGGTAAAGCCCTGCTGCCCGAATTTGCTGGCATCGGCCAGCAGAATCACCTGATCGGCGATGGCCACCATCTTTTGCTTGATGCGGGCCTGCAGCTCGTTGGATTCGCTGATCCCGCGATCAAGATGAACCCCTTTGCAGGAGAGGAACATTTTATCTACATAATAGGATTCAAGCGAGCGCTCGGCGAGCGGGCCGACGAACGACATGGAGCGGCTCGCCAGCAGCCCGCCCGTGGAGATCACTTCGATTTTCTCTTTGCCGCTAAGCTCGGTAGCGACGCGAATCGAGTTGGTCAGCACGGTAAGCGGGATATCCGGAAGCTTGGATGCCATATACCAAGCGGTCGTACTCGCATCCAGCAGGATGCGTTCATTCGGTTGAATCCGTTTGACCGCCTCATCCGCGATCCGCATTTTCTGCTCGGCGTGCGTAATTTCGCGTTCTGCATAGGGGATCTCCGGCACATCTCCCTTTGGCTTGACGCTCACGGCTCCACCATGGGAGCGCCGAAGCCGCCCGGCCTGCTCCAAGCGGTCGAGATCGCGCCGAATCGTCTCCTCGGTAACGCCGCAAAGCTCGCTAAGCTCCGAGACCCGCATGCTTCCCTTCTCATTGATCATCTGTATGATATATTCATAGCGTTCAGCTACCAGCATTCCTACTTCACTCCATATCTTTCTTCATTAGAATGGCAGAACGGGCTTGCCAGCTACCAGCTTGCTCCGCCCTTGCCTCTGGCCATGATCCCCGCTCCGTAGCCGGAAGCATGATATGCCTTCATCGGATCGACCGGCAGCCCGGCTTCCTCGCGCACTGCATGCAGCAGGGGTGTGACATCGAATTCGAACGCACGGCGCACCGCGTCCTCCGCACCGAGCACATCACCCCGCTCAGCCGCTTCCGCGACCTCTTCGTGATTGATGAGCAGCGCCTTGGCATACTGTGTCTGCACATTCAGCACGGAGCGGATCATGGCCGGTATTTTCTGCTCTATGTTGTGGGACTGATCGATCATAAATGCGATTTTCTCCACCGTTCCCCGCACTTCCTCATCCGCATCATTGGCGGCAAGCACGATTTGGTAGAAAATCAGGAACAATTCATAGGGATTCATCGAACCGACGATCAAATCGTCGTCCGCATATTTATAACTGTTAAAATGGAATCCGCCCAGCCGCTTTTCGTCAATCAGATAAGCCACGATATGCTCGATGTTGGCTCCTGGCAAATGATGCCCGGTGTCAACCAGAACTTCGGCCTGCGGCCCCAGCTTGAGGGCATAGTTGTAAGCCATGCCCCAATCGGCGATATCTGTATGGTAAAAAGCCGGCTCAAACGCTTTATATTCGATCAGCATGCGCATATCGGGCGTCAGCGCGCTGTACATTTCCGCCAATGCTTCAAGCATCCAATGCTTGCGCTTGCGGAGATCGCCTTGGCCCGGGTAATTTGTTCCGTCCGCAAACCACAGGCTCAGATCCTTCGAGCCTGTCTCCTTGGCAATATCCACGCATTCCAGCAAATGATTTGCCGCTTTGCGGCGAATGGCCGGATCGTTGTTCGTGACGCTGCCCAGCATATAATCGTCGTCCTGAAACAGATTCGGGTTAACAGCCCCGATCGAGAGTCCAAGTCCCTCGGCATGGCTTCTTAGCTTCCCGTAATCATCGACGTGATCCCACGGAATATGGATCGCCACAGAAGGACATAGCCCCGTGAGGCGGTGCACGATGGCGGCATCTTCCAATTTCTCGAATGGATTTCGCGGTACGCCAACCTTCTGGAACACTTTAAAACGCGTTCCGGAATCCCCGTAACCCCAAGATGGCGTTTCGATTTTTAGCTTCTTAAGACTGGTCTTTACCTGCTCCAGATCGATCCCCCGCAGCTTCTGCTGCTCTTCAAATAACATATACGCTTTATCCGACATCGACAAGTCCTCCTCTTCATCCCATGAGAAATCAATTCTACGAATCACTTATGAAAAAATAGGCGATGTTTCCCTAATATTAAGATGTTGCACCATGTACCCTCAACGCGTAAATGCTGCCGGTACTCCCCCATCGATCGTCAGCATGCAGCCCGTAGTCTTATCCGCCTTGGAGGAGGCGAAAAAGGCAATCCCTTCGGCTACGTCCTGCGGGTAAATATTGACTAACAGCGTTGTGCGCTTGCGGTAATGCTCCTCTAACTGATCCGGCTCAATCCCGTAAGCCGCGGCCCGCTCATTGCGCCAATTCGAGTTCCAAATGGCCGAACCCTGCAGGATCGCATCCGGGAGAATCGAGTTCACGCGGATGCCGTATTCTCCCCCCTCTGCGGCGATGCAGCGGGCCAGGTGAGCTTCCAGCGCCTTCACCGAGCTGTAGGCTGAGGCGTTTTTCCCGGCATAGATCGAATTTTTGGAGCCTACAAACACCATGCTGCCGCCAAGTGCCTGTTCCTTCATCAGCTTGAAGGCTTCTCTCGCCACGAGAAAATAACCGGTTCCCAGCACGTTCATGTTCAGATTCCATTCCTGCAGCGAGGTCTCGTCAAAAGGACTCGAAGTCGCCAGTCCCGCGTTGTTGACGATGATGTCAACGCCTCCATAATGCAGAGCGGCTTGCTCGTATGCGGCGCGCACCATGTCCTCATTGGTGACATCCATTTTTACGGCCAAAGCGACGTTATCGCCGAACTTCCCGTTTATTTCCACGGCCACCTGCTGCGCGCCTTCCAAGTTCAGATCCGCCAGCACCACATGCGCTCCTTCGCTAACGAGGCGCCGTGCCGTCGCGCTGCCGATGCCGCCTGCTCCGCCCGTAATGAATGCTACCTTACGGGAGAATTCCGCCTCGGCCGGGGCCAGGGACAGCTTATACAGCTCAAGCGGCCAATATTCTACGTTATATGACTCGTTCTCGCTGAGCGAGACGAACTTGCCGAGCGTCGTCGCACCGCGCATAACTGCGATCGCGCGATGGTATAAGGCCGCGCTGACTCGGGAATTGGCCCAGCTCTTGCCGGTGTTGATCATTCCAAGTCCCGGTATGAGAATAACCCGCGGAGCCGCTTCGAACATGACATCGCCCTCATTCTTGTTCCGCTCGAAATAGGCCTTGTACTGCTGCTTGTAGTCAGCGATACCTTCAATCAGCTTCCTGCGCAGCCCTTCGACATCGCTTGCATCCGGCGTCCAGTTGATAAAGAGCGGAACAACCTTCGTGTGCACGAGATGATCCGGGCAGGCCGCCCCTACCTGGGACAGCTGGGCCGAATCCCTGCTGCCGACAAAGGCAAGCACATCCTCTTCATCGTCGAAGGTCAGGATCATTTTCTTGCCGTCGCTGACCGCGCCGCGAATCGAGGGCATAAGCTTTGCGACGATGCTCTTGCGTTCTTCGCTTGGCAGCGGCTGATGAACCAAGCCGCCGAACAAAGTGGCCTCATTAACGCGGGACTCGATGTAGCGCTCGGCTTCATTGATGATTTCGATCGTCTTGGCATAGCAGGCTTCAGAGGTATCGCCCCAGGTTACCAGCCCATGCTTCTCCATTAATACAAGCTCGGCCTTAGGGTTATCAAGAACGCCCTGGGCAATCATTTTCGACAGCGTGAATCCCGGTCGGATGTAAGGGACCCAAACGAAGCGGTCTCCGAAAATTTCCTTCGCAAGCTCTTTGCCGTTATCTGCGCAGCACAGGCTGATAATCGCGTCCGGATGCGTATGGTCTACATGATTGAACGGCAGAAAAGCATGCAGCAGTGTTTCGATGGAAGCGCGCGGATGTTTGGAATCGATCATGCAATTTGCCAGGTAGGCGACCATGTCTTCATCAGACATTTCCTCGCGCTCGAATAACGGCTGGATGTCTTCCATACGCAGGCCGGTGAAATTTCCCTGCTTCACCGTCGCAAGATCCGAACCGCTCCCCTTGACGTACATCACTTCAACGTCACGGCCTCTAAAATCCTTGATTACGGTCTTGCTTGAAGTATTTCCGCCGCCCCAGTTGCACACCCGGCGGTCCGAGCCGATGAGATTGGAGCGGTAAACGAGTTGGTCAAGTCCTCCCAGCAGTGCGGATGCTTTAGAAGAGTCCCATAAATTTTGTACCATGTGATAACCTCCGATTGTTTAAGATAATAGCGATTATAGTATTGATATATTTTCAGCGGGGCTGAACCAATCTCGCTTTGATTTGTTCCCAGCGCGCGCCGGCAACGTCCATTCCTTCCACACCTTCCAAGTCATGAATAGGCCGTGGCTCGTATCTCTTTAACGGAACAGAATTACCGATGATCCCCCGGGCTTCTTCCAGTCCCTGCAATTGTCCCAAGCTGAGCATCTGGACGGCGATGTTACCTAGAGCGGTCGCCTCCGATGGACCGGCTATGACCTCGATTTGCGCCATATCTGCGGTTAACTGGCAGAGCAGCTCGTTATTCGCTCCGCCGCCGACAATATGCAGCGTATCGATGCGCTGATCCGTCAGTCTCTGCAGCTCCTGGATGCTATCTTTGTAGGTCAGTGCCAGGCTGTCGAAGATGCAGCGCGCCAGCTTGCCGGTCGTATCCGGCTCGGGCTGCCCCGTCTCCCGGCAGCAAGCCCGGATTTCCTCTGTCATGCTGCGGGGGTTTAAGAATCGCTGGTCATTGCAAGGTACCAAGTGCTGAAACGGCTGTTCCCGCATCGCCAGCTCCGCCAGCGCGGCAAAGCTGTAAGCATTCTGCGTCTCGCGGCGCACCTCCTGGATCATCCAGAGTCCCATAATATTTTTGAGAAAACGATACGTGCCGTAAACGCCCCACTCATTCGTATAATTGGCGTTCATTGCCTCGGCCGTGTTCAGCGGAGTGCTGCGCTCCACACCCAGCAAAGACCATGTCCCGCTGCTGATATATGCCCAGGACGTATGCGGCTGAGCCGGGACCCCCGCAACGGCCGAGGCCGTATCATGGGTCGGAGCAACGATGAGCTCGCAATCGGGCAAATCGTACTGCCGCTGCAGCTCAGGTGAGATTCTTCCCAGCTTCACGCCCGGCTCCGTAAGCTTCGCGAATTGATCGCGGCGCAGTCCCAATAGCCCGAGCAGTTTACTGTCAAAATCTCTTTCCGCCAAATTCAGAAGCTGCATGGTCGAGGCGTTCGTCACTTCGTTTATGAGCTTGCCGGTTAAGCGGTAATATAGATAGTCCGGTACCATTACGATTTTGGCGGCTTGGGAGAGCTGATCGTCTTCATGAACATAGAGCTGGTACAATGTGTTGAACGGCAGCTCTTGAATTCCTGTCCTGCTGTACACCTCGGCTCTGCTAATCTTTCGGTGCAGACGATCCGGGGCGTCCTTTGTCCTGCCGTCCCGATAAGCGTACACCTCATGAATGCGCTTTCCATTATCGTCAAGAAGTACATAATCGACAGCCCACGTATCGATCCCAAGCGTACAGGCTTCTATCCCCTCCTTCTTGGCTTGCTGCAATCCCTTGACAATTTCCGCAAATAAGTAATCGATGTCCCAATAATCATGCCCTTCTGTTTCGGTAAAAGAATTGCTGAAGCGATGAATTTCCTGCAGTTCGATCCTCCGCTCCTGCTGATGAAGGGTTCCCCTCACCAGGCGTCCGCTCGAGGCGCCGATATCTACGGCAATGTAGTTCTTCATTCCATACCCATCTCCTTAATAAAATAAGGTATGACATCATCCTAATCCCAAAATACCATAAAAGTCAACATAAATACATATTTATTTCTTTTTTTATATCTGTTTTTGTTTATTTCGTAATTGGTTTTATTTTGTTTTTGTGTTTCAGCTTGGCTTGTCTGTATTTTTGCTTGATTTTATAGGGAAACAAAATAAACCCGATTCATCGTAGAATCAGGTTTGGACGTTATTTATTGCGGCAGCTTGAAATGATCGGCTATATTAAAGGGGAGGAATTTTATGGAATATACATTTGTATGGCGCATTTTATTGTTTGGACGGAGGAGGGTCAATGATGCATCAATGGCAGCTAACTTCAGCACCGCCACAGCGTACAATCATTACCAAGGAACGAATCGGCGCGTTTTTGCAGGGCTTTCCCGCAGTCTTTCGTTCGAGTGTTTCCAGCGTTCCTGTGACGTATCCAATTACGCTGTGGCAGGACGTAGAGCTTCCCTGGCTGCCAGGCGATCAGTGCGGCAAAACTATCATTCACGGCCAGCAGGCACTGCAGTATTTTCGGGTTCTACCCTATAATGAGGAGATCATCTGGCAAATTCAGCTGGCAAGCATACGGGAAACGAAAGGCTCCCAAGGGCCAATGCAATTGCTGGACTGCGTGATGGATGTCAGGAATGCGCATGAGGAACTCATATTACAGGCGAATACCACCCTTCTTCTGGTGGATCAGCCGAAACCCCAGCGGCAGCTCCAATCGCATACCAACCCAGCTACCCCTAGGCTTGCCCGACGTACTTTACCTTCCGCGCTGTACGGCCTATGGGATAAGGAAAGCTCTCTCGTTCCGGGAGCCGTGCTGATCGATGCCTGCCTCGGCACGATAACCGGGGACATGCTTGTCGCTTATGCCGCAGCTTCCGGCGATTACAATGCCATCCATTTGGATGCGCAGAAGGCAGTGGAATTCGGACTGCCCGGCCGGGTGGCTCATGGCATGCTCGTATTAGGCATGGTCGGAAATCTGCTGCAGGAGCTGCAAACCGCGCATATGAAGCTCAGGAATCTGGAATGCCGCTTTCGCATACCTATTGTGGAAGGGGACACCGTGTTCGCCAAGGTTATTGTTCAGTCCGTAGTCCCTTCTCAGCCTGCGGACAAAGGGACTTTCATCGACGGTGATGTCCTCAATGAAGCAGAAGCCCAAAATAATCCGGTTATCCATTGCCTCCTGGAGGTGTTTATCGTTCGGCCTGAGCCTGATTCTTCGTGTTTTGAATCAAATGCAGCTGCTCCTTATACGCGTGGCCAATCGCAGCGCATATTGGCATACAGCGGTTCGGCCGTTTATGTACTCGTCTAATCCCAATGACCGATCTCCACATTTCCTTTCAGCAGATTTCGCGCAATAATGAGCCGCTGAATTTCATCCGTGCCCTCATAGATGCGCCATACTCTCATCTCCCGGTACCAGCGCTCGATCGGCAGATCTTTGGAATAGCCCATGCCGCCGTAAATTTGCAGCACCCTGTCAACGACTTGGTTGGCGACGCCCGCACCGTACAACTTCGACATGGAGGCATGATGACGCGCATCAAGCTGTTTTTCCACCCGCCATGCCGTATGCAGGACAAGCCATTTCAGCGCCTCGACCTCAACGGCGGAATCGGCAATCATCCATTGAATACTCTGCCTGGAAGCCAGTGTTTCGCCAAAGGTCACCCTTTCGTTCGCATAATCGATCGCCATCTGCAGCAGCCTCTCCGACGCCCCGACCGCAATGGCCGGGACGACCCAGCGTCCTCTGCTGATCCACTGCATTGCCATCGTGAGCCCGTGGTCCACTTCGCCGAGCACATTTTCATCGGGAACGAGCACATGGTCAAACGTCAGCAAGGAGGGGCTTTTATCTCCGCCCATCGTCAGAATCGGTTCCGACGTCCAGCCCATTTCCCGGTCGACAAGAAAACAGGTAATGCCTTTGTTCTTGCCGGTTAATGGATTGGTCACGGCAAAGACAATGGCGAAATCCGCCTCGTTTCCATTCGTAATAAAAGCCTTCTCGCCATTCAAAATCCATCCGCCAACCGTCCGCTTGGCCGACATTTGGATATTGCTTGCATCCGACCCGGCTGCCCGTTCGGTAAGCGCAAAGCAGGACTGTCTTTCCCCGGCAATGACCGGGTACAGATACCGTTCCATCTGCTTCTCATTGCACATGAACAGGATGTTATCCGCCTCCCCGCCCAGTACAAAAGGAACGCAGGTGCGGCCCAGCTCCATTTTTACGATGGCGCTTGTGATCGTTCCCAGATTGGCTCCTCCATATCTTATCGGCGTTTCGATGCCCCAAAGCCCGAGACCTCTAGCTTTGTTCTGAAGCGCCCTAAGCTGCTCCCGGCTGATGCCCTCCTTCCCCTCCCGCTCGTTGAGAAGCAGCTGGCGCTCCAAAGGAATGAGCTCATCAGCAACAAATTGGCGTACGGTGCGTTGAATATGCTTTTGCTCTTCGGTCAGTTCAAAATTCATGCTTCTTTTCAGCTCCTTATGAATATGGTCCGATTATGATCCGATATTAAAGCGATCCCAACTCAATCGAACACCTGCTGCCTCCAAATTCCTCTTGCTGCAAATATGCGGTACAGCTCGACAAGCTGCCTCTCGGTAGGGTGTTTATAGTAGAGCACATCGTAAGCTTGCCTGATCGACTGGCAGATAAGGTCGAGATCGGATAATGCGGTTTGATCGATCACGGCGACTTCCCTGCCTGCTGCCTCGGAAGTAATCGCATTGACCGCTTCGGTGCTATGCTTATAAACCACGATAATGCTGACGGGATAACGGCCCCCCTCATACCCTTGATAGGCCCGGACGACATTTTCGAACCTTACGTAGCAGTCCCACCAGGAAATTCTGATTTGCGGGTTGAAAAATTCCGCCAGGATTTTTTGCGCTTCTACTTCAAAGGACGGGTGGCGGGAGAAGAAATGCTGCAAATTCGCCAGCCAGCCAGCGTAACGGGCCTCATTGAATTCGGAAGGATGATGCACATGATAGGCAAGCGCGTTTTTGTTGAAAATAAATGAACCGCCTCCCTGCTCCAGCCTGTAGCCGAGCTCGCTGTCCTCCAGTCCCCAGCCCACGAAACCGTCATTAAACATGCCGGCTTCGATCAGCCTCTCCCTTCTGACCGATATATTGCAGCTGAAGAACAGATGCCAGGCCGTTCGGAGCGATCCGGCATTCTCGGAAAACCGCTCCATCAGCCAAAACCGTTCATCTTCCTCGAAGGGCGGCAAGCTGCCTGCTTCAAAAAGCGCTTTTCCTCGCCCCCCAGCGATCGCTCCTTGCTCCAAATACCTTCTAAAGCCGATGACAAGCTTGTCCTCCGCAAATTTATGAACGCGCAAATGCTCGGCGACGAATCCCGGGCCGGGAATTTGATCCCCATCCAGAAAAATAACGATATCACCGCTTGCGCTTACAATGCCCTGATTACGGGATGCAGCTCTGCTCGATTCCGCCGTCTCAGGAATGTATTTATAAGTCAGCGGGTAATTTACCGCCAATTGATGAATCATTTCCCCTGTGCCATCCGTTGACCCGTTATCGACGAGTATGACCTCGAAGCCGTCCCCCTCCTGCAGGTATTGGCGGGATAGGGAAGTCAGGCAAGCTTCGATAATTTCTTGCTGATTATAGGCCAGTATGACAATGCTAGCCTTCATAGAATTCTCCTTTCTCGGCTCGCAGCCCGGGAACATGCATTGCCTCGTGGCCGAAAATTATAGGGCAAAGCTGATAACTCCTTTTTATTAAGGTCAATCTATGCGCAATGCCTATAGCAGTCCGTTAATTAAGGCGGCAGCGCGTTCTGCGCCTCCGTAATGACGGGAAGCAATGCTGTCCCGTAATGTTTGCGCCTGCTCCAAAGCACCCCCGCTGAGCATCGTATCCACGGTTTCCGCCAGCCGCTGACCCGTCATCTCGTTAGGGCGGATCATACAGCCGCCGCCAATATGCTGCAGCTGCCTAGCGTTGAACTCCCTTTCCGCCCAGGTAGGAATCATCAATGAAGGTGTGCCTGTCAATAGCGTCGTCATGCAGCTCCCGTGCCCGCCGTGGTGTATCATAATATCGCTTCGCTCTGCCGCCATCACCCCGGATACGTAAGTCGCAAAGCTCACATTCGGAGGAATTTTCTCCTGATCCCCTTCCAGCGGATTAAAGCCCGTAGCGATCAATATTTCCGTAGAAGTATGACCCAGCGCATGGACCACTTCCCTGAAAATATGTCCGCCGCTCTCAACTCCCCATTCCACGAGCCTGCTCGTATACACGAATACGCGTCTTTTCCCGGCTATGCTCCGCTCCTCGGCCAGCCAGGACGGCGGCAGACCTGCCACGCTGTCATCCCTCCAGACGATCGGACCGACATATTCCAGGGGGATTGAGAGGGCCCTTGGATCTACGGGATCAAATTCTGGGATGCTTGGCACAATTGCTAAATCGCCGGCCAAGAAGGTCAAGACATTGTCGCTCTGTTCCAGTCCGTGCAAAGCAAGCGTTTCGTTTAGCGCCACAGTGACAGCATTACCGGCGCCGTTCTCTATCGGTCTTGCCGCTGCCTCTGGGTTAAATGGCACGCCTCCGGGAAGGGAGCAGGACTGGTGGATGGAAACGAGCGGAATTCCAAGCTTGCGGGCAATGAAAGCGGCCGACAAACTGGAATCTGTGAGCACGAGATCCGGCTTGAAGGCTGACGTTGCACCCAGCCTGGATTCAAGCTCGTTCTTCATATATACCGGGTCGGCATAACCCATCATCGCCAGAAATTGATGGAAATCCGCAAAATCGGGATCGAATGTCTGGCCCTTCGGCTCCGGAATAGGTGGAATCGGGATAGCTTCAAAGCCGAGCTTCTCCATGGCTGCACCCGCATTTCCCCAAATCGTAAAAGCGACCTCATGCCCCATGTCCCGAAGCTTGAGTGCGATGGGCAAGCAGCGGTTGACCCTGCCCATTCCGGCCATCATGCCGATAAATATTCTTTTTTTCTTCAACAAGGCATTCCCCCATAGCTCGATCAATTCAACGATTCGGTCAATAATTCGGCGGCAATTTCGCTGGCCTTCCAATGTCCCGATGTACGCGAGGTCAGCAATTCATGCTTGGGTCGTGCCCATAATCCGATATCGCCGCCGTTAACGGAGAATATTTCACCGCTAATTCCCCGGGTTTGCGGGAGGCTTAGCGCCACCGCCAGCTCGGCCGCCTCTTCGGGCGTTCCGACCCGCCAATAATCGGGGAGGTTTTGGCCCGCAGCCTCAGCATCCCGCCTCGCCCGCTCGATATACGGAGCCGTCATGTCCGTCAAGGCCGCCGGAGCGATGGCATTGACGCTGATTCCGTAATGCCGGAGCTCCAGTGCCAGCGTCCACGTCATGCCAAGCAAGCCGGCTTTAGCCGCGCTGTAGTTGAGCTGCCCCGCTGTTCCGGTTAAGCCCGCTGTTGAGGTCATATTGATGATGCAGCCCTGTCTTCTCTCCCTCATGCCCGGCAGCGCGGCCCGAATGCAGGAGAAGGCTCCTTTCAAATGAATGCTGATCACAGCGTCCCAATCCTCTTCGCCAAGCTTGTGCGCCATTTGATCGCGGATAATTCCAGCGTTGTTCACCAGAATATCCACCTGGCCGAACTCCGCCGTCGCCGCGGAGATGATCCGAGCTCCGCCCTCCATCGTATGGACCGGTTCGGCGATGCCGATGGCGACGCCGCCGTTTTGGCGAATTTCCTCAACAACTGCGTTAACACGGCTAGCATCGGTACCATTAACGACCACCCGGGCACCTTCTTGTGCCATTCTAAGGGCGATCGCCCGGCCGATACCGCGGCTGGAGCCGGTTATCACTGCAGTTTGCTGGTTAAGGTGCATGCAGCTGCCTCCTTTTTATACACATTTCTCCCATAACGTCGCGAGCCCCAGTCCGCCGCCGATACCGAGCGTCGTCATGCCCCTTGCAGCGTCCATGCTCCGCATTTCGCTGAACAGGCGTGTGACGAGAATGGCACCGGAGGCTCCGTAAGGATGGCCCAGCGCGATAGCTCCGCCGCCGACATTGACGATTTCCTCCGGTATGCTCAGCTGCTGCAGAGAGGCCAGCACCTGCGAGGCAAAAGCTTCATTGAATTCCACGATATCGAGATCACTTACCGTCAGGCTGTTTCTTGCGAGCAGCTTGCTTACCGCGGGTACCGGACCGATCCCTAAATAATTCGGATCGACACCGGCTGCGGCCGAATCGACGAACTGCATGACAGGCTGCAAGCCTAATGAGCGGGCCATCTTGAGTGACATCAACAGGACGATCGCTGCACCGTCATTGACCGGGCAAGCGTTCCCCGCCGTTACCGTGCCATCGGCATCGAATGCGGGCGGCAGAGCCGCGAGCTTCTCGAGCGTTGTGCCCGGGCGCGGACATTCATCCGTATCGATGATGATTGCTTCACGCTCTGCCGTAATGGAGACCGGCACGATTTCGCCCTGAAAGCGCCCGCTGCGGATCGAGTCCACGGCCTTGTTTTGGCTATGAAGTGCAAATAAATCCTGCTGCTCCCTGGTGATCCCATATTTGTTAGCAACATTGTTCGCGGCCTTGCCCATATCCGGATCACCGATACAATCAGGCGAGAACCTTGCGCGGCCCATAATCGCAGGAAATCCTCTGCCATATAATGAAAGAGGTTTCTCGATCTTCCACGGCGCTCGGCTTGTGCTCTCTACACCGCCCGCCAAATAGATCTCGCCCGCTCCAGCCTGAATCAGCCGCGCCGCCAGATGAATCGCTTCTAGACCCGAACCGCATTGACGGTCGACCGTAACTCCTGGAACCTCCACCGGAAGTCCGGCGGTCAAAGCGGACAATCTGGCGATATTGCCGCCCGGGCCAACTGCATTGCCGAGGATTACGTCATCGATATCCCCAGGGTTCACGGATGTTTCGCCCAGAATAGCTCGAATCACCTCTGCGGCGAGCACCTCGGGCGGAATCTCCCTGAACATTCCTCCATATTTGCCGATGGCCGTTCGTTTGGCAGCTACAATCACGGGAATGGACATGCTCACACCCCCCTTCCGGCCAGCCAACCATGGATGGACGCGCGCGATATTTTGCCGCTGTTCGTGTAAGGGAAAGATTCGACCCGCAAAATTTTCTTCGGGCATTTATAGCTGGCCAGCCGCTTGCGGCAGTGTGCCATAATATCCTGGTCGCTGATCACCGCGTCTTGTTTTGCTTTCACGAGAGCCACGACCTTTTGCCCCCAGTAGGCGTCAGGCAGTCCAGCTACAATGGCCTCCTCGATTTCCTCCAACGACAGCAAAATTTTCTCGATCTCTTCGGGGTAAATGTTAAGCCCTCCGCTGATGATCATATTGTTGCTTCTGCCCACCATATAGAGGAAGCCTTCTGAGTCCCTCATCGCCAGATCTCCTACCGTTGCCCACTCTCCATGGATAACCTGCTTCGTTTCGTCTGCATTATTGAAGTAGCCGGAGAAAATCATGCCGCTTCTGATATAAATCTGTCCCACTTCGCCTGCCCCCGCTTCTGTACCGTCAGGCTTGCGCAAGGACACCTTCACTCCGTTAAACGGCTTGCCGATCGAGTCCGGTCTAGCTTTGTTGCCTGCTGGATCCAGCACCGTGACGAAGCTGAGCTCGGACGCGCCATAGAATTCGTAAATGCCTGCCTGAGGAAAGGCCTCCCCTGCCTTCCGCTTCGATTCCGGTGTCCACTTGTCTCCCGTCGTAATTAATGATTTTACTTGCGGCGCAGTAAAAACAGGAGTTTGCGAGATCGCTTCATGGTACAGCGCTTCGAATATCGTTGGAACGAGATAAATATGGGTAATGGGACAGGCCCCCAGCATAGCCAGCGCCGTCGCGGCCTTGAATTTTCGCGGGAGATAGAAGGTTCCGCCAAGATACAAGGTTTGAATCGCCGCATAAATCGTCAAAGAGTGTACGAGCGGCCCGGTACCGAGAACATGGTCGGCTTCGCTTAAGCCAAATGCCTCCTTGGCCTGAGCGAAGCTCTCCATCCATGAATGCTGAGCACGGAGGAAGCCTTTCGGCATTCCGGTGGTTCCTGAAGTAAACCCCATATAGAATATGCTGTCCGGGGTTGAATTGCGGGAAAATCGGTGCCCGGCTGAACCAGCACTGGCGGCAGCCGCATTGCCTTCGCGACTATGGTCCCTAATTTCCTCCTGCACTGCGGAATCGCTGTCGATGACGATCAGCTTCGTCGTATCAGGAACACTGGCCAAGCGAGGCAGCAAATCGATGCCAACAACCAAAATAGCCGGCCTGCACTCCCCTAAAATCGCATCGATATTTGCATCGGCCCATTTCGGATCGAATAGCGCTGAGCATAACCCGAGCTTTGCCGCAGCCAAAAAATATTGCACGAACTCCACACTGTTATGCAGCAAGAAACCGATGAGCGTATGCCCAGCTTGATTAAAGCTATTCTCAAAGGCCATAAGTTCGCAAGCCGCCTCGTTGATGGCCTTATCAAGCTCCTGATATGTCAACCGGCGGTGATCGACGACGAGCGCGGTTTTCTCCGGTTTTTCGGCGGCGTGTGCTAGAACGGCCTCCGTAATCAGCATAAGGATCACCTTCTCTGGAGAATGTTTGGTAAAGATATCTAACGAGTATCCAGTCGAACAGGACTGGCAAGCACATGTCCGTTCTTAACCAGATACAGTCCCTTCGCAGACATGCGTATGTTAGGCAGATGGGAAGCGGTCAGAAAAAGCAGCGTATAGGCGGGATCGCGAAACCGATAGCCGTGTTCCTTCATCCGAAGCGCAAAAAGACCAAGAGATTCGCTGATCTCTTCCATGTTCCCGGCGCTCATTGTGCCGCCTAACGGAAGGGGGATATGCAGCTTATCCCCGTTGATGAAAGAAGCCAGTATCCCGTCGCCACGCTCGTTCAGCTCCTGCAATATGTCGCATATCCCCTTTTCACTCCTGCCGATCAGCAAAGTATCTCCTGAGGCGCTATAAGTGCTGGCCAGCGCCGTAACCCCAGAAGCAAAGCCTTTTATACGGGTATGAAGCGTCCACTTCCCTTTAGAGTCAAGCAGCGTAATGAAGCTCTCCTCGTCCCCTAGCCGTTCACCAGCAATAAATTCGTAAGGCTTCGTAATGACATCGTTGACAAGCTCAATACCTGTGCTGCCTTGTCCACGGATCTGTTCCGGGACCAGCTCGGCAGGCACTCTTCGGGCCGGGAAATAGGATTGTAGCCAGCTTGTGACAGCAGCTTCATCGGCCGGCTGCATGTCTTCCCGGTTCCAGATGCGCCATGTCCCCTGCTGCATAACATGGAGCGGAGCCGGCTCGTTCAGCGAGTCCAGAACGTTGAAGCTGGCAAGCCTGCCGGGGGCAATGCCGCCCAGATCTTCATCGAGCCCATAGTACGTCGCCGGATTCAGGGTAGCCAGCCTGTAAGCTTCTACGGCGGATAAGCCGGCTTCCATGCACAGCTTGATCATGCCGGGAATGCTGTGCTCCTCCGTAAAATGCGGCGAAGGTCCGTCGCTCGTAAGCATAACGCGGTTCAAATTAAAACGCGGATCGCCGGCCAGGCCAGCCAAAATATCCGGCAGATCCGGGCGTATAGAAGAGTATCTGAGGCTGGCGTACAGTCCGAGCTTCAATCTCTTTAGCACATCCTCGGCATTTAGAGACTCGTGATCCGCTCCGATACCCGCCGCCGCGATCCCGCTGATTTTTTCATAGGAGACGCCTGGCAGATGACCTTCTACTCGCAAACGCGCGCTCTTTAACAGATGCAGCCGTTCCAGCAGCTCCTCATCGCCCTGAAGAAGCTGAAACCATTCCGTAAATTCACCGCCTTGAATGACAAGCGGATGAGCAAGCCACGTTTTGAGCAAATACCGGTCGCCAGCCTGCACTTGATCAAAATTGCACCACCACAAAGACATATGGCTGCTGATCCGGTCTAATTCCTCAATAAACGAGATCGCCCGCTCGCCAAGGAGCATAAGCAGGGACAAGTTATCGTTAACCGATAACACGGACCCTTGACGGAGCTGGCTGACGCCCCAAGTGAACGGGTTGTACATTTGACAGGGATGCGCATGAGGCTCAATATAACCGGGAACGACGATTTGCCTCTGCTCCAGTTCAATGATTTGCGTATTCGGCGTTACTGGAAATTCCTTGTCTCCGACGTAGGCGATCCGGTTGCCGGAAACGTAAATATGCCCCCTTTCGACTTGTCCCGTGTATACGTTGAGATAGGCTGCATTCTTCAACCAAACATCCGGAGGTTTGCGGCCAAGGGATACGGCAATAAGGTCGCGGTATTCTTCAAGAGTGCATGGATATATTCGCATCGTTCCTCCTCACATTCTGAGTGCGATCAGCACGGACATGAATAGTCCCGACACGAGCAGCGTTTTGAAGTCGATGGCTTGCAAAGCAAGCGTTCTTAGCTGTGTGCGCTGCATTCCTGGCTGGTAACCCCGGGCTTCAATCGCCTGGGAGGCACTTTCGGCTTTCTGGAACGCCAGCATCAGGACGGGTACAATAATCGGGATAAAGTTCAGCAATCTTTTGACTATGTTGCCGGAGGCGAAATCAACGCCCCTGGCTCTTTGGGCTTTCATAATTTTGTCGGTTTCCTGCAGGAGAATCGGAATAAAGCGAATCGTTAACGTCATCATCATGGCGATTTCCTGTGTCGGCACCCCTATTCTGCGGAGCGGTGACAACAGTGTTTCAATGGCGCTGGTCAAATCGCTCAGCTTCGTCGTTAAGGTCAGCAAGGTGGCCATGGCTAACAGTAAAATGATGCGTACAGCAATCGCAATCGCCTTAAGCACGCCTTGCTCATAGATGGACACAGAGCCAAGTTGAATCAGCACCTCTCCGCCCTGCGTCAAGAAAATATGAAAGACCGACGTAATGATCACAATCAGCCATACCGGCTTTAATCCTCTGATGATGTAGGTGAGCGGTATTTTGGAAATGGCAATGGCGGCCGCGACCATAAGCGCCAGCAGAACGTAAGAGACAAGCGTCGTGAGGAGCAGCGCCGAAATCATGAAGGCCATGACGATCAACAGCTTCGTTCGCGGATCGAGCTCATGGACCAGCGATTTCTTATCAATGTACTGCCCAAATATCAGATGCTGGGTCAAGGCCATGCTTCAGACCCCTCCTTTTCCGCTGGCGATGAGGAAATGATCGGCGAGCTGCGCCAGAATCGCTTCCTTCTTCACGGACTCAACCGTTATAGGGGTGTACAGCTTGGCGTTTAATTGCTCGACGAGGGACAGCGCCAGCGGGAGCTTTAGTCCTAACGACTCGATTTCCTGCCGATAATACGTAAAGAGCGTAAGCGGATCTGTTTTGAGTTTGACTTTACCACTTTCGAAAACGATGACGTCTTCAGCGTACTCGGCCAATAGGTCCATATCATGGGTTACAATGACCAGCGTGCGCTGCTTCTCCTTGCGCCAGCTGAGAAACAGCTCCATAAGCGACTGTTTGCCCTCGGTATCCAAACCTACCGTAGGCTCGTCCAGAATAAGCACGGAAGGCTCCATCACCAGCACTCCGGCAATCGCAGCTCTCCTCTTCTCCCCGCCGCTTAGCTCAAATGGCGACCGATCTCCGAAAGATTCGTCCAGACCGACCAGCCTAAGCGCCTCCAGCGCCTTGGCTCGGATCAGATCCTGCGGCCAGCCTAACTGGTTGGGACCAAAGGAAATATCCTTTAGAACGGTCTCCTCAAATAGCTGGTGCTCCGGCATTTGAAATACGATGCCCACTTTGTCAAAGAGAACGGGCTTCCTTTTGCTGCCGCTCCTGATGATGGTGTCGCCAACATGGATGCTTCCCCGCGTCGGGTACAGCAGTCCATTAAGATGTTGGACGAAGGTAGATTTGCCAGAGCCCGTCCTTCCTACGACAGCGGTAATTTTATTGCTGTCCAGCTTCAAATTGAGTCCGCGCAGCACTTCGTTCTCGAGCGGCGTTCCAGCGTTATAGGAGTAAAATACGTCATTTAATGTAATTTCCATAATCCATCCACCAAATCTTCCATACAAAATAGGTTGCGCGGGAGCGGAATCCCTTTGCTTCGCAAAGCGTCCCTTACGTTTACAGCGAAAGGAGCCGCCAAGCCGGGAATCGAGAGATAGCCCTCCTCGAACAGCTTGCCCGGCGGACCGTCGTACCGAATACATCCATGATCCAGAACGATCAGTCTAGACGCCTCGGCCAGTTCCTCCATATCATGGGTGATTGAAATGATTGTGATCCCCTTCCGATTCAGTTCCCTGATCAGGCCCAGCACCTGCTGTCTGCCTTCCGGATCAAGCATCGAAGTCGACTCGTCGAATATAATTACATCCGGCTCTACTGCCAGAATGCCGGCAATCGCAATTCTCTGTTTCTGACCGCCCGATAAGGAATCGACATCAGCGTGGATGTAATCCAGCATGCCTACGCGTTCCAATACGAGCCTCACTTTCGTGGCAATCTCTTCTGGGGACAAGCAGAGATTCTGCAGGCCAAAAGCAACATCTTCATACACGGTAGAAGCAACGATTTGATTTTCGGGATTCTGAAAGACCATCCCGATTTTTTGTCGTATCGTTCCCAGCTCCCGTTCATTGCTGGTCCGGTAATCCTTATATCGTACCTCGCCCTCCGTAGGCAGCAGCAGCCCGTTGATCAGCTTGGCTGCCGTGGATTTCCCAGTGCCGTTTGTTCCTGCGATAATCACATATTCACCGGGTGAAATCGTAAAGGATATATCGCTGAGAACGCAGTCCTGCTGGGGATACTGGAATGAGACGCCCGAAAAATGAATCATGGCATGACCTCCAAATGATGTTAGTAGTGCAGCAGCAACGGAAATGTTTGGTTGAAAAAAGGTTTGCCAATTGGAGGCAAACCTTACGTATTCGCAATGGTAGGATATTTAAGCTTTGTGTGAGCGGCTGTTCGCCTGGCGGAGCATAACTGGACTTACCTTCAGCATTCTGATCGCAATCAGTGAAGATACAACGACCTTGAGCAGATCGCCAGGGATAAAGGCGATGTTGCCAATAATGGCTTTCCCAAGCGGTACATCCGTCATAAAGGACATGTAAGGGATGCCGACGGCATAAATGATCAGGATTCCGCCAACCACATTAATCAATATCAATTTCCAGAGATTGATGCGTGCGCCCATGCGCTGCACCATGTATCCGATCAAAAATGCAGCGATCGGCCAGCTTAAGAAGTAACCTCCGGTTGGACTGGCCAGGACGGACAAGCCTCCTCTTCCACCGGACAATAGAGGCGCTCCTGCGAGGACGATGATTGCGAAGATAAGCAGACTTAAACCTCCTAATCTAGCGCCTAGAATACTGCCGGCCAACATGACTCCCAACGTTTGAACTGTAATCGGCACAGGGATGAACGGGAGCGGAATAGGAGGCAATAAACCTAAAACAGCCATGATTGCGGCAAATAAAGCCACATACATCATATCTTTGATTTTCATAAATCGGCCCCCTAGTATTCGATTTTCATTTGATAGATTCAATATTGACACAATAATGACATAATATTTTTTTCATGTCAATAATTAACTTTTAAAGACAAAAAAAACAAATAGCGTCTCACTTGGCAGTGAGACGCTATGCTTGACTCGGCAATATTTAAGCGTGGAAATTCTGGCCGTCGGTGACTTCCTGAACGTAACCGGCACGAATGACGAAATCGCCGAAATGCTCGCCTTCTTGGCGATCTTTGGAGTAATGAGTAATGATCGGCTGCAAGGATTCCAGAATTTCAGCCTCGCCGATATTTTCTTTGTACAATTTATTCAAGCGGTTCCCAGAGAACCCCCCGCCAAGATACATATTGTACTTGCCTGGCGCTTTGCCGATAAAGGCAATTTCAGCAAGCATCGGTCTGGCACAGCCGTTCGGGCAGCCTGTCATCCGAATGACGATATCTTCCTCCTGCAGACCGGATTCCTCCAGCATTGGCTCGATCTTGTCGAGCAATGTCGGCAAATAACGCTCTGACTCAGCCATGGCGAGGCCGCAGGTCGGGAACGCCACGCAGGCCATGGAGTTTCTACGTAGCGCAGAATAATGCAGGCCGTCGGTAAGTCCATACTGCTGAATCAAACCTTCGATTTTTTTCTTCTTCTGGCTGCTGACGTTTGCGATGATCAGGTTCTGGTTCGGCGTAAGCCGGAAATCCCCGGTATGGACCTTGGCGATTTCCCGCAGGCCCGTCATCAGCTTGTAATCCGCTTCATCCTTGATTCTTCCGTTCTGAATAAAAAGCGTAAAATGCCATTTGTTGTTACTGCCCTTCACCCATCCGTAACGATCGCCGTTATGCTCAAAGTGAAAAGGCTTTGCTTCCTGCAGGCTCCATCCCAGGCGATTTGTCAGCTCCTGAACGAACCAATCGATACCCCGGTCATCAATCGTATATTTGAAACGCGCATGCTTCCGGACGGAACGGTCTCCATAGTCTCGCTGTATCGTGACGGTCTTCTCCGCCACATCGATGATTTGCTCCGGCAAGCAGAAGCCGATTACTTTGGATACCTGCGGATAAGTTTTTACATCACCGTGGGTCATTCCCATACCGCCGCCCACCGTAACATTGAAGCCTTTTAGCTGTCCGTTCTCAACTATTGCAATGAAGCCCAAATCCTGCGAGAAAACATCGACATCATTCGAAGGCGGGACGGCTAGGCCGATTTTGAACTTCCGCGGCAAATAGACGCGTCCATAGATAGGCTCCTGCTCGGCTTGATCATTGCTATCGATAACCTTCTCGCCGTCCAGCCAAATCTCATGGTACGCCTTCGTTTGCGGATCAAGGTGGTCGCTTACTTTGCTGGCCCAATGATATACCTCGGAATGGATTTCCGATTGGTACGGATTCGGGTTGCACATCACGTTACGGTTCACATCACCGCAAGCGGCCAAAGTGCTCAGCATGGCTTCATTTACTTCCTGAATGGTCTTCTTCAAGTTCCACTTGATGACCCCATGAAGCTGGAACGATTGCCGCGTCGTCAACCGAATCGTTCCGTTTGCATACTTCTGCGATACGCTGTCCATCATGAGCCATTGCTCTGGCGTTACGACGCCGCCTGCTGCACGCACCCGCAGCATGAATTGATAAGCCGGCTCCAGCTTCTGCTTTTGACGTTCGTTCCGCAAATCCCGGTCGTCCTGCATATAGCTGCCATGGAATTTCATCAGCCGGTTATCGTCCTCCGGTATGGACCCGGTTATCGGATCTTGAAGCGTCTCTTCCAGGCTTCCGCGCAAATAATTACTTCTTATCTTAATATCTTCAACGTCGCTATGCGGCGCGCTGTTCGGCGACATTAAATTGTTGTCTGACATATTGGCAATTCTCCTCTCGTAATCTCCAGGATTCCCCGCTTAATATACATCCCGTTGATAACGTTTCTCCTGCTGCATCCGCGTCAAATACTCTGCAGCTTCCTCCGGGCTAAGACCGCCCTCTTGTTCAAGAATAGCAGCCAAGGCGGCATGCACGTCATGGGCCATCTTCTTCTCGTCCCCGCATACATACACTACCGCGCCTTCCTGCAGCCACTTGTAGAGCTCTTTGCTCTTCTCGAGCATCCGGTGCTGAACGTAGACCTTCTTGTCGGTATCCCGGGAGAACGCAACATCCATGCGGGTCAGCACGCCGTCTTTAAGCCAGCGCTGCCACTCCACCTGATACAGGAAGTCCGTTGAAAAATGCTGATCTCCATAGAACAGCCACGACTTTCCTTGCGCCCCCGTCTCTTCCCGTTCGCCTAGAAAAGCCCGGAAAGGCGCAACTCCCGTTCCCGGACCGATCATAATGATCGGAGTATCAGGATTCTCCGGCAGCTTAAAGCTTGGGTTATGCTGAACGAATACCGGCAAGGTATCCCCCGGCTCTACCCGTTCTGCAAGCTGAACTGAACATACCCCGTAACGGTTGCGGCCATACGCTTCATAACGGACGGTGCGGACGGTGAGATGCACCTCGTCCGGATATGCTTTGGGACTGCTGGCAATGGAGTACAGGCGCGCAGGAATTTTCCGCAGAATCGACACGAACTGGCTGGCGCTTACCCCCGCAAAAGAGTAATCCGTAACCAGATCGAGCAGATCGCGTTCAGCCAGATAGGCCCGCAGCTCCTGTTCGCGCCCGGCTTCAAACAGCTGCTTCAGCTCTCCGTTCGTGCTTAGCTGCGCAGCTTGCTCCAGCAGGGGTTTAGTCAATACCGTAATTTCATAATAGCGACGCAGGGCATCCCGAAGGGTCCGCTGTTCTCCGTTCTTATTTACGGTGATCGTTTCCTCGCCGTTCCAGCCCATAGCCGCGATCAGATCCTCGACCAGCTGCGGATGATTCTCCGGATAAATGCCCAGGCTGTCTCCTGGTTCATACTGAAGGTTCGAGCCTTCCAGCGATAGCTCGATATGGCGGGTCTCCCGATCCGAGCCGCGGCCGTTCAGATTCAGGTTCTCCAGCACTTCCGCGGAGAACGGGTTGCTTCTCGAATATTCGGACTCCGTGCCGCTGACTGCGGCCGCAGAAGCTGTGCTGCTGACCGAAGCACCGGATGCCGATAGCTTGCCGAGCGCTTCGAGGACATTCCCCATCCATTCTGCGGCGGATTCATCGAAATCAACATCGCAATCCACACGCGGAGATATCCGTTCGCCGCCAAGCTCCTCCAGACGTTTATCGAAATCTTTCCCTGTCTGGCAGAAGAACTCATAGGAGGTATCTCCAAGCGCAAGGACGGAATAACGCAGTCCTTCGAGCTTCGGGGCACGCTTGCTATGAAGGAATTCATAGAAGGCGATAGCGCTGTCCGGCGGTTCTCCCTCGCCATGTGTACTTACGACAATAAACAGGTTCTCAATTTTCTTCAGTGTATTTGGCTTGAAATCGCTCATCGACGCCAAAGAGACCTGGAAGCTCTGTTCTTCCAGCTTCTTCGACAGCTTTCCAGCCAGATTATGACTGTTCCCCGTCTGCGAGCCGTAGAGCACGGTCACTTCCTTGGAAATGGCCGGTTCTGCGGCCGCAACTGCCTGAACGAGATTAGCTGCAGCGGTTGGCGCACCGGCTCCCTGCAATGCGACCAAATATCCGCTTAGCCAAATACGCTGATGATCGTTTAGCGTAGGAAGAAGGCGATTGAGCAGCTCCGCCTGCTCTTGACTAAATGGGCTGTTACTCACTTGTAGTTCCAACAATATCCACCTCACGCAGCATACATAGAATTTAAATTAATTCCTAGTATTACTATCTATTTATCATTTAATAAAATTTATCATAGCGTGTGCTGGTGGTCAATTAGAATGATCTTATATCTTTGATTAGGAAAACTAATAATTGCAAACCCGTTGCCCGTTGAAGCAAAAAAGACCCCGCGCCAAGGGCGCAGAGTCTTTAAACGTGGGAAGCGGTAGCTTCAAGTGATATTCAATTTATGGCGCAGCCCATCATGGAGCTCCCCCTAGGGGGTTACCATTTATGGCGCAGCCGCCTTCCAATAGCTAGGGTGCCTTGCCAGAGAACAATCGACGCAATATCGATTTTCTCTTCCTTTTGAGAGAGTACATGGTAAATCAACTACCTTTCGGAATACAGGATTCTGCCGTTCCGTCTGTTCATTGATTATGGCCACTTCCCACTTGTTCATTATTACCCGCTCCCCGCAGGGATGAATCAATTTCCCGTATAAATGAGAATTGCATCGCGAAGGAACTGTGCCGTACCTGATTGTTCTGCATCATAATAAGCGGTGAACCGCTCATCGTCCACGTACATCTGCGCCAGCCCGGCATGAGCTTCTGCGTTGTATTCGTTCCAAGTATAGCACAGCCACTGCTTGTGCAGATCCGCCGCCCGCTGGGCGATTTCGCTAGCTGGATCGCCGGTTCGATATGCTTCGGCCAACGTCCGCTTAAGCTCTTCCTCTAATTGCGTCATTTTTTCATATTGCTCCTCCGTCATCCCGCGCAATTTCAAGTTGGACTGGTCAACCTTTTCATTCCCGTATTTTTCGCGGATTTCCCTGCCGTATTTCTGCTCGTTATCGTCGATCAATTGCTGTTTGAACCCTTCAAACTTCTCTTTATCCGTCATGCTTATTCTCCCTTCATGCATAGCAATCGTCTTATCCACATTTCCAATCAGGACATCCAATTGCCTTCTTCTGTCAAGGAGCTGTTCCCGGTGCTGCTTAAGCGCCAAAACGCTGTTGAAACTGGGCGAGGTGATGATCGCTTTGATCTGCTCCAGTGAAATGCCCAGCTCGCGGTAGAACAAAATTTGCTGCAGCAGATCTACTTCTGCTTGGCCGTAGATGCGGTACCCGGACGAGTTGATTCTTGCCGGCTTAAGAATATCAATCTCGTCATAATAGCGAAGCGTTCTCGTGCTGACTCCGGCTAGCCGGGCCAGCTTCTGTATGGTATATTCCATGGGATCACCTCCTGACAACATCACTGTACACCTTTACGTAACGAGAAGGTCAACCCTAATATTTTTAAAATATATGGCTATGTTAAATTCTAATGTTGATATTTGACCAAAAGAAAACCGCCTTCGTAGAATAGACGGTTTATTGCTATCCGTTAGTACAACAATAAAAATCACTATAAAGCGAATCTGTTCTTAATGATTTCAGCAACCTCACAAGCACTTAAATTCGAGTTGTTAATTCTGATGTAATTTTCTCTTTTAATTTCTCCCTCGAAGGAGTTTAATCGATGTTGCTCCATTGTCTGTAATAGATCCTGTTCAGAACGAGTAACATTCCTTTTTGTTGGTTTGTGTTCAAGTCTGTGAGGAGTCTTGTTACGCTCAATTCTTTTCTCAAGATCGGCTTCAAGCTCAACAAAATACACTTCGCCATCTTTATCTTCGATTGTTTTGCAAATTTTATCAACGTAGTCCCAATCCTCTTGCAAATCGAATCCCCATACATAAGTGAAAATCATTCCATACATATCACTATCAGCGGCGGCTTCAAATATGTCTTGACGAAATTTATTTACTAATCTCCACATTTCACGATTAAAACCGAATAGGGGAGCTAACATTTCAATTGTTACGTGATTGTGGAACAACTTTAGTTCAGTTACCTTCTCCAATTGATGTCCTACTGTCATTTTTCCTACCGCCTGCGGCCCAAATATTATAACAAATTTCATTAAATCATCCCCTTGGAAGATATTTCAATAATACTATCACTATTTGAACAAGATTCGTAGCAGTTTTATTAAATTAGACTGCCCGTTAGCTTAACAAGAATAAGCAGAAAGCATTCCTTGCTGTCTAAGTAACGAAACCAAGCCAAATAATGATGCAAATATTTAGTTGCAACACCGTTAAATCGATCCAACCATTTTTTCAAACGGCTGTGATAGCTGTTGACGTTTTATGTCTCCAGTGCGTGTTTTAACAGCGTACTTACCAAATCGCACAACAGAATGGTTTTTGCAATGTGGACAAACAAGCCCATCTTTATGTTTCTGCTATTGAATCTCATCAATCGCTCGAACTGGAACCGCAACTCCCTTCGTTCGTGACTGCAAAAAGTAGATAAGCTCTCGCTTACCAGTATCGTCCAACATATCAGCATGCTTTTTAAGTTCCTTTAGATCCATAGATAAATCATCTACGAACAATGATATTAGCCTTGTTATAGAACATTTGTTCGCGATTATCAATTATCAACAACGAGATTTAACAAAGCCAAATATATAAAAGACCTGCGAATGACAACACGTGCATGTCATTCGCAGGCCGTAACAGGCTAAACTATTAATATTGCGTATTTCCGGACTGGCTTGTGTTGCCGGATGCAAAGCCTTTAAATAAGGTAGGAACACTAGAATATCTCGTATTCGTGATTTTCCCGGTTGATGTACTACTGTCTGTACGCAGAATCGAATCTTTTACCTTGGAAATGTCGCAGTTGTCTACGTTCATCACAACTTTGAAAGTGGTACCGCCATTTTGCCGCACAAGCTTGCCGATGTCATTCGCTTTGAAATTCTTTATGTTGATCGTTCCTGCTGCATTGATTTGAAATACTTTGTCGTACGCCTTGTAAGCGCCTCCACCATTAATGTTAACGGTTCCAGAAGATTTGAGGGTAAGTGCATCTTCACCTACATCCGCCCATGTTACGTTGTTGATGTTGCAGTTTCCATAACAGTGAACTCCGTCAGCGCCCGGCGCCCCGATAATGACATTCTTCAGCGTGGCGTTCGCCTCCAGGCGAAAAATCGGTTTCTGGTTCTCAGCCTGGCTGCCGTCGCCTAAAGTATTCGGGTTGGCAACATAAGTTTGGCCTTTGCCGTCAAACGTTGTTCCTGCCTTAACGATAATTGTAGAGTCTACCGTAATGGACGCCGCGGATGCATGGAGCGCACCGAATAGTGTCATCACTAACGATAGGGCGAGAAAAAAACTAACTTTCTTCTTCATACAAATCATCCTCCCGATATGGTGTGGAGAGTTTATGCACACGTCTGCAATTTTTAACAAATTTGTGAACATTTTCTCTCAATCACAGATTAGTGGAGGATGATTCGCAAATCAATAGGACTTTTGTATCATATTTACATCTATGTTAAATTATAGAAAACTTATTTTAGGTTTTCCTATACCATTTTAACATACTTTCTTGCGGTGCAAAGCCTGGCAGGCTCAAAAATTTCAAAGAACCTCATATATGGCTCCTGCCTGTTTTACATGGTCCTCTTCCAGTTCGATTAAACGCGCCTTCATGTCCAGCCCGCCGCGATATCCCGTAAGGGCTCCATTTCTGCCTATGACACGGTGGCATGGAATGACGATCAATAACGGATTTGCCCCGATCGCGGCCCCGACGGCCCGTACGGCGGACGGTTTAGAGATTTTGCGGGCAATACCTGTATAAGATTCCGTACAGCCATAAGGGATTTCGGCGAGCGCTTGCCAGACCATCCGTTGAAACTCAGTCCCGGGAGCGTCCAATGGAAGGTTGAAGCATTCGAGCTCTCCTCGCAAATATCGACTCAATTCCTCCGCATAGGGACGCATTCTCGCTTCGTCCTCCCTCAAGCCGCAGCCGGGGAATCTCCGGTTTGCCCAAGCCGACAGCTCCGCATACGGCTGGTCATGAGAACCGACATAGCACAGTCCCCGGGTTGTTGCGGCAATATGAATGCTCCAATGATCCATCTGCAGCAATGACCAGTATAATGGGGATTCCGTTAACACTGTCATAATAATGTACCTCCTGTTCTATTCACGCATTCGCGGTATTCTGACGGGGTCTGTCCCGTCGCTTTTTTAAAAAGGGTGATAAAATAAGAAGTGCTGCCGATACCAACAGACTCGGCGATTTCAGCTATCGCTTTGTCGGTTGTGCGCAAATATTTTGTCGCCGTGTTCAATCTCCTTTGCTGCAGATACAGAGCTGGCGTCACCCCTTTAATTCGCTTAAAGGTGCGATGCAGATGATATGGGCTACCATGGCACATTTCAGCCAAAATATCCAGGGTGAGCTTCTCCCGGTAGTGGGCATCCATATACCCCGCAATCTGCTCCACCCATTCAGCGTCTGGAAGCCGGCCATGAGCAGGCTTGCATCTTTTGCAGGGGCGAAAATTCGCGGATAAAGCCTCCTCCGCATTGGCAAATATTCGGACATGCTCCCTCTTCGGCGGGCGGGATTTGCAGGAAGGCCGGCAGAAAATCCCCGTCGATTGCACAGCGTAAATAAATCGCTTGTCGTAAATCGCATTATTCCCTACGATCGCTTGCCATAATTCTTCGGTTAACGGCTGGCCTTGTTTTCTCATAGCTTGCTTCGCCTCCATAAACAAGTATAACTCCAGATTCGCCGAATTGAACGTATTTCCGAATGTAAAAGCAAGATATCGAAACTGCTAAACCAGCTTTCATGTTACAACTAGAATGAGCTCTAATCAGCTGGAATGGAGGAATAACTATGGATGCAAGCACAGAGATGAACCTGATGATAGACGTTCCCGAGCCATTTAGCTTTGCGCAAAATTTGGCTTACTTATTAAGATCGCCCAATGAATGCCTATATCAGATCCGGGACGGACAGGTTAGCAGGGCAATCACCATTAAGGAACACTTATCGATCATAGAAATCAGCGCTCATGAGGACAATTCGCTAAAAGTAACTATTAAAGGCGGCACTGCGCCCATCAGCCCATCGCTGCAATCGGAAGTCGCGAAATACGTCAGAGAATGGTTCGACATGGATCGAGATCTTCTTCCCTTTTATGAGATGGCCAGGGAGGATCGGCTGCTGACGCAAGCGGTCTCTTCTTTTTATGGATTGCGGGTGATCGGCATCCCCGATTTGTTCGAAGCGGTAAGCTGGGGTATTCTCGGACAGCAAATCAGTCTGGGTTATGCCTACACGTTGAAAAGACGGCTTGTTGAGCGTTTTGGCAAACAAGTAAGTGTTGATAGAGAGCAGTATTGGCTCTTCCCTTCCGCAGCCGACATAGCCGGGTTAACGGTCGAAGATTTCAGCGGGCTGCGAATGACCGTCAAAAAATGCGAGTACCTTATCGGTGCAGCCCGGCTAATTGCCGAAGGGGAATTGACGAAAGACAAGCTGCTGAATGCCGGCAGTTTGAAGGCGGCGGAGCAGATGCTTGTTTCCATTCGCGGCATCGGGCCGTGGACCGCTAATTATGTAATGATGCGTTGTCTGCGGATGCCCTCGGCTTTTCCAATCGATGATGTCGGACTGCATAACGCAATTAAACATTTAACGGGCAGCGACCGCAAGCCGACAAAGCAGGAAATCCGCACACTGGCCGCGGCGTGGACCAATTGGGAGGCATATGCGACGTTCTACTTATGGAGATTCCTGTACTGAGCATGCCGCTAATTGGAGCAAAACATGATAAAATAGAGTGGAATAAAAAAATAAAGGCGGAGAAAATATATGGTGCATTCGTTTCTGATCGAACCGGATACGTATACGGCCTTCTCGGACGAAGCAGAGCTCATCGATAAGTGCAAGGAATGGGGCCTGCTATCCGACAAAGCGGCTAAAATCAAAACTTTCTACTATAAAGGCCATGGATTAAATGAAGCATGCAGCATTATCGGATATGTCGATCATATTACGGCTGTCATCGAATTAGCGAACCATCAGAAGCATTGTATCCACCCTTCCTACCTGAAGGAAATGCAGGCCGCCAGCTATGGCGTCAAAGCCGGAGACGCGGCGGAAGCGCCGGACGATAAGGGCAATGAAACAGTCTCGTCTAAAGCAGCCGATGCGGAAGCGGAACACGAAGCTAAAAATGAAGCTGCCGCCGCTCCAGCGCAGGAGAAAGCGATCCCAGCCGACAATACGAACGACAAATTGCCGGCTGCGGCTGAAGAGGCCCCTAAAACCAGCAGTAAAAAAGCTAAAAAAACCAAGCTTGAGCTTCCGGAGGGCAAAGTGAAAATGGTGGCTACCGTCAAGGAGTTTACGACCATCCCCAATCACTTCTCCGATAACGACGACGAGGTCGTCATCTATGAGAATACGGCTGTCGTCGAGCCTGAAATCGAAATCGGGGACGCTTGGTCAAGCCATAGCGCAACCATGAAAAAGACCGGACTAGACATTGGAGATACCATTACCTTCGAGGCTAAAATCGTGGCCAAAAAACTGGCCAAGTATCCTGTACGGCACAAGCTCAACAACGTCGCCAAAATCGAAAAGCAGGAAGCTTAAGCCAATGCCTGCCCGATCAAAAAGCCGACTCACTCTTACGAGGGAATCGGCTTTTTGAGCTTCTTTTATCCGTATTGCTACCGTTTCTATGAACTCAGGGCATCACAAGGCGGTTATGGCTTGCTTTCCAAATCGCGCACGATATCCAGCAATGTAACCTGCTGAAGGGTGCTCTCCATCGCCTTCTGAGCTTCAGCAAAAACAGGTTCGATCGTCGACTGAATGTTGCGTCCTACCGGACAATTATCGTTCGTCTTGTCATGAACCGCGAACAGGCCATTCTCATCCACAGCATGGACAGCCTGGTAAATGTCCAGCAGCGTAATATCGGTTGCTTCCTTTGCCAGCTTCGAGCCGGCAACGCCCGGCCTTGCTTCTACGAGGCCTGCTTTGCTTAGCATCCCTGTAATGCGCCGAATTACCACCGGGTTGGTGTTCACGCTGTCCGAAATATACTCGGACGTATTCACGCCTCCCCGGTTCGTTTCCAGCACGGTCAATATATGAATAGCGACGGCGAATCGTGAACTGATCGTCATAGATATCCCTCCCGCCTATACTGTAACAAGTGTAGTTACACTAGTGCCGGATTGTCAATAGGAGGCCGGAGGCTAATTTGCTTTATCTTCCTTCAAACAAATTGCCCAGACCGCCTAAAATACTGCCTTCATCCTTTCGTCCCGAGTAGCGGGCCGCCGAGAGCACGCGATCGGCCATACGGCTGAACGGCAAGGACTGCACCCACACTTTGCCCGGTCCGCGCAGCGTGGCAAAGAATAGCCCTTCCCCGCCAAACAAGGCTGACTTAACTCCCTTCACGAATTCGATGTTATAATCGACTCCGGCCGTCATCGCAACCAGACAGCCCGTATCGAGGCGCAGCACTTCGCCCGGCGCGAGGTTTTTCTCCAGGACGAGACCGCCGGAGTGGACGAACGCCAGCCCGTCTCCCTCAATTTTCTGCATAATAAAGCCCTCGCCCCCGAAGAAGCCAGTACCGAGCCGGCGCTGAAACTCAATACCTACCGATACGCCCTTGGCTGCACAGAGGAAGGAATCCTTTTGGCAAATAATTCTCCCGCCGAGCATCTGAAGATCCAGCGGAATAATTTTGCCCGGATAGGGAGATGCGAAGGTGACGCTTTGTCTGTTATAGCCCTCGTTCGTAAAGACGGTCATGAACAAGCCTTCCCCGGTTAGAAGCCGTTTGCCCGCTCCCATCAGCTTGCCGACCAGCCCGCCGCCATTGTCGCTGCCATCGCCAAAAATCGTGTCCATCCGAATGTCCTGATCCATCATCATAAAGCTTCCTGCTTCGGCGACTACGCTCTCCCCCTGATCCAGCTGAATTTCGACGCACTGCATTTCGTTGCCGTAAATTTCAAAATCGATTTCATGTGCATTCATACGCAGTCCTCCAATAAATTAACATAATTATAGTTATGTAAATCAAAGATAGCTAAAGCGAAAATCCATTCCGTTTTGCTTATTTCATTATACACCGTGATCACCGCAAAAATAAAAAAGACATCCATTTCTCCGGTAGGAAAAGGATGCCCCGCAGGGGAACCGCATATCATAAATACCCATTCACCTGCTACTTGTATTCTAAAATATCTTGCATCTGCTTGGCCAATTCGATATAAGGACCTTCCGACAGAATATTAAAGGCCAAATGGGTCGCGCGCATGCTAAGCAGCTTATCGCCAGGCTGCAAACCGAACTGCTGCCATGTCCGGAGAGGAAGCTTGATATAGCGGTCCTTGCTCAACAGCACCCAGCAGAACATGCGCTCCTTAAAGGTAACGGCCTGCCCTTCGGGAAGGGAGTGGTTCTGCAGCTCAGGCAAGCTCCCAAAAATCGCCGCAAGCGGCGAATTTGGGATCAATTCTTTACAGACGACACTGAAACCCTTCGCCGTATTCCGGCCCGTCATCAAGATAATTTTGGAGTTCAACGTGATATTGTATTCCTGCAGGGCCTGATCCGGCAGGCAAAAAGATCCGTCAGGAAGTATTGTACTCCATGCGTAAAAGTACTTCCCGCCTTTAGCGGTTACTGCCATACTTATCATCCCCCGAGAATTAATGATAGCCTGTAGCATCATCATCTCCCAAGGGGATGGGATGGAGATATGACTTTGATCACCATGATCAGGAAATGAGCCTAGCGATGCACATCCTCCGAGGCTGGGACGGCCGCCTGCAGTGACGCGTCCTCCGGTGCAGCGTCGTCCTCCTCGTCCCCCTTCCTGCTGTCCAAATACAATTGATACATGCGCACGATAATGATTTTCGCCATCATATATACGGGAATTGCCAGAATCATGCCCAGAATGCCCGCGAAGTCGCCGGCGATCAGTAACAGAATAATTGTAGTCAGCGGATGAATGTTGATCGTCTTCCCATAAATATACGGGGAGATCAAATTGCCTTCGATCTGCTGGGAAACCACGACGATCACGATGACCCAAATCACCATCGATGTAGATTCGGTAAATGCCACGATTACACAGGGAACAGCTCCCAGAAACGGACCAAAGTAAGGGATGAAATTGAACAGCGCCCCGACGATGGCCAGCAGCAGAGGATAAGGCAAACCGATCAGCCAGAAGCCGATAAAACCCATGACAGCCAGCAGTACAGCGCTGATCATTCGCCCGGCAATAAAACCTTTGAGCCCGTTATCGATTTCGTGGATGACCTGCTCGCCGTCGCGCCGATAACGCTTCGGGAGCATCCGGGTCAAGGTTGGGGTGACCCGGTCATCCTGCTTCAGCATGTAGTATAGGAGGATCGGCGCCGTTCCCACGACGATGAAGAAATCGTTCAGAAAAGTGACGACATGGGAAATCGATTTGGTGGCCGCCTCGATCACGGAGTTGATAGACTCCGTCAGCTTGTTCGATATTTGCGCGTTCTGTTCGCTGAACATGGAGAACAGCCGGGATTGCCGAATTTCGTTGAACTGGGCTTGCAGCTCGCGAAGCAGCAGCGGTACATTATTCACAAAATCGGTCACCTGCTTCTGCAGCGGAGGCCATACGACGATCAGAAAGACCGTAACCACGCCAGCAAAAAGCAGGTAGATGGCCAGAATGGACAGCATCCGGTTCCAGCCCTTCCGTTCCAGAAACTGCACAATCGGCCGGAGCAAATAATACAAAAATCCCGACAGCATAACCGGCACAATCAGAATATTAATTAAAGTAACGAGCGGAATAAAAATAAAGCTAACCTTGGACAATAATAAAATGATCGTCAGGACCATAATGATGCCAAGGCAAATACGGTAAAACGGCTTTTGCAGCAAGCCATCTCCTCCCCTTCGGACAGTGTAACATCGCCGCTTGTCGCCTCCTCCTTATTCGGCTGGCAGCGTATCCCATGCCGCATCCAGCAGGCGGTCAAACATTTCGTCATCCTCTTCGATCCTTGCATCGACGAGCAGGAATTGCTCCTCAATCCCGGGTTCATCCGCATAATGCAGACTGTAGTCCCAATCGTCCCCCTTCTTGCTGAAGAAGGTAATTTCGTAATTGGCTTTATGCGATGCAACTTTAAAAATCGTTTTGCCTATGTAAGTGCCATCCTCCTGCCGTTGCATTTGTGCTTCAACGATGTGCAGCTCCATTTAGACGTCTCTCCTCTGCTCTATTAATTTTGTTGCGAAGAACGGTGTGAATTTTGTTAAAATTGCTCTATAATCGGTATACCTGCGCTAACGGTCGGCCAAGCCAGAGGCTTGCTCAGCTTTATTTATCGTAACATGTTTTGTTTCAATTTCAAGAAGTCTATATTGAGGTGCATACCAAAGTGCTTAAGCGCAAAAAAAAGCAAGATTCACTATCCCCTGCTAAAGTATTAACTTTTGGATTTACCCTTATTATCGTCATCGGCACGTTTCTGCTGTCCCTCGGGCCTGCCTCGGCGAGCGGGCAGAAGCTCGGTCTGGTGGACGCATTCTTTATGGCGACATCGGCCGTCTGCGTAACCGGGTTGGTTGTGGTCGATCCGGCAACGCAATTTTCGCTATTCGGCGAACTCACGTTAATCATTCTTACCCAAATCGGCGGCTTGGGATTTATGACGATGGGAACCTTGATCGCTCTCGCCTTCAACCGGCGCATTTCCCTGCGCGACCGCCTGGTGCTTCAGGAGGCGATGAAGCAGAACACGCTGGAAGGACTCGTCTCACTGATTCGGCGGGTGGCGGTTTACTCCTTTGTCATCGAATCGGCTGGAGCTCTGCTGCTAACCATAAGATGGTCTTTCGATATGCCTCTGAGTCAGGCGCTCTATTATGGAGTATTTCACAGTATTTCAATTTTTAATAACGCAGGGTTTGACTTGTTCGGAGCAGTACATGGTCCTTATAGCGGACTTTCCGCTTACGTCAGCGATCCTTTTGTCAATATTGTGGTCATCGTCCTGATCGTGCTTGGCGGCATCGGTTTTATCGTACTGGCGGATTTGCTGTCGTTCCGCACAACCCGCAGGCTGTCCTTGCATTCCAAAGTCGTGCTCACCGTATCAGGGATTCTTATCGTCGCCGGTTCGCTGCTTATTTTTGTGATGGAGGTATTCAAATCTCCCGCATTTCAGGAGCTGTCGCTGACGGATCAGATTTTTGCAGCGGTATTCCACTCCGTGAGTGCACGTTCCGGCGGAGTGTCGACCCTAAGCGTATCGGACATGCAGCAATCGACCCAGTTCCTGCTTCTGCTGCTGATGTTCATCGGGGCCGCGCCAGGCTCTACAGGAGGCGGAATCAAAGTAACCGTATTTGCCATCCTCATCGGCGCAATGTATGCCATGCTGCGTGGCAAAGAAGATATTGTATTCTTTCGCAAACGCCTGTCCAAAGAGTCCATTCTGCGGGCGATCACGCAGACTTGGCTGGCTCTGTTTCTTGTGATCCTTACTGCCATGATCTTATCCGCCGTGGAAGACCGGGCCTTTCTCGCGCTCCTATTTGAGACAACCTCGGCATTCGCGACCTCCGGTCTGAGCCTGGACGTGACGACGAAGCTGACAGATTTCAGCAAAGTGGTGCTCGGTCTCGTGATGTTCCTCGGCCGGATTGGACCGCTGACTCTAGTATACGCTTTGACTCCTAAGTCCAAAAAGGAGCTGTTTCGTTATCCAGAAGGCGATTTCATCATCGGATAAAGAATCATGCCTAGGACTGACCCGCTCGCTTGGATACACTTTCCGTTTCGTAGTACAATATAAGGTAGCTAGAATTATCTATGTCACTATGGAGGAGTTACAAATATGACTGATTTCGATCTGAAATTGCAAAAATATGCGGAGCTAGCCGTCAAGATTGGCGTTCAAATCCAGAAAGGGCAGAATCTGATCATTAATGCGACAATTGATTCCGCTGAATTGGTGCGTTTGATCGTGAAGGAGGCTTACAACGAAGGAGCCCGTTTTGTGAAGGTCAATTGGAGTGACGATACGGTTACCCGCCTGCGCTATGATATGGCTGCGGACGAATCCTTCCTCGACGAGCCAAAATGGTATGCCGGAGAAATGCTGGAATACGTGGAGAATAATGCAGCTGTGCTGCATGTCATCTCCTCGGATCCGGATTTGTTGAACGGAGTATCGACGGAGCGCCTGACCAATCACCAGAAAACCTATTCCAAAGCAATGACTAAATATCGCCAGCTCCAAATGGCTAACTTCTTCACCTGGTCAATCGTTGCCGTCCCTTCCAAAGCATGGGCTGCCAAAGTATTCCCGAATCTGCCGGAAGACCAGCAGGTCCCTGCGCTATGGGAAGCAATCTTCCGCACCGTACGCGTAGACCAGCCCGATCCGGTCGCGGCTTGGAAGGAGCATATCGCGAACTTGAGCCAGAAAGCGGATTACCTCAATCGGAAGAAATTCCAGAAGCTGCATTATGTCGCTCCAGGAACGGATTTGACGATCGAGCTTCCGGCTGACCACTTATGGGTAGCTGCAGAGAGCGATAACGATAAAGGCGTCAGCTTCCTGGCGAATTTGCCTACCGAGGAAGTCTTCACCGCCCCGCTGAAAACCGGTGTCAACGGCACGGTATCCAGCACGAAACCGCTGAGCTACAGCGGCAATATCATCGATAAGTTTTCCTTGACCTTCGAGAATGGTAAAATCGTCGACTACAAGGCCGAGCAAGGTGAAGCGACCCTGAAGCAGCTTGTAGAGATGGATGAGGGCGCAAGCTACCTCGGTGAGGTAGCTTTGGTACCGCACGGGTCGCCAATTTCCCAATCCGGCCTCCTGTTCTACAATACCTTATTCGACGAGAATGCCTCTAACCATTTGGCCATCGGTGCAGGGTATGCCTTTACGCTGAACGGCGGCACGACCATGTCGCAGGAGCAGCTGCAGGAAGCAGGCCTGAACCAAAGCCTGGTTCATGTGGACTTCATGATCGGCTCCGGAGAAATGGACATTTACGGCATTTCAGCAGACGGCGAAAAGGAGCAAATTTTCACCAAAGGCAATTGGGCGATCTAATCTTTCGCCATTTGAACGGAAAAAGAGCCAAGCTGGCGCATTTATGCGCTTGCTTGGCTCTTCGCTTCTTGGCAATGATTCGCTTATCAATCGAGAATCATTACGACCAATACGGAAATGACAATAACGGAAGCGGCGTACATCACCGTAAGCCCTACGATATTTTTCGTCGTCCGCTTATCATAATTGGGGTTGCCTGTCCGGTTCTGTTTAGATGCCCCCACCCATAGCGTCCCTATTCCTGCGATTATGACCAGAATGATAATAACAGCATACATCCAGCTCACGATTGGTTACCTCCTCTGCAGCATCCTGCATTGATTATGACAAATGTCTCAGGCTTCGGGCAATACGTTTTGCACGAAATCGTTCGATAAAGATAGCCGAAATGCTAAGAATCAAGAGCAGGGCGACGAACGCGGACAGCAGCCAGGCGGATGTATCCGCTCCGACGACGTCCATGCTTTTGCCCATAGCGAGCGGCAAAGCCGCCCCTCCTGTCCCCCCTGCAGCGATAAGGATGCTAGGTGTAGACTCCTCGGCCCCAGGCAGCAGCTTGCTGGCGAATACAAGGGCGATCGAGAACAGCCCGGACATGAACAGTCCGAACAGCAAAATAAGAACGAACACGACGGACAACTGCCCGATAATGGCAAATAGCGATATGAGCACCAGGCTAGCAGCACAGCTCCACAACACATAGCGGCCGTAGGAAATGCGCTCTGCAATGACCCCACAGAATACGCGGCCTAGCGTCATGGCCATCCAGAACAAGGTAACGCTGAGCGCAGCAGTCGATTTGTCAGTTCCGAGCTTCTCAATTAGCAGGGAAGGCAGGAAGTTCACAAAGCTCATTTCCGTACCGACGTACAGGAAGAAGAAGAGCGTAAAGACGGCAAGCAGCAGCCCGCGAACTCCCTGATACTGTGAAAACAGCGCCCCTTTCTTCTCCCGTTTGACTTCCTTCGCGTTCAGCAAATCGTTTAATTCTCCAAAGTTGCTCTTCATCCAGGCCAGCAGCATCAGCAAAGCCGACAAAGCGATAAAAAGAAAGGAAAAACGCCACATTTCCGTCCGGATCAGCCAGCCGGCGATCAGCGGCATGACCAAAGCTCCGACCCCGAAAAATACCTCGAGCTTGCTCATCGCAACGGCCGTGCCTTCTTTTACCGCTACGATAATCAGCGTGCCGATAACGGCTTCGATCATACCAAATCCGAATCCGGCGACCGTCCCGACCACATACATCCATTCCCACGGAAGCAGCATCGTGTAGCAAACTTCAGCGATGCAGAGCATCCCTGTCGCGATGATCAGCCCTGTTCTTTTACCAAAATTGGATATAAGCAGCGGTGAAACAAGCACCCCTACCAGAAAACCGGCAAACTGCGCAAAAATCAGACTTCCGCCGGCCGTGTACTCCTTGCCGTAATGCTCAAGCAGGTTAGGCATAATCGACCCGACGACGACGTGCGCTAGACCGATTAGCAAATACGCCCAACAACCCATCCAAATTAAGCGTTTCATGTGTGCTAAGCTCCTCTCCCGATGCACCTATTTAATATGTATGACATCCAACTACTCTATTGTAGATTAAAGTAACAGGCGCGTCACCACTCTGCTGATGAACAACTGAAAGATTCACAATTCAGTGTAAGTTTTCATGTAGAGGGAAAAGATTCCTCTTCCGCCAAAAATCATGTAGAATGCATATAGATGAATATGAAAAACCGTTAGGGGAACCGGAGAGGAGAAAATCATGTCGGAACGCCTGAAATGGTTGCTCGTCGCTGATTTTTACGACTTAGCCGAGAGCGTTCAGGAAGAAATTTATTATGCTTTCTACGATCTTGTCTATGGATCCGTTTATTATATGATCAAAGATCATCAAACCAGCGAAGATATTATACAGGAAGCTTTCCTTAAAGTCGTTGCGAGCAAGCCTGCCTTCGACAGTGAGGTCGGGATGAAATCCTGGCTGAAAGTCGTTACGCGGAATACGGCCATCAATTTTTTAAGAAAAAGCAAAAAGTACCGTAACCATTTGGATGCGGATAGTGTTTATATAGAAATAGATCCATTCATCAACCCCACCGGCTCCGTTGAGCAAATCGTGGAAACGAAACTAATGGAAGAAGCCATCATCGATTACTTACATAAACTTAAGCCGGAATACCGATTACTGATGGAATACCGCTGGAAGCTGGGGCTGAGCTACAAGGAAATCGCCGAAAGGCTCCATATTAGCGAAGATGTTGTCAGACAGCGATTGCACCGTACGCGAGAAGGAATCAAAATAATGCTGTATAAAGAGTGGGGTGACCATATTGAAACGAAGCAGTCCCCGCGAAGCCGTATATCCCGCGGAGTTTAACATACTGTTTGATGAAGCCTTCGACGAGGCAACCAAGCAGCTTCCTCCCTATACCGACGCTTATAAGCAACAATCCTGGAATGCAATACAGCCGAAGCTCATGAGGCAGGCTAGACGCCGCAAACGCTGGAAATGGCTGCGCCGTTACGAGGTCATTGCTTTGGTTGCGGCATTTATGCTGTTTAGCGCAATTCTGTTCACGCCGCCAATCGTGACGGAAGCAGTCTCCCCCATCTATCAGGAATTGAGGAGCTGGGGCAACGGCATGAGCCAGATCATTTTTGGCAAAGGGCGGCATCCGGACCAAAGCGGCGTAACATATGCGCTGAATGCTTCCTATGACGAGGCAGACGTCAGCCAGCCGCCATGTCCGAAAGTATTTCCGTTGTCCATGAAGACGCAGCTGAACGATTTAAGGGAGAGCCTCCCTTTTTCGCTTCCTAAGATCACCTATATGCCTAGAGGATATATATTTAATTCGGCAGAACCGATTACCGCAAAGGGCTCTGCCCTTGAACCCGCGGAGAGCGGACAGATCGAAGGCGTATATTTGCTGTTCGAAACGCGGCACAACCAGCAATTGACCATGATGTTCAAGACACTGAAGGAAGACGAGATCATCCGCATGCCCTATGAAGAGAACATCGAGACGGTGACCTTGAACAATGGCACCATCGCTTATTTTACTCCGGGGAAAACGCAACAAATTACCTTCATGATCGGCGATATCTACTTCATGGCTGCAGGCGGTTTGGATAAGGAAGATCTTCTGAAAATCGCAAATGGCTTAGATATATAAGAAAGGGTGCCCTTTCGGGCACCCTTCTTCTCTGTTGTTATCTATGTTACGCGCCGGCTCCCTCTAGCGGAATCAACTCCTGCTTCACGAGCTTCACGCGCGATATTCTCTTGTTGTCGGTTTGTTCTACTACGTAAATATAGCCATCATTCTCGACAGATTGCCCGACCTGTGGCGGCAACACCTGGATTCTCGAATATAACCAGCCGCCGATCGTATCGTAATCATCCGAATCCAACTCCAGGCCGAACCGGTCGTTTACCGCTTCAATCAGCATAAGCCCGTCGATAGAATAGGTATCCTCGCCAATTTGCTCGATCCCGGGACGTTCCTCGTCAAATTCATCCTGGATTTCACCGACGATTTCCTCGACGATATCCTCCAGCGTGACAAGTCCGGACGTACCGCCGTATTCGTCAATCAATATCGCAATTTGCGTCTTGTTCCGCTGCATGCGCTTCATCAAGTCGCTGATGTGGGTGGATTCGGGCACAGCCATAATTGGACGAAGCAGGTCTAAATAATTCGCCGAGTTCGAACGTATCAAATCTTTTATATGAATAAAGCCGATCACGTGATCCTTGTCGTTGGCACATACCGGATAACGTGTACGCGTTCCCTCTAAAGCGATTTCCAAATTTTCATGCAAGGTGTTCTGGGTATACAGACAGATCATTTCGGTACGAGGTATCATGATTTCTCTTGCCGTTGTATCCGCAAATTCAAAAATGTTATCCACGAGGGACATCTCGGTACTATCGATCAGGCCGCTCTCGCTGCTCTCCTTCATCATCACCCTGATTTCTTCCTCAGTATGCGCTGAATCATGCTGCTCCTTAAGCGGCTCGATGCCGAATATTTTCAGCAGGCCGGATGACAAGCCGTTCAGTACCCAAATCATCGGAAACATCAATCGGTAGAACACTTGCATGGGGCGTGCCGACAGCAGGGTTACCTTCTCCGCATTGCGGACGGCCACCGTCTTCGGCGCCAGCTCCCCAAGAACGATATGCAGCACGGCGATAAGCAAAAATGCCGTCGCCAGCGAAATGGTGTATGCGGCCTTGCTCCCTATCCCCGTGAACTGAAAAATCGGATTCAGCAGACGCGCCACAACCGGCTCACCAAGCCATCCTAGACCAAGAGAGCTAAGCGTAATGCCCAGCTGGCATGCGGACAAATAACCGTCCAGACGGCTCATGAGTCCTTTTGCCGTGATGGCGCTCTTCTTCCCCTCCTCAATCAAGGCATCGATTCGGCCTGCGCGAACTTTCACAATCGCAAATTCAGCCGAGACGAAAAATCCGTTAAGCAGAACTAATATAATCATAAGTCCCACGTGGTAAATACTCGGTAAAGGGTCAGTCAATACGATTCCTATTCCCGCTGTACAAAAAGCGGAGAACAGGTGCACCTCCTTCGCGGTTTGAATTAATTTGACTGTGAACAGGTTCATGACCTTTTACATCTAATTATATTATTATACACTACACAGTCAAACGGCACGGTATGACAACAGACAAGAGTAAAGGGCTAATTTATTTTGTTTTCCACCTAAAGTTGCGGTTGGTACATCGATACCTAGCTTTTGCTGGCTTTTCCTATCGATTTGATGCTAATTCCCATATGAATGAACACAAATAGATCACAGAATGAAACAAGGCTGCCCGATCGGGCAACCTTGTTTTGCGTATCGCTGGCGATCGGATATGAAAGCCCGCTATCTTGACGTCTGCGGATTTCCGATCGTTCCCGGATATTGATAATACAGCGGTTCAGCAAAAGTAGCGTAGTCCAGATTCACCATGAGCAGAACTGTACGTACTCCCGTTGCTGGATCGCTGATAATGATATGGTCGCGGCCCGCCGCTTCGAGGACGCCTTTGAATATTTTCGCGTTCCATTCGGAGTTGTTCTCATAAGTCATGTAAAATGTGCCCACCTTGCCCAGGTTCAAGCGAAAAATGTTCTCGATATAGGATTGCTCGAATTGTGGAGTTGCCGTTGGTACGACCGTACCCGTCGGCGTCATCGGACTGCCGCTTGGCACCTGCGGCGGATACGGCAGCTGCATTCCCCCTCCCCCTTGCATTTGCATCGGCACTTGCTGTTGGGGAGAATAAGTGCTTCCCCCGGCGAAAGCTCCGGACGGGCTGTTGCCGATCTTATAGGTGACCGGCCGGTAATTTGGATTGAACATGGAAATATACCTCCTTTATTTCTTGTTTGTGAAGGGAGACAGCTCCCGTTAAAATACAGAAGGACAATTCTCAAAGGTTGGGGAGAAGAAGCAATGAGCCTTGAATCGCCCAGTGTTCTGCTGGTTGTACCAGGTACCCGGGCATTCGCCTTCCGGTCTGAAGAACCATAAAGCATTGCTCGCTGGCCATGTGCGCTCGCCGTTAATCACCCTTCTGGCCAGGCGGATGTCGGAATCGCGGGCTCTTTGATAGAAGTAGCCTTTTTGAGTGGCCTCGAACCCTCCGGGCGACTGAAATACCATTTGGTTCATGGTTCTTATATCCCTGAAATCAAGGCAATTGCCGAGTATACGGTTAACGCCGACGTTGCCGACCATCAACATGCCTAGTTCGCCTTCCCCTTCTGCTTCCGCACGCATCAGACGGGCCAGCATTCTGACATCCTCGGAGTTTGCTTTTATGACAGCCAAGTGGCTTTCCTCCTTCAATCTCTAATGAACGATATATCCTATGTGCATCCGCCCATATTTGTGCCTATTTTTTTGTTGTTTGTTGCCATGTCAATCCGGTATGGCCAAGGTTTGCGATGAATGCGATTTCATTTTTGAACAAATCGTGTCTATTTCTATGGACGCGCTTACATGAATAGCATATACTAATAATGAATCCATGCTTCGAACATATGGAGTCGGAGCAGAATGTTGCGAGAAGCGCTTAAGCTGTGCTTCACAAAACGAATGGGAGGTACGACTAATGAGAATCGCGATTGTTGGCGGTGGACTTTCAGGGTTAACGGCCGCTGCTTATCTGTCCGACAGTCCGGGTATACAGGGAACAGTGTTCGAGCGTAGCCCACAGTTGGGCGGTAGAGCCTTTACTTATGAGAAATCAGGTTTCACGCTGAATTATGGAGCACATGCGGTTTACGGCATCGACAGACATACGCTGCTGAATATGGAGAACGAGCTTAACCTCCGTTTTAACAGCAAGCAGGTAGACAAACGGAATGTTGTATATGCCAAGCATGGACAACTCACTCCCGCTCCGCTTGATTTCGTAAATATTATGAAGACTGGCGTACTTACGACGATGGAGAAAATTCGTTTCGTTGCAGAAGTCGCTGCGGTCATCACTAATATTCATCAATTGAAGAATTATCCGACGTTAGGCGAATATTTGAATAAGTCTAACGCTTCTCCTGATGTCAAAGAGCTGTGGGAGCATCTAGTCAGCTCCAATTTCTTCATCACCCCGGAAGAAGCGAGACGCGTATCCGGCGAAGTGATTGCCGAATACTACCATAACCTGTTCCTCTCGCACAAGCCGGTAAACTACATCCTCGGCAGCTGGTCAACGATTACGAATCAGCTGGTGGATAAGATTTCCCAGAACAAGGATTGGGAAATTGCCGTTAAGGAGCCGGTTGAATCGATTACGATGGAAAATGACAAATTCATACTGAACACCAAAACTCGCGAATCATTAGTTTTTGATCAGGTCATTTTCGCTATGCCAGTACAGCAGGTCGCTAAATTGCTGGAATCGACACCTTGGGGCCAGTCCCTTGAACCTTACAAAAACAATACATCAACAGAAGTGCTGGTATACGATGTCGGATTCTCCAAGATCATCAATCGTCCCTTCCACTATATCAGCGATATGAACAACAAGCTGTTCATCAGCGACGTCTCGGCGACGGATCATACCGTTGCTCCCGAAGGCGGCCAGCTGCTGCAGGGCATCGCCTACTTGAATGATGACTTTGCGGATGAAGAACAGAAGAAGCAATATCTGGAGAGCAAGACCTTGCAGATGGAAGCGCTCTTTGATACTTACTACCCGGGCTGGCGCGACAATACGGCGGTTAAGCGCGTATCGAAGAAGGCAATGGTCGCCAGCGTCAAGAACATCCATTCAAATAAGCTGCTGCCCAATAGGCTGGATCAGGTTCCCTTCTATTTCTGCGGGGATGGCTGCGAAGGCAAGGGAGAGCTGGCTGAACGCGCCTTCTCAAGCGGGCGCAAGGTGGCCCAGGATATTCTGGCCAACACGGCCAACGTTAAAGCGCTATCTTATTCATGACAATCAAATGGCAAAAGAGCTGCCCGGCCTGGACAGCTCTCTTGTTGTTATTTGTAAGGCTCCTCAGCGGCAGCCTGCTTGGAACAATTCAATAATTTCTCCTCAAGTCACGATACCCATCATCCATATTCCGGGACGATCTGCCTAAACGTTCGAATCCCAGGTAGCGATTTCCTTGAAAAGACAGCTTACCTTGATCCCCTTCCGCACATTGTCCATACTCCAGTCCACTTACTGGAAATTCCAGCCGGTCTCCACTTTCTACCTCAAAAGTGATGAAGTACTTGCTATCCATCTGGCTTACTGCCGTATCCGTGTTATGGCGATGAGAAACCTCCGTACGTTTGCCCACGATAATTGTTGGGACAATGAGCAGCGGCTGCTTGGAGTTAATCGCGTACCTTAGTATTCCCCGGCCAACAGAAATGAGAATGATCCCTAGGATGATAATGAAGAAAATAGGAAGCGCAGTGTTCATAACGCCGAACATTTCCACCCAAGATTGCATCCTTCTCCCTCCTCGCATTAATGCCGGTAGTAGAACAATGTTAATGGTTCTTTGGTCGTCCCTGTACTTCTCTTCTATGTATATGCCTTGGGCAGTGAAACTTGTCATAGGCCCCGTGATAAATTCCTGGGTCTAAAACAACAAAACCTCCGGTTCCTGAGCCTTGAACCGAAGGTTATGCTGATCGTGCCCTTACTATAGAGTGGAAACTATGCATAATAGAATTGCAGCAATTGACGAGTTTCTTCCGCTCCGGCCGCTTCTGCTTCCGGCTCATACCATCCATTTTCGGCCCAGCAGGCTTTGCAGGCTTCTTCTGTCGTACACAAATGCGCATCCTCACAATGGTAGCAAAATTGCAGCAGGTTGCGGGTTACTTGATCTTTGTCCGTTTTCATCTTAATCCTCCTATTATTTAAGCTGTCAAGCATTGTTCTTCCTGAGTTAAATATATCACACACCTCCCCTCTGACAATGTGATTAATTTCACAATTATATGAACAATTATTTTTTCTTTTGTATCTATAAAAATAAAGCCACTTATTCCCGCTGATACAGGAATAAATGGCTGCTGATTAAGCTATAATACACGCCAGCTGACGCCGCCGTCGAGGGTTTGAAGCAATAATGACCGTTTCTGATTGCTTTGCGCTACGAGCAGCCAACCGACTTCAGCTGTCGAGAATCTCAGTTTGACAATCTCCGGATAATCCGTCAGGATCTTCGTCAATACTTTGCTTTCCGGCAGCAGCGTCCAGGTCTTGCCCTGATCCAGAGTGTGATACACCTGGGAGTCCCGCAGCAGCCACCCTTCCTCGCTGCTTATAAAAGCAGGGGCTAAAGACTCGTTTAATCCGTCCTGCCAAAACGAATTAAATGGAGCCAAATTCCACGTATCCCCATTGTCTGCCGTGAAATAGCCGTTGAATTTCGTACTCTTCTCTTTCACACAGCCGATCGGTATCCAGCCGTTTAACGTTTCTGAAGAGAAAAATGGTTCTGTAGAAAAGAATTGCAGCTCCCCTGCCACAAATTTCTCACAGGATTTGTATTTAGCTGTAGAGAAGAAATCCTTGACCTCGGACCAGCTGATTCCGCCGTTATCCGTCGTGTACAGCTTGGGAATGCCTGAGCTGATCATACTAACATAGCCATGCATCCGGTCCCGGAACACCATGGAAAGCTCGGTTCCGGAGCTCGGAAGCAGATGTTCGAGAGCGGCATCCGAAGAAGAGAGGCTGCCCATGATTTTGGACCATGTCGCTCCCCCGTCTTCCGTTTGGTACAGCGTCTTTTCTTCCTTTTCCGGATAAGATTTCGCCGCTAATATCCAGCCATGTGAATCGTCCGTGAAATAAATCGCAGCAACCTGCTCCGATCCCGGAAGAGCAGCGATTTTCCAGGTAGCTCCGCCGTCACGGGTACGCAGCACAATCGCATCGCTTGAGCCGACAGAATTGCGAACAATCCAGCCATATGTTTCGTTATAAAAGAAAATATCACGATTGTATTTAGGATGATACGGAAATTGCACGGAAGCGGCCGGTGATATGCTTGTCCAGGTTTTGCCGCTATTCTGCGTAAGATACAGGCGCAGCTCACTGCGAGTCGACCCCCAGGCAATGCCCGCATTCTCGCTAAGCAGATGGAAGTCAGTCAGCCTCGTCTGAATTTGATACTGCTTCCCGTCTTCTGTATTGGCGGCTGTCTGCTCCGTTAGTACCTGTGGATTCTCAATCGTAATGACTTGCCCTTCCTCAACGGGTTCATCCTGAACCGGACTTACTGTCTCGCCTTGCTGGGAGGAACATGCTGTCAAGAGCAGGCAAGAAATCAGCAGCGCTCCGGTTAATTTATACCATAAACTCAACTATCTGCACCTCGCTTACCAGGTTCAAGCTGCATTTCATATTATATCATAAGATAGAAATCATAGATTAATAGCTTCCAGTAAGGAAATTACAAGCGGGAATCCCCAGCAAAATTGACGGAGAAATGCTGCTCCGGCTTATAAACGGCAAAAGCATAACCCTTATCCGTTAAATATTGAATGATTTGCGGCAAGGTTTCGACCGTCTGCTCTTTCTCATGCATCAAAATAACCTCTACGTCCCGATGCGCCTGGCGTTTGACTTCTTGCATGATTTTATCCGGCTTCCCCGTGTATTTCCAATCCTTGGAGTCTATCGTCCAATCCCACATTTTAAAACCTGCCTTCACGATATCGTTGCGGAACTCCTTGCCAATCTGCGGTTTGCTGCCGTAGGGCGCGCGTATGAGCCAAGGAGCAGTTCCAGTTATATTCTCAACCATTCCCTGTACCTTCTTAAATTCCCTCAGGAAATTAGCGGAGCTGCCGCTGTTGTACAATATCTTTTTATTATGGGTCATGCTATGTAAACCGATGTAATTACCCTGTTCAGATGCGGCTTTAATGGAACTCTCATAACCTTTAATCTGGTTGCCGATGACAAAAAATGTAGCATGAATGCCATGTTCGTTCAGTATGGCTACAATATCGTCAGTATACTTGCTTGGACCGTCATCAAAGGTCAGGTAAGCCACTTTAGGTTGGGCAGCTTTGGGTGGTTTGGACGGATCATTAGCGCCGGCTGGTGAATTTTTGCTGTTCTGCGGTTCATGGTTATTCTTCGAGGGCTGCGTGGATTCAAAATCAGGCTCGGCTTCCGCGGGAATTTGGTCTGGAAGCTGGGTTTTCTCGTTGCCTCCGGCTAATTTAGGGATAACAACTGAAGCGCTGTTCGTTTTAACAGATTTGAAATTGATGTGCGATATCCCTACGAGTGCGGACATAATTAAAGCCACAGAGGATAATACTAATGCCAATAAAATAATAGGCTGTCTGAATTTTTTACGCGGCCTTTTGATAATTTTTTTTCTAGTTTCCATCTGGTTGTTATTCGACATCATCATGCTTGATCACCATTTCCCTCTCTCCATGTGTATTACTAGAATAATATAAAAAGAGGGGTTACGTCCTTACAGAAAGGTTACCCTCTGGTTACAAAGTTCTCATTTAGAATCTGTGAAAAAACTCAAAAAATAGCAAAACCTCGACGTATTCCATGTTGAAGTCCGCAGCGTAATGCTCAAATTTTAGCCATTAAAACTTAAGCTACATACTTTTAATTTGAAATGATTCATGTACAATGAAATTAGGTGAATACATATTCGTCATATGTTTAGAAGGAGATGAAAAATTGACAACACAATTGCGATCTAGCCGAGTTGTTATTATTGGAACAGGTGCTGTAGGAGCGACCACGGCTTATACATTGCTCCTTCGCGAAAGGGTATCCGAGCTGGTGCTTATCGACGCCAACAAAGACAGAGCCCTTGGAGAAGCCCTGGACATGAATCATGGCCTCCCCTTTACCGGCGGCGTCAAGCTGTGGGCGGGCGATTACAGCGATTGCAAAGACGCTGACATCATCATCATCGCGGCCGGAGCCTCTCAAGCGCCTGGCGAGACGCGGATTGACCTGCTTAAGCGCAATGCGGGAATTTTCGACAGCATTATCAAGAATATCGTAAAATACAATAATCACGGGATCATTCTCGTTGCAACCAATCCTGTGGACATTCTGTCATACGTATCCCTCAAGAAAAGCGGCTTCCCATCCAATCGCGTAATCGGTTCCGGTACGCTTCTGGACAGCGCACGCTTCCGTTATTTGATCGGCCAGAACAAGAAAATCAACCCGCGCAGCATTCATGCGCACATTATCGGCGAACACGGCGACACGGAGGTTCCGCTCTGGAGCCTGGCCAACGTCGCAGGCATCGATCTGGAATTCACCGAGGAAGAACGCACCAACATTTTTAACAGCACCAAAAATGCAGCCTATGAAATCATCAATGCCAAAGGTGCTACCTTCTATGCTATCGCGCTTGCACTGGATCGGATCGTCACTTCCATTCTTCAGGACGAAGGCTCCGTGCTCAATGTCTCTACCCTGTTGAGCAACTATAACGGGGTGTCCGACGTATATCTTGGGGTGCCAAGCATCGTTGACCGCACAGGGGTGCGTGAAGTGCTTGACTTGAAGCTCAGCGGAGAGGAGCTGGAGAAATTCCAGCATTCCGCGAATAAGCTAAAATCCGAAATCGAAAAATTGGAGTTATAAGACGACAAACCTGGGGTTCTTCGACCTCAGGTTTGTTTGCGCATTAAGGCATTGTTAGATTAGAAACAAATGTTTGTGCCAAGTCTCGCATATACACCGTTCACGCAGTTGGCTAAACAGACGGGGACACCGCCTATGAGCGTTACGGTATTTCTCACCGAAACAGTTAGTCATTAAGGTGTGCAGGTCTTCTCTGCCTAGGGACGGAACACGATTGGTTCTCCCTCGCCTATCTTCTAGAAAACTCTTATTATGAGTGAGAATCAGCATACATACCGTATCTTTTCTTTCTTTGCCTGGTCAAGTCAAATCTAACGTCAAGTCTATCGATAAATTAATCATCGAATATATCAAAGATGTGTCTTTGTATTCCCATTTAATTAATGTCGTTAACCATCAAGTGTAGTTAATGACATTAACCATATGAATTAGAACGGAACATCGTCATCGTTCGGATCAGCCTTCTTCTCGGCAATCCGCTTCGCTACGACCTCAAACGGCTCCGGCTGCAGCAGTTCCACTGGAGAAAAGGCTTTATCGAACACGAATGAATCTCCCTCTAATATTACAGCGTAACGGCCGTTCAGCTGGGCAATATGGATTTGGTCGCCGAATTCGGCGAGGCGTCCTTTGACAAGCGTATCCCCGATTCTGAATTTAAGCTCGATTTCCGGTTTAATTTCCACAATACGCTCAGCAGCCTCCACGACCTGCTCAGGCTCCCATTTTGCCTGAATATCTCTTTTCTCGCTCACAGCCCACAGCTCCAGCTCTTTCTCCATCAGCTGGCGTTCCTCTTCATTCTCGTCCGGCCATTTCTCTTCAACATAGGTCTGTACATACTCCATGACCTGCTCATTAACGATCTCAGGAATGGACATCTCATAGCTGACAAATTTAAGGAAAATAGATTTTGCTGCCTTCGCTGATTCAACAGCGCCTTTTTACCGGAATGAATTTACTAGACCGAGCTGTATGTTGAATGATATATATAGTGACTAGGAAGCGCATTGAATTAGCTCTTCTGTTGTGAATTTTTCACATAGTGTGTTTTTCATTATAATGCCGTAATGCTGGCAAATTCAAGCTAAATATTTCTTGTTTCCTGGTTTCCTCGTTTTCTCGTTATCCCCCTCCTTCGCCAGTGTGAGATTGGTTTATGCTACAATAGTATCAACATTGTTGGATTCGGAGGTACAGCCGTTATGAATATTCAAAAAGCGATAGACCGGAAAAAGCTGGATGAAAGAGTTGTTCATATGCCCTGGTTCGTCCAGCAATTCATTGATTACAAGCTCCCGGATCTTTCCCCCTCGACCTTGCTGGAGTATATTCGCGACTATGAAGCGTTCTTTAACTGGCTCCGCGCCGAAGGCCTCTCTTCCGCAGCATCGAACGCCGAAATAACACTGCTCGATTTGGAGACGCTGCGGATGGACAGCATCGTAGGCTTCCGCCTTCATTTGACAACGCGAGTAGAAGGCAAGAACTCCAAAATTACCGTATCACGCAAAATGTCGTCCCTGCGCTCGCTCTTCCACTATTTAAGCCAAATCGCCGAGGACGAGGAGTTTTATCCCCTCCTAAAGCGCAATATCATGGCTAAAGTCGAGATTAAACGGATACATAAACCCAAGGATACGGCGGCCAAGCTGAAAGGAAAGCTGCTCGAAGAGGATGAACTGCTGGAATTCATCGGATATATCCGCGAAGGCTACGGAGCCGACGTGCAAAATAACAAGCAGGCGCTATATGCTCACGAGCTTAATAAAGAACGGGACGCCTGCATCGCCAGCCTGATCCTCAACTCCGGCCTGCGCGTCTCCGAGGTCGTCAATTTGAATATCGACGATCTCGATATAGCCAATAAAATCATTTATGTATTTCGAAAAGGGAACAATGACGAAACCTTCAAAACGCCGGTATACTTCCGCGAGCAATCCAAGGACGAGCTGACCGAATATTTGGAGCTGCGCCAAACGCGCTACAATACGCCCAAACGGGAAAAGGCGCTGTTCGTCGCCCTTCCGAATGGCCAGAAGGAAGGCAAACGGATGACAAAGCGGGCGATCCAGGCTATGATTATCAAATACGCAAAACGATTCGGCAAACCTTATTTAACAGTTCACAAGCTGCGCCACTCGTTCGCAACCGATTACTACTTGCAAAATGATATTTACAAAACCAAGGAGCAGCTTGGGCATGCCTCAACTGAGACAACGGAAGTATATGCCCACCTGACCGACAAAACGATGTCCGAAGCCATCGAACGGCGGGCAAGCTCCGACTCCTAAGCGATATATCCTTATGCATATGAAATCCCCCTCTGGATCACCCAGAGGGGGATTTCTCGTCAATGATTCAATGACAATACCGATACGATAATTAGCTTAGCCAATTCTTCAACGTCATTAATATGGTAACACGGAAGACCGGAGCCAGCCAACACGCCACCAGTACCATCGTTATCCAAGCAGTCCCCTGCCTCCTGCCTGAATACGGCGGCGCGTATTTCCGTCAACTCCTCCAGCAGCGGAAGGTCCTCCCGACTGCGGATCAGCACAATCTTGGGATAATCCTCCTGTTTGAAACCCTCTACTATAGTCAAATCATAGCCTTCGAAATGTTTGATCAGGCCGCTGAGCATCGTTTCCCGTTCTTCTATGATCGCAGTGCGCCACGGAGAAGTAATGGCCGTCGCCACCGCTCCAGCCCGGCGGTGGCGAAACGTGTCGGTGCTCTCGCGGTCCGCTTCAAATCCATGAATGTCATGCTTAATGACGGCGACCCTCAATTTCATGGCATTGAAAATTTCCAGCAGCTTGCCGATCAACGTCGTTTTGCCGCTGTTTTTATACCCGACAATTTGGATAACCGGCATATATGCCCCTCCCCTTCCTTGTAATATCATCCTAGTACTCAGCCCCGGCTTCCTCCGGGCAGCATGAGCACATCGACGAGTTGTCCCGCCTGCACTCCTTGATTTGTAGGAGGTATAACGATGAGCACATCACTGTCTTTAATCGTGATCATGACGCTCGATTCATCCAGCGACGCCGGATAGGCAACAAGCCGTCCATCCTCGAACGCCAGGCTGCCCCGGACAAACCGGGTAAAATTGTTCACCTTTGCATAAGTCCTGCCTAACACCGCTTGAATTTTTGGCAGAAACGGCTCGCGAACGCCCAGCATCGCCCCGATAAACGGACGGACGAACAGCTCACAGCCGACGAAGCACGCTCCGGGATTCCCGGAGAGGGCAAACAACAGCTTCCCCTCTTTTACGGCTGCGGTAGTGACGCTCCCCGGACGCATCGTCACCTTGTTGAACAGCATCTCCAGCGACCGCTCCCGCACAAGTTCGGCCATGATATCATAGTCGCCAACAGAGACGCCCCCGGTCGTAATGACGATGTCATATTCGGCAAAAGCCTCCTCTACGCGCTGCCGTGCCACCGAGAGATCGTCCTCAATCGCTTCAAGCATATAGGGCTCGCCCCCGGCCTCCCGAATTTGATGGACTAGCATATATGTGTTGCTGTTGCGGATTCTGCCGTCCTGTAGCGGCTCATCTATGGCAAGCAGCTCCGAACCGGTGGAGAAAACAGCTACTCGCGGCTTTCTCGCTACAGGAACCTGGTGAATGCCGAACGTAGCCAACACCGATACTTCACCCGGCCTGATGCTACGTCCCTTCTCCATGATTAAATCGCCTTCGGCAAGCTCGAAACCTGCCGGTGTAATGTTTTTGCCCGGCTCGACCTCTCGCTTGATGAGAATATACCTTTTTCCGTCCTGTTCAATGGCTTCAGTCATCTCAAGCATAATGACGGCATCCGCTTCGTCTGGCACCTTCGCTCCGGTCATAATTCTGGAGGCTGTTCCCCGGCCAACGCTTGCCGAAGGTAGCGAGCCGCAGGGAATTTCGTCAATGACCTCCAATTGAACGGGCTGGCCGCTATGGCATCCTTTCGTATCCAAGCTATGTATGGCATAACCATCCATCCCTGATCGCCGGAAATGAGGAAAAGGATGCGGAGCTTGTACGTCGCTGGCGAGAACGCGATGACCTGCCTCTAATATCGGAACAAGCTCGCTTTCGGCCGGCCGGACATGGGCCAGCACCTTAGCTTGGGCCTCCTCAACCGATACGGCGCTGCGCCGAAATTTATCTTCATTTATCTTCCCTTGCACCAATGCAAATCCTCCATTCTCCCTATCCTGCAAATAAGTTTATGTTATCCATGTTATCGCCTAGCTCCCTCGAAAAGCAATGTTTGGATGAAAAAAAAGGGCTACCTTCAAGGTCCGCTCCTATTCATTACCCTGATTTGATTGATGTTCAAACCCGATGCCTACCTGCCGGAGCAAGAATTCATCCATAAGACGGGAGACATGCCCGCTAATCGCGTTAATCTCCTCGCGGCTAAGCTGATCATAATGAATGCCCATGACGAGTGTGACCGTCCGGCGAAGCATTTCGGCGGCCCGCATCGCTAGTCCTTCGCTTAATACATGTTCCTTATGACCAGGCACAGCGCAAGTCTGGACATGGATCTGGCCTTCGTTCCAGTAGGCGGTCGACGACGCTCCGATATGCCGTTCTCCCCCGGAAACAATGAACAGAATATCCTTGCCAACAGCCATCTCTTGCAGGACAATATCCGCAAAACGCTCCATTTAAACAACCCCTCGAATCTCATCCAATGACGAGATCCCTTCTCGCTCCATAAAAGCTTGCAGCCCGTCAACCAGCTGCTCCCCTGCCCGCAAATGGACGAAATTGTGAGTCCCTACCTGAACGACCGCTGCACCTGCCATAATATACTCCACAATATCCTCAGCGCTTTGTATGCCGCCCATCCCGGCTACCGGAAGGGTGACCGCTTTGCTCACCTGATGCACCATACGCAATGCGATCGGCTTAATTGCCGGACCCGATAGACCGGCGTACAGATTGTCAAACACACTGCGCCGCTTATAGATATCAATCTTCATGGCAGAAAAGGTATTAACCAGAGAGACAGCATCCGCTCCTTCCTCCTCGCACATCACCGCCATTTGCACGATATCCTCGGCATTCGGAGACAGCTTGACCATTAATGGCAGCGTCGTCGCCTGGCGGATTTCCCTGACGACCTCGCGGGCAACCGCCGTCTTAATACCGTAGGCCATACCGCCTGCTCTGACGTTCGGACAGGATATATTAAGCTCGATCATATCAACGGCCTGGTTTCCGGACACCCTGCGGCGGAGAGCATCCTCCTCGATCAGCCGCGCTCCTTCCACATATTCCTCCAGCGTATTGCCGCCCAGATTAGCGATTCTCGCCAGCTTCAAGCCTGCCCAGTACTCACATTCCTCACGCAAAAATGACGCTACGCCCGGATTCTCCAAGCCAACACTGTTCAGCATGCCGGAAGGCGTCTCGAATACGCGAATTCCGTGGTTGCCTTCCTTTGGATGCAGGGTCAATCCTTTACCGGAGATGCCGCCCAACCGGTTAATATCGTACAAAGAGCCGTATTCCCGGCCGAAGCCGAAAGTTCCTGAAGCCATAACGACCGGATTTTTAAAATGTACGCCCGCGATGCTGCACGACAAATCAATCATTCGAACACTACCTCCTCCGCCAAAAATACCGGTCCGTCCGCGCAGGCCTTACGCCGTTGATCCCGGCATTTTACACTGCACACGAGACAAGCCCCAATGCCGCAGGCCATGCGATTTTCCAGCGATACGTACACCTTGGCCGCACTGGCGGATTCCTGCTTCCGGCGCTGCACAGCTTGAAGCATCGGCTCCGGCCCGCAAGCAATAATGGTATCGTAAGCGTTAAAATCAACCTGTTTCAGCACAATGCCGCCCACATCCACTATCACGTTGCCGGTCGTCGCCGCTTCGAATTGCTGCACCAAGTAAGCCTCCCGGCTAAATCCCAAATACACGTCCGCAGCAGAATACTCGCCAAGCGCATAGAACAACGGAGCTGCGCCGATCCCGCCCCCGACCAGAGCGACTTTTTCTTCAGCCGGCACTTCCGGGAACCCATTTCCAAACGGGCCCTCCAATTGGAGCTCATCTCCGGGCCGCAAAGCGCTGAGAAGCTTTGTCCCTTCCCCCGCTAGCTGATAAAGAAACTCAATGCCTCCCCCGTCCCGGTTAAAGATGCTGAGCGGCCTGGAGAGCAGAGGATACTTATCCCATGCCCGAACCATATAGAATTGGCCCATCCGTCCCGTGTATGATCCTGCAGCCTTTAATCTGAAAATGTTCGGGGCTACTTCTACATTTACCATGACAACCGCCATGCCTCTCACCTCACTAACAAATAAGCGTATCTACTGCTTCACTGCTTTATCTAAAGATGCTATTTTTGCGCGGGCAAGTCTGTGACAAATAGCACACCCTTGCAGGAGCGGTCATATTTATGTGAAGTTTTGGGCATACCAGTAAATAACCATTCAGCGATCAAAGGAGAAGGTATCCATGTCCAAACTCTTCAAGGCGCCGGGCGCATGGCTGTTATGCCTGGCGCTAGTTACGGGAATGGCCCCCGCGCCTGCCGAATCCGTGTTAAACCCGGAACCCACCTCCTCCGAACAAGCCGTAAATGCCGAAGCTAAGCCAATGACGCTGGGAGAGCTCCGGCGGAAATACTCGGAAACGTTCAAGTTCAGCGGTCCTGAGGTCAAGCAAATTGCCCTGACCTTCGATGATGTTCCCGATCCGCGCTTCACCCCTAAAGTGTTGGATATACTGAAGAAACACGGCGTCAAAGCCACTTTCTTCGTCGTAGGCAGCCGGGCGAAGAAGCATCCGGAGCTGCTGCGGAGAATTCACCATGAAGGGCATATCATCGGCAACCATTCTTACAGCCACCCTTTGTTTAAGAAACAATCCGTCCAGGAATTCAAAAGCGAAATTGAGCGAACCGAGAAAGTGATCGAACGGATTATCGGTTACAAACCTCGCCTCATTCGTCCCCCCTACGGAGAAATTAACGAGGAGCAGCTCAAATGGGCCAAGCGGCAAGGCTACAAAATCATTAACTGGAACGTCGATTCCCTCGATTGGAAAGCGCTAAGCAAAGAGAAGGTCAAGCATAACGTGCTCAGCGCCGTCGGTCCGGGATCCATCGTGCTGCAGCATGCCGGGGGCGGTACGGGTTCCAATTTGACGGGAACTATCGAGGCTCTGCCGGATATTATTAAGGTGCTGCGGAATCGTGGCTATCGCTTCGTAACGATTCCCGAGCTGCTATCTTATAAGAAAGCACTATAACCAGCACCTGTTTGCAAGCAAAAAAAGGACATCCCTGCAGATCCCCAGATCTCGCAGTGGACGTCCTTATTTAATATCATCTAATCATGGCTTAAATTTGTATTAATTCAAAACATATAGCGTGACATCCTGAAAACCAAAGTCGTTAACCTTTTGCGGGCTCGCCGGAATGAAGATGTCGATGCGGTTCCCTTTGATCGCGCCGCCCTGATCAGTCGCTGTGGCGACGAAGGCGTTCTTCGGCAGATCAGGATGGCTGTGTCCGGTGACCAGCACTTTGGTGCCCATCGGAATGACGTTTGGATCAACAGCGATCGTTCCGAGCTTCAAAGGATTGCCATAATAGTCGACAGGGCCCCATTTCCCGTTTTCGCTGGCAGCCGCAGAGTAAGCTGTCGCTTTGACCTTTACTGTGGATTTGTAGTTAAACGATTTGCCCCAGGCCTGTACGACCCGTTCCGCCGTTAATACTTTTAGCGTAGAGAGCGGCTGAGCCTCGCTTCCAGAGGCGGAAAGCGCCTGCATGTTTTGTCCTGGTATCGTGATTTTTAAACCTTCGTAAATATTCGTTGCTTCTATGCTCGGATTCGCTTTCATCAGCTTGTCCAAATTGACCCCGTACTGCTTGGCGAGAATATAGAAGGTGTCCCCATTCTTCGCCGTATGTACTGAATCCGCATATGCTGGCACGGCCTGCAGCGCTCCTAACAACCCGGCTGCAATCACCGCTGACTTAATCCCCATTCCCAATTTGTGAAGACCTTTACGTTGTTTAAACATGATGCTCCTCCTTTAACTTGGCCTGCGGAGTTAGTTGTCGGATTCGGAAAAAAGGATAGCTCCCGGCGCCGATCATCAGCGCTTCACCCCAAGACATGCCATGCTTGTCACCTTGTACTTGCATTGCTCGTCATAAGTCGTCCCCCGCACCTGCCTTGGCAGTGTTTCGGCCGTAATGAATATATCACAATTTTGTAACCTATGGGCCATGCAAATGTTACCAATGGTATTCAAACCAGTATTTATAAGAAAAAACATTGACGAAAACCGTAACAAAAATTTAAATTTTGACAGACGGCACCAAAAAGGCATGACCCACGGTCATGCCTTTTTGGTGCTATTCTAATTACAAATTACAATACTTTACTTAAGAAATCCTGCGTCCGCTGATTCTGCGGCGAACCGAACACCTGCTGCGGGCTGCCCTGCTCGATAATAACGCCTTGATCCATAAACAAGATGCGGTCGCCGACCTCGCGGGCGAAGCCCATTTCATGCGTGACGATCACCATCGTCATCCCGCCTGTCGCCAGCTCCTTCATGACTTCCAGAACCTCGCCCACCATCTCGGGATCGAGTGCGGACGTCGGCTCGTCAAACAGCATCACATGCGGCTCCATCGCCAGGGCGCGAGCGATGGCGATGCGCTGCTTCTGTCCTCCTGACAGCTGGGAAGGGTAAGCCCCGCTCTTGTCCTCCAGACCCACTTTGCGCAACAGCTGAAGCGCGAAGGCCTCTGCGTCCTGCTTCGCCTGTTTTTTCACCTGAAGCGGAGCCATCATAATATTCTCAAGCACCGTTTTGTGAGGAAAAAGGTTAAAATGCTGAAATACCATACCCATCTTCTCACGGGTTTTGTTGATATTATGATTCTTGCCGGTAATAAGCTCTCCTTCGAAATGAATTTCGCCACTGGACGGCTCCTCAAGCCGGTTCAGACAGCGCAGGAAGGTGCTTTTTCCCGATCCGCTCGGCCCGATAACGACGACGACCTCGCCGCGGTTGATTTCCAGGTCAATGCCTTTTAAAATATGCAGCTGGCCGAATTTTTTATGCAAATTCTTAACGGTTATCACTAGCCTGCAGCCTCCTTTCGAAACGGCCCAAAATGCGGGAAAGTGTAAAAGTGACGATAAAATACATCACGGCAACGATCAGGAACGGCATCATGCCGTTATACGTAATCCCTTGAACGGCGCCCGCCTGGAACATCATTTCGGTCACCCCGATAAAGGAAACGATCGACGATTCCTTGACGATGACAACGAACTCGTTGCCAATCGCCGGCAGCACGTTTTTGATCGCCTGCGGAATAATAATGAAACGCATCGTTTGACCCTGCGTCATTCCGAGCGAACGCGCCGCTTCGCTTTGACCGCGGTCTACGCCCTGAATGCCCGCGCGGAATATTTCCGCTAAATAAGCCGAGCTGTTAATGGACAGCGTAATCGCCCCCGATTCAATCGGATCAAAATTGATATCGAACATGTAAGACAAGCCGTAGTGAATGATCATCAGCTGTACTAGCATCGGCGTTCCGCGCAGAAACTCAACCCAGGCATGTCCGATAAAGCGTACGATTCCCCATGGCGACATCCGGATCAAAGCGACAAACAATCCGAGAATGAACCCGAATAATACGCCTAACGCAGCAAGCCATAACGTGTACTGCAGTCCGGTTAGAAAATAACTGCGGTATTCCCAAAACATCGTTGCAAATTCAGTAAAAAAGTTCATAAGCCTATCATACCTCCAATTACAGCGCCCGTTTCGTTAAAAAACAGAAAAATAGCGAATTTGCTCCGCTATTTTCTGCCAGGTTGTCTTATCATCGCATTGCCAACGCCAAGTTATCTAATGGACAGATCGCTGGCTTCTTGTACGAATTTCTCAATGCTCCCGTCCTGGATCAGGCGATCCAATGTGGCATTCACTTGGTCCAGCAGCTCCTTGTTGCCCTTCTTAATGCCTACGACGTAGCCGTCATCCTCCGTTACCGGCTCCGCATCGGTAATGACGATGCCGTCAACATTCTTCACGAACGATTCGGCAACAGGGCCTTCGATAATAGCTACATCAACACGCCCCGAGTTCAGCTGCATGATGATGTCAGAAATCTTCGCCAGAGAGGTCAGCTTCGCACCAGGAATTTCCTTAGCGATGTCCTCCTGGATCGAGCTCTTCTGAACGCCGATCTTGAGGCCTTCCAGCGATTCAAGCGTGGAATATTTATCTTTGTCCGCTTCGCGGGCAACGACTGCCTGTTTGGCGTTGTAGTAGATTTGTGACATTTCAATTTCTTTCGCACGCTCAGGCGTCGGGCTCAATCCGGAAATGACGATGTCCACCCGGCCGCTGCCTAGCTCATTGAGCAGGGATGAGAACACCATATCCTTGATTTCGAGCTCTGCCCCCATATCCTTGGCGATTTCTTTAGCGATTTCCACGTCGAATCCGACGATCTCGTCTTCCCCTTTGTCATTCTTGATATGGAACTCATATGGCGGGAAATCGGCGCTCAATCCGAGAACCAGCTTCTTCGCTGCCGGCGTGTCAGATCCTTGCGAGCTGTCCTTGGTTTCTTTGGTTTGTCCGCAAGCTGCCAGTGCAGTCGTAAGCAACAGCACCGCCATCAATAATGTACCCCATTTTTTCATGTCTCTCTCTCCTTGCTAAGTTATGAAAATTAATCATCATCTCATGATTTCACTGGGCTAATTATAGATCATTATGCATATATATGCAAAAGAAAATTTCGACATTTTTCTTTCTTCCTTTCTGCATCTATTATACCCACGGTCAATTGCTCTATTTCATGTTATTTAGATCACTTCCCGAGTAGAACCTATATGATTGCCATTAAAATCCACTCTTCAAACCCGCCTGTTTCATTCCTTTTATCAATAACAATGAACTTTATCACATCATCGCGTTACCTGAATCAATGATTTTATACATTATAAAACGCGGCTCATGGCCTCCTCTTATTCAGGGAATAATGGTTCATACCAAGGGAGAGTTGGTTATTAATTAGCTGAAGCAGATGTTAAGGAGGTGGCCGCATGCTGCTTGAAGCTTTGTACCACGTGCCTCGCGATAAATGGGCTTATGCTTATAATCCAACAACGATTCATTTGCGTGTGCGCACCAAAAGAGACGATATAGAGCAAGTATTCGCCATGACCGGGGACAAGTACGACTGGCAGAAGACCTATCAGGAATTGGCCATGGAAAAAGCGGCCCATGACGCGATGTTCGATTACTGGGAAATCGCCGTGAAGCCGAAATACAAACGGCTCTCCTACGCCTTCAAACTGGTTGCCGGCAGCGAAACGGTTTATATGCAGGACAGCGGGATCGGACATGAGCCGCCTACTCCGCCGGGCGAGTTGTACGAATTTCCTTATATTCATGAGATTGACGTTTTCAAAGTACCGGAATGGGCCAAAGAGGCTGTGTTTTATCAAATTATGCCCGAGCGCTTTGCGAATGGCGACCCGTCTAACGATCCTAAGCCAACGGAACCCTGGGGAGGAACGCCAAAGATCGACAATTTTTTCGGGGGCGATCTGCAAGGTGTTCTGGATCATTTAGACGATTTAGTCGACCTTGGTATTAATGCTATTTATTTCACACCACTTTTCACCTCCCCCTCCAATCACAAATACGACACGGTCGACTATAAGAATGTCGATCCTCATTTTGGGGACAACGCGCTATTAAAGCGGTTAGTCGCGGCCTGTCACGAAAAAGGGATCCGAATTGTGCTGGACGCCGTGTTCAACCATTGCAGCGAGCAATTTCCTCCTTTTCAGGATGTGCTGAAGCATGGGCAGGATTCCAAGTATATTGACTGGTTCCATATTAATGAATTCCCAGTGTCCATTAAGAACGGCATTCCCACTTACGATACGTTCGGATTTTTTGGCAATATGCCGAAATTCAACACTGCGAATCCTGAAGTGAAGGAATATTTGCTTGGCGTAGCGGAATATTGGATCAAAGAAATCAATCTTGACGGGTGGCGCCTTGACGTCGCCAATGAAATTGACCATCATTTCTGGCGCGATTTCAGAAAAGTCGTCAAAGCGGCCAACCCGAATGCTTATATTATCGGAGAGGTCTGGAGCGATTCCCTCAACTGGCTGCTCGGGGATCAGTTCGATTCCGTCATGAACTATCCCTTCGCCGACAAAGTGCTAACCTTCTTTAACGCAGGCATGGACGGATACAGCTTCTCCAATGAGATGGGCTCGCTCATCATGCGTTATCCGCAGCAAACCAATGAGGTTATTTTCAACATGCTGTGCAGCCATGATACGCCGCGGCTGCTGACCAGCGTAGGACATGACAAGCGTAAACTGAAGCTCTGCGTCGTCTTTCTCTTCACCTATATGGGAACACCATGCATTTTCTATGGCGATGAAGTCGGTATAGCAGGAAATGGCGATCCCGATTGCCGCAAATGTATGGTCTGGGATCCCCATAAACAGGATCGCGAGCTGTATGATTTCTATAAACTAATGATTGCTCTGCGTAATAAGCACGCCGCACTGCGCCAAGGCCGCTTCCGCTTCCTGCATGCGGACATTCATGATCCCTGCATCATTTACGAGCGGCTCGACGACAAGGTCCATTTTACGATCTGGATGAACAATACCGGTAAGAAGCGTACGCTGTCGCATCCGATGGACACGAACGACTGGTATGATGCTCTGACAGGCGAACGCGTGATGCCGGACAAAGGCATCATGAATATCAGCCTTGATCCGTACGGATACCGCATACTGTGCCGTATGCTGAAATAGCTGACGTTGATCTGCTGGAAACTACAAATCCCCCAACTCCTCGGGTTGAATCGAAGGATTGGGGGATTTGCCGTTGTTCAGGCATCTCTTGCAACTCGTTCATAGATATCGATATATTGCTTGGCCGACACCGCCCAGCTGTAATCTCCAGTAAAGGCATTGTGAAGCAGCTGCTTCCAGTGATCCTGCTGATGATAAAATTCGATTGCCCGGCGCAATGTGTACAGCAAGTCGTGGGCATTGAAATTCGCAAACGTGAATCCGTTCCCTTCTCCGGTCGCCTCGTTGTAGGACTTCACCGTATCGTTCAACCCTCCGGTTTCACGGACGACCGGGATACTGCCATAACGCAGCGCAAGCAGCTGGCTAATTCCGCAGGGCTCGAATTTGGAGGGCATCAGGAACAGGTCGCTGCCCGCATATATTTTCCGGGACAATGCGTCACTAAACAGCAATTGCGCCGACAGCTTTGCTGGGTGACGATGCGCCGCTTCTCTGAACCAATCCTCATACGCCCTGTCGCCTGTACCAAGAATGACGAATTGAACATCGTCAGAGGCCAGCCACTCGTCCAAAATGCGGATGACCAGATCAAGCCCTTTCGGCTCAACAAGCCGCGTAACCATCGCTACGAGAGGCGTCCTGGCGGATACAGGCAGACCCAATTCTTCCTGCAAAGCCTCCTTATTCTCCTGCTTCTTCTTTGCGCTTGACTTGTACCGGACGGCCAGTACCTCGTCTGTCGCCGGATTGTACAGCTTCGTATCCACGCCGTTGACAATTCCCGACAATCGGTCCCCGAGAGAACGGAGCAGTCCGTCCAGTCCGTAACCGTAATACGGTGTCTTGATCTCCTCCGCGTAAGTCGGGCTTACTGTTGTAACATGATCTGAAAACACCAAGCCTGCTTTCATAAAACTTACAGCACCGTTATATTCGACGCCCTCCGGCGTATAATAAGTGTGCGGCAAGCTCAGCAGGTCACCAAGCACCTCGTCAGGAAATAGCCCTTGATACAGCAAATTGTGAATGGTGAATACGGTACGAATGCCAGCGTAATTAGGGTGATGGCGGAAGTGTTCCTTTAGTAAAAGGGGAATCATCGCGGTGTGCCAATCATGACAGTGCAGTACGTCTGGCCAGAAATCGATCGCAGGCAGAATCTCCAGCACAGCCCGGTTCAAAAATGCAAATCTCTCCCCGTCGTCCCAGTAGCCGTACACCCCTTCCCTGCCAAAGTAATATTCGTTATCGATAAAATATACCGGGATTTCCTCCCAAGCCAAATACTCGATGCCACCGTACTGCCGGCGCCAGCCGACGGGAACTTCAACCGCCCCCCAGTGTTCAAGGAGGTCACTGTAAGCAGCGGACATATCCCGGTACTTCGGCAGCACGATCCGGACATCGTGTCCGGCCTCGTGCAGCGCTTTAGGCAATGCTCCAATGACGTCGGCCAGGCCACCCGTCTTGATGAACGGCGCAACTTCCGCCGCGGCGAACAGAATTTTCATTTCTTCTTCGTCCTCCTCTTCGCTGAAGCAGTTTGTCGCTTCAACGTCTTCTTCCAAATCGTCATACTTAGGGGAGCTATATCCATGACTACGCTATGGGACTGCTCTTGCCAAGGTATTTTAACAGAGGCCAGGTTAGTTCTTATCATTGTCCCGTTACCGCCGAAGGCCGGATCGTCACTGTTGAATATCAGCGTATATTCTCCTGGTTTAGGCACGCCTACACGGTAGTCCGTTCGCGGGACTGCCTGAAAATTAATGATCACAAGCAGCGTGTCTCCCGCTTTCTTGCCCTTGCGCAAGTAGCAAATCACACTTTGAGCGGCATCATGCGGGTTAATCCACTGGTAACCGTCGAAGGAATGATCCAGTTCCCACAGCGCCCGCTCCTGCAAATACAGCTTGTTCAAAGCAGCCGTGTATTCCAGCATGCAACGATGCGAATCATAATCCAGAAGGAACCAGTCCAGCTGGTCCTGATCCTTCCATTCAATGTATTGCCCAAACTCACCGCCCATGAATTGCAGCTTCTTCCCGGGAGAAGTAAGCTGATACCCGCGCAGCAGCCGCAGCCCGGCAAACTTCTCTTCGTAGCTGCCCGGATTTTTATCCAGCAAAGATTTTTTTCCATGAACCACTTCATCATGTGATAAAGGCAAAATGAAATTTTCCGAATAAGCGTAACAGATCGGAAAGGTCAGTAAATTGTGATAGCTAGGCCGCTGCTGAAAATGTTTCTCGACATATTCGAGCGTATCGTTCATCCAGCCCATATTCCACTTGTAGTTGAATCCGAGCCCGCCATCCTCGATCGGCGCAGTCACAAGCGGCCATGCACTGGATTCCTCTGCCATCATTAGTGCGTGAGGATAATATTGGAATACAGTACGGTTGAGCTGCCGCAGAAAGGATATCGCCTCGACATTCTCAATGCCGCCCTGATCATTCAGCCGGTACTGACCAGCCTGCTTCTCAAAATCGAGACGAATCATGCTGGTGACCGCATCGACGCGAAGACCGTCAAAGTGGTAAACATCCATCCAATACAAAGCATTGGAAATGAGGAAGGAACGTACTTCCGGCTTCGAGAAATCAAAGCTGAGCGTTCCCCAGCCCGGCTTCTCAGCCATTAGCGGATCACCGTATTCGTACAGCGGTGTCCCGTCGAACATACGCAGCCCGTGAGCATCCTTTGTGAAATGTCCTGGCACCCAATCCAGCAGTACCCCGATGTCCGCCTGATGGCAGCGATCAACGAAATACATGAGATCCTCAGGCTCGCCATATCTGCTCGTAGGCGCAAAATAACCGGTAGCCTGGTAACCCCAGGACAAATCGTAAGGATGCTCGGCGAGCGGCATAATTTCAATATGGGTGTAGCCCATATCTACGACATAAGGAATTAACTCGTCAGCCATCTCCCGATAAGTGAAAAAATCGCCGCCGGGTTTTTGCCTCCACGTGCCGAAATGCACCTCATAAATGTTTAGAGGTCTCTGAAACGGCACTCTGTTCTTGCTTCTCCACTTTCCGTCATTCCATTTGTAGCCTGACAATGATCGCACAATGGATGCCGTCGCCGGTCTGACCTCCGCATGAAAGGCATATGGATCAGCTTTTAGGAAAGTATCGCCGTCTGGTCCTGTTATTTCATACTTGTAAAAAGTTCCTTCTTCAACACCGGGGAAAAAGCGAGTCCAAATTCCCGAATCGGGTATCTTATATAATAAATCGTTCTGCCCACTCCACTCATTCCAGTCCGACGCAAGGCCAACACGAATCGCATGGGGTGCCCACACGGTAAATCTGACACCTGTACGGCCGTCCTCAACCGCCCGATGCGCACCGAACGTGAAATAACTGCGATACAGCGTACCTTCATGAAATAAGTAAATATCGCTTGCTGAAATGGCTTGCTTGGACGATCGCTCTGACAATAACAAGGAATGATCACCTGCTTTTCTAAATGTTCCAACAACTAATTTACCCATTTATTTCCTGACTGAATAACGAATTTCTGGTTGAAAAAATAAAATGTAACTTTTCATCCACTTTATCTTCTGATCGTTTCAAGGGCTGCACATCTCGTTTATGTAAGTACTACATTGAAAATCCACAGGGAGGGAAAACGACATGAACAAAAAGGATTGCATTGCCATGCTGTTGGCCGGAGGGGAAGGCAGGAGATTATCTCCTCTCACGTCCAAACAGGCTAAACCGGCAGTGCCATTTGGCAGCAAATACCGTATTATCGATTTTCCTCTCAGCAATTGCGTAAACTCAGGAATCGATACCATCGGTGTTCTGACACAATATGAAGCAGAATCACTCCACCAGCATATCGGAGACGGCGAGGCATGGGGATTGCCCAGAACGGAGAATGGCGGTATCGCTTTGCTCCCTTCTTATGGCACGGACAATACCGGAAACAATGAATATGTAGGCACCGCCGATGCCATTTATAAAAACATCGAATACGTGGATCGCTATTCGCCCGATAACGTCCTTATTTTGTCTGGTGATCACATTTATCACATGGATTATCGCGAAATGCTGAATTCCCATATCAAGCAAGGAGCTTGGGCGACCATTTCCGTTATGCCGGTACCCTGGGAGGAAGCCCATCGTTTTGGCGTCATGTCTATCGACAAACAGCAGCGGATTACAGAATTCGCCGAAAAGCCGGAGCAGCCTGCGAGCAATCTGGCCTCCATGGGTATTTACCTGTTCAAGTGGGATTTCCTGAAGCAGCATTTGATCGAAGATGCTAATGATCCGCACTCCAGCCATGATTTCGGCAAAGACGTCATCCCTAAAATGCTTGCCGGTTCCATGCCGCTGCATGCCTATGAATTTAAAGGGTACTGGCGCGACGTCGGTACTGTCCAAAGTCTGTGGGACGCTCACATGGACCTGCTGAGCGGCAGCGACTGGACGTTTCCGAATGAGCAATGGCCGATGTATACGCGCGAAATGCGTACGAAGCTGGGTTCTGTCAAAACCCGCAGCGCCGAAATTAAAGCATCCATGGTTCACGATTGCTGCACCCTCGAAGGCTGTGCGGAACGTTCGGTCATTTTCGGCGGATCGATCATTGGCCGCCATACCAAGATCAAGGACAGCATCGTCATGCCGAACGTAGAAATCGGCCGCAATGTGCTCATTGAGCGAGCGATCATCGGCGAAGGTGCCGTTATCAAGGATGGAGCGGTCATCAAGGGAACCGCACACGAAATCATCGTGATCGGTCCTAACGAGACCGTGCTGGCAAAACCTGCCGTCCGTACCCAGCCTTCCCGCTTACTCAAGGAAGTATACGACAATACGGCTCGCTTGCGGGCAGAAGGACTGTCATCCTAAGAAGCTTTGTCCAACTCCATATTCTATGTATATAACAAAGAGCGGATCCTCATGATCCGCTCTTCAACATTACCGCAAATTTAAATTCATTTCATACAGATTATAACCCCTGCCCTGCTTCTTTCCCGTGCCTTTATGAACGAATCCCATGCCGGCGTACATGCGGTTGAGCTTTGCATTGCCGTCCCAGCAGTCCAAGCGTAATGCTCTTCTGCCGAGCTCCTTCGTTCGCTTGGCGGCCCATGCAATCATCGCTCCCCCCAACTGCTTACCTCGCCAGGAAGAGCGGACCGTTAATCGGTGCAGATAGCTGCAGCCTTCTTCATTCAGCGTCCCCCAATACTCGGGATCGCTGCTCTGCAGTGTAAACATCCCGACTGCCTGATCCTCACGTATAAGCAGGTAAACTTCCCGTTCGGCAAAATACCGATCGATCTCCGCTGCCGTAAATTGTTGCGGATTCCATTGCTGCACGCCAAGGGTTGCCATCCACTCCGCCGCTTCGATCAGCATCTCGCGGACGGTATCCTTGTCCTGTGCAGCGGCAAGCGCAATCGCAAATGATCCGTGCGGTGTAGTGATCTCTTCCCATAAATTATGCATCCTCGTTCATCCCATCTTGACCCATTTGTTCGTTCCCAGTTAACAGACCCGAAGTTTCCGCCGTTTCCGCGCCTTCCGCTCCAGAGCCTGCTTCCCCTACCATTTCCAGCAGAGGCAGCGTAACAGATACGGTGGTCCCTGCACCGAGCTCGCTATGGATTTGCATTTCACCCTTATGCAGTTCGACAATCTGCTTGCTGATGGCCAGCCCGAGCCCCGTGCCGCCCCGGTTATGATTCACTTGGAAGAAGCGGTCGCTCACTTTGCCTAAATGCTCTTCGCTAATCCCGATTCCGCTGTCGATTACTTGCACGAGAGCCGTACTGCTATCTTTTAAAGTGATGACGAGATGAATCCAGCTGTTTTCATTTGAAAATTTAACCGCATTATCCACCAGATTCAAAAATACCTGCTTCAGACGGTTGCCATCTCCAACGACAATCACAGGACGCTCCGCGCGATCATCTAGCTTCAGCTGGATCTGCTTCTGCTCGGCCTTAGCCCATACGTTAAGCATCGTCTCCTGCAGCAGCTCCTTCAGGTTCACCTTACCGATGACAAGCTTCATCTCATTTTGCTGGAGCTTGGAGAAGTCAAGCATTTCCTCGACAAGGCCGATCAGCCGTTCCGTCTCTTTGGAAATAATCTGCATGCCGATCTTCGTTTCTTCCGGGTCGAAGCCGCCGGAGGTTAATGTTTCACTCCAGCCTTTGATGCCAGTTAGCGGCGTTCGCAGCTCATGGGAAATCGACGAGATGAAGTCATCCTTGATCTGGTTGCTGCGGACAATTTCCTCGGCCATATAGTTCAAGGTTGCCGCCAGCTCTCCGAGCTCGTATTTATAATTTCCTTTAATCCGCGCATCGAATTTTCCTTTAGCCATCTGCGCGGAAACAGCCCTGATGTTATTAATCGGTTTGACGATCGAGTTGGCGAGACCGATGCTGAACAGCGTCACCAGAGCCAGTACAGCTGAGCCTACGCCCACGGAAAGCAGCGTCATGTTCATCAGCTTGGCATTAACGTCCTCCAGGGAGGTAACATACCTGACAATATAGCGGTTCTCGCCACGGACTTGCAGAGGGGTTGATACGGCCATAACCCATTCTCCGGTGGCCTGCCGCCCTACCCATTTGCCGACGCCTCCGGCGACGGCCTGCGGCACGTCGCTCGTCTGAATGGGCTTGTCCGCCTGAAACTGCGTGCTGCTGGCCTTCACCTCGCCCTTCCGGTTTAAGACCATCAGCTCCGTATTATCCAGCTCGAACGTGCGGAGAATCTCCGTGAAATAGTCCGGATCCCTCTCCGCATAGAGCTTCACAAATCTTTGGAAATAATCCGTTGTCCTTGTAGCATGGTTGGACATATGGTTCTCGATCGTTTGGTAGTAATATGTCCGCAAGGCGAAGGCAAATATGACTTCAACCATAAACAGGGTTACAAATACTACGATGAAATAATGCAGGACGATTTGGCGCCCGATCCCTTTTTTGATCATTGCCCCTCGCCCTTCCACTTATAACCGTGCCCCCATACGGTTTGCAGGAAGGCCGGTTCGGAAGGGTTGTTTTCGATTTTTTGACGCAGTCTGCGAATATTTACGTCAACAATTTTGGGGTCGCCCATATATTCCTTGCCCCAGACATGATCCAACAGCAGATCGCGGCTCAGCGGCGTGTTCTCCTTCTCCAGAAAATACTGAATAAGTGAAAACTCAGTTGGGGTAAGCTCGATAAGCTGTCCGTTTTTCTTGAATTGCTTGCTGATCAAATCGAGTGTGAACGGCCCAGAGGTAAAGGATACCTTCGCGCTGCTCTCCCTGTACACATTCACCCGTCTTAGTAAGGACTGGATACGGGCAATGAGTTCAGTCGGACTAAACGGCTTGCTGATGTGGTCGTCCGCTCCGACGGAGAGAGCATATACCTTATCCTGCTCCTGCACCTTGGCCGTTAGAAAAATGATGCCGATCCGTTCATTCGATTCCCGGATTTTGCGGCATACCTCGAAACCGTCGATTCCCGGCACCATAACGTCCAGCAAAGCGATATCGATGTCCGGGATACTGTTATACCGGTCCAATGCCTCATTGCCGTCCGCCGCCTCGATTACTTCAAAGCCATTGCGCTTCAGGTTGATCACGATAAAGCTGCGGATGGATTCTTCGTCTTCCAAGATTAACACTTTGCTCAACTTTGCCTTCCTCCCTTTTGATTGCATTAAGCGATTATCGCTTAATTTCTTTCTCGCCTTTATTCACTCTTAAATCGGTATGGCTAAGGAAACCGATCACTTTATCATTGTCGCGCGCGAGCAATTCCCAGTCTTCCTTGACCTGCTCCCACTCCGCTAAAGAGAAGAAGCGGATTTCCGCGAGCGTCGCATTCGTATCGATATCTATGAAATTGATAAGTTCATCCTTGATGGATTTAATATCGATCGTTACTTTGCCCCACCATTCCTTCGGAAGATTGAAATAGAACCGGCCTTCCAAATCCATATATTGCTGCATAACAAAAGTCAAACCATTGCTCGGATCCCATCGATAATACGAGAACAGCCAAGGAATATCGTCAAAGGCGATGTATTCCCAGCCTCTCGGGGTTTCCAGCATGCCGATTTCCAGAATACCGTCATCATTGACATCACCGCTCATGATCTGGTAATCCTTCAACGTCGCACTCTGGTCAGGTATGAGATCTACAAGCTGGCCGTCTTCCATCACAATAATGATGGAATATCCGGAATGCTCGCCCGAAATGGCGTCAAGAATAATTCCGCGCTTATCCGGCGTAATGTTGCCATGAACAACGTTGTAATAACCGCTTACCGCATCATCGAGCTGCAGCTTAGCCAACTCCTGAAACGATTGGTCATATTGATAAGTCGTTATCGTCGTATATTGATCCTTCCTGAGCGATACAACTGTAATATCAAGCTGGCCGTCATCATTCAGATCATCGATGATGAAATAGTTATATGGAAGCTCCAAAATCCGCTCCACCGAGCTTCCCGTATAGGAATAGACGATTAAGCCTTTCTGGGTTTGCTTCTCCCCGCTCGAGAACCCGGCAACGATATTGATCTCACCGTTCCCGGTCACTTCCTTGAGTTCAAAAGATTCAAGCACTTGGCCTTCTCCATCGAATCTGACCTTTGGTATCCACGTATTGTCCCGGTTTTCCAGAATCAGGCCATGAACCTTGACCTTCTCCATCGGGGTCTCGTAGAAGACCACCGCTTCCATGATGCCGTCCTTGTTGAGGTCGACCACCCGGATTGAGCTAATGTCCGCCGCGTCGCGAGGCCGAATCACCGCACCTTTGAGTTCGGCGTTGATGACGCTTCTCAGCGTCTCCTTATCAGAGCTTAGCTCAGGCGTCTTCATCAGCAGCTTCGGATCCATCATAAAGTTGCATCCGCTAAGCACAAGCAGCAGCAATGCGCTTCCCAGAAGGGGAAGCCATCTGGTTAAATTCAATCGTATCACTCTCTTCATGCTAAGTCGATTTGCCGCTTCTCTTCGCCGGTTAGACGTCTTCCCTTCACATCTAGCTGGAGCTGCCCGTCGTAAATGCCCCAAATTCTCGTGCAGTACCGCTCCGCCAGCTCGATCGGCAGCGCCGCGATGACCGTCTTTCCCTGTTCGGTGCATAAACTTTTGAGCGTAGCCATGACTTTGTCCGCAGAGTGTGGATCCAGTCCGATGACCGGCTCATCCGCCGCAATAAAGCCCGCGCCGTGCACAAGCGCCCGGCAAATCGCCACGCGCTGCCGTTCACCGCCGCTTAAATTGCCCGCTTTGAGATGCGCTTTGTCCAGCAAGCCGAATTTCTCCAGCTCGTCCATCGCGCCCATATAATCGTCCGAGCGAACCATGCCTGTCAGACGCCTTAGCAGCGATGTCTGCCCGGCTTGGCCGATCAGCACGTTTTTCAGCGCGGTTTTCTCGGGGTTAAGTGTAGGATTCTGTTCCAAGTATGCGCATTTGGAACGAAATTTTCCCGCTCCCTTGCCGCCGCCGCGAATGACTGATTTGCCATCCCAGGTATAGTCTCCATCATTCCAGCTTTCCCGTAGGGCGAGGCATTGCAGCAAAATGCTCTTGCCGCTTCCGCTGGGCCCGACGACTCCGATCATTTCTCCCGCTTCAAACTCGGCGCTAATCCCGTGCAGTACTTCTTTGGTATTGCCTTCTACCGATTTCTTGAGGTTGTTCACCTTAAACATGTCGATTCTCCTTTGGTCAATGCTTCTCTTCCTTTAGTTTATTGGAAATAGCTCTGAAAATCCATTACACCATGTTCATAATTTATGATTTATTCCCAGCTTCGGCCGAAACAGCAAACCCGCCACCGAAAATGTCAAATAAAACAAACCGAGAATCACGAACAGCAAGCCGGCCGAACCGAAGTGCATGGCAGCTCCGCCCAAATTCGGACCCGCGATACTGCCGATATTAAAATGAATGGAAGCGATCACGTTGGCCGTAGGAAGCAGATGCCGCGGCAAAATATCGGCTGCGTAGGCCAAGCCAAGCGAGAAAAATGAACCGACCAGGCCGCCGGTAAGCATGAAAATCACCAGAAGTCCAAAATAATCGCTTCCTATTAAAGGAACGATGAGGAATAGCAGGCCGCCCAGGCTTCCCGCAATCATAAGAATAATTTTACGTCCATACCGATCGCTTAAGTAGCCTAGCGGCAGCTGCAGAATCAGTCCGCCGATACCGAAAAACGGCAATAATGTAGCTATTTCGCCTGCGGTCAGCCCCGTGCGCAGCCCATAAATCGGAAAATTGCTATTCATCGCAGCCTCCATGTAGCCATAGAGCACCGACGGAATTAATGCAAACCAGGCCAAACGGTATATTCGCAGCGTTTTTCGTGAGCCGGAGGCTTTCCCTTTTCCCTCGTCCAGTTTGTCAGGCATGGTATCCGGCATTTGCAGATATACGAGCAAGGCAACCAAAGCGAACAGAATAGCTAGCAGCAGGAACGGGACAAGCTGCCCGTAAGGCAGCAGCCGGATGGCCAGCGGCCCGATAGAAAAGCCGATGCCGTAAGACATCCCATAGATGGAAATATTTCTGCCTCGCTGATTCGGAGGCGTGATGAGCATCATCCAGAGTTGGGATGCAAAATGCAGCGCGTTGTCGCCTATGCCCACCAGCAGGCGCAGGATAAACCAGACTTCGAGATTCGAGATCAGCGGAAATAGCGGAAGTGCCACCATAACCAGCACCATTCCCCCAAGAATCAGCTTCTTGAAGCCAATCCTCTCCAGCACCTTTACCGCGACAAGAGACATCCCGAAGGAGCCGATGTAAAGGGCAGCCGCATGCAAGCCGTTCACGGAGGAGGAGATCCCCCGCTCCTCCATAAATATGGATAGAACGGGCAGAAGCAAGCCCTGGCTTAGTCCAGCGGCAATGATGACTAAGATCAGAATAAATACTGGTGAAAACAAGCGTTTGTGATGATATTCCATAGATGTAATTCTGCTCCTTCGCTAAAAAGAAAGAAAATCGTCAACAGATGACGACTTTCCACAATCATTTGTAGGTTATAATTCAAACCAGGCATTCCACCCACGGCTTATAACAATAAACATTATAGTAGACAATCTCATAGCAAACAAGCCATAATGGATATGGATGTAAAGATGTCAGGGAGGTTTCTTGTCATGACATACAATGTCAAAGTTGACGTTTCTCCAATATATGAGCTCATCAGCAGCTTCATAGTATTTACGACCCGCAAATGGGTGAATAATCTGGATGTAGGACTGGAGTGGCTGGAAGATATCGGCTCCCGCTTTAACCTGGATGCACAGCAGGCTTTCGCCGCTGCCGCGAAGTTTCCTTTTTCCGATTACGATGTGCTGTATGCCTGGGCGATGGATCGTTCCAGCCATAGCATCGACGCCTTTCTCGACGACCTGGAGCATGCCGCAAATGATACCCTTTACCATAGTATTAAATCCTATATCCCCGATATGAATACTCAAGAAGTCGAGCGTATTCGCACTAGTTATGTCCCGCTGCTTCGGAAATGGAATGATTTGTACTTTATCGATGTTGCTCCGCAATATACACCTCTCTTAGAAGAGGATGCGGCCGAGAAATCCACCTTATTGCATAAAATGGACCCTGAAGCGCTCGTAGAATACGCCTCAGGCGGAATCGTTCTTGAAGCGGGGCTGCCAAGCGAACAGGTTGTGCTTGTCCCATCCATACATTTCCGGCCCATCAACACCTATTGCTTCTATAACGGTGCACTGCTGATCCAATATCCGATCGATATTCCCGAGCTAGACGAAGACGAACCGCCGACATGTCTGCTGCGGCTAACGCGGGCACTGGCCAATCCAGAACGCCTTCGCCTGCTCCGCTATGTCGCTAATGAACCGAAATCACTGCAGGAAATGGTCAGTAACCTGCACGAATCCGAAGACAAGCTGATGCATCATCTGATGCGCCTGCGCGTGGCTGGCTTGCTTCGCGTACATCTCGTCGACGTCGATACGGAGAAATTCAGCATCCGGCCGGATGGGGCAGCTGAGCTGCAAATGTTTTTGGAATCCTATATCCGGTTATAGTAATATTGTTTCCCGCTGTACAAAGGAGTGACCTGTTTTGAACGATACACTGCGCCAACAAATCATTTTTGATCTGGATGACACACTGATTTACTGCAATATATATTTCGAGCAAATTCTGGAGCGATTCGCTGACCAGCTGTTGGAATGGTTTGGGGCAGAGCGGCTTACGGCACGTGAAATCCTTGCCAAACAAACGGAAATTGACGTTGCCGGCGTCAAGAAGCTGGGCTTCGTTAGCAGCCACTTTGCGGAATCGCTCGTGGACACGTACCGTTATTTCAGCTCATTAATCGGCCGTGAAGCCAACCTGATCGAGGAGGAGCATCTATCCCAGCTTGGCATGAGCGTATACGACCAGGAAGTAGAGCCCTACCCCGGCATGGTGGAAACGCTCAATTTGCTGAGCGAGCAAGGCCATGAGCTGAACTTATACACAGGCGGCGACGCATCGATCCAGCAGCGCAAAATCGAACGGATGAAGCTGTCCTCGTACTTTGGCGACCGAATCTACATCCGCACGCATAAAAATGCCGAGGCGCTGGAGGAAATTTTACGGTCGCGGCACTTCAACCGCAGACGCACCTGGATGATTGGCAACAGCCTGCGCACGGATATTGCCCCGGCGGTAGCCGCGGGAATTAACTCGATCTATATCAAGCATCCCACGGAATGGTCCTATAATCTGGTTGATATCAAGCAGCCTGCAGATACGTCGATGTACACGATATCCTCCTTGGAGCAAGTACCCGGCATTATCGCCGAAAGCCTGGCGATGACGATCCGGAACAGCGGCAGGTAAATTGCCTCAGGTTTCAAACCGTTATTTAAGAACAGAAATAAGGTTGCCTAACTCTAGGCAACCTTATTTCATTTTTGGTTTATGATAAATGCTTGCAGACTATTCTTCGGCCCGCTGCAAATCCAGCTTCCCGCTCATGGAATCGGCGAGCACGATCCGCGCCTTGAAATCGCCTTCGGGCTGCTTGAAGGTCAGCAGCTGCGTCTGACCCTTGCCGACCAATGAAATCAGCATATTCACGGAAATATTCTTGCCTGCGTATTCCTTCCAAATGACAAATCCGCAGCCTTGTTTATAATGCGTGCAGCCATACCCTTTGCGCCCTTCGATAAGCTGGCCGCCGCAGCCCTCCCGGGGGCAGGGCGCAAGCGGCTGCAAAGAGCCTGGCGCTGAGCCGCTTACGCGTTTTTTCACCACCGTATCCGGTCTTTTGAGTTCGTTTCCTCCGCTCTGTTCCGGACCAGACGCCTTGCGCTGGGCCGAACTTTTCGCTTTCGGGCCTTTCCCGCGCCCGCCCTTCCGCTCTTCCTCCTTGATCTCGAATAGGGAAGCATCCGCCTTTGGCTGGACCCGGACTTTATCGATGATCGACAGCGTGAAGCGCTTGACGTTCTCCATGAATTTCTCTCTGGCCGCCTCACCCTTCGAAATTTGATACAGCCTGCGCTCCCACTGCCCGGTCATCTCCGGCGAGGTCAGCAGCTCGATACCGGCATGGCGAATGAGCTCGATGGCCGTCCTTCCTTTTTGGGTTACGGTAATGCGCTTACCCTGCATCGTAATGTAACCGACGTTTTTGAGGCGTTCAATCGTCGCGGCCCGTGTAGCCGGCGTGCCGAGTCCTGCGTCTTTCATCGCGTCCCGCAGCTCCTCGTTCTCGAGCTGCTTCCCGGCGCTCTCCATCGCTTTCAGCAGCGTGCCCTCCGTATAAGCCTTTGGCGGCTGGGTAGCCTTCTCCTTCGCCTGCGCATCCAGACACTGGACAGGCTTATCCTTCTCGACGTGGAACGGTTCGCTGACCAGTTCTTCCTGCTCCTCTTCCTCATCCTTCTTCTTCCCGCGGCTGCCTGCCCGCGGATCTTCAGGCTGACATACTTTCCAGCCCAGGGATAGCAGTTCTTTCACATTCGTCTTGAAGGTTTCGCCGGCAACCTCGGTGAGCACGGTATGCTGTTTGTACTCCGCAGGCGGATAGAAATGCGAGAGAAAGCGGCGAATCACCAGATCGTACACATTCTGCTCTTCCTTGCTGAGCGTCCCGGCCCGCCGAAGCGTCGGCAGGATCGCATGGTGATCCTCGACCCGCGCCGGGTTGCAGACCGATTTATTGCCCACGTGCACAAGCCTAGGATTCGCACCCTCCACCAGCTGCTGGTAGGGGCCGGATTTGAGCATATGCAGTGCTTTATGCATCCCGTCGATATTTTGCTCTGTCACATAGTTAGAATTCGTCCGGGGATAAGAGATCACTTTATGCCGTTCATAGAGCGCCTGGGCTAAATCCAAGGTCTTCTTGGCCGAATAGCCGTATTTGGCGTTCGCGTCACGCTGCAGCAGCGTCAAATCATACAGTTTGAACGGATATTCCTTCGTGTCCTTGACCTCGTACTCGCTAATCCGGCCTTCCTTGCCCCGCACTTTATCCGCGATAGCTGCCGCCTTCTCCGCATCTGTTAGACGATCACCCTGCCAGGTCCCCGTATACTTGCGGCCAAGCTGCTCCAGCTCCGCCTTTATTTCATAGTAGGTCAGCGAATCAAAGCTCTCGATTTCCTTTTGCCGGTCGTAAATAAGCGCCAACACCGGAGTCTGCACCCGGCCGACGGACAGCAGCGTACGATGCTTAGTCGTAAAAGCGCGCGACGCGTTCATGCCGATCAGCCAATCCGCTTCGCTTCGCGCTCTCGCCGCCTGCGTCAAATTCTCAAATTCCGCCTCCTCATGCAAGGAATCGAAGCCCTTCTGGATACTCTCCGCCGTCAAATCGGAAATCCACAGCCGCTTAACGGGCTGCGTCAGCTTCAGCTGCTGCTGGATCAAAGCGAATATGTACTGGCCTTCCCTCCCGGCGTCGCAGGCATTGACGATGCAATTGCAGCGCTTGGCCACTTCGCCGATGGTCTTCAGCTGATCCTTCGTTTTCGGATTAGGCACGATCTTGAATCGATCGGGCAGGATCGGCAAATCGCCAAAGTTCCAGCGCTTGTATTTCTCATCGTAAGCGTCCGGCTCCGCCAGACCTAGTAAATGGCCGATCGCCCAAGTGATGATGTAATGCTCGCCTTCCAAATACGATCGATTATTTTTCGCTCTCGGTTCGATGACGGCAGCGATCGTTCGACCCATGTCCGGTTTCTCTGCGATTACGAGCGTTTTCATCGGTTAAGCCGCCTTTCTATCACAATTACGTCTTCATTTCCTGTCATAGCCAAAACAAAGAGCTGCGCTCCGCGCAGCTCCGATGCACACTCTATTATATCATATTTTAGAAGATTGCTGGTTTAATTTCTATTCTTTAGCCCTTGCGCCGTTCATAGATCATAAAGCGGTGATCATATAAATTCTTCTCGTCCCGAATGCCGGGGATCTCCTCGATCACGACAAACTTCGACCAATCCAACGGCGGAAAATGTACATCTCCCTCAAATTCGGCGTCAATCCGGGTAACGAACAATCTGTCAGCATGCGGAATAAACTGCCCGTACACACTGCCGCCGCCAATGACCATTAAGTCATCGCTCTTCGCGATATCCAGCACTTCGTTCACGGAATACACTACTTCAGAGCCCTCGGCTTCATACGAACGGTCACCCGTCAGCACGATATTCCGGCGGCCAGGAAGCGGCCTGACTCGTAAGGACTCCCATGTTTTTCGGCCCATCACAACCGTTTTGCCCTTGGTCTGCTGTTTGAAGAAATTCATATCGTTTGGCAATCTCCAGGGCAAATCATTGCCCTTGCCAACCAAGCCATTTCGATCCATGGCCCAAATTAGCGAAATGCCCATATAGCACACCCCTCTTCTCCCCTATTAAACTGCGGCTGCTATACGGCTACCGTCGCTTTGATTGTCGGATGATGCTCATAACCGACGAATTCGAAATCTTCATACACGTAATCAAAGATCGAATCCGGCTTACGCTTGATTACCAATTTTGGCAGTTCATAAGGCTCCCGTACCAACTGCGTCTTTACCTGCTCCACATGATTGCTGTAGATGTGGACGTCCCCACCGGACCAGACGAACTCGCCAACCTCCAGCCCGCATTGCTGCGCCACCATATGGGTCAAGAGCGCATAGCTGGCAATATTGAATGGCAAGCCGAGGAATGTATCGACGGACCGCATCGTCAGCATGCACGACAGCTTCCCGTTCGCCACATAAAATTGGAAGACGAAATGACATGGCGGCAGCTTCATGTTATCGACCTCCGCCACATTCCAGGCGCTGACGAGATGGCGGCGTGAATCTGGATTATTCTTGATCGCTTCGATCACGTTGGCAATCTGATCGATCTTTCTGCCGTCCGGCGCTTCCCAGGATCGCCACTGCGAGCCATACACCGGGCCAAGGTCGCCGTTCTCGTCCGCCCATTCATCCCAAATACGAACGCCATTTTCTTTGAGATAAGCTATATTCGTGTCCCCTTTAAGGAACCAAAGCAGTTCATGAATAACCGACTTCAAATGGATTCGCTTTGTCGTGACGAGCGGAAATCCCTTGCTCAGATCAAATCGAAGCTGGCGGCCGAATACGGACAGCGTTCCCGTGCCCGTGCGGTCTTCCTTGACCGTTCCGTTATCCAGCACATCCTGCAGCAGATCTAAATATGCTCTCATGTATCGCACCCCGTACTGTAGTTATTATCAAATTCTAAATCATTATAGCAAAGTGTTCCGCAGATTGGGAGCATAGACTCGATTAAAGATACGCCAACTGCTGTTTACTTCGCGCGAACGCCTTCGTCATAATAGGCTACTTCGGCGCCTCGGCGCACAATATCCCTAAGCTTCTCCTTGTAATAGGGCATCAGCTCATCGGCGCGCTCTACTTCGATCCATTCGATGGCTGCAATTTCATCCGGCCGGACAATCTCCATGTGCCCCCCAGTAATTTGTCCGCGAAAAGTTACAAATACGACATGCTGCCCCAGCTCCGTAAATAAGCCTTCATTCACCGCCACTACGCCGCCGATTTCCACGTCCAGTCCAGTCTCTTCCTTCGCTTCGCGAATTGCAGCTGTTTCCAGCGTCTCTCCTTGCTCTACCGCGCCTCCCGGAAGCGTCCAAGCATTTCTGCTGTGGTTCTTAACCATCAGGATCTTCGTCTCGTCTTCATTAAGCAACAGCGTATATACGACATCAACACGTCTCATATGAACTTACTTCCTTTCGCAATAACATTAAGATGAACGAACCATTCTAACCGCGAAGTACAGAATCAACACCCCAACAGCGCCGTCTAGTACTTTTAGCAGCGCCTCCGGCAGAAATTGCCCGATGAAGCTCCCGGCTAAGGCGACAAGCAGCAGGAAGGCCAGCGTAGACAGCACCGTCCCGAAGCCAAAAGCATAAATACCCGCTTTGCTTAAGCCGCCTTCGGCGACCTTCGCAGTAAACATTCCCGCCCAGAATACAATCGTAAGCGGATTGGAGGCCGTAAGCAGCAGACTCGATAAAATGGGCCTGTCCACATCGGCGCCGCTCGGCAGGCGGAAATAGGACAGCAGCTCTATGCCAAAGACCGATAACACCAGATTCATCCCGAACACAAGCAGGACGGCAAAGCCGAATATGCGCAGTCCCCGGTTGACCTCCGGCCGATCCATAAAGGAAGCTGCGCCAACGATAGCGAGCAGGATGAATATCGCGTCGACCAAGGTGACGGCCGCTACCCCGGCAGCCGCTTCCAGAAATCCTTGCTTGCTCGCTACGTTAAAAATATAAATGCACACAGGACCAACAGCAAGCTGCAAAACCATCCCGAACCTGAATCCTCTTAAAACAACCATCATTGCGGTTTCTCCCGGCACCAGAATACACTTAACGACAAAGCTTCCTTGCTAGCCCCAACGGCTAATCCGTGTTCCAAGTCAACAAAGGCCAGTCTTCCAGCCAATGCTTCCTGCGAACTCTCTCCAAATAGTAAGGCCGATCCGCAAAAAGAGGGCTTCGCCTCACCACCATGCACAACAAATCGCCCAAGCCATAAGGAGCGCATAGCTCCAATTGATCCTGATCCGTCAAACGAACTCCAATAGCCGTGGCGGTCTCCGGCCACCTGCGCATCGCATCCGCGGCTGACGCATAGGGCGGAGCTTCGTTGCGGATATGCATGCGTGCCTGATTTTTGACCGACCATCGCGGGTTGCCCGTTTCTTCAATTAACCGGAATTGCAATGCAGCATCCCGCTCTTCGCTGCAAAGCCGCGGATCGAAAAATACCACATCGATATCTTCATGCCGAAAACGAGCGTCATAACCATGCAAGCAATCCCATATATAACCCCGAATATATCCCGCAGCAATGTAACATTCGGGCAATTCCAGACTCCTAACGGTGCGCAGATCCTGCATCAAGGGCTCGCATTTCCTAATTAACTGCTTGACACGGTCTTCGTCCCGACCGCCTTCCTCGCGGCACAGCAGCTCGTTCAACTTATTCATTTCGACGAAGTCCCGAGAGCTTCTCCCACTCGTCCAAGGAGAGTTTATCTGTGATATGCTTCAATTCAGCTGGTACCTCAATATAACACATCAGCTCAAGACTGTTGCCATCCGGATCATTGAAATATACGGAGGCATTGCCTTGATTGGGGCGTACAAAGGGCTGTACCGTACTTCTGCCCCCAAACGGAACAGCCTCGACCTGAATCGAGGCGAGCCAGTCTAAGGAACGTTTTAAATCATCATATGCCACGCGGAACGCGATATGCCGCAAGGACGGATGATAGGGAGTTTCATACGCTGATCCTTCCCATAACCCAATCCAGCTACGGCCTTCCTCGATCCAATAAAACGCCGTATCCTCGTCTCGCCAGGCTAACTTCAGTCCCAATTTGTCGTAGAAAGCCATTGAGATCTCCAAATTTCTGACCGGCAAATGCGCTTCGTACAGTCCTTGAATCATTTTTATCCCCTCCATATAGCAGCAAGTTCCATGGCAGTCATCCATCTGCCGCCTCGATGTAATCACATCATATTGTAAAGCAATTAGCCGCTAATTTATATTATCTAAAAGCATCTCCCGGTGCTTGCAAGTCATAGGGCTTCCCCGTCTCCTTACTCCGGTGCGCAGCTTCGATGAAACTGATTACCGCAAGGGTTTCCTCCGGAGCTACGGGAGATATTCCCCCTCGAAAAAAATAAACAACCTGCTCCAGCAGGCTCTCATAGTACGGCTTGCCGCCGGGCTGAATACCCACATGATCACTCCTGCGCTCTCTGTGAATGACCGCACCAAAGCTGCCGCCCTGGCGCCTGCCCCGTACGACGCCGATCCGTCCGTCCGCCCAGGTCCCCGTTATCACCTCATGATTGCCGCTGCAAGTGGTATGAACCTGGCGGCATCCCTGCCCCATAATCGCGAACAGCATCTCCACGGTGTGAATGCCATACCAGAAATAATCGGCCTGGCCTTGCACGAACGGCATCGGGCCGTATACATCTGCCCCGATAACATCGCCATGACCAGTATGTTCCAGCGATTCCGTCAAAGCTGAAGCATAGCGAAGCGAAGAGGCGCTCATTAACGGTACGCGATAACGTTCGGCAAGAGCGACAATAGCACGCGCATCAGTAAGGCACGTCGCAATAGGTTTATCGATGAACACCGGTTTCCCATATGGGGCGACCTTGCTGAACTGCTCCAAATGCGTGCTGCCATCAACCGACTCGATCATGATCACATCCGCCGCCTCGGCAACCGCTTCAATGCTGCTGAGCATGGTCACGCCATATTCCCGTATGAGCTCGCCCTCATAACGGTCCACCCGGCTGTAGCTTAATTCCATGCGTGAGGAGCCGCCGGGAAAGGCACAGCCGATGGTGATGCCGCGCAGGCAGGAGGATGAATCCTCAGCCTGATGACGATGCAGCAGCACCGCAAAAATGCTGACATGTGAAGTATCTAGACCGATCATCCCAATTTGAAGAGGGCGCTCCAGCTTGATCACCACGCTTTCAAGTATTATCGAATCGTGCTGTTACATTTTATGAGTCAAGGGAGCTATTTCTTCCTAATTGAGAGTTATTGACGATCAAAGATCAATCCATCAGCGCAAAAAAAGAGTGCTTCTTCTGCACTCTTCTTCCTTGTAGTTCTGCCGTTGTCATTTTGCTTGAAAAGAAGCCCCGTCAAACACAAATGTATTCATTGTCGTAGCTGGGGTTCCCTGAACAGTCTCCCCGTCATCCTCAAGCAAACTTAACGTCTTCCAAGCGTAGAGAATATCGTCGTGCACACGGTACCCTCCCACAGTGAGCGAATAAGATCCCGGTATCATCGCATTCATTTCCTTTGTGATCCCTTTCCAAGCCTCTACCACTCGTGTTTCCTCCATATACCAGAGATGGGCGATTTCAACTTCCAACCCGGTACCCCCGGTCCGTTCTACAGTCTCGTACAACAGCTTACCGCCTACATGAATAGGCGTTCCCGGCATTAAATCATCTACCTTCCAAGGGCTCTCGAAAATCAATCGATAATTCCCTGTCACATCCCGATCAAAAATAAAATAATGCCCAAGATGCACCCCGCCGTCGATTGCAGCAACTACTTCTGCTGTGTCATCCCCATCAAGATCGACCAGTTCGTAGGACAAGCCTTCCACATAATAACGGTCTTCCTTCCCTTGTTCAATAATCCAATCCGCTACCTGCTGTTTCGTAATTTCGTCCTCTTCCTGAGCTTTCCCTGCTCTCTCCGGATCCGATACAATATCTATTCTATCGCTTCGTTTGTTCCAGTTCGCTGTATAACCTAGTTCTTTAGAGAGAGAAAGAAGCGGGGCGTAAACTTCCCCATCACTTTCTTCAAACCGGGACTTTAGTTGCTGTCCATCCAACATTACGACTAACGGATGATCCGCTTCCACCGGAGGGGTTACCGTTATGCCAATCACCAACAAAGCTGCAACAGCTAAGGATCTGGCCTTGTCCTTATACTGCATCCATCCGTCCTTCCCTTCTCCGCAAGCGATTTCAAATCAACATACAAGCTTTGTAAACTATAGTTACATCTTACCATTAATCTAACAGCTCTTGGTATATTTTTTGTAATTCTTTTAATTTGAATAGAGCTATAGAATTAGCGCTATAGAATTAGCGCCATGAATAGCGTCAAGAATCCCACAACGATCATAAATAAAAACGAAAATCTATCCTTGAACTTAAACCCGTTAAAGTACGGAAACACCTTCGTTGTAAGAGCCAGGAACAAGGTGGTTAACCCCGCGCTAATTCCAAAATAATCAGTGCTCTTAGTTAAAATTAAAACCAGCAGATTGACCGAAACATATAGAATTAGCGTAATCATTTTTCTAAAAATGATTGGCATTATGACCCTCCTCCTCATTTCCAAATCGCCCCCTACACGTGAATTTTACCAGATACACTCTTATTTTGTAATCATTTCTGTTGTGATAAAAAAAGAGCTGCCCGCAGGTTTATATAAAACCTGCAGAAGCAGCTCATCCATATGCTTAGGAGTTTGTGTAACTCTTAGGAGTTACGGGAAATTAACGGGAAATTATGTGGATCGGTTTGCCTTCGACAACCTCTGCCGCTTCCATCGCGATTTCACCCAGTGTTGGGTGAGCGTGGATCGTCAGGGAGATATCTTCAAGCGTCGCGCCCATTTCAATCGCCAGCGCGATTTCAGTAATGAGGTTGGATGCTTCGATACCAACGATTTGCGCGCCGATGACAAGGTCGTTCTCCGCGTTGGCGACAAGCTTCATGAAGCCGTCTGGCTGGTTCAGGGATGTAGCGCGTCCGTTGGCCGCAAACGGGAATTTACCCGATTTCACTTTGATGCCCTTTTCCTTCGCGTCCTTCTCGGTCAAGCCGACGCTGGAGCACTCAGGATCCGTAAATACAACGGAAGGAATCGCTTTGTAATCAACAACAGATGGCAGTCCTGCAATGGCCTCAGCCGCCACTTTACCTTCGTAGGAAGCTTTGTGAGCGAGTGCCAGGCCAGGGACGATATCGCCGATTGCAAAGATTTTCGGATTGGATGTACGGCCTTGATGATCGACTTTAACCAGCCCGCGATCGTCCAGCTCAACGCCAGCCAGGTCAAGACCCAGCTCCCCGTCTGTGTTTGGACGGCGTCCTACAGTAACAAGCAGGTAGTCTGCCGTAATTTCCTTGCTTTCACCGTTAACGGAATATTTAACCGTAACGTTCTTGTCGGTTTGTACCGCACTTTCCGCTTTCGCGTTCGTTACGATCTCGATGCCTGTTTTCTCCATGCTCTTCGCCACAAGACGAGTCATATCCTTATCGAAGCCAGGCAGTACCGTATCCATGCCCTCAATGATCGTTACTTTCGTACCGAACTTGGACAGCATTTGGCCAAGTTCTGCACCGATGTACCCGCCGCCGATAACGACCAGGCTCTCAGGAATTTCTTGAAGCTCGAGCGCTTCAGTAGAAGACAGAATGCGTCCTCCAAATGGGAATGGCTTGAGTTCTATCGGACGGGAACCCGTTGCCAGGATGCAATGTTTGAAACGGTAGCGAGGTGCTTCGTATTCGTTGAATACGCGAGCTTCGTTCTCATTGATGAACATCACTTCGCCATTGAATACCTCGACTTTGTTGCCTTTCAGCAAACCGCCGACGCCTTGAGTCATTTTTTTGACGACGCTGTTTTTGAATTCCTGTGTTTTCGAGAAATCCACTTTTACGTTCTCTACAGAAATACCGAATGCATCCGCATGTTTTGCAGACTCATATTGGTGTGCAGCGGAGATCAATGCTTTGGAAGGAATACATCCGCGGTTCAAGCACACACCGCCGAGTTCCGATTTATCTACGATCAGTACCTTTTGTCCGAGCTGGGCAGCGCGAATGGCTGCCACGTATCCGCCGGGACCTGCACCGACTACCAGTGTATCAATATCAAGAGAAGCGTCTCCTACGACCATGTTGTTATACCTCCATTACGAGCAGCTCAGGGTTGGAGAGCAGCTCTTTGATATAGTTCATGAAGTATTGAGCAGTAGCACCGTCGATCAGACGATGGTCAAAGCTGAGGGACAGGGCCATAACCGGAGCTACGACAACTTCCCCGTTCTTCACAACCGGCTTCTCGCTAATACGGCCAGTTCCGAGAATAGCTACCTCAGGGTAGTTGATGATCGGAGTAAAGAACATACCGCCGGCAGAGCCAATGTTCGTAATCGAAATCGTGCTGCCTCTCATTTCGTTAGGGGACAATTTGCCTTCGCGTCCGCGGGCAGCCAAATCGCGAATAGCGTCTGCGATCATCCAGATGCTCTTGCGATCCGCATCCTTGATCACCGGCACGATCAGACCATTGTCCGTATCGGTTGCGATACCAATATCGTAATGCTTTTTGTATACAATCTCGTTGTTCTCTTCGTCGATCGAAGCGTTAAGCGCAGGGAATTGACGAGCAGCCGCAACAAGCGCTTTGACGATAAACGGAAGATAAGTCACTTTCGTGCCTTTCTTCTCGGCGATCGGCTTCATACGCGTACGGAACGCTACCAGCTCGGTTACGTCAACTTCGTCCATGATCGTAACGTGAGGAGCCGTATACGCGGATTTAACCATCGCATTGGAGATCGCTTTGCGGATGCCTTTGAACGGTACGCGTTCTTCTTCGGCGCTTACGCTGACTGCTGCCGGAGCTGCTGCTGGAGCTGCTTCTGCAGCTTTCGCGCTCTCTTGGGCTGCAGCCGGTGTTCCGCCGCCGCTCAGGAATGCTTCCACGTCTTCGCGTGTAATTTTGCCTGCTTTGCCGGAGCCTTGAACCTGGCTCAAATCTACGCCCTTCTCACGAGCGAATTTACGTACGCTAGGCGTAGCCAGAATTTCGCGGTTAGGTGCCGCTGGAGCAGCAGCGCTGTCCTTGCCAGCCGCCGGATTCTCGGTTGCTGGAGAATCTTTCGTATCCGCTCCGCCTTGTGCAGCATCGGCTTCTTGAGCGCTATGCTCTTCCGGAGCGCCCTCTTGCTCTGGAATGTCGCCTTCAGCGTCGATAACGGCAACGACTTGACCTACGCGGAACACGGCCCCGTCCGTACCGAACACCTCTTGCACTGTACCATTTACCGGACAAGGAACCTCAACGACCGCCTTGTCGTTTTGCACTTCCATAATAATATCGTCGTCGGTTACTTTATCGCCGACTTTGATATGCATTTTAATAATTTCGCCTTCGTGAAGCCCCTCGCCAAGCTCAGGGAAACGATATTCAAATTTAGCCACCTGGAAGACCTCCTAAGTTCATTAAGATTAAAATTCGAGTACTTTATTCACTCCTGCAATAATCGTAGCCGGAGACGGAAGCCATTGATCTTCGATTTGCGCGAACGGATAGACGGTATCCGGCGGAGCTACGCGAAGAACCGGCGCTTCCAAGTGAAGGATCGCTTTCTCGTTAATTTGAGCGATAACCTCTGCAGCGATACCTGCAGATTTTTGCGCTTCTTGAACGATAATAGCGCGGTTCGTTTTCTTCACCGATTCAATAACGGTGTCAATGTCAAGAGGCACGAGCGTGCGGAGGTCGATTACCTCTGCCTTAATGCCGTTCTTCTCAAGCTCTTCTGCTGCTTTAACCGCCGTATGAACCATTAGGCCGTAAGCGATGATTGTTACGTCAGAGCCCTCGCGAACGACTTTCGCTTTGCCGATCTCAACAGTATACTCGCCTTCTGGCACTTCTTCACGGTAAGCATGGTACAGGTTCAAGTGCTCCATGAAGAAAACAGGGTCGTTGTCGCGGATAGCAGAAATCATCAAACCTTTAGCGTCGTAAGGGTTGGATGGAATCACTAATTTAATACCCGGAGTTTGCGCGATCAAACCTTCCAATGCGTCTGTATGCAGCTCAGCTGCTTTAACACCGCCGCCGAACGGAGTACGGAATACGATCGGCGCGTTGTAGCGGCCGCCGGAACGGTAACGCATGCGGGCTGCCTGAACCACGATTTGATCGAGCGCTTCAAAGATAAAACCTACGAACTGGATTTCCGCAATCGGACGGAATCCTTGGATACCCAAACCTACTGCCATACCGCCAATAGCGGATTCTGCAAGCGGCGTATCGAATACGCGCTCTTCGCCGAACTGTTTTTGCAAGCCTTCCGTAGCACGGAATACGCCACCGACATTACCGACGTCTTCCCCGAAGATCAGAACGTTAGGATCACGTTCTAATTCCACGCGCATCGCATCACGAATCGCTTCTTTTAAATTCATTTGTGCCATTAGATTCATATCCTCCTCATTAAGAAACAATCAGACTTTTACTGCCAAGCATTCATTCATGCTCTTAGGTCCTGCTTATCGTCTTACTGGAAATCTGCTTTTTGCTCTTCCAGATGTTTAGGCGTCGTTTCGAACATGCTATCGATCAGACCAGGGATGGTCATTTTCTCGGTTTGTTCTGCTTTCTTGATATGCTCATTAACCGTAGCTTTGGCTTCTTCCTTCACGCGAGCTGTATCTTCTTCTGTCCAAAGACCTTTCTTCTCCAGATATTTGGCAAGACGTGCGATTGGATCCTTCTCGCTCCACTGGCCTTCTTCTTCCTTCGTACGGTACTTGGAAGTATCATCGGACAAGGAGTGTGGACGGAAACGGTAAGTAACGGCTTCGATCAATGTAGCACCTTCACCGTTGCGAGCGCGCTCAGCTGCTTCTTGAACAGCGCTGATAACGGCAAACACGTCCATACCGTCGATTTTCACGCCGCGGATACCCGCTGCAACCGCTTTGTGAGCGATCGATAGAGCTGCAGTTTGTTTGGAGAACGGAGTTGTGATCGCATATCCGTTGTTTTGCACAAAGAAAATAACCGGCAGTTTATAAACTCCAGCAAAGTTGAGTGCTTCGTAGAAATCGCCCTCGGAGGATCCCCCGTCACCTGTGTATGTGATAGCGACTTGCTGCTGCTTCTTCAGTTTGTAACCCATAGCGATACCCATGGCATGAAGCACTTGGGCGCCGATAATGATTTGTGGCATAAGTACGTTGACGCCTTCCGGAATCTGACCGCCGTGCTGATGTCCGCGGGAATACAGAAACGCTTGATACAGCGGAAGACCATGCCATACGAGCTGCGGCATATCACGGTAGCCCGGGCAAATGAAGTCGTCCTTGTTCAAAGCGAACTCGCTGCCCACCATCGTAGCTTCTTGGCCGGATACAGGCGCATAGAATCCAAGACGGCCTTGACGGCCCAGGTTAATGGCTCTTTCATCCCATGTACGGGTAAATACCATGCGGTACATTAACTCTTTCAATTGATCATCACTTAAATTAGGAACTTTATCTTTGTTAACGATTTCACCGTCCGGGGATAGCACGGACAAAGCTTCGACTTCCTCAGTGTATACTTCGTAAGGAACCCTGCTCTTGTTCTTGCTCATTTTCTTCACCTCGACAAAAAATTTGATTATCATGTGCTGCTGTTATAGAATTATTATACATCTGTTTCACTCAATAAGTCAAAGATATTCCGGTAATTTGTACTTTATACTTATCTTTGTATGTATAACAGCGTATAATTTTCACTATAACAGAAGCCCGATTTAAAACCAGTGAATGGAACACTTACTCTAACGGTTATCTTAACTTATCAGCCATTTAAAAGCAAAATGCAAAGACGGGAGCGTGTTGTATTATGACGGATTCGCGCTATTTAAAACGAACGATCGTCAAGGAAGAAATCGACAGCAAATACTTGGATGAGAAGCGGTCGCTGCGGATTTATTTGCCTCCGGGCTATAATGAAATCCTCAGCTATCCTGTCGTATATTGTCAGGACGGAGAAGAATTTTTCAATTACGGCCGAATCGCTACCCATGCGAACCGCCTCATCCTAGATGAAGGGCTTGACCCGTTCATCATTGTTGGCGTCGAGGTTGATACATCGGTGCGTACCGAGGAGTATGCTCCTTTCGGCAACCGCTTCGACGCTTATATTTCCTGCTTCACTGAAGAAATTATTCCCTACATTGAGAGCAAATATCCGGTTCGCCGCGAAGCGGACGAACGTATTTTGGCTGGAGATTCGCTAGGAGGCACCATCTCGCTGCATATCGCTATGAAAAAACCTGAACTGTTTTCCAAAGTGATCAGCTTGTCCGGCGCGTTTTACGAAAAAACCCAGCAACTGATATCCGAAGAATCCGACTTGTCCTTCCTTTCCTTATATATGATCGTCGGCCTGCAGGAGGACAATTACACGACAGATACAGGAACGTATAATTTTGTGGAGCTGAACCGGGCGACCAAATCGCTCTTGGAAGAGCGCGGCGCCCAAATACGGTACCTTGAAAAAGAAGGCAGGCATTTATGGGGTTTCTGGCAGAACGAGCTGCCTGAAGCGCTCCTGCATTTTTTGAAATAGTGCGTGCAATCATCAAAAAATAAGCAGCCTCCAGAGCATGGTGGCGCTTTCAAATCATCTTGATTTAAAGAGAAGCCGTTGTGGTATTATCCCCTCATGGTAGACAGTGAAAAAAGAGTCCATGTATTATGGATTCAACACAGTTGACCGGAGGGGATTTTTCTATGCCACCAAAGAAGGGGCAGACGTTTGCCAAATACAGCGAGGAAACAAAGAAAGAAGCAGTACGACTACGTACAGAAGAAAACTGGTCGTATTCCATGATCAAAGAAAAGTTGGGAATCAAGAGTGATGCACAAATCATTAGCTGGGTGCGTAAAGCACAGAGGGGAGAAAGCTTTGAAGATTGTCGCGGACGATGGACGAAGAAGCATTTTAGCAGCGTAGAAGAAGAGAATGCTTACCTGAAAGCGCAGGTGGAATACCTAAAAAAGCTCAATCCAAATCTACACGGGGAGGGAAGTTGGATAAGCAAGCCCGGTTCGAGTCCATTCGAGAAATGAGCCCGCTTTATCCGCTCGTGAAGCTCTGTAAGATTGCAGAAGTGTCACGAGCTGGTTACTACAAGTGGTTGAATACATTGGCAGATCGAGAAGCAATGTTAGAAGCAGATACCATGTTAAAGGATCACATCTTGGCCATTCATCGATTGCGGCCCTATTTTGGCTATTATCGCATGCGTACCGCTTTACGGAAGGAGGGCCTCCTTGTTAACCACAAAAAGGTCCGCAGGCTTATGCGTGAACTTGGAATACGGTCCGTTATTCGGAAGAAGCGTCCCTTCACCGGTTATAAACCCTCCGTCATATTTCACAATGTCTTAAACCGAAAGTTCGCGGCTGAAGCTGTTATGGAAAAATACGTAACAGATATCACTTATGTACGAACGGGTAATGACTTTATTTACCTATCCGTTGTCATGGATTTATATAATAATGAGATCATTGCTTGGAAGCTTAGCGAACGAAATGATCTCCAACTCGTACTTGAAACTGTGAAACAGATTACCGCTCCTGGAGCCCTTCTACATTCCGATCAGGGTTTTCAATACACGACTAAAAGCTATGCAGCCTTATTGGACGACCTAAGACTCGTAGGAAGCCACTCAAGGCGCGGGAACTGCTTTGACAACGCGTGTATTGAATCATTCTTCTCTCATCTAAAAACGGAAAAACTGCATTTAGAAAAGCCTAAATCGATCGGCGAGGCTCAAGAGCTTATCGCCCAGTATATCGATTATTATAATCACGAACGGTTTCAGAAAAAACTCGGCGACCGCTCCCCAGTGGAGTACCGGGAAACGATCGCCGCTTAGAACACTCTTTTCTTACTGTCTACTTGACGGGGCTATGACCATTGCGGCTTCTCTTCTTGCTTCTTATATAATGCACGCACTAAAACCATTGTAGTCTGACCTGGTAAAATTGTGCAAGCCTTAAATCTGTTTTATACTGGAGTTGGGGCATGTTCCGCAAAATGAAAGGAAGTAGAGATATGACTGAGAAAAGAGTGCTCATTTTTGCAGGCGGCAATATGAATCCTGTATTTTTGGAGGAGATCAGGCAGAATGATCTGGTGATAGGCGCAGATCGCGGTGCATTATTTCTCGTAGAGCATGGTATCCACCCTCATATCTCCGTCGGAGATTTTGATTCCATTACACCGGAGGAGCTGGAGAAGGTTAAATGTGCCAGCGGCAAAATCATTACATGTGATCCAATAAATAAAGATTTGACGGATACCGAGCTGGCCTATGTAACCGCCATGGACAATGAAGCCACAGAAATCATCATGATGGGCGTGACCGGCTCAAGGATGGATCATACGCTAGCCAACATTCAAATCATGCTCCGAGGATTGCAGCACCAGGTCCAAAGCGCAATTTACGATACCCACAACTATATTACGCTTACCGGCTCCACCATCACCATCCAGGAGCACGGCTTCACTTACGCATCTTTGGTTCCTCTTACGCCGGAAGTGACCGGGATAACACTGGAAGGGTTCATGTATCCCCTAGACAATGCAACGCTTCGGATGGGGCAATCGCTTGGGATCAGCAATCGTCTTATCGGTCAGGAAGGAACCATCCGGATCGAGAGCGGTCTGCTTTTAATCATCCAAAGCCGGGATTAACACAAAATTTAAGACAAAATTGTAACTTTTAGTTGCATACGAAAGAAACCTTGATGCTTCAAGGTTTCTTTTCTTTTCTCAGCATGGATTTACTCTATATTCTTAATTTTTTGTAACTTTAATGATATTTTAATAAACGCCTTCAAAGCTATGGGAGACAGCGAGCTCCGCAATTCTACCAAAATATAGCTGGTATCAAACCTGTTATACTTCAAATCGAGCCGGTCAAAACAAAAACTTTGGAGGTACACAACAACATGAAATTACACACTATATCCCAAAAAGTATTGACGGTAGGTATCGTTTCAGCTATTGGCTTTGGAACTTTGCTTGCAAGCGGAGGCGGTACGGCACAAGCGGCTGCTGCTCCTCAAAGCGCAGAAAGCGTTGCTGTTTCTAAGGGAACTCAAGTCGTTAACTTCGGAAAAAAATATATGGGCACACCTTATAAATTCGGTGCATCGACTTCAACAACAAGTGTATTCGACTGCTCTTCATTCATGAAGCATATTTTCAAACAATATGGCGTTAACCTGCCACGTACATCCGCTGCCCAATCCAAAGTAGGTAAAGCGGTATCCAAATCGAACCTTCTTCCGGGCGATCTGGTCTTCTTCTCCAGCGGCAGCCGTTCGACAGGAAGCAATATTACGCACGTAGCCGTATATATGGGCAACGGTAAAATCCTGCACACTTACGGTAAACCTGGGGTAACGATCTCTGATTTGAACTCCGGAACATGGAAAAGAACTTACATCAAAGCTCGTCGCGTACTGTAGTTTGTATCGAATCGATTACGTCCGAATGTTAGCATCAGCAGATGCTTACGATATTGCAATGGGACTGTATAACTGACTCATATCTTCTATCATCTTGCAAAAGAGGCTTCCCGGCAGATTACTTCTATCAAGGGGGGCCTCTTTTGTTCATCAATGCATCATATAGCCGGTTCCCCGGACGGTATGGATAATCTTTCGAGCGCGGCCGCGGTCGACTTTTTTGCGTAAATGGCGGACATATACATCTACGACATTCGTACCGGTCGCAAAGTCATACCCCCATACCTCCTGTAAAATATCATCACGATGGCATACGGTATTGGCATGCTTGGCGAGATAGACGAGCAAATCATATTCCTTCGGAGTCAGCTTGATGATTTCCCCTTCCCGGAATACTTTGCGGCTTTTCGGCTCAATACGCAAATCCTCGAAAATGATCTCGCTTGGTTGGCCGTCGTTTAATCTCATGAACAGCCTGACCCAATGCTCCATACGTACGGCCAGCTCTTCGAACGGGACGCTGCCGTCTACGACGTCGCTCGCCCCGGCTGCGAATGCCCCGACAAGCTGCTCCGTACTTCGTTCAAGAAGCACGGCTACGACGGGAAATGATAGCACGCCTTCATGAGCTTTAAGCAGCGCCATGGCATCGACGTCCGACACCCCTTTTTCAACCAGCATAATGTCTGGCCTTTGTTTAAGCAGCTCTTCCTTCGTCACATCTTTGTTGCGGAACCAAGTGACGTCATATCCCGCTTCCTTCAGCTGCCGGTACAAACGGCTGCTCTCCCGGGAATCCCCTCCTGCCGATAATATGTGAACTTCCATACGATTCGCCGCCCACCTTCTGCTCCACATCACGATTTTATTAATTAAGATGGACAAAATGCAAACAAACCATTCCCGAATTTAACGGAAATGGTTAGCTGCTTCTATCTTACTTTAGCCGAAGTACCTGTCATAAAGCACTTTGGCTTCTACAATATCCTTCGTTCCATGGATCAATGCCCGCCCGTCTTTGAATAATACCAGCCGGCGCTCTCCAATCGTATAGGATAGCAGAAACTTATTGAATTCTGCCGTCCCTTCCCCAAGACGCATCAGGGCATTGGCCGTCTCCTCCAAATTCCATTCCCGCGGTTTAGCCGGACGAATTTGGACAGTATCCCTGCCGCAGAGCACTTCGGTCTTTCGTGAGCCCGAATGGGACAAATAGGGATAGGCTGGTTGCGAGCCGCAGGACGGACAGTCTGGCTTCCGGGCCGCATCCATCTTGAGCGCCGCCTGCTCATTGCGCCATAAGTCAAATGTCAGCAGCGTTCCTCGAAGATACTCGGTCTGTCCCGTGAGCAACTTCAGCGCTTCTGTTGTCTGATGGGCAACAACCGTCTGAACCGTCGGCGGAATAATCCCTGCTGTATCACAAGTATCGCCGCCAAGCGGAATTGAGCCCAGCAGACAGTTCAAACAGGCGGTCTTCCCTGGCAATATCGTATACGTAATGCCATAGCTGCCTACGCAGGCACCGTAAATCCAAGGAATTCCCTTCTTCTGGGAAATGTCGTTAATAACCATTCTCGTGTCAAAATTATCGGTAGCATCCAGTATAAGCCGGATTCCCGGCAATAAGGAGCTTATTTCAGTATAGGTCACATCCATGACATGAGCTTCAATGGTCACTTCGCTATTAATCGCTTGCAGCCGCTTCTGGGCAGCGATTGCCTTAGGCAGCCGGAGCTCGGCATCTTCTTCCGCGAACAGCTGCTGCCTTTGCAAATTGCTCCATTCCACGTAATCCCGGTCCACGATGACTACACGCCCAACGCCAGCCCGCACGAGCGTTTCCGCAATTCCTGTGCCCAGCGCTCCAGCGCCTACGATAAGAATAGCGCTTTCCGACAGCTTGCGCTGCCCTTCCGGACCGATCATCGCAAAACGTTCCTGCCTGGAATACCGGTCCGTCCGGTCTCTTGTTTCCGTGGACAAAACTGCTGCCGAGGTTTCAGATCGCTTGCCTTGCATTCCCGCTCCGCTCCTTTTCATCAGAAAACTATGAATACCTGCTGCACAATGGCCTTATTTCGTGGACCACTGCTCGACGTCCCAAACCTTCGTTACCCAATCTTCGTAAAAGTCGGGTTCGTGAGATACGAGCAGCACCGTCCCCTTGAACTCCTTCAGCGCACGCTTCAGTTCCTCCTTGGCCGCTACGTCCAGATGGTTCGTCGGCTCATCGAACAATATCCAGTTTGTCTCGCGCATCATCAGCTTACACAGCCGTACCTTGGCTTGCTCGCCACCGCTCAGCGCTTTAAGCTGGCGGGTGATGTGATCGTTCTTCAAGCCGCAGCGCGCCAAATGCGCCCTTACTTCATGCTGGTTCAGATGCGGAAACTCATTCCATACATCATCAATCGGCGTGCCGTTTCCTGGGCGTACCTCTTGCTCGAAATATGCCGGATACAGGAAGTCCCCCTGATACGTTTTGCCGCTAATCGGCGGAATCTTGCCAAGAATCGTCTTTAGCAGCGTGGATTTGCCGACGCCGTTACAGCCGACGATCGCGATTTTCTCGCCACGCTCAATCGTCATCGACATTTTAGGCAGCAGCGCATGCGTATAGCCGATTTCAAAGTCGATGCCTTCGAATACCGTCTTTCCGCTCGCTCTCGATTCTTTAAAGCCGAAAACCGGCTTAGCGGCTTCCTCGGGCTTGTCGATCCGCTCCAGACGATCCAGCTGCTTCTCCCGGCTCTTCGCCCGGCCGGAAGTAGAATACCGCGCTTTGTTGCGTTGTATGAAATCTTCCTGCTTCTTGATAAACTCCTGCTGTTTCTCGTAAGCCTCAATATGCTGATTTTTGTTGATGTCAGCCATTTCCAGGAACTTCTCATAATTCGCCGAATAACGCGTCAGTTTGGCAAATTCCAAATGATAAATGACGCTGACGACTTTATTCATGAACTCGGTATCATGCGAAATGAGAATAAAGGCGTACGGATAGTTCTGCAAATAGTTCGTGAGCCATTGGATATGCTCCACATCCAAATAGTTCGTCGGCTCGTCAAGCAGCAGGACGTTCGGCTTCTCCAGCAGCAGCTTGGCCAGAAGCACCTTCGTCCGCTGCCCCCCGCTTAGAGTCGAGACGTCGCGGTCAAGGCCGATCGCGGACAATCCTAACCCGTTCGCCATTTCCTCAACCTTCACGTCGATCAAATAGAAATCGCCGATATCCAGCTGCTCCTGAATTTCGCCCATCTGCTCCAGCAGCAGCTCTAGCTCCTCGGGCGAGGCATCGGCCATTTTCTCCGTAATTTCCATCATTTCCTTCTCCAGCTCCAACAGCGGAAGAAATGCATCCTTCAATATATCTCGAACCGTCTTGCCAGGTGTCAGCCTCGTATGCTGATCGAGGTATCCATACCGTACCTTCGGCGTCCATTCGACCTTGCCTTCATCCTTCAGGAGCTGTCCGGTCAAAATATTCATTAATGTGGACTTGCCTACGCCGTTTGCCCCAACCAGGCCGACATGCTCACCGGCCAACAAGCGAAATGAGACATTCTTAAACAAAGTACGGTCCCCGAAATTGTGGGAGACGTTCTCTACAGTTAATAAACTCATATTAGCGACCCTTACTCCTTCTATATGACATTCAAGAACCTATTTTAGCATAAGTGGGAGAAGGTCTGAAACAGTTTTTATTTAAGCGTCAGCGGCAAGTATTCTCAAAATATCCCTTAGCCGCCGCATCCCTGCGGTTCGTGAATGCTTGTTCAATACGGTAGCGGGGCGGGCAGCCTTCCCGAAAAACGTAACGAAGGCCCGTCGTTTCATCGATGCCTCCAACCAGCAGCTTGCTTTGCACCAGTCGTCCTCCGCCAAAGGCATAATTATTATAATAACGATCACCCACCGGAATGCCCTGCACAAACACAATGACACCGATATCATTGAGCGTATTCGTCCAGTCCTCCTGGGACAAGGCCGGTAATGTAAAAAGATAATTTACTCCGATCCGTGCTGCGTATTCGTTATGACGATTCATGTATCCTGCTATGTCCTCCTCAATAGTTCGCACAATCGTCGCTCGCCTAACTTGTTCAAACGCTTCAGCGTCCTGCAACAATGGAATGGCCGTCGCAAGACTGAGCTCGCTTTGTCTCCCTCTCAGCCACTCGCCCGATCGGCTCTCGTATGCCGTAACCCGATTATCCAGCGTAAATGCAATACTGTTGCCGGACTGATCCGTGTATACATACGGTTTTTTCGGCCCCCAGCGATGCGATAATTCAGACTCACCCGTCCCGGCCTCCTTGCTCTCATGCACGGCATAAATAGAAAATCCGTCATATTCAATGACCGCAATTACCGGTATATAAGCCAGCATTGCCCTCTGGGCAATCGGATCATTCTCAATACCTAAATGAATTGACAACGTCTCGATGAACGCAGACAGGGCTTCCTCCTTATCCGTTCTCATAAATTTCGCCGAACCATATCCGGTTTCGTAATGCTGCAGCTCATTTAGATTGAGCGCATGAGCAGCATCCTGGACAGCCGTGCGGAGAGCCGAGGTATAGCGCAGCTGAAGCCGGTGAGCTTCCCTTAGATCCCCGGTATGCAGATGAAGAACCCATAGATAGGGCGAAGCGATCAGCACGAAAATCATCGCCCAATCAGTAATCTTCATTGAGCACCATCCCCCCGTAACTCATGGCATTCCATCCGCCGGGGTTTGCAGCTCCATATAAAAAATCATTCAGCACCGTCATCGGCGTTCGCTCCAAACCGGTAATGGTTACCGTGAAATAATCGCCAATTTCCATTTCATACCTGGGGCGCCCGCTTGCGCCGGCTGGAGCTTGCTCAGGAAAAAGCAGCGGCAATATGTCATGGTCATAATAATCTTCATAATGAATGCTGAATCGGCCTAAAAAGGAATCAGGGTCGGAAGTATCACTGTATTCCGGATGATATTTTTTGTGACGGTGCACGAGTTCGATCTTGTATTCGCCTCCTGCGGCACCAAGCTCATGGACAAAATCCCTGTACATCGATGCCGATAAATATCCTTTATTTCGGACCGCGTCAGCAAACCGAACCAACGTGTTGTATGCCGCGAGCGCCCGATAACCCTCCTCCCTCTGTGCCGATTGAACAGCCGGAACCAAATACAGCAAGACGACGGCCAATAGCGCTGCAGAAATTTTAGATAAAGCGTTTGACATCGTTCAGCCCCTTTATTCCTTTTGAAAAGCTATTTTTTGCACGCGGCCTGCGAAATCGTAATCCATCAGCACATGATAGCTCGCCTTTAAGTCCAGGAGGGCTGCTGCTTTCATTACAGCCGCATCCTGCAAAGAATAATCATCGCTGCCCGCTTCGTTCAAATCCACCATCCTCCCGTCTATTTCAACGACAACGCCTTGTCTGGCCAGTTCTGCCAAGCTGTGTATGATTTCAGCTCCGCTGTACCGCTCAGCCTGTATTTCAATACCGATCGCAGTATGGATACTGTCCTTTTGACCCTGCGTAAAAGGGATTAATCGATCCAAGACGTCCTGCTCCAGCCGGGACTGATCTACCGCAAGCCACAAAGCGCTAAGACACGCCATACAACCAATGAGCAGCCATAGAAAGCTTTTCAGTACACTATTCATGTCATTATTAAGGGGATGCGAGCACAGTCGTCTGCGTAAAAATAATTCCTCTCACAACGTTCGAATTATCTTTAATTACTTTTGCTTTGAACTTGCCGCTCGGATTGACATATTCATCCAGTATTTCGTTCCAAGAATTGTTGATGTTGCCGACCTTATCGCTAATGACGGCTCCGAAATCTTCAATCGGCACATGGTTGCCCACACGAAGCATATTGCCGTACCACTGGCCATTCTGATTTTTTCCGGTCTTCACCTGGATTCCGAATTGCTCCCGGTCCTTGAACTTTCTGAGAGCATTCGTTACCTGTGATCCGCTGACGGTCGTATCATCGTAAACCGTAAACGACGCCTGCGACAGTTCGGTCTGGATATCCGAGAAATTGTTCTGCGCCGTTTTGGTGGCCTCTTGCGCGGATACGAACAAAATAACCACAATTGTAATAAGCGCAATCGTCAGGAAAATGCCGGCTGCAACTTTTAATGCGGATGAAGCATTATTCATTTTATCATTCCTCCAAATCGCTATAATTTCTGAATATGTTCGAAATACAAATCCATCTGTTTGAAACTCATCCATATGAGCGGGATAACCAAATAAGCGAATACGAGGCTGTACATCGGCGTAAAACCAATCATTCGGCCGAGTTCTGCCCGGGTATCCAGCGATTTCTCGTAATCGAAGCGCCTGCGCTCGAATTGAAACGACATCTCATGCTCCAGATCATCAAATGCTTTAGCAACGGTAATTTTCTCTGCGGCAAGCAGCAGCTTGTCCACGAACCGTCTGAACTCTGCGAGAGCAACTTCTGCTTTCATTTCTTGTAGAGCCGTTTCTCCGCCCTGACTGTAGTTGAGCAGGCATTTCTCTAACGGCGCTTTGAAAATGACGGCATATACATAGAGCCATTCCAAAATTTCTTCCACTGAAATCCGCTCCAGCTCTTTAAAAATCCCCACCATCGTCATGAATTGATAGACTTCTTGGAGCATATCCGAAAGCCTCATTTTGCGCTGGAACCACAGCAGCCAAAGCGGCATCGCGAATGCCAAACAGCCTGCGGCCAGAGCGGCAGCAACCTCCCACCATTTCAAATACTCCCGGTCAAGCCTGTTGAGCTTATCAACGATCCGGACCGCCATGGCGGTCAACTCGTCTTGGCTCAGCGTTTCCCCCTGGGCTTCGAGGGCTGCCTCAGCGGATTTCAAAACGGCATCATAACCAGCCTGGGAAGACATATTCATCTCTTCTATCGCCGTTTTCTCCAAAGCAGCGAGCCTCTCGGCCCCTTCCTTCTCCTGAGGTGTCATCGCGCCGAAGAATATCGTGCTCTGCGGCGGCTCCCTGAGGATTTGATGATAAGTGACCACGTGCAGCGCAATGCAGAGAGCAATTGTCGAAACGAAACCTAACAGAAAGAGACCGACCCTCCTTAGTTGAAACCATTCGACTCTCATTTGCAGATTGCTGTCCTTGAACAATTGCGTAAGCCGATAGTATGAAAACGAAGATCGAGGCGGAACGAACCACTGGACGGCGTTTCTTATCCAGCGGATTTTGTAAACCCTGGCCTCCCAGCATATTTTACTGCCGGATGCCCGGTATGCTGTATCTTCTTCATTTTTTAATTTTTGCAGCAAAATAAAGGAAATCAGTATGATCAAAAAAATGAGAATCTTAAGCACAATCCCCGCTTTGCTTAAATAAAAATGATCCATGAGCGGGAAGTTCCGCCTCGCCCACATCTCGATCGGTTTTGTAAAAAATATAGGTGCAAGGGCGATAACATGCAGCCCCTTCAGCAAGTAGTCCAGTTTAGTACGGCGAATAAGGTCGAGTTGAATTTCTTGCGTCAGACTGGCGACCGCCCGCAAAAACACCGAACCCTCCTTCGAAGTCTTGTCGCCGAATTCCATAACCAAGCTGGATATTCCCGCAAACGCCTTTAAGAACCTGCTGGGCGCTGTCTCGTAATATTGCTCCAGCCCTTCCTGCTGCTTAGGTGCAGTCAAGGCTTCATGGATGCGGTAGGCCTGGGCACCGATCTCCTCACCGAGCCCTTCCGCTGCTTCGTCGATCGCATCGGTAATCATGCCGTGACGATGGTAGGCATGGCGCACCGCTGCAAAAAACTCCAGCATATGCTCCAACAGCTTGCGTTCAAGGCGATTTACGAAACCGTCCAGGAACAGTCCCTGTAAAACCGCAGCCGTAATTAATAGCGTCACGAAAAACATGATGTTCGGGTTCATCCAGGTCAGCAAGGTGATGCCCAGGCCGAAAGTAAGCAGGAGCGCATAAACGAGCATCATCGTTCTCCTGCGCAGCTCAAATTCGGCATACGTATGCATCAGCGACAATTTCCCGCGTACCTTGCGGACATAATAGCGCAGGGGAGGCACTTTTAGAAATATGGCATAGGATCTCAGCAGAAAAGCAGTGATATGCTTGCGAACGTAAGCCGCTATGCTCTGACTGCTATCCGTAAGAGATTCGAGACTGGAGATACGCCTAGAGGCCGCCCATAAACCGATGCATAACAGCACAGAGAAAATTAGAATCCAGATTAATACTGTTCTAAGCTCCAATCTCTTCCCTCCAGTAACGATCCAGAAAACGTGCAAAAGCCGCACTGTCCTCTGTCGTCATTTCTCCGGCCATTTCCTGTCTCATGCTCAGGGAGATTGGCTCGACAGGGATATATGTTCCGTCCCGGTATTCCAGCACCACCCTTTCACGGTAACCTTGCTTCTGGCGGTCGCACTCCGTTATTTTTTCGATATACCGCTGGCCGGACATATCCTTCCGCAAATGGACATCGAAATCAATTACGCTGACGACCTGCCGTTCCGCTATCTGTTCATCACGAAATACGCCTGTCTTAAGCAAGGAATTGCGCAGCGATTCGATCAGATCGCGAAACGTTTTGGCATGATGGGTAAACAGGGTGAACAGGCTGGCCACCTGGGCCATCTGAATCATCCAGGACGCTACATCATCGGTGGCCACTTCGCCAAGTATATTCACGGTACCGTCCGTCTTCTTCTGCAAATCCAACCCGGCCTGCCCCGACACATACTCCGTCTCCCGGAACGTCATAATATTTCTATTGCTGTACAGCTTGCGCAAGTTCAGTTCAAAGGACATCTCTTGAACCCTCAAAGTATAGGTGGGATAAATGTACTTCACCAAGGCCATTAACATCGTCGTTTTGCCGGAGCCCTGGGAGCCGGTAATCGACGTAATCCTGCTGCCTTTCATCAGAAATTTGAGCAAGCCTATCGGCAATTCGGCATCTTCCCCGACAATAAGCTGCTCCAGCGCTGCGCTGCGCAAATCGAACTTCCGGACGAAGAAGGCCCATGATTCGGCAAAGGGCGGCCGAACGACGACAACCCGGGAGCCATCCTTCATTTCATTGACCTTATAACCGTTAGCCTCGGTTAGCTGGCCAGGTAAATTGTATTTATATATGTTCTGGCAAACCCGCTTGAGTTCCGCCTCTTCCCCGAAACTCATGAAGGACAGACGAATGCTTTTGCCCATATAAAAAATCCAGACGCTTTCCCATATCCAGGATTTTGCATGACCGTCTTCATCGTCCGTTTCTCCACGGCTTTCCCAGCCAAACTGGGGGCCGGATCCCAAGGAACCCCAGTCATCATCCATAGCAGCAATGCCGTTCACTCCCCCGCTGAACCCGTCAATCCGCTGCTCCTTAATCTCGTCTACCACCGAAAAGCCTTTATACTGCTGATAGACGCGCTGTACGAGAATATCCAGCTTCTCCCGAAAGGCAAGCTCCCGGTATTCGGCATAAAACACCTCGTCGATATCCTCGCTGTTAATATCGTAATAGGCAGCGTCATCATGTCCATTCGCCTGCTTGGGCTCATCAAGTCGATAGGTCTCAATCAGCATCGCTAAAGCCTTATCGCCGAAGCGCTGAGCATACAAATACAAGACAATTTCGAACCGGTCCTGGGACGTCAGCCGTTCGCGATGGTGGAAAGGGATATACTTGCCGATCGTCTGCTCATTGACACCGCAGCCCTTGATCAGCAAATCCTTAATATAGGATTTCACGTACCTTTTATCACCCCGGTCGCCCCAGGTGCAGCCCCGAAGCGCTTTCCGAAGCTCTGCGCGGCTCTTTAACTTACGCTGCCAGGCGTCCTCGCTCATGCCCCAATCATTCAGTTGAGCCCTGCTCAATTCATGAAGCTGTTTCTTTACATAGGCAACAAGCGTATCTATTGGAGCGGACTCTTCATGAAATGCCGATTGGGCGGGGGTCTTCTCTACGGAGAGGGCTTTGATCCAAACGTAGGCGATACCCAACAGCAGGACGCATAATATACCGAGCAGGTTGGCAAATTGGGTCACTGGTCATGCTCCTTTCACATTGCTGTCCAGCGCGGTGTCGCTGGCCCGCTCCTTCGATGAAAGCGCTAGGCGAACAAGCTCTTTACAGCTAAATAAAAATTGCTCCCTCTCGTACCCGCGCCCCTTCAACAACCTGTACCGCCGGAAGAAGGCGATGATATCCTGGCCGTTCCATGCATCGCTAAACTCGGTATGATACGGAATACCGATCATCGGCACCTCACAGTTATAACGGCGCTTAATATTTTGCAGACTCCATTTCGAAGCGGCATCATACTGGTGGATGACAATAGCTTGGGGCATCTCGCTGTCCGTCCGCTCCATGCTGCCGTTCATTTCAAAAAAAGTATCCAGCTCGACCCGATTTTGCCGAAGTACCGCAACAAGCGTATCTTCACTGCGAGGCAGCCAGTTGTTCTGTACAAGAGCATGGACGCCGGATAACTGCATAACAATGATGTCATAGTATCGTTCGGCGATATTGAGGATCGCTCCCAGCTCTGCAGAAAGAAGCATCTCACTCGTGCCGGCGCCTACCGGCTTAAGGCCATCAACCATATCGAGCCGTCCCGGCAAAAGCGGATAAGTGTAATCCTTCATGTCAGCCTGAAGCAAACGCTCACTTTCGGCAAGGCGGATTAGCGCCTCCATGCCATGATCCTGCACGGGCAAGCCCAGATCGTCCTCCATCTCCTTATCACGCAATGAAAATCCTTCCTCTATGCCTGTACCGGCAGCTCCGCAATTCATGAGCAGCAGATGATATTTCTCGTGCAGGCCCCCTTGTACTCCAAAGGCCGCAGCGACCTCTGCCGAGCCGCCATATCCCATATCCCAAAAAACGACTTTACTCATGCCTGCTCCTTTCCGCTTTGCGCAGCGCTTTTTGTACCGTTCTGAATTCCCATCCGGCCAATTGGCTTATCAAATCGGCAATCGCCCTTTTATAAGCACGGGTAATCCGGTTCAAGCGCAAGGTTTGGGAATGCTCATTCTCCGTTTGCACGGCAACATTGATTTCATCAAAGGGGATTCGAATATTCGCTTCCGTCCAGTCGATAGGCAACTGCTCCATCAAGCTCATTACATATCGCTCATCAACATAAGTGTCCATCGCCCGCGTAAACACAGGGCGTACTTTCAGCCCGCTAAGCTGCGGCCACATCTCGAATAAACGGCTGAAAAATTCGCAGCTTCCAGCGATTTCATAACGGTCATAGCTTGCGACCCAGACCACCTGCCCTGCCTCGCTCCATAGATGCCAGCCCGCTGGAATCAAGTGATTAACATCATACAGGCAGAAATCGTAAGTTTCCCAGCTCTCCGGCTCCTCCATTTCGGGCCCTGCCCGAAAGACGTCAAACCCGTTAAACTCGGTAATTTCCTTCCCTCCAGAAATTCCGCCGATCACATAACGGTATTTCCCCCGATCAGTGGCATCGATCAGAAGCACTCGATGTCCTGAAGTGGCCAACACCTTGCAGATGTAAAGCAGCAAATCTCGTTTATCCGCAGCGCCCGCAAATATCCAACGCACCACCACTATCAGCTCCTTAATACGTATTAGGCACCATCTCGAAACTATCGCCGGAAGACGCTGCCTCTGCGTTTCGATCGGCGTGGCGCCCTGCGAATTCCACTGCATTCTGGGGCGACAAGACGGACAAATCAGCTTCTAATATTTGCCTTGTGGAATGGGATAAAGCATGCTCGGCCCGTGAAACAATATTGGGGTCTTTCTTAATCAGTTCCAATACGGCCTTGTTTGCCGGGTAAGTCGGGATGGCCTTTGCCTGCAGCTGCGGCTCCACGTATGCAAGCGCGTATATTGAAGCCTTATGCAAATACGCATCCACAACCGCACTGGAAAGGGACAATATTTCCATTTCATTCAGCGTTACCGTCACCAAGCCCCCGTTCAACTGCTCAATTTTCTTCTTGGACAGCAGAATATAGTCTTGACCAGTCGGGAATTGAATGCGCACGTCTACGACGTCATGCTTCTGAAGCGCGGCGGGAAGCTGGACAAAGCCCATTTCCCTCCAGCGCAGATCATGGGGCGTAGGCTCGTCCGCGTACAATAACCCGGGTGTTAGCAGCGTCTGTGACGTCAAGGCAATCTTGACGCTTTTTCCGGCGATTTCTTCTTTAGACTTCATGAAATTGGCGGGCACGCTGTCCGCGGGAAGCTCCACTCTTCTTAAATCCTCAGAACGGATAGGATGTCCCGCGGAGATATCCCGGGCAAGCACCCATCCGGATACCGATCGGCGTTCTTTCTCCTCTTTAAGCTCCTGAATTTTGCTCTCATACTCTTGAACAAGAGAAGTTCTCATGTGATGAACCTGCCTCGCTTGATATATGGCATAACCGGCAAACAGGAGACCAACAATTCCTGCGCCCGCCAATCCGGCAATCATCAACTGCTTTGTCCGCTGCCTCAATCTGGACATCTAGTTACCGCTTCCTTTCCAACGTTTTCTCCTAAAACCAAAGCCCGTCACTTCCACCCGTGAACTCTTCGCTGCCTCGGGATAACATACTTTCATCAATTCGCCCACCATTGCCTGACCAGGCTCAAATGGATCGCTCTCCTCAGCAATCTCATACACCCGATCGGTGCCTAAATGCTTGCGAAGCCGGCGTTGTGCCCCCCTCCCGCCCAAGGGAATGAAGCAGACCCATCTGCGCCGAATGGCTTCGCCAACCCGAAACCCGATGCTTAACGCTTCCTCCTCCCGCCATTCAGCCCCGGAAACGACGAGGATCGGCAAATCAGCCCGCGAGAACTCCTCAATCAACTCCCTGCGCCCGGTGGAACCAAGATCGCAGATCACGAACTCATATCCTTCAGCAAGCAGTTCGATCCACTCAGCCCATGAGGGATGACGTACATAGTCGACCGCATGAATTCGAAACCGCTGCGGTACGGAAGCATGATCCGCCCTCGATTTCGCCCGTCCTGTAACCGCATGGGCAAGTTGTGTAAACGCTGCTGCGCCCGCCTCCATCTCAACGACAGCCACACGCTTGGAGTAACGGGATAACGCATGAGCGATCATGATTGCCGTATGGGTAACCCCAATTCCTGGACTCGCCCCCATTACTGCAATCACGCTGCAGCGTTTGGGCCGTCCAGCCTCCTCGTGTTCCCGAGCCCCCGCAATCAACGATAGCGCCCGGCTAGTCTCTATCGCCGATGGGTATCTGTCCTGGGGTTCGGCCTGCAGCAAGCGCTGCAAAACAGGAAGCAATCGCTCATAACCATTCCTGCGAATTACGCTTGCCGCCTCCTCGGACCAAACACTGTGCGCTCCCCCCGTTCCGAGGTAAAGGAGAACCGCTCCTAAGGAATATAGATCCGTCCGGCAATCGCTTTGCCTGCCCCCATACTGCTCTGGGGCGGCAAAGCCTGCCGAACCGATCAACACCGTATCCTCCGCCTGATCCTCCTTGTATCTCCGGGCAATTCCAAAATCGATAAACCTGATTTCCCCATGCTGGTCCACCAGCAGATTGGCAGGCTTCAAATCCCGGTGGATGATCGGTGGCTCATGGCAGTGCAAATATTGAAGACCTTCGCAAATTTGCTGCCCGATGGATATTAAAGAAGGCAGGGTCAATTCACTTCCTTGCCTTTCCGCGTAGCGGTCTAGATGCTCTCCTTCTACATAGTCCATAATCATGTACAAGTGACCCGTTTCGGACGGTCTAGAGATGTCTATAATTCTTGGTAATCTAGGATGATCCAAAGCAATTAGCAGCGCCGCCTCCTCTTCCAAAGAAATATTGAAATGCATCGCTGGAGCGACTACCTTCATCGCCCATACTTTGCCAGGCAGCTTCAGATCGGATACCAGATAGACCCGGCTCATGCCGCCTGCTCCAATCATGCGTTCAATTCTATATCTGCCCGCAATGATTTCGCCGGCAGCCAGCACCTCGATCAATGGCAAGCGAAAACCTCCTTCCACGCGCAAAAAAAGGGAAAGCATCCATGCTTGATGCCCGGTCTTGCCGGAGCATAATCATGGGATACTTTCCCTTTATTGGCTGTTTGTATAATTTTGGAACCAGTATACGTGATCGAACGGCGTTTTGTAAAGTCCTTTTTGCCGCCCTTTTAATTAATGATATTAATATTTAATCATATATAGTGTTATTTCGTCCCGATTATGGAACAGCTGTTTCGCCCTTTGCACCTGCAGACGAGACTCCTGAAATATACCGATCACCTCTTGAATAAGAGCCATCGGCTTCTTGCTCAACAGCTTGACCGTAACGATGGCCGTTCCGCCGGGCGCCAACGTATACAACAAATCGCTAACCAGCTTCGCCGTCAGCTTTGGGCTCCAGCTCATATCGCAGACCAGCAAATCGAACTGATGCTCCCGAAGCTTCACTTCGCCGGCATTTTTTCTAAGTATGGTTAAATTCGGAGCATTCAGCAGCGATGGGTGCATTTTGGCTGGATCCACCGCCGTCACACTAAGCCCCCGCTCTAGCAGAAAAGAAGTCCAGCCCCCGGGAGCGGCACCGATATCCAGCGCCTCGCGAAACGCCGTAAAATCAACGCCGAAGACCAGCTCGGCCTCGAGCAGCTTGAATTTCGCCCGGGATATCTGCCCTTCCTCCCGCTGAAAGCGCACAGCACCGCCGTTCCAGTCTGAAATATTATCAGCCGGCCGCGATACTCCGGCATAGAGGGACTCTTTCCCTACGAACACCGAGAGGATATATTCGGCATCGCGAACGACGAAGTCTGCGTTCAAGCCGCTTAATTTGCTTTGGATCAGATCTTTTAGCTCTGCTGCGGGACCGCTCCAAAGCGAATTCTCAGTTTTCCTAGGCTGTACGGCAATTTTTGCCGCATTTCTCAGCCGCTGGTCGGAAAGCGCATTTGCCGCTAGCTTCTCCATTCCCTCCGCAAACTCATCTTGTCCGAGTCCGTTCCATTCCCAATCAATTTGGAATATATGTCTCAGAAAAACAGGCGGCCTCTCCGAAATCGCAGCAATCACACGTTCTGCTGGTTCCTGCAGCGTTACGCGAAGCACTTCTCCTGGTATCAGCACGGTACTTTTCACCGCACCGAATAATCGGCGAAGCTCCTCTTGCGCATACGGCGCAAAGCCGTGATTGGCTGTACAGATCCACTGGCTCTCCGGGCTTGTCGCCTCACCTGATCCGCTTAATGAAATATCTTGACTACTCAACGCAAAACCCCCAGAAGTAATGGCCGCCATCCAGCACGGCCTTAAAGTGAACTCATCTAATTGCGGGCACTTCTTCTAGCCATGCCCTCGATTTCATCCAGGCGTTCAAATGGAATCGGTCCATTATGCAAAATAACGCACTCCGGCTTGTTCTGGTATAAAATTTCGTACATGCTTTTTTTCCCGGCCATACTTGATGTATGCAAGAAAATCTCTCTTGGATACAATCCTTCCCGCGCGATGGCTGCAGCCACCTCGGCCCCCGTCTTCTCGCCCGGCCCCATATCGTAATCCAGCGACAAGATGTCGACTTCGGAAATCCGCAGAAGCTCTATGCACTCATCGACGGTCCTAACCAACGTAAACCCTGAGGGACAACGCCGCAAATCATCCATATACACATGAATCAATGTTCTTCGTCCTTTCCCGCGGAATTTCAGCACCAGGCTTTCACCCACCGCCTCACCCGTTCCATATCTTCTCTATAGGTTCCATCTTCGCCTTTCTCACTCTCGAAAATCCATGGTATTCCCCGCACCTGATCGAGTTGCAGGAGCTTACGGAAGCCTCTTTCGCCAATGTAGCCCGACCCAACCCGGGCATGCCGGTCTTTCCGTGAATGTGCTGGATATTTGGAATCATTGAGATGGATTACGGTTAATCCGCTCCAATAATCCAATTCGGCCGCTTTGCGGGCAAAGATATTGTCAGCTTCCCCGACCCACATTCCCGAAGCGAAGGCATGGCAGGTGTCGAGGCAAAAGCCGATGCGTTCGGGCGATTGGCACAGCTTACGGATCTGAACCAGCTCCTCCAAGGTCATGCCCATGTCTCCATGGTCACCGGCCTGATTCTCAATAAGCAGCTTAGCTTTGCCTTCCCAGCCGGACAGCACCTTATTTATACATTGTATAATATTTTGATAACCTTGTAAGGGGTTTCCAGTCTTAAATGTACCAAAATGGACAATTATTCCCATAGATCCGCATGCTTCTGCAATTTCAAGATCATTCCGCAGCGAACGAACGGTTCTTGCAAACTGATCAGGCGCTGCATGCAAATCGACCGCCAAATTGCTCGGATAGGGAGTATGGGCCACAGACCGTATTCCGTGCTGTTCGCAAAGCGTGCGGCAGCGCTCGGCATCCTGGCGGTCAAAATCTTTCACCGACAAGCTTCTCGGATTTTTTGGAAAATACTGAAACGCGCCTGCACCGGACGAAATCGCGAGTTGTGCGGCTCCCGCATATCCGCTGCGGATGCTGAGATGCCCGCCGACGATTGGCTTCTTAGCGGTCATGCTGACAGCCCGGGCTGTAGAAAACCTTTTTGCCGGCAATTTCGGTCTTGACGATTTCGTCCCCGCAGCGGTAGCATTTTTCCCCTTCCCGGTCATACACCTGGCATAGGTCATTGAAACCGCCTGTAAGCTTGTCATCCTTTGTCAACGGAAGCTCCATATAGCCCCCTGCTTCGGTAGCGTGGATCAGAACGTCGCGAACCGCTTGATATAGCGCAGACAAATCGTCCTCGCTCATATTTTGCAGCTTGGCGGATGGCCGCAATCCAGCCGCGTACGCGATCTCATCCGCATAGCAGTTGCCGATTCCGGCAACGATTTCCTGATTTACGAGCGCGGTCTTCAGGCTGCCCCGTCGCTTGCTGAAAATCGCTTTGAACTTCTCTTCGTTCATTTTTCGGTCGAGCAGCTCCGGGCCCAAATCCGACAGCAGCTCCTCCGCTTCCTTTGCGGTATGCAAATGCAAATAACCTAGTCTAAGGCCGATAAAATACAGCACCATGCCGCCTTCGAACGAAATCTCGACTTGCGTGCTGCGGTTCGGACGGTCCTCCAAAGTGCCCAGGTACAAAAGTCCGCCAAGCATCAAATGCAGCAAGAGCCGGCGGCCGTTGTCCAAATGAAACAGTAAATGTTTGCCCCGCCGCTCAATAAAAATAACTTGTCTGCCCAGCAAAGCATTCGTAAAAGCTTCAGGCTCCAGATTTACCGACTTCTCCCGGTGAATTGCGATTCTTGTTATAGGCAAATCCAAAATATGCTTGGATAGCTGAATTCGATAATTATCCATTTCCGGCAGTTCCGGCATTGTCATCTTTCCCTTCTCTATCTCATTAACCTATCTTGTTGATTTCAGCGAACTGACGACCAGAGACTGAACATCGGCCAAGCTGTCGCAAATTTGATCCGGCCTCACTCCGGTTTTTGCCTGAAGCTCAGACAAATTGCCGCGGGTCGTCACTCCGGTCAACGCCAGTATGGTGCCGCACCCCGCATGGGCTCCGGCTGAGATGTCCGTATACATATTATCGCCAATTACCGCGGCCTCATCAGGACGTACGCCCAAACGGTCCATGGCATGCTTCATCAAAATTTCCGACGGTTTCCCAATGGTGACCGGTTGTACGCCAGAAGCCGCTACGATCGCCGCGGAAATGGTCCCTGCCCCCGGCATTAAGCCATCCTGACCCGGCAGCAGCAAATCCGGGTTCGTCAGCACATATTTCGCCCCGCCTGTAATCCACCTAGCGGCTTGAGCCAGCTTCTCATAGGTAAAGGAGCGATCAATGCCCTGCACCACATATTCAGGCTGCTCCGAATCGATGGTCAACCCGGCCCGCTTCAACGCCTCAATCAATCCATGCTCCCCAATCGGCGCTACCCTAGCTCCGGGCTGCAGGCCTGCAATATACTCTGCGGCAGCCACAGCCGACGTACATACATCCTCCGTCTCGGCGGGTATGCCCAATTGGCGTAAATGCTCGGCTACGTCAGCGGGCGTACGCGAGGAGTTATTGGTTACGAATAAATAGGGGATTTCATTATATCTCATTGCATTAATTAGTTGATCGGCCCCGGGAATCATGCGATTTCCATGATACATCGTGCCGTCCAGGTCAATCAGATATGCCTTCCAGTTCGTCAACGCTCCCACTCCTTCTTCCGCACTTGATCAACGTATTTCTCTACGCGCAGCGCGTCAGCAAGCGTAGGTGCCAGCCCTGCAAATTCATCATCTCCGGCAAGTCTCAGCATGAAATGATATAGCGCGGCAAAATGGGAATCGACGAATACGCCCATCGTGGCCTTAGCATCAGGGAGAAGTTTGAGGCCTACAGGCTCAGGCATGTGGGTGAGCGCGCCTCGAAGCAGGTGAACCTGCGGAATAACATCCTTTTCCAAATCCATAACGATGCTTCCTTTGGTCCCGACAATCTGAACCGCAAAGGCATCGCTTCCCCATGCTATGCGCGACACCTCCACCATACCACGGACACCCGTAACCGTCTCAAAATTTATGGCCGCCCAATCATCGACTTGAATAGCCACTTTGCGTTCGTCCCCCGACTGAGCGGGGCGTTCGTTTACGAAAGTCTCCGTTGTACCGCCGATTTGCGCTAAATCTCCAAACCAGTGGCAAATGAGATCAAGCGCATGAACTCCAATATCGGTAATGGCCCCGCCGCCGGACAGTTCGCTGCTGACCCGCCAGCTGAAAGGGCGTTCCTGGTCCAGATAGCCGGAGCGAAGATAAGATATTTTACACTGCAGCACCTGGCCGATGCTCTGCTGCCGCAGCAGCTCGGAAGTCCGCTGAACGGCCGGATGATAGCGGAACATTAGCGCAACCTGTGCAGTTAAATGCTTGGGATATTGATCCGCCGCTTGCACGGATTCATAATAATTATCGGCAATCGGCTTCTCGCAGTAAAGTGCTTTGCCCGCATCGCCAGCCACGCGAATACTCTCGGGATGCAGGGCATTTGGAGTACATACGCTGACCGCAGCCACCGATTCCCGGCTTACCGCTTCCTCGATGTCGTCCGTGATGTGCGCAAAACCCATGGCTAAGGCTTGCTCTTTATGTACATCCGGTTTCCGTGTCACTAATGTGTCCAGCACCGGCACAAATGGAGTTTTCTTAAGAACTGGCAGTGTCCGCAGCGCAACGATATGCGTCTTCGCGATTGTACCAAAGCCATGCAGAACAAAAGGAATTTTCTTCAATCCGCACCCTCCCGTAATGTTTGCTTCTATTTATTCTACATAGAAAAACAAAGCGGAAGCAAATTTCCCGCCTATTTTGTATGCTCATTCCGTAAAATAGAACCACATCAAGTCGAAAGGCATCGAAGCGGGGACCTGCCCTCGCCGTGTCCTTAGCAAACTTTGAAGCGGCCTGTCATTTCCTGCGCTTTCCCGGAAAATATTTATGAGCCTGATGTCCGTTCTATCCCGTACAATACGTGCTCTCTAGCGATTACGGCGTCCGGGAATATTTCCTGCGCCTCGCGTTCAAGCTGCATGATTTGATCCTCGTATTTATAACGCGAGCTCAGGTGCGTCAGGAACAAGCGCTTGACGCCCGCTTCACGGGCCGCTTCCGCGGCCTGGCGGGCCGTACTGTGAAAATAAGTATGCGCCGTATCCTTCATCTCATGAAGAAACGTCGACTCGTGAACCAGGACATCCGCATCTCGTGCTAGAGGCAGTACGGAGCCGCATGGACGGGTGTCTCCTAGAATCGTGATGATTCTTCCTTTCTTCGGTTTGCCCTGTACTTCGGAGGCGTGGAGGATCCGTCCGTCCGGAGCTTCCACGCTCTCGCCGCGCTTTAATTTGCCATAGAGCGGCCCAGGACGAATGCCGTAGCTCTCCATTGTGGCGGTGTCGAGCTTGCCGGGCAAATCCTTCTCCGTAATCCTATATCCGTAGCTGGCTACCCGGTGCTCCAGCAATGAGGCTTCTACCCTGAACGAATCATCCTCGAACACAATTCCTCCGTCATGCTCGACAATATCGAGGCTATAGCTGATGTGCGACTCGCTCAGCTCCAGGCTGGTATGAATATATTGCTTAAGCCCTCGCGGTCCATAAATCGTCAAAGGATCCTCACCGCCCTGATAGGCGCGGCTGGAGATCAGCCCCGGCAGACCAAATAAATGGTCCCCATGCAGATGTGTGATGAAGATCTTCTCCAGTTTGCTGAGTTTGAGAGGAGAACGAAGAATTTGATGCTGCGTTCCTTCTCCGCAATCAAACAGCCAGAAGGACCGGCGCTCTTCAAGCATGCGAAGGGCGACCGAGGTCACGTTACGCTCCAAAGATGGAACGCCTGCATTAGTTCCCAAAAAGTAAAGCTCCATTCTTCTCTCTCCTTTGAGCTGTAGGTGTAGTTGCCAATTCTATGGTCAAAACCCTCCGGGGTACGGAGGGTTTTGCGAAGTATTACTAGGCTTTGTCGACGTTGAAATACTGGGCCTGCGGATGAGCAAATACCATGGCAGATACCGATGCTTCCGGCTCCATCATAAAGCCTTCCGTCAGCTCTACTCCAATATCCTCCGGCTTCATCAGCTGGAATAAAGGACCTTGATATTCGAGGTCAGGGCAAGCCGGATAACCGAACGATACCCGGATACCTTGGTAACGCGCACCGAGACGCTGCTTCATCGTCATATCCTGCGGATCAGGGAAGCCCCACGTGTCGCGCATCATATGATGAACCCGTTCAGCAAGCCCTTCGGCTACCTCCAGAGCAACGGACTGCAGCGCATGAGAGCGGAGGTAATCCCCCTGCTCCTTCAGCTTCTCGGAACGGTCCCGAATGCCTTGCCCGGCGCTAACGACGAGGAAGCCCACATAATCCATGATGCCGCTGTCGACGGATTTCAGGAAATCGGACAGACAGAGGTACGGCTCAACGCGCTGACGCGGGAAGTCAAATCTCTGCAGCACCTTCGTATGATCCTGCGGATCATAGATGATGATTTCGTTTCCGGACGATTGCGCAGGAAAGAATTGATACATCGCCTGAGCCTGGATGATCCCGTCGGTGACAGCTTCGTACAGAATTTGATCGACGGTTTCCTTCAGCTGAACCGCTTTGGAATCTTCTTTAGCTAGCAGCTGCTCGACGGAGCCGCGTAATCCCAAATGATGTCCCAGCAGCATTTGCATATTGATATAAGGAATGATATGGCTTATCGGATAATTGCGCAGGATATGGCGTTCCAGATCCGGCGGTGTGAACACCGGGGCATCGGTCGAGATGTTCGATCTTTGAACACGCGTCAGCTGCGGCAGTTCCTTGACTGCCACGGCAACGCTGCCCTCGGCTTCCTGCTCTGCGTCCATTTCCAGGCGCATTTCTTCTCTTTTGACCGGATCCATAAGTTTGTTGGCTAAGTCGAGGCCATCCATCGCGTCCTTGGCGTAAATGACCATGCCGTCATACTCCGGACGAATCCGCGTCTTCGTGAATTTCCGGGTCAACGCGGCGCCACCAACTAGAATCGGCACCTCGATCCCTGCGTTGCGCAGGTCCTGAGCAGTTAATACCATTTGCTGCGCGGACTTCACAAGCAGTCCGGAGAGGCCTATCGCATCCGGCTTCTCTTCGCGATAAGCTTCAATAATACGCTCCGGTGGTACTTTTATACCCAAATTAATGATTTGGTAACCATTGTTGGACAAAATGATCTCAACCAGATTCTTACCGATATCATGAACGTCTCCCTTTACGGTAGCAAGCAGGATTTTACCCTTCACCGAGGATTCGTTCTTCTCCATAAACGGCTCCAGGAAAGCGACCGAGGCCTTCATCACCTCAGCGCTTTGCAGCACCTCTGCAACGATCAGCTCGTTGTTGTTGAACAGGCGGCCAACCTCTTCCATCCCCGCCATCAGCGGTCCGTTGATGACCTCCAGCGGGCTGTATTTCTTCAGAGCTTCCTCCAGATCAGAGATCAGCCCTTCCTTGCTGCCTTCCACGACGTAATTGGCAAGCCGCTCTTCCAGCGTCAAATTGTCGGCTTTGGCTTTCTTCTCAACCTTCTTGTCCCGGAATGCAGCCACAAAGGCTGCCAGCGTCTCGTCGCTCGTGTTGAAAATGAGCTCCTCCGCCAATTTCCGGTCTTCCTCGGGAATCGAAGCATAACGCTCCAGCTTCTCCGTATTGACGATCGCATAATCGAGACCGGCTTTCGTACAATGGTACAAGTAAACGGAGTTGAGCACCTCGCGGCCGGCGTCTGGCAATCCAAAGGAGATGTTGCTCAGACCAAGGATCGTTTTCGCTCTCGGAAATTTCTCCTTGATCATCCGAATGCCTTCAATCGTCTCCACAGCAGAGCCGATGTATTGAGGATCTCCCGAGCCTACCGGGAACATATTCGGGTCAAAAATAATGTCCTCCGGCTGCATGCCGTATTTATTCACAAGCAAATCGTACGCGCGCGAAGCAACCTCCATCTTCGCTTCACGGGATACGGCCTGTCCACGCTCGTCAATGAGAATACAGACGACAGCCGCGCCATAACGGTGAATAAGCGGAACAATCTGCTGGAATTTCGTCTCGCCGTCTTCAAGGTTAATAGAGTTAATTATCGCTTTACCTTGCGAATATTTCAGCGCCAGTTCAATAATATGATCATAGGTAGAATCGATCATGATCGGTGCCTTGATTTTCTTCGTGACCATCGGATAAAAATTTTTAACAGCATAGGCCTCATCGATATCTGTATCCTGCAGGTTAATATCGATAACCATTGCCCCGCCCTTCACCTGGGAACGGGCAATTTCCGAAGCCTCATCGAACTTCTCTTCCTTGATCAGTCGCTTGAACTTCCGGGATCCGGAAATATTCGTTCGTTCGCCGATCATAATCGGCCGGTTGTCTTCCTCAAGATATACGGCCTCTACTCCGGACACAGCTGCGGGATGCTTGCCGTTCATTTCCCTTGGAGCATACTGGCTCATCGTCTTCACAAGCGCAGCGATATGATCCGGCGTCGTTCCACAGCAGCCTCCGGCAATGTTCAGCCAGCCCTGCTCCGCGAAGGCGCCCATCTTCATCGCCAGCGATTCCGGCGATTCATGGTATTTGCCGTTCTCATCCGGCAGCCCTGCGTTCGGATAACAGCTCACCCCCACACTTGACATGTCGGATAAAGTTCGGATGTGATCCCGCATGAATTCCGGTCCTGTAGCGCAGTTAAGACCGAAGGAAATCGGCTTCAAATGCTCCAGCGAAATATAGAACGCCTCAATGTTCTGTCCGGCCAGCGTCGTGCCCATCGGCTCGATCGTACCCGAAATCATAAGCGGCAGCTTCTTGCCCGCAGCTTCGTAGGCGCGGGAAATACCGATGCTGCCCGCCTTGACGTTCAGCGTATCCTGCGACGTCTCCAGCAGCAGGGCGTCTACGCCCGCCTCAACCAGCGCGAGTGCCTGCTCTTCATAGCTGGCGATCAATTCGTCAAAGGTAACTCCACCAGTAACAGATAACGTCTTCGTCGTCGGACCGAGCGCTCCGACCACGTATCTCGGATGTTCAGGCGTGCTGTATTTCTCGGCAGCGGCGAGCGCCAGACGCGCAGCCGCCAGATTAATTTCGCGTGCTTTGTCTTGTATATCGTATTCGGCCAGTACGACGGATGTCGCACCGAATGTATTCGTTGATATTAAATCTGCTCCGGCTTCCAAGTACTTCTCGTGAATCCCCTGGATCACGTCAGGACGGGTGAGCACGAGCATTTCATTACAGCCGTCCAGCTCTTCACCGCCAAAGTCGGCCGGCGATAAATCCTCCTGCTGAATCATCGTACCCATGGCACCGTCGAGGATCAATATTCGTTCTTTCATTCTGGACTCAAGGCTAGGCTTACTCATGTTCTAAATCCCTCCCACAAAACATTAACATTTAGTTTAACAGAACAAAGCGTTAAAGAAAAGGATCAAACCAATTTACATGAGTGTGCAAACCCTATTACGGACTAAGTTCAACCAGCTCGGCCCCAGCTGAATTTAAGTGTCGACAACCGGGGTAAGGATCGGATATAATGCAATCATATCCATTTGAAAGCGGGGTAATCCTATGGCGGAAATCAGAATAAGAAACACGAACAAAATTATTTCAGGGGACGATAATGTTCGGGAATTTCTGAGTCAATACGAAGTCATTTATGAGCATTGGGATGTGAGTAAGCTGCCTGCCGAGCTCCAGAACAATTTCACGTTGTCCGACGAACAAAAAAGCAAAATTCTGAACACCTTTGATGCGGAAATTCAAGATTTAGTCGCACGCCGCGGGTACCGGACATGGGATGTCATCACACTCAGCGAAGCGACACCGAACATCGAGGAATTACTCGCCAAATTTGAGCAGGTGCACACGCATACGGAGGACGAAATTCGCGTCATCGTTGCCGGCGCTGGAACATTTATCATTAAAGGCGATGAAGATACAGGTTATTTCGACGTGAACCTCGTGCCTGGAGATCTTATCTCCGTACCGGAGAATACAGCCCATTTCTTCACCTTGACAGACGAACGCAAGGTCGTGGCTGTCCGCCTCTTCGTCGAAGAGAATGGCTGGATCGCTCACCCTTATGATGATCCTACATTCAAAAAGGCATAAACCCAATTTGAATCCAAAAAAGCTGCTTTCGATCCCCTATGGGACACCGGAAGCAGCTTTTGCTTATTATTTTATAAATGGCTAATTCGCAGCAATAATATCATGAAGCTCGGATAAGTGCTTAATCTCATAAGTTGGAACGATTTGGTCGTCACGCGTATGGCCAACACGATTGATCCATACTGCAGTCATGCCTACACCAAGCGAACCAATGATGTCCGTAGTAAGCTTGTCCCCGACCATGATGGCCTCGTGCGCCTCAACTCCTAGCCGCTCCAGGGCATGCCGGAATATTGTAGAATCCGGTTTCCCCTTGCCGAACGCACCGGAAATAATAATTTCGTCAAAAAATGGCGCAAGCTCCGGAACCCCATCCAGCTTCTCCTGCTGCAGTGCCGGACAGCCATTGGTCAATAGAAGCAGCTTAACTTTGCCTTTCAGCTCCTTCAAAACCTGGAACGTCTCCTCGTACACATGCGGACGGGAACGTCTTTCCTTGCCGAACTGTTCGGCAAGCTCCGCAGCAAGCTCCTCGTTGTCTACGCCTAAAGCAAGCAAGCCGCGGCGCCAGGATTCCTTGCGATACACGGGAGCCAGCTGCTCCAGCTTGCGGAATTCAGGCTGCTCTCCCGCCGAAAAATGAGCCCATAGCCCCTCAAACGGATTGATCCCGATCATTTTGGTAAACGGAAAAGTCTCATACGATTCATACAGCACTCTAGCCTCTTTGCGAACGGCCTCCTCCAGCTTCGCCGGATCGGTGCCAACCGCTCTTTGAGCCTGCAAACAGGTTTCCAAAAAAGCCTCTCTTACGCTGCGCTCGTCCCATAGCAAGGTATCATCCAAATCGAAACAAACCGCTTTGATTGTCATTCGTTCTCTTGTCCTCTCTTCTCCCGATAAATTGTTTATTCTTTAACGAAATCCACTTTATGTGTTTTCGCAAAAGTCTCAAGCCGTTCTGCCATAGCTGGCGTATTAAACAAATTTCGTTTACGGTAGAACACCCAGTTCTGTCCGCCCGCCTTCGGCGTAATGGTGATTTTATTTGGAGACGCTGTGATTTTGCTAATTTGCCCCGCTTCCAGCATCCGGTCCCGGTTAAACTTGGCCGTGAACAAATAATTTTTATTGATCCGCAAATAGGGCTTGTTGAGGAACAATGCTATGGCCAAAATGACGTAAAGGACGATCGTTAGCCAAAACATCGTTGTGCTTACCTCAGCACTGCCGCCTGCCAATGCAACGCCTGCATACAATCCAGCCAGCAAAATGAGCAGTAACGGAAGGATGATTTTTCGGCCTTTAAAAATATCCCCGTCTCCCCGGACTCCCATCCTGCTTCCTGTGCCAGTTCGTCCGGCCTTATTGCCCTGCGGGTTCTTCCCTTTCTTGTTTAATTTCATCTGATTGCGTTCAATTTTTCTGTCAAATGAAGCCATCCATCTTCCTCCTAGATGATTTAAATATTTCTCCTAAATTTGTTCAGGAACCGGGCGGGATATTCATCGGGCAACGCGCTTGCTTCATTCAGGCGTTGACGCAGCTCCAGCGGCAGTCTCCAGCCGACCGAACCCATGTTCTCTTCGAATTGTGCGAATGTGCTCGCACCGAAAATCGGAGACGTGATGCATGGCTGCTCCAGCAGCCAATTGAGAGAGACCTGTGCAGGGGTCTTGCCCGTTTCTTCCGCTACGGCCAATACGGCATCCAGAATCGCGAAGTTCTTATCCTCTGCGCGGTACTGCCAACTGCTTTCTCCTGTTTTGGCGGTTCCCAGGCGGCCTTCACTCGGCGTTTCGCCCCGGCGGTATTTGCCGGTCAAGAATCCGCCGCCAAGCGGAGCCCATGGAATGATGCCGACCTTCTCTTCAGCGCATAAGGAGACCAGCTCACGGTCCGCTTCCCTGTTCACCAGGCTGTACTGCTGCTGTAAAGAAATATAGCGGGAGTACCCTCTGAAATCGCTGATGCCCAGGCTTTTCATTAATTGCCATGACAAATAATTCGAACAGCCTATGTAACGCACTTTGCCGGAGGTCACCAGATCATCCAGAGCTCTCAGCGTCTCCTCAACTGGCGTATCCGCATCCCAGACGTGAATTTGATAAAGATCGATGTAATCCGTACCCAGCCTTCTCAGACTCGCATCCACTCCGTCCATGATTCGCTTGCGGGAAGCTCCGAAGCCATTCACGTCCGGAGATGTACGCATCCGAACCTTCGTAGCGAGAATGACTTCCGAACGGCGGTCTTTAATGTACTTGCCGACGATTTCCTCAGAGCGTCCTTCGGTATACACATCGGCCGTATCGATAAAATTGCCGCCCTGATCCAAGAAGGCGGCGATCATGCGGGCCGATTCCGCTTCATCTGTCTGCCCGCCGAAGGTCATGCTTCCCAAACATAGCCGTGATACAGCCAAACCGCTTTTGCCAAGATATGCGTATTCCACAGATTTGAACCTCCTTACTCATATGTAAAAGCCGGACCTATAGGCCGGCCTTATTTATCCACCACTTCGATTGATTCCAACTGCTGACGGAAATTTCTTCGTATGTTCTGAAGGTACGTCTCCCGGAGCTGAGCGCGTTCCAGCATTTCATCCTCCGTTAGTCCTTCAGCCTTGTTCTTGCGCGCCAATTCATTAATACGCCGTACCATTGCATCTATATCCATAGTTTCCTCCTGCACATAAATTCATGAATTCCCTTTAACATTGACATGACTGATAAAGGTTGTCAAGATACCAGACTCTGAAGAACTCAGCTATTGGATCCGAGCTGCAAACGAGATGTTCTCCACGATAATCGGCGCCCCGGCCAATATAGTATCTCCTTCAAGAATAAGTGTTAAATCCGCTGTAGTCAAACGGTACAAGCTGCGCTCCTGCATGACTCCATTAATGAATAAATTTGAATATCCGTTCATCCCCATCCCTTGGAACTCTGAAGCCAAGCTACCGTCATCATCTGTAAACCAGGCAGCCGGAATACGAACAGTACCTGTCAATTCCTCGGGAGGAAAATAAAAATAACGAAAGGCGCTCGGCAGGATCGTTATTCCAGGAACTTCGCCTGGGGAACCTTGTGGGCCTTGCGGACCTTCACGACCTGGTGACCCTGGTGGGCCTTGAGGGCCTTGGGTGCCTGGCATACCTCGGTCGCCTTGAGCGCCCGGTAATCCCGCTGGCCCTATGGCGCCCGGCGCCCCCTGCAATCCGGTCTCCCCCCGCGGACCACGCCCTCCTGCTGCCCCCTCTTGCCCCGGTTGTCCTGGCGCGCCATTCCCTCTCACCAGCCCTGCTTGACTCGGCGAGCAGGATGCCCCCCGTTCTACTTGCGGCCCCTGCCCGATGATCCGCTGGATGATCCTTCCACTCTGCCTTGGACAAAATCGCTGATTTCTCCGCATGGAACGCTGACGGCATTTTTTCTTCTTTCTTATTATAATTTTTCTTCTTTTATTGCAGCCTTGTCTGATTAACTCTTTCATTCCAGCATTTCTATTTGTCGCTTTACCATTCCTTACATGCTTGGCCGCAGTTGTAGACATGATGAACACCTTCCGTGTTTGAGTAATTGTATATCATATGTCTCTGTAGATTTAGAGGAATAGACGTATATCTACGCTGGATAACGTTAAATCCATATTTTTTTGCAGATGTTAATCGCCGTTTCACCCCCCCGCAAGCTTTCATTCTATAATATTGGATCGATAGCAGTCAGCTTCTGCATTCGATAACCACTCGCTTCGTCAATCTACAATAAAGGAGGTGAACACATGCCTGTCATCAAACCGGTATTTACAGCCACCGCCTCCGCCCCGATTGCCTCCGGGGGAGTAATTACAACGACCATTAATCCCGTTACAACGCGATACTTCGCTGCTATCACTGCCGACATGATTGGAGCCACTGAGACGACGATTCTTGCAGCCAGCTTTTCGGACGACGATGACGCTCCTATTACGGATCTGCCCACAATTACAGCAGCTAACGACTATTTCAACGTCTATATCAACGGAGTTCTGCAGCAAAACTCCTTATCTACGCTTACGACGGCAAGCTTGGTGCTTGCCACTACAGATCTCCTCATCGGAACGCCCGTAACGCTGGAGGTCGCCAGCTTTGCTGGAGCCGCGTCTGATTTAACGACCCCGCCAACCATCTCTGCGCCCGACATTACAATTAATACGTAACTAACACAAAGAAGGAACCGCAAACTAGACTTGCGGCTCCTTCTTTGGCGTAAAGCACATTCAAAACATGAATGGATATTTATGAATAGCTGAACCTAAACTCATTTCATTGGCAGGACGAGGATATCCCCTGGCTGAATATTGCTTCCGGCCAGACCATTTGCCCGCTGAATCGCCGTAACATATACCCTCGTATCCATATCGCCCGGTTTATGAGCTGCGGCAATCTTCCATAAAGAGTCGCCCCGCTTGACCACAACGGACTCTGATTCTACAACATCATGGTCAGGTGATGAGGCTACTGCTGACGCCATTCCAGCCCAGGCAATAACTACGAACAGAATAAACACCAACAACTTAAACAAAGTTATTCTAGCAAAGATATTCGAAATGGAGTTAGCAATTGCTTCATTCAATCTGGCGGCACCCTTCCGCAGCGCCCCCTCATTACGCGAATCAGCCTTACGATCATAAATGCTCTGATATGTACTGTATCTCAACATAATATTATCACTCCAAACAGATGTTCTTATGAATTGAATTCATAATAACACGAACATTTGTTTGATTCAATAGTTTTTTAGAACAATTGTTCCCCTGTTTTTCGACACTGATCTATAAGTATATTGAAATGTATTTCCTAATAGCATTAGCCGCATTCCAGTTCTGCCATGCATTATTTAGAACTTATGTTTGTGCGAACGGAAGTTCTATGTTATAATTTTTCCAAACGTTACTAAATGGGGTTGATGGATTATGTCGAAGGTTTCTAGCCGTCAGCAAGCTATTCTGGAATTTATACGCTCTGAAGTAAGATTGAAAGGTTACCCGCCCTCCGTGCGCGAAATCGGCGAAGCTGTAGGACTAGCTTCCAGTTCCACGGTACACGGTCATTTGGATCGGCTAGAGAAGAAAGGTTTTATCCGGCGTGATCCAACGAAGCCAAGAGCGATCGAGTTGCTGGGACAGGACGATGCGGAAGGCATCGGTCAGTTTGCCCATTCCGTGGCCCGTGTGCCTGTCATCGGCAAAGTCACTGCCGGTGTTCCTATAACGGCTACCGAGAATATCGAGGATTATTTCCCGCTTCCGCAGCATTATGCCGGAGAAGGCGAAATCTTTATGTTGTCTGTCGTTGGCAACAGTATGATCGAGGCAGGAATCCATAGCGGAGACTATGTTATCGTACGGAAACAGCAAACGGCCAATAACGGAGAAATCGTCGTTGCAATGACGGAGGATGACGAGGCGACGGTCAAGACATTCTACAAGGAGAAGGATCATATTCGCCTTCAGCCGGAGAATTCGACGATGGAGCCGCTTCGTTTGACCCATGTGACTATATTGGGCAAAGTCATCGGCCTGTTCCGTGATCTGCACTAGCGAAATCAAAGAAAGAGCTACCGTGAGGGTATGCTCTTTTTTTATATGTTGCTATTCATGCATTATATCGGATACAGCTCCTGCTTATCCCCGATGTCCTTCCTGCAATTTTTACATAAACCGGCAACATGGCCGAAGTCATTCGAATAAAACACCAGCTTCTTCGCTTGGTTGCACCGGGAGCATTTCTGGTTGCGCTTAGTGGTGATATCCGAGTTTTTACTAGAGGTACGCTTCTTAGGCAAGTAAATGACATTGCTCTGAAGTTCCGCAGCCCGCTTCCTCTTCACCATTGCTGCCGCTACGCCAAGGACAGCCAAAATGAGGACCAGCAGCATTAACCCAATCATCACCATTTCCCTTATTTCCATGAAGTCTCTCCCCTTAGTTCAACGATTTATCAATACGTAACCATGCTCGTTCTGCCTGGTGCTACTGTTATCCCGATCATAGCTGAGATGAATAGCTGCTGTAAACAGCAGTAAGCCCTGGAGCATTAGCCCCAGGACCGCTGATTGACCGCGATGCGTCAACGCAGAATACCCCATGCCTACTTCCTTTAGGGAAGCATGGCTGCACCCTCCCTTAACGCATCAATGCGCTTTTTCATCCGCAAAGCTGCCGCCTGTTACATCAGACACCGTTTCAACTGCAATGAAGGCCTTGGGATCAATTTCACGAACGACCGTCTTCAGCATGGACAACTCAAGCCGGCTGACTACACAGTAAATCACTTGAGTTTCCTCTTTACTGATTCCGCCTCTCGCGTACAGATAAGTTGTGCTTCTCCCGAGGCTATTCATAATAGCTTCCGCTACTTCTTCATATTGCCTCGTGATGACCGTAACCGATTTGGATTCATCAAGACCCTGCACGATAATATCCATGACCTTGGAGGCGATATAATAAGTGAAAATCGAATACATCGCCGAATCCCAACCGAGCAGGAAGCCGGCCACGATAAAAATAACAATATTGATAATAAGAATGATCTGCCCTACGGAAACATTGACTTTTTTTGAGATCAAAATAGCTACGATTTCCGCACCGTCCGTCGTCCCCCCCAGCCTTAACACCAGGCCGACGCCCAGACCGAGTAACAGCGCGCCGAATAGAACGGCCAGCAATTTATCATTCGTAAAAGCCTCCACATGATGCAAATAACCCGTCGTTAAAGAAAGTACCACGATGCCATACAGCGAAGCGAATGCGAACTTCTTCCCGACCTGTCTATAGCCGACAAATAGAAAAGGCAGGTTGATCACGAAAAGGAAAATCCCTAACGGAATATTCGTAATGTTCGTCAGCATAAGTGAAATCCCGGTAATTCCGCCGTCAATAATTGCATTCGGCACAAGGAAGAGCTCCAGCGCAACCCCGGCAATGATCGCCCCTATGGTAATAAAAAAGAGCTTTGAAATAAGTTCAACTGGTTTGCTTAAATTCTCCTTTCTCCTGTTTATCTTTCCGATGCTTGGCTTGGTTTCTGCCATTTTTTCAACCCTTTCAGTAAAATTTACATATAAATAATTTAATGAATATTAATATGAAAATCAAATGGATGATGAAAGACCCCAGATTCCTCCTTATGAGGAGAAATCCAAGGTCTTGATCTACAGCATATTCAATTAGCTTAAATCTGCTTATTTCAGACCCTTGCGGCGGTTGGAAATGTCCAGCCAGACGGCAAAGACGAGGATGGAACCCTTGACCACATACTGCCAGAACGATTCAAGTCCCATCAGCGACATGCCGTTGTCCAGCGAGGTCATGACCAGGGCACCGATCAGCGCACCGATGACAGTACCGGCTCCGCCCATCAGCGAGGTGCCGCCGATGACGCAAGCGGCAATCGCGTCCATCTCGGCCATCGTTCCCGCGGTGATCGTCGCTGAGGCCAGGCGGGACGTTAAGACGATAGCAGCGATCGAGCTGAGCAAACCGCTGAGCAGGAAAATCATCATCGTCTTCCGATGGATATTAATCCCCGATAGACGGGCAGCCTCCTTGTTTCCGCCAATGGCGTAAATATGTCGTCCGAAAGTCGTCTTCGTAGACAGAAAATAAAAGATTACGGCTAACGCGATAACAAAGATAATCGGGAACGGAATGCCCTTGTAATTGTTCATTATGAGTACAAATGAAATGACCAGCAGCGAGATCACGGCGATTTTTATCAGATCCACGCCGAGCGGAGCTACCTCAAAGCCATATTTTTGCCGGGAGCGGCGCTTTCTTATCGCACTCCATACGATTAACGCAATGGCGATCGCTGCGATAACAATCCCGAATCCTTTGGCAAAGTAAGCATTGCCCAGCATGGCCAGTACCGGATCGGATACCGGAATCGTCATCGACTCCGTAACGCCCATCAGTACGCCGCGGAACACCATCATCCCGCCGAGCGTTACGATAAAAGCGGGAATCATTTTATAGGCGACGAGCCAGCCTTGCACCAGCCCGAGCACAGCCCCGGCTGCCAATGTGCCAACGATGACGATGATGGGCGGAAGTCCCATCCAGTTGCTCAGAATGGCGGCGATCCCCCCCGTCAGGCCGACAATCGAACCGACCGACAGGTCGATATGGCCCGCGACAATGACCAGCACCATGCCGATGGCCAGAATCGAAGTGACTGACATTTGCGTAAACAGGTTAGAAAGATTGCGTGCGGTCAAAAATGTAGGATCCAGTATCCCGAACAGGACCCAAATGAGTACGAGCGCTCCAACCATCGTATAAGCGCGTACGTCCATTTTGCCGAATAGGCTGCCCCAGAGCGACGTTTTCGCTGCGGGAGCTTCCTGCTTTTGAAGTTCATTTTGTAGCATAGTTATTTCCCTCCCGTTGCGGCTTGCATAATATTTTCTTGCGTCGCTTCACGCCAATCGAACTCGCGTACGAATTCCCCTTCGCTCATAACCAGAATCCGGTCGCTCATGCCCAGAACCTCCGGAAGCTCCGAGGAAATCATAATAATGGCTACGCCTTGCTCAACAAGCTGATTCATCAAATGATATATTTCGTACTTCGCTCCAACGTCAATCCCCCGGGTCGGCTCATCCATGATGAGGATTTTCGGATCGGACATCAGCCATTTGCCGATGACGACCTTCTGTTGATTCCCCCCGGAGAGCGTTCCTACGGCCGTTTCGAGCGAAGCTGTTTTCGTCTTTAAATCCTGCACAAACCGAAGGCCCCATCTAATCTCTTCATTTTCGTTAATGACTCCAAGCTTTGACACTTTGCTCATCGTAGCCATCGTCGTATTCGTCTTCACGTCCATATTCATCACGAGTCCCTGACGCTTGCGGTCCTCGCTGACCAAAGCAAAACCCGCCTCGATTGCATCGGTCACCGACCGGATGCGCACCGGCTTGCCTTCGATCAGTACTTCTCCTGTAGAGCGTCCTTCATAGGCGCCAAACAAACTGCTTACCAGTTCGGTACGCCCGGCCCCCATCAATCCGGCGATTCCTAAAATTTCTCCCTTACGTAAAGTGAAATTTACATCCTCAATCACTTTTTGGTCCCGTTTCTCGGGATGCCATACATTATAGTTCTTAACCTCAAGCACAATCTCCCCAGGCGTATGCTCCACCCTTGGATAACGCTCCGTCAGCTCGCGGCCGACCATGAGCGACACAACCTGGTCATCGTTCGTTTCATGGCGGTCCAGCGTTGTTACCGTCTGCCCGTCGCGCAGCACCGTGATCGAATCCGCCAACTCGAACACCTCCGGCATTTTGTGCGAGATATAAATGCAGGAAACCCCTTCGCTGCGGAGCTGATTCAGAATATTCATCAAAATGGCGACTTCGCTTTCGGTCAATGCCGCCGTCGGTTCATCCAGGATCAGAATTTGCGTATGCTTGGACAGCGCTTTGGCGATTTCTACGAGCTGCTGCTGGCCGATGCCCAGGCTGCCGATTTTCGTGTTCGGCGAAATGTTCAGCCCTACTCTTTTCAACCACAGGGCAGCATTATGATACAGCTCATCCCAGCGGATAACCCCGTGCCTTTGCGGCTCCGCCCCGAGAAAAATATTCTCGCCCACCGTCATATCCTTCACGAGCGCCAGCTCCTGGTGAATAATCGTAATGCCCGCCTTCTCCGCATCTACAATGTTGTGAAACTCCTTCTTCTCTCCGCCGATGAGCAGATCCCCGCTATAGGTTCCCGCCGGATACAGACCGCTCAGCACCTTCATCAGCGTTGACTTGCCCGCCCCATTCTCGCCGCACAAGGCATGAATTTCGCCTTTCCGCAGCTTGAAGTTCACCTGATCCAGCGCCTTGACGCCCGGAAACTCTTTGCTGATGTTCACCATCTCTAACACGTACATAGGCTCTATCTCCTTCTAACGCCGAGTTATCGTAAAGGGAGAGGACAGCCGAAGCCTCTTGCAATTTCCGCACGAACTTCAACTGCCCCGCTGATCCCTTGCCGGATTCACTTAGCTAAAGCTTACTGCTGCGGCCACTGATCTTTAGGAACGTTCTTGTAGACATCCTCCAGCTTGTGGAAACCGTCCTCGATCAAAATAGAGAGCTCATCCTTGCTCACCGGAATCGGATCGAGCAATACGGACGGTACATCGAATTTGCCGTTGTACACGGTCGTGTCCGTGGCAATGTCTTCACCTTTTGCAGCTGCAACGGCCATTTCGGCCGCTTTTGTGGCGATCGATTTAATCGGCTTATATACCGTCATTTGCTGCGTGCCTTCTGCGATCCGCTGCACCGCGGCCAAATCCGCATCCTGTCCGGATACCGGGATTTTGCCAGCCATGCCTTGAGCGGTCAGAGCCTGTATAGCTCCGCCTGCCGTACCGTCATTCGCTGCTACAACGCCCTGCACGTCGTTCTTCACGGCGGTCAGCGCATTTTCCATGTTCTTCAAGGCTTCTTCCGGCTTCCAGTCTTTGGAGAACTGGTCATATACGATTTTGATGTCGCCTTTCTCTTCCAGCGGCTTCAAAATGTTCATAGCCCCCGTCTTGAACATATGTGCGTTGTTATCCGTATCGGCTCCGCCGATGTAGACGATGTTGCCTTTCGGCGCTTGGTCGATGACCGCCTGAGCCTGAAGCTCCCCGACCCGGACGTTGTCAAAAGAAATGTAATAGTCCACTTCCGCATTGTTGATCAGGCGATCGTACGCGATAACCTTGATGCCTTCTTTATGCGCCTTCTCCACGATCGGCGCGGTCGCTTCCGCATTGTGCGCGATAACGACAAGGACGTCGACGCCCTGCGAAATCAGCTGCTCCGCCTGGCTAAGCTGCGTAGCATCATCCCCGTTCGCTGCCAGCACCTTTACATCCCCGCCGAGCTCCTTCACCTTGGCCGAGAAAATATCCCGGTCCTTCTGCCAGCGCTCCTCCTTCAGCGTGTCCATCGACAGCCCAATGACGATCTTGCCGTCATCTTTGCCTGCGGCTGCATTTCCTGTTCCTGCGCTGTTCTTCGTATTCGCGCTGCCGTCCGACACCACGCCGCAGCCTGCCAATGAAGATGCCAGCAACAATGCAGCTAAGCTTAACCGTAACAAATGACCGTATTTTCTCACTCTTTCTTCGCCCCTTTTCATCGGATAAATTAATTTGATTGCGCTTACATTTCAATCTTAGCACCGGATCTGAAGCTGCGGGAGGTCAATGACCTGCATTTGTTTGCTCTCCACCTTCATTGGATTGCGGCCTGATGTAATGATTTTCATGGACAGCGCTTTCATAGCACTATTCTGTTCTATACAGCAAAAAAGTCCTTGTTGTTTAACAAGGACTTGTCTTCTCCAGCTGCTGGCGATACTCGGTAGGTGTCATTCCCGTCGTCTTCTTGAAGACGCGGCTGAAATAGTTCGGGTCATTATAACCGACCTCAAAACAAATCTCCTTCAAGCTGAGGCGCTGTTCTCCGATCAGTCTCTTGGCCTCTTCCATACGCAGCCGTGTTACATAATCAATGAAGTTCTCACCGGTATGCTGCTTGAACAATTTGCTGAAATAATACGGGCTTAGATTCACGTATTCAGCACTCTGCTCCATCGAGATGTCTTCTTTGTACTTCTGGCCGATATAGAGCAGCGCCCGCTGCAGCACATGCGAACGGCCGCGTTCCTTTTCCTCCTTCAGGCCATCGATGAACGTATCCAGCCACAGCTGCGCACCCTGCCTTAATGTTTCCCGGTCCTCGATGGCGCTTAACGAACTGATTAATTCTGCCCCATCCCCAGCTTGCGTACCCCGGCTTAAATATAAGAGCAATCCAATCACCTCTCCCCGCAGACGCGGTAAAGGGGCAGGCTCGTTCTCCACCAGCCGTTCCCAGAACAGGGCGAACCGGTTCGTCGCCTCCAGCTTATCCTGCCGCAGCAGCGCATCCAGCAGCTTCTTCTCTTCGTCAAGCGTAATAACCCTCTGTCCCGAGCTTTGCGCAATATCGTCATAATGCCGGACACTGACGAGATCATGATCATCCGCGCATACGCGGACGGCTTCCCGGTACGACCGGCTCATCCCGTCCCAGCCTTCACGGATTGAACCAATGCCGACGGACACGGTGAGATGGAATCGTTCCTCGATGAGATTCTTTACGCGTTCGCCCCACTCGAGCGATTTCACGCGCTGGGAATACCCCGGCTGACCAGGAGGCAAAGGAATGAATAACGCCATCTGATGCCCGACCACAGGACTGACGAGGCAGGAGAGATTCGGCTTGGCGAACTGCTTGATGGCTTCGTAGACTTCCTTTTTGACGAGCTGGAACCCTTCCCAATCTCTGGCGGCATGTCGGGCAAAAGACAGCACCATCGCATACCCCTTCTGCCACTGCAAATTCAATAAATGGGCCAGCTGCTCCACCTCGACCTCCTGCACGCATTCCAGCATCAGCATGAGTGACAGCTCATTCTCCGCCAGCGGCAGCAGCTGAGACAGCTTCTCCTGCATTTCCAGCCGCTCATCCCTCTCCCGCCGCGCCTCTTCCGTCTCCGCGATCAGCGTTTTCAGCACCTCGAGCACCTCCTCCCGCTTGGCCGGTTTGAGCAGGTAGTCCCGTACCCCCAATGCCAGGCTCTCCTTGGCATAGGTGAAATAATCATGAGCCGTAATCATCACGATCCTTGTCGCCGGATACTTCGCCAGTATTTCCCGGACCGCCTCGAGCCCTTGAATCCCAGGCATCTTGATATCCATAAAGATAAAATCCGGCCGCGCCTCCTCTGCAAGCTGAATGGCCCGTCTGCCGTTCTCCGCATGGAGAAACGTAAAGGTATCCGGCAGCATATGCCGGATCATCAGCTCCAGCCCCTCGCGTTCAAGGGCTTCATCATCCGCAATAAGCAAGGTGTACACTGGCTATCCCCCCATATAGAAAATTCAATCTTTTAAGCCGCCTTACGAAACGGCAGGGTAAAGAGCACGGCAGTACCCTCCCCCTCTGCACTGTCAATCTCAATCCGCTCCTGCCCATCGAAGAATAAATGCAATCTTTTGAATACATTATGCGTACCTAGTCCGGTAGATTGTCCTTTTCTGCGGCCATAACGCGGCGCTGCCTCGCGAATCGACTGGAGCAGCATTTGCGCCGTCTCTTCGCTCATTCCGAGGCCGTTGTCGCGAATTTCGATTTCCACGCTGTCTTCCGTATAACTGATGCCGAGTTTCAGCATCGCGCCCGCCTCCATCTGCTCGATGCCGTGCACGAATGCGTTTTCAAGAATCGGCTGCAGCGTTAGGCATGGGATCATACAGTCCAGCGCCCGTTCGTCAATGTCCATTACAAATTCGATCCGGTCGCGGAACCTCGCCTTCTGGATATTTATATATTCGGTCACATGCTCCACCTCTTCACGCAGTGGAACCGCCTGATCCAGCTTCTGTAAATTGTATCGCAGCAGACGCGAGACGGAGACAGCAAGATCGCTCGTCCGCGTGGCCCCTTCGATGTAGGCGAGCTTGGAAATGGAGTTCAGTGTATTGAACAGAAAATGCGGATTAATTTGGCTTTGCAGTGCTTTCAGCTCCAGTTCCTTGACCAGGCGGTCTTTCTCCAAGCTGTCCATATTCTCCGCCATCAGCCGCTGTATGTTATCGATCATGCCGTTAAAGGCGCGGCAAAGAATGCTGATTTCATCATGGCTGTCGCTTTCCGGCGCCTTCGTATCCATCCGTCCCTTTGAAATCTGCTTCGCGGTAGCCACAAGGCGGCGGATCGGCTCCGTAATGCTCTTCGACAGCCAAAGGGCGAGCAGAATACTGAGCGCCCCCATGGTAATAACGAGCAAAATGCCCAGCGTATTCAACCGCTCCGACGTAAACATCATCTCCTGATAGATCGGCTTGTACTGCTCCAGTTCAAGGTCGACAAGCGCCTGGGCTTCCTCGCGAATGAAGCGCTCCGTTCTCTCTGCTTCTATATACTGCCCCGCCATCGTGCCCGAATCCTGATCATCGATTCCGGCGATCATCCCTTCCGCCTGCTCGATAAACGTATCGATAATATTGCGGTAGTTGACCAGCGGCAGATCGCTGGGACCGATGGTAGCCAGGCTGTCCAGCTCTGCTCGCAGCATTTTTACGTTGTTGAGATGCTTGATGACCTCCGGCATGCTTTCCGCGTCCATTTGCATAATGTAGCGGTTCATCGACCGCATATTTTCCCCGACCTCATAGGAAACTTCTTTATATAACAGAATTCGGTTCATCATGAGATGATAGCTTTCCTGCACCGTCTTGCCGCTCTCGAACAGGAAAAAAGAAACCGAGCTCAGCAGAAGCACCAGCAGCGGAATAACGGTAAACAGCTTCTTGCGGATCGTCATAAGCTCTCTCCCTCCTGCACGTTGCTGCGATCCAGCACCTTAACCTCGGTATAATATGCGGGAAGCAGCTGCCTTCCCTGGAAATGGTCATATAGCAGTTTTACTGCCGTTCCGCCCATCAAATAAGGCTGCTGCGCCACCGTCGCTTGAATCTCTCCGCTGCGAATCGCAGACAGCGTCTCCTTCTGGTTGTCAAAACCGATTATCGTCAGATCATCGCGCTTCAAGCTCTTGGCCGCTTGCAGCATCCCTAACGCATCCGTGGCGCTGGTGCCAACCATGATGCTGATTTCCGGATGCTCCCGCAGCATCTCCGACGCCTGCTGAATCGCCTCCATATGCGAAATGTTAGAGCTGCGCACAGCGACAATCTCCAGCCCGCCGTACTGCTCCACAACCTGCTTCAGCCCGTCCAGCCGCTGCAGCTGGCTCTCGGCAAGTTCGCTGCCGATAATGACGCCGATTTTTCCGGATCCGCCGGTTCTTTCAACGACCAAGCGTCCCAAGCTCTCCCCTGCGGCCAAATTGTCCGTACCGACGTAGGCCAGCCGGTTGCTATCCGGCGCATCCGTATCGATCGTAACGACTGGAATGCCTCGTGCCACCGCCTTATCAATTAGCGGTGTAAACTTCTCCTCGTTCAGCCCCTGCACAATAATCGCATCCACGCGGGCGGCAATCGCTTTTTCCAGCAAATTCAGCTGCTCGTCCATGTTGTTGCGAACCGCCCCGACAAATTCGATATCGATCCCATACTCCTCCGCCGCTTGCTGCGCCCCCTTCTCTACCATTTCCCAATACGGATGATAGCGCTCCTGCTCGATGAGCACGATATGATATCGCTGCGTCCCATTCCCCTCATGCCCCTGCAATTCCCTCACAATGCTGCTCATTTTCCCGGAATGATGCGCGAAGCCGATAAACAGATATGTAAGTAAGCCGATCAAGACCGCCGCGGCGGCCAGCCATTTTTTGTCCATCCCCATCACCTCAATGACTATCCTACCTGCAAGTGTAAGCGCTGGCAATGGGGTGTTATTCCCCCACTTTGTATCTTGACCGAGTCAGAGCAATTAATCATGGGCTTTACCCTCTTATCCATAACCTCGAGATTTCCCAAATTTTTGTATGAATGATTTAATTTCCACAGCGGAATAATACATAAAAATAATGTAGAGGGGGTTTTAATAATTATGTCTGATAAAGAACTATATGGAACATATCCGCGACAACCTGGTGACTCCGACCCAGAACCAGAGCCTAAAGAACCAACTTCAGGCGGTGGCGCTGGTAACGGCCCAGGCGATGACACCGGTGGAGATAGATTAGATGTAATAAGTAAATTTAGGTCAATTGCAAGGGAAGAACTAAAGCATATGAATTCTTCTGATTTTAGAAAGATTAGCATGAACAATTTTGAAAGAACAATATTGAAAAATGACGAAAATTATTAATTCAACATAAACTTTGAGGAGACTTAGATATGGCGCTAACCTTTAGAATTGTAACAAGCGGAAATCGTGCTGCGGTCAGAATGAATACATCAACTGATCCAAGCTTCTTTACGTTTGATGAAGTTGTTAAGTTTGATTCACCTGTAAAAGCTTGCTGGGCGGCAATAAGCTCATTCAATTTTCAAATTCGAAATCGATATACCGATACGATAGGATATCGCTTCGTTCCACTCCCCTCATGTCCCTGTAATTCTTTCTCGATGATGCTTTTGCAGTTGAGCTATGCTTCTCCATTACCTTTCGCATCCTGCTTTTTAATTTGATCACCAAGCTTCCCAAGCAGGGTGATCAGGCCGTACAGGAATAACGCTAGTAAAATCTCCGTCTGAATATTACCGATTTCCACGCCGTCTATCCATTGATCAATCACATAGAGCATCACACCAAAAATAGCAATCAGCAGAATCTCCTGCACTACACGGGCTCCCCATACGGGCCGATTCTTGAACATATGCCTCCGCACGCTGTCCAGCATAGTTCCGATCATGCCCAGAAAACCAAGCCCCAGCAACAATAATCCTATAAATGCAAACGCCGATCCAATCGAAGAAATGCGGAGCTGAATAAAATTGAAGCTTTGCAGCGTATAGACTGCAGATACTAAAATAGAGATCAAAACAAGGAGAATTCCCGCCAACACGAGCCATAATAGCATGCGTTCTCCCATGCTGTCTTTTCTCAAGACTACTGACACCTCCATCATCGATAAATCTGTGGCCTTCCGGTAGTCCTGCTATTCCGACCAACTCGACGAATTTGGGACTTACTCCACGACTCCAGCGCTTCTAATGTATTAGCCCGATTTGAGAGCGGTATTTCACAACAGGATGGAATATTGGTATTCAAGCTGGAGGAGCATCTAATCTTTCTTTTTAAAGTGAACCAGAGCCCAAATCATAATCCACTCGAAGACATGATAGAAGACGGATACAGATAAGGCAGCCCAAATGCTCTCAATAAATATCCCTTTGAACAAACCCGCAAGCAAATAAATAATAATACTATCAGCAATGATTGTTATCGCATTTTTTGCATAAACAGATATTTGTCTATTCAAAATATATCTTATAACCGCAATTATAAGAGGATTAATCAAAGTCTCAAATATAAGAAAGCCAACGATGATGTAAATAGAAAACACAAGCAAATCAGGATATTGCTCATAATCCATTATGCTGCTTATTTCCGAAAAGGAATAGAAGAATAGACTGTACAAGAAAGCAAAACCAATGATTGGTGCTAGAATAAGTAAGGACAGTAACGGTACGAGCCATAGCCTTACTTGCCATGGCACAGGCTCATCATGTTCTCGGCGATCCAAATATTTAATGATCTCATTCAGGATACAGCATAGCGCTAAGAATAAAATGGCAACAAACAGAAAATTAGTGATTTAATGACGCCTCCCTGTAAAAAGATACATTGTTATAAATATACAATATATGTCTACATATCCAATCGCAAATTTAGGGTCATTGTCCGTAAAAGCTAAATGTATTTAATACAACTAGTTAAGCTCTTTTATAAAAAATACATGAGCTAAATGCAAAACATGCTGTTAGTTTGCCTGAATAGAGAACATTCGTCGAAATAGCTTAAATCTAACTGCAGTTTTGCAGTTAGTTCCCTTTAACACGGCCAAAACCGATGAACTAACTGCATGAAATACATCTAGTTACCTGCGCCTAACCATATAAGGCTCCTACTAACATTATTGTGGCTAATGTAGCGGTTATCATTTTTAAACTTTTCAAGACAAACCCTCTAATTTAAAATACCCCATTACTGCCCTGCATCAAAAAATCCCCCAGCGCCTTACAGCGCTAGGGGATTCCTCGATTAATACAACGTTATATAGTGGTCGCGTTCCCAGTCGTGAACTTGAGTGCGGTACATATCCCATTCGATCTCTTTCAATTCATACAGATGAGTGCGGGCATGCTCGCCAAGCGCATCGCAAATGACTTCACTCTTGATCATTTCGTTCAGCGCCTCTTTCAGATCGGACGGCAGGCTTGGAATGCCTTCCTCAATCAGCTCTTCCTCAGTCATCACATAGATGTTGCGGTCAACTGGTGCAACAAGCGGCAGTTCGTTCTTGATGCCGTCGAGGCCAGCTCGCAGCATAACAGCCAGTGCCAGGTATGGGTTGGCAGCAGGGTCCGGATTGCGAACTTCAACGCGCGTGCTCAATCCGCGAGACGCCGGGATACGGATCATCGGGCTGCGGTTGCTGGACGACCAAGCCACATAGCAAGGCGCTTCGTAGCCTGGAACGAGACGCTTGTAGGAGTTAACAGTTGGGTTCGTTACCGCGGCGAATGCGCGGGCATGCTTCAAAATACCGGCCATGTAATGACGAGCGTCTTTGCTAAGGCCTAGGCTGTCGCTTTCATCATAGAACGCGTTGACGTTCCCTTTAAATAAGGATTGGTGACAGTGCATACCGGAGCCGCTTACGCCATACAGCGGTTTAGGCATGAATGTCGCATGCAAGCCGTGTTGACGGGCAATCGTCTTCACCACGAGCTTGAATGTTTGAATTTGGTCAGCCGCCTTGATGGCATCTGCATATTTGAAGTCAATTTCATGTTGACCTGGAGCAACTTCATGGTGGGATGCTTCAATTTCGAATCCCATTTCTTCGAGGGTGAGGACGATTTCGCGACGGCAGTTCTCCCCAAGATCCGTTGGAGCAAGGTCGAAATAACCGCCTTGGTCATTCAGCTCCATCGTCGGGTTGCCTTTTTCATCGGTTTTGAAGAGGAAAAATTCAGGCTCAGGACCTACGTTCATAGCGGTATATCCCATCGCTTCCGCTTCCTTCAGCGCGCGCTTCAGAATGTTGCGCGGGTCTCCGGAGAATGGTGTGCCATCCGTCATGTAAACATCACAGATCAGCCGTGCCACACGATCCTCGGCCACCCATGGGAAAATAACCCACGTATCCAGATCCGGGTACAGATACATATCGGACTCCTCGATACGAACGTATCCTTCAATGGAAGATCCGTCGAACATCATTTTGTTATCAAGCGCTTTTTCCAATTGGCTGACAGGAATTTCTACATTCTTGATCGTTCCGAGCAAATCAGTAAATTGCAAACGGATAAATCGCACGTTCTCTTCTTTGGCAATGCGTAAAATGTCTTCTTTGGAATAACTCAAGATCTCTCTCTCCTATCGATTTACTAGATTTTGAAAAAGCGGGATAACTCTCCTTGGATCAGCGAAACCTGACCCCGTCTGTTCCCAGTTACCAGCTCCTGCTTCAGCCGGCGATAAAGCTCTGAATCCGTCAGTTCCTTCCGTTTCTCTTCGGTATCCTCCGTCATGACCGTCGTCTCCGGAGATTCCTTGACTATGGGTGCCATGACCTGTTTAATTCCCGCTATATTGGCGCCCCGTTCAATCAATTTCTTAATTTCCAGCAATCGTTCCACATCGTTGTACGAGAAAAGACGCTGGTTCCCCGAGGTACGGGCCGGCATGATCAACTGATGCTGCTCATAGTAACGAATCTGCCGTGCCGTCAAATCAGTAAGCTGCATGACGATACCGATCGGAAACAAAGCCATGTTTCTGCGAATTTCCTCACTCACCGCTCTCAACCTTCCGCATATATTTCACGAAAAATATTCTATGTCAGATAACCTGACATGTCAACAAGCATGTAAGATATTTTTTAGATTTTCACTACTAGATTTCTATAGATGATCCATTCATAGCTTTCAGCCGAGCTGGGTACTTTCAAAAAAGACGACCGCAAATCGCGGCCTGTGTTCCTTAACAAATACATCGTCTTATAACAAATTCCGATCCTTCATCGTTTGCAGCGCCGTCAATAGACCGAACTTCACGTGCGAATAAGTGAGTCCGCCCTGCATATAGGCAATATAAGGCTCCCGCACAGGCGCATCTGCGGATAATTCCAGACTGCCTCCCTGTATAAAGGTACCTGCGGCCATAATGACCGGATGCTCGTAGCCCGGCATGTCCCAGGCTTCCGGCACGACGTATCCGTCCACGGCGGCGGCACGCTGAATTCCTTGCACGAATGCAATCAGATGCTCAGGCCCGCTGAAGGAGATGGCTTGAATCAAATCAGTCCGGGTATCGTTCCAGCTTGGACGGCTCTCAAAACCAGCACGCTCGAACACGGCAGCGGCGAGAATGCTCCCCTTGATCGCCTGTCCCACCGTCGTAGGAGCGAGGAACAATCCCTGGTAGATGCCTCTCGTCGTCCCCAGCATGGCTCCTACCTCCGCGCCGATGCCCGGCGCCGTCAAGCGATAGGCGGCGAGCTCCACCAAATTCGCGCGGCCGCAAATATAGCCTCCCGTCTCCGCCAAGCCGCCGCCCGGATTTTTGATTAAAGACCCCGCCATCAGGTCGACCCCGACCTGCGTTGGTTCCAGCTCTTCGGCAAATTCGCCGTAGCAGTTATCGACGAAGACGATGCAGTCCGGTTTGATTTCCTTCACCTGGCGAACCATTTCGCCAATTTGGGCTACTGTAAAGGAATTGCGCCAGTCATAGCCGCGGGACCGCTGAATTCCGATCACTTTCGTCCGTTCGGTCACCTTCGCGCGCACACTCTCCCAATCTATCTCTCCGTTCTCTAGCAATGCCACCTCGTTATAGCCAATGCCAAAGTCCTGCAGCGACCCTGTTCCATCACCTAGATGACCGATTACTTTATGCAGGGTGTCATACGGCGTGCCCGAGATGTAGAGCAGCTCATCGCCAGGGCGAAGCACACCAAAAAGCGCCGTAGCGATCGTATGTGTGCCCGACGCAAAATGCGGACGCACCAGTGCCGCCTCGGCGCCGAATACATCGGCATACACAAGATCAAGCACTTCACGCCCGCGATCATTATAACCGTAGCCTGTGGAGCCGGAGAAATGATAATCACTAACCTGATGCCGCTGGAACGCTTCGATCACCTTCCACTGGTTCCGGTCGACGATGCGGTCGATCACCTTAAACTGGCTAGCAACCTGCTGCTCCGCTTCTTCCAGCCATGCTACGATTTCTTCTGCAAAAACTGCCATAATGTCAAAACTCTCCTCTGCCCATGTATATCAATTCATTTAATTTTCCGGCCGCAGCCGATGATGTTATGCGCCATGCTCCATTCGGTAAGGCGCCAGCGCCGAGCCGTATTTCTCATAATCCTTCTGGTTAAGGATGACACGGTAGACAATGACGTCTTCCTCAATGCTTCTGTCGATCACGTTCCCTACGCGATATAGCAAGGAAGCAAGATCCCCGCGCTGCGCCGGAATGCGGAACGTAAAAGTCCCTCCGTACAAATGCTGCTGTACCGCTTCCCGGATACGCAGCAGATCCCCTTCATCGAAGGCGCTCACTTTGAGAAATCCCTTTCCGGATGGAAGCATTTCCAGCCGTTCCGGGGAACACATATCCTTCTTGTTGAACAGCACGAGCTGAGGCGTGCTTCCCGCGCCGAGCTGCTCCAGAATCCGCTGCACGATTTCCATCTGATCCTCCCGCATCGGCGAAGAGGCGTCGACGACATGTAAAATAAGGTCCGCCTCGTTCGCTTCCTCCAGTGTGGCCCGGAAAGCGGCAACCAGATCATGCGGCAAATTCTGAATAAAGCCGACCGTATCGGTGATGATGACCTCTTTGCCGCTCGGCAGCTCCAGTGAACGGGTGGTCGGATCAAGCGTGGCGAACAGCTGATTTTCGATATATACGTCCGCCGCAGTCAACGCTTTGAGCAGCGTCGATTTGCCGGCGTTCGTGTAACCCACCAATGCCAAATGAACGACGCCCGTCTCCTTGCGGCGTTCCCGGTGCAGCTTGCGGTGACGGGTCACTTCCTCCAACTGCCGCTTCAGCTCTCCAATACGCCGCCGGATGTGCCTGCGGTCCGTCTCCAGCTTGCTCTCGCCCGGACCGCGGGTGCCGATTCCGCCGCCCAGCCTGGACAAATTTTTGCCATGGCCGGACAGGCGCGGCAGCAAATAGGTGAGCTGAGCCAGCTCCACCTGAATGATCCCTTCCCGCGTCTTTGCGCGCTGGGCGAAAATATCCAAAATCAGCTGCGTCCGGTCAATAATCTTTACATCGAGAATATCCTCAAGATTCCGTACCTGAGCCCCCGACAGCTCCTGGTCGAAAATGACAGTGGTCACATTAAAATCCTGGATCGCCTCGTGCAGTTCATCGACCTTCCCTTTGCCGATAAACCATTTCGGATCGGGCTTATCCCGGTTTTGGACGAGGGTGTCCGCCACCTCGACCCCTGCGGTCAGAGCCAGCTGCACCAGCTCATCCATGGAATAGGCGGGGTCGACCCCGCCGTTCTTCACTTCCTGCGTAGTCAGGCTGACCAGGATCGCCCGGTCAGGTAATTCCGTATTCGTCTCGTACAGCGAATTCGTCATTCATCTTTGCTCCTTATGGGCGCCGTTCTTCCTTCACATCCAGCTTCAAATCCTCCTGCCGCAGCGTCATTAATTCCAGTTTGCCGGGCGATCCGCCGCTGTACTGCGATAACAGGCGGACCGCTTGGCTGCGAATCGAACGTTCAATGACGTTGCGAACGTATCTGGCATTGCTAAAGGCATGCTCGCCCTCACACTTTTCCCGCAGCAGATGCTGCTTTAATTTGAGTATCGCCTGCGGCATCAGAATATAGTCCCGTTCCTTGGCCATGCCTTCCGAAATTTGGATCAATTGATCGACGGTATAATCCGGAAAATCGATCACGATCGGGAAACGCGAGGGCATCCCCGGATTGCATTGCAAAAAAAAGTCCATTTCATCCGAATAACCGGCCAGGATAAGGATAAACTGGTTTTTCTGATCCTCCATCGATTTCACCAGCGTGTCGATCGCTTCCTTGCCGAAGTCCTTCTCGCCTCCGCGCGCAAGGCTGTACGCTTCATCGATAAACAGTATGCCGCCCAGCGCTTTCTTGACGAGGTCTCTTGTCTTCTGCGCTGTATGGCCGATATACTCCCCCACAAGGTCCGCACGCTCCACCTCGATCAAATGGCCTTTGCTCAGCACGCCAAGCCGCTGGAACATCTTCGCGACGATTCTGGCAACCGTAGTTTTGCCTGTGCCGGGATTTCCCTTGAACACCATATGATAGACTTGCGGGTTCGACAGTAACCCTGCTTCTGAGCGCATATCCGTAATTTGCAGCAGCGCATATATTTCATACATTAAGTCCTTAATGTGATTAAGTCCTATAAGTTGGTCTAATTCCTTTTGTATTTCTGCGAACGCACCTTGCTGAGGGATCGCTTTGGCCGTTGACTGGTGCTCAGCTTCCGCTAGGCTCTGCGTAACGACGGGGGGTTCGGGGTTTCGGAGAATTACGTTGATCTGTCTGGAAGGCCTCTCTTCGGAAGATCCGCTTCTGGCCACAACATGCCCTGGCATCATAGAATCACCTCTTCGTATAAGGGGTAGGATCACTCTCTTCCTCCAGTGTATTCTCTCTTCCGAACCATTATTAGAAGACTATAAATCCAGACCTAACGCAAGGGCGGCCTGATCCAGCTTCCATTTCGTGTACGCAAGCACTTCGCGAAGTGTATTCGGAACCGGCTTCAGCACATTCGACTTCGTCAGGGACAGCTTTGGATGCTGATAATTCAAGGCATTGGCGATTTCAAGGGAGCGATTCCCGTGAAACGTATGGGTCATGATGAGCGCGGAGACAAGCCCATGCTCCTTCATTATTTCTTGACTGAATTTCAAATTCTCATACGTGCTGGTTGCCTCATTCTCTAGCAGCATAGCTTCCCGAGGGACGCCATGCTCGGCCAAATAATTCGCCATGCCTTCGGCCTCGGTATACTTGTAGCCCTCCTGATCCAAGCCTCCCGTAAGGAGAAACATCTTGAACTTGCCGGCCTCGTACTGCTTAAGGCTATGGCGAAGCCGCTCTTCAAGTCCCGGGCTTGGCCGATCTCCCCACATGGCAGCCCCTAGGACAATGCCGACATCCGCCGGCGGCGTATCCATGGTCGCTAGGGCAGGGCTGCGTTCAACGCTGCCGATCTGTGCCAGCACGTACAGGAACCAGCAAACGCATAACACGGCGAACACGATCCCCCAACGAAGCAGCCGAATGTATAGCGGGCGCCGTTTGCGCCTGTCCTGCATGCCTAAATATGAACGATTCCTTGTCCTTCTCCCAAAACGAATCATCTTAACCTCCAGAACGGAACGGCTCGGAATCCATAAAGCCGCTGCGGAAATGCTCAAGGGACATTTCAAAATAAGGGAACTGATGCCGGTTGATTGCGTCCAGCACTTCCCGAGCCGTCTCCATCGCCATATCATAATCCTTCACCGTAATATCGCCCTTGGTCAGCGCTTCATCCAGCTCGTCCTCGTCCATCAGGAATACTTCCCCATTCTTCAGCACAACGATGTCCAAATACAGGTCATCGAACCAGGGAACGCCTTGATCAGTAATGCCTTGATTTTTGCATACGTCAATGTACCACTCGACAATTTCGCCCTTGTCATCGAACATCGCCGTGACAACATAGCGGCATCCTTTCGGATAATATTGGAGCCAGGTATAGCCTTTATCCGCAATGCGAAAGGTATGGCCCCCGTAAGTCTTCCACAAGGGATCTCGCAGCGCAAAAATAGTGTACAACGTCACATAGCCGGTAAACCTGTCGCTTTCCACATACTTGGATTTAAATTGACGCTGGGTAATGCGTCGCCAGTTCGCTCGGTCTCCAAATTTTCGCTTCATGGTATATAAACCCTTTCAACACAATGTAATCTCAGCTTACCATATTTGAAAGAGAGTCACAAAACTGAAATTATACAATTCAGCAATATTAACTGTTTCTTTCCGCCAAGCAGCAAAAACACCGGCAGTCTTATTCATAAGACTGCCGGTGTTATCGGTATTGCCTCTAATATGGCCTCTAGCCTTGCCTTAGCCTCCTGTATTCAACCCTGCAGCAGGATCAGCGAACGGATCAACTAAGCCACCGTCCTCTGGGGGAGGTGTAATCGCACCGCCGCTGCCGGATTCGGCGCCGCCGGAGCCGTCGGCTCCTCCGGAATCACCGCTGCCGTCCCCGGTTCCGCCTTGACCAGGTATCTCGCCTGAGCCGCCGTTAGGACCATTGCCATTGCCATGACCATGGCCGTTACCGTTACCGTTGCCCTGGCCATTTCCATTACCTTGCCCATTTCCATTGCCATGGCCTTGACCTGGGATGTCTTGGCCGCCTCCACCCTGGCCTCCCTCCGGAGCACCGCCGTTCTGGCCATCATCCGGCGGGAATGGAATCTGCTCTTCCTGCCCTGGGTCGATATCGTCCATCGGTTCCCCTCCGGAAATATCGATTGTTACCTTATTAGACGGGCCGCTCTCGGCATCATTTACCGGATCGTAAGCAGTAACGTAATACTCATAGCTCGTTCCCGGTACGACGCTCAAATCCTCGATCGATGCCGTAGCTGCATCCAAATAATAGGTGAATTCGGATTCCGAGGCTTCCTTGCGGTAAATGCGGTAGACAGCACCTTCCTGGTCAACACCGTTCCAATTCAAGGATACCGTCTGCGTATCCTCGCTATAGGAAGCCGTTAGGCCGCTCGGCGTGTCAAGCTGGTCCACAGGCGGCTTCGTCTCCTGCATGTTCTTCGGCACAGGGAAGTCTTTGACTGGAACGCCTTCCAGTGCTTCCTTCATCACGGCCGCGAACAGCGCTGCGGTCTGTCCGCTGCTTCCATTCAGCAAGTGATCCTTATCCGGATTGTCGTAACCCATCCAGACCGCCCCCGTCCATTCCGGCGTATAGCCGACGAACCAGACGTCGCGGTTCTTGCTGCTCTTCAGGTTCTTGATGCCATGCTGCGTCGTTCCCGTTTTACCGGCAACCGGCCGGTTAAGGCGGGCTTTCTTCCCCGTTCCCTCATTAACGACATCCTGCAGCAGATCCGTCATCTGATACGCGGTCTGCTCCTTAAGCACCTGCTTCTGCTTCGGCGCGTCCGCTTTGTGAACCTCTTTGCCGCTATGATCGACAATAGACTTGATCGAGTACGGCTCGTTATATTTCCCCTGGTTCGCAAAAACGCTGAAGGCCGAGGCCATTTCCAGGGTATTCGTTCCATGCGTCAAACCGCCAAGAGCAACCGCCAGGTTACGGTCGTCCTTATCCATGGTGATGCCCATTTCCGTCGCATATTTCACACCGGTAGAGACGCCCACCTCATTGAGCAGCCATACTGCAGGAATGTTGATCGATTTCGTTAATGCGGTTCTAAAGCTTATCGTCTTGGAATATGACCCGCCTAGGTTGTTAGGGCAATAGTTGCCGAAACACTGCTTCTCATTGCTAACCATAGAATCGGGAGTAAACTTCCCAGTATCCAGCGCCGGCGCAAAGGAAACGATCGGCTTAAACGTTGAACCCGGCTGCCTCCGGCTATCGAGACGGCTGAAGCCCTTCCGCTGGTAATCGCGTCCGCCAAGCAGCGCAACCAGACTTCCGTTCTCATGGTTCATAATGACCATCGAGGCCTGAACCTGCTGGTCATCCTTGCTCTTCTCGAAGAAATCGTCGTTCTCAAACGCCTTCTCCAGCGCCTTCTGCGCCTTCATATCCATCGTGGTGTAAATTTTATAACCGCCGCGGTTAAGCTGGTCTTCGGTCATGCCCCACTTGTCCTCGGCTTCATCCAGGACATAATCCTTGAAGGCCTCGAAGCTCTGGCCTTTTGTCGGAGGCACGTAGTCGTACACGACTGCTTTAGCTTCCTCCATCTCCGCTTGGGTAATGTAACCCTGCTCATACATCAGCTGGAGAACAACCGCCCGGCGCTGCATCGACAGCTCCGGATTACGGAGCGGATTGTATTTGGACGGCCCTTTCGGCATCGCTGCCAAGGTGGCCATCTCCCACAACTTCAGGTCGTTCAGGTCGCTCTTGCCGAAATAGCGGATCGATGCAGCCTTAATGCCGTACACCGTACCGCCGAAGTTAATCCGGTTCAGGTACAAGGTAATGATTTCATCCTTGGTGTTGTTGCGCTCGAGCGCCATCGCGATCGATACTTCCGTCGCTTTCCGGAAGAATGTTTTGTCGAAGTCCAGGAAAATGTTTTTTGCAAGCTGTTGGGTAATCGTACTGCCGCCCTCGACCAGCTTGCGAGCGACGATATCCTTAACGGCGGCCCGGCCGATCGCCCACAGGTCGACACCGTTATGCTCATAGAATCGTTTGTCCTCCGTCGCAATAAATGCGTCCTTTAGCAATTTCGGAATTTGCTCGGACGTGACGGGTTCGCTTTTTTCCAGCGACAATTCACCCATCAAGTTGCCGTTGCGGTCGTACACCTTCGACGTCTCGTAGACCGTCAGCTTCTCTCTGTTCTCGGCCAATATTTTCTCGCCGTTAATCGTAATGTACAGGTAACCCGCAATAGCGCAAAATATAGCTAACGCGATCGTAAAAAACGAAGTCCACAATATTCGTTTAGCCGTCAGCTTCTTCTTTTTATTGGCTTTCGGCTTCGCCGCCTTCGAATCCGGCCTGCTGCTTCTTTCCAATCTGGAAGGTCTCTTCGTAGACATGGTTATCTCTGACTCCCTTCTTGCCAGTGTCACATTGTACGGGAAAGAAAAGAACAACCTTGTATCAGGTTGCTCCGCTCTATTTCCTATACCATTAAACGTAACAGCTTTAAAAAAGTTTCAACGGGCTTAAGCTTCGCCTTGATTTTCCTGCATTAGCGAAACATTGCGCTGCGGCTGAAACGTCGAAATCGCATGCTTGTACACCATTTGCTGGCGTCCGTCGCTATCGATGACGATCGTGAAATTATCAAATGCTCTAATCGTCCCTCTAATCTGAAAACCGTTGGTCAAGAAGACGGTAACAGGGATGCTCTCTTTACGCAATTGGTTCAAGAACGTATCTTGGATATTAATGGACTTGTTCATTAGCCGTACCCCCAATAGAAATCATTAGTGTTTTGAATTATATTCAAGATCAGTGGGAAACTTTCCTGCTATTATAGCATGAGCGGCATTTAAATTCCCGGAAAAATTTTGGCCGTCGCCCACGTCGATCCACGAAATGTCCTTCATCCGCCGAAACCAAGAGAGCTGACGCTTGGCGAACCGCCGGGTATCCCTCTTTAATTTCTCTATCGCTTCATGAAGGGGCACACCATCCTGAAGATGTTCAGCCATCTCCTTATAGCCGAGTCCCTGCATGGATACCATATCCCGGTTATATCCTTTATCCAGCAGTCCCTTTACCTCATCTACCAGTCCGTTAGCGATCATTTCGTCAATTCGCTGTTCAATACGGTTATAAAGCATTTGACGGTCCATTGTCAAACCGATTAAGCACAATTCATATGGCGACTGCTTACTCTGGCCCTCCAATTGCGACGATAGCGTCTCCCCCGTCAGATGATAAATCTCCAGCGCCCGCACGACCCGGCGCACATCATTCGGGTGCAGCCTGGCCGCAGAATCAGGGTCAATGAGGGCTAACTTCCGGTGCAGCGCCTCCACGCCCTCTTCCTCGGCCATGCGTTTATGCGATTCGCGGAATGCCTCATCCATTCCCGCTTCCGTAAATTGATATTCATAGCAGACCGATTCGACATATAAGCCTGTGCCTCCGACAATAAACGGCAGCTTGTTCCGTTCATGGATTTCCGTAATCAGCTGCTTGCTCCATTCCTGGAACTGGGCGACCGAAAACGGCTCATCCGGCTCCAGGACGTCGATGAGATGATGGGGAATTCCCTGTGTCTCCTCCGGGGTAATTTTAGCCGTACCGATATCCATACCCCGGTAGACCTGCATCGAATCGCCGGAAATAATTTCGCAGGAGAAAGCCTTGGCAATCTCGATGCTTAGTTTCGTCTTGCCAACGGCCGTCGGCCCGACAAGGACGAGCAGCCTGGGTTTATGTTGCCTGTTCAAAGGGTAATCACTCCGTACGTTATTTTGGACCGGACGCGCCCCGTGACGCGAAAGCCCAGTCTTTCAAACTCGCCGCTGCCGATTTTTTCTTTCAAAATGACCTTCCTCCGGGCGACGCGGCAGGCTTCGAATATAGCCGCCTCTTCCAGGCAGCTGTTATTGGCGAACGCGCGCAGCGGCGAAATGGAGGAGGATTCCAGTACGGGATCGCGGAACATCGGGTCGAAATAGACGATGTCCGCGCTCTGATCCGGCATTTGTTCAAGGAGCTCCAGATGGTGGCCATGCCTTGGCTCAATGCGCCGCAAAGCTTCGTCAAAAGGCTGCAGCCCGGACTCATAATAAGCCAATCCTTCGCAAAGCAGCGCCCATAGCGGCAGTGAATCTTCCATCGCAATCACCTTGCCTTCTGGCCCCGCGCCAAGCGAGAACATAATAGAATCCGAACCGAGCCCGGCCGTGCAATCGATGACCGTGTCGCCCGGACAGATGCCCGCTGCTTCCAGCATTGTGTCTTTCTCGCCTTTAAACATCCGCTTCGCCCGCACGAACGACATGCTTGGATGGAAGGCCATCGGCTGCTCGCCCGGACGGTGCAGACGCGCTCCGCCTTCGAGTACGACGAGGATATCCTCGCCGGGATACCGTTCGGTCATTCTCTTCATCGATGCCCGGTTCCTTGGGACAAAACGGCAGCCGGCCTTGCCTGCAAGGGCGGCGGCACGCTCCACAGCGGTCGGCGCATTGTGCTCTCCGGTCGTAATTATCAATCTTCTTCCTCCGATCACATGACTCGTTTGAACAGCTTCTCCAAATCGTAGGTCGAGAAGCTGACCACAATCGGTCTTCCATGCGGACAGGTATACGGCTGCTTGCAGGCCGCCAGCCTCTGGATAAGGGTGGTTGCTTCCTCTGGCGTCAGCTTCTGGTTCGCCTTGATCGATGCCTTGCAGGAGACAAGAATCGAAGACTTCTCCCGCAGCTTCGCCAGGTCGATCTGCCGTTCCTGCAGCACCCACTCGGCCATTTCTTCGATGATGGCCGCCTCCTCCCCCGAAGGGAACCAGTAGGGATGGGAGACGACGCGGAACGTGCCGCCGCCGAAATGCTCCAGAATGACCCCAGCGCTCTCGAACCAGTTCAGCCGTTCCTTGAGCTTCTCGCTTTCCGCTGACGTAAATTCCAGCGTGATCGGAATGAGCAGCTCCTGGGAAGCGTCCGCCGGGTGACCGAATTTCTCATAGTAATATTCATAATTGACGCGCTCATGAGCGGCGTGCTGATCGATGAGATACAGCCCGTCCTCGTTCTGCGCGATCAGGTACGTTCCGTGGTGCTGCCCGATCAAGGTCAGCTCCGGGAAGGCCGGAAGCTCCGGCGCCGCCTCTGGCGAGCCGTACAGCGCTTCCGGCATGCGGCCGCCCGCCTGCGGGGCGGTGTAACCGCTGCTGCCGGCATAGGCGGCAGCTCCCCGCGCCCCGCCGGGCGGCCCTGCGGCTGCGGCGCTGGCCGCGCAGCCGCGTCGCTCCCCGGCCCGCCATCGCGGCCGGGGAGGCGCCTGCCCCGCCGCCGTAGGGCGGGGCGGCTTCGCGCAGCGCGGCGGAGCCTGCGGCCGTCTCTTGACGGCCGAGGCTGTACGCGCTGCCAGGGCGCTCGGCGCCGCTGGCGGGGCGTTGGTGGTGGGTTTCACCACCAACGCTGTCGCTGCGGCGCCAGGCGCCAGGCGCAGGCTCCGCGGATGCGGGGCCTGGCGCTGGGGCGTGCCCCGCGGCTTCAGCGCCGTGCGGGGGCAGCCCTGGCCCAGGGCCGGCGGCGTCCGTGCGCGCCGCCGGGAAGTGGAACTGCTCTTGAATAACCGAGCGGTTCGCGCCCTTGCCGATGGTCTGCTTCACGACCTGCGGGATCAGCACCTGGCCTTGCAGCAGCCGGCGGATGCTCTCCTCGACGAACGCGTTCAGCTCGGCCTCCTTGCTGAACCTGACCTCGAGCTTGGACGGATGCACGTTCACATCGACCAGGGAAGGGTGCATCTCCAATTGAAGTACAACGAGCGGATAGCGATTGATCGGCAGCAGTGTATGATAAGCCCGCAGAATGGCCTGATACAATCCCTGGTTGCGAATATACCTGCCGTTCACGATCGTGGACATGCCGCTGCGGTTTGATCGGGTCAGATCCGGCCGCCCGACGAAGCCGCTTATTTTGTAATCCAGATTGTCCGCTGCGATTGGAACCATGGCTCGCGAAGCATTGATCCCGTAAATTGCGGCGATCACCTGCAGCAAATCTCCGTTGCCTTGCGTTTGCAGCAGTGTATTGCCGTTATGGCGGAGCGTGATGGCGATCTCAGGGTGTGCCAGCGCCTGACGGTACATCACGTCGGAAATATGCCCGAGCTCCGTCTGGATCGTCTTCATGTATTTCAATCTGGCCGGCGTGTTATAGAACAGCTCCTTGATCGTAATATCCGTTCCCTGCGGAGCGGCCGTTTCCTCGTTCTGCTTCAGGGAGCCGCCTTCGATCACGATGACCCGGCCAAGGCCGCTGTCATTGCTGCTCGTCACTAGCTGCACCTTGGCAACGGCCGCGATACTCGGCAGCGCCTCGCCGCGGAACCCGAGGCTGCGGATTTGGAACAAATCGCGCCCGGAGAGCAGCTTGCTCGTCGCATGGCGATAGAACGCCTTCTCGCAATCTTCCGCCTCGATCCCCGAGCCGTTATCCGTGACCCGGATCAACTGCAGCCCGCCTTCCTCGACCTGGACGTCAATTTTGCGGGCTCCCGCGTCAACCGCGTTTTCGACCAGCTCCTTGACGACCGAAGACGGGCGCTCCACGACTTCCCCAGCGGCAATCTGGTTGGCAATATGCTCGTCCAATACAACAATATGGGCCATCATCACTCACCTCTTCCTGCACTTTTCTGGGATTATTGTAAATATAAGAGGAACTAGTGATCCTCCCGAATATCTTGGATGATCTCCCTTGCCAGTAAGGGTCTAGTTCGCTAAATATCAGCCGATGTACATTAAGAATCCGTAGACCATGATACGTACACTAAGATACCGTACACTAAGGTACAAATCCCAAACGTAATATTATAAATGGAATTCATGCATCTATCTAGGCTCTAAACGATTGTTTTAGGGAAATAGATGGATTTATACACCTAAAATCTAACATCCCGCCCATCATTGGCAATTTCCCTGCTTCTAACGACATGAAATCCATTAAAATCTATGTTCCCTTTTTTACCGCAGAAACTAACCGCAATAAATCCATTTATTATAAGTTAAACGATAAAAATGAATGGGAGGCAAGAACGTAAATCGCTCCTGCAACCGCTATTGCTCCTAGATTCCCTAGATGAAATAGGTTCAAGAGATGTTTTCCCCTGCCTTCGTCCCATTGTTGAGTTCACCCTACATAGATTATAAATTTTTAGCTTTCATCTTCAAATCATTGACCAGTTGCATCGCCTGAAGCGGCGTCATATTCAGCAGATCAGCATTCTTCACCATATTAAGTATGCTGCGCACCTTGGCATCTTCCTCAGAAGATCTTGCTTTCGCGACCGGCAATTCATCTCCAAAAATAGAGAGCTGCACGACTTCCCCATTTCCCGGCGCCTCGTTTGGTGCTGAGGAGGATGCCTCCTTCGGGCCCTCGATCTCTTTAGCGGCCATTGACTGATGCGGTTCCTGCGGCCCCTCGACTCCCTCAGCAACCGTTGACTTACCCGCTTCCTTCGACCCCTCGACTCCCTCAGCAACCGTTGACTTACCCGCTTCCTTCGACCCTTCGACTCCCTCAGCGGCCGTTGACTTACCCGCTTCCTGCGGCGACGCTGCGCTCCAAGCCTGGTTTGCGGTTTCTGCCACGGCTTCCTTTACCGTCCCTGTTTGATGCAGTACTGTGCCGCCAGCCAGTGCCTCGGCACCAGCCTCGCTCTCCTCTAGTACACGCAGCCCTGCTGCCGCTTCCTGGGAGCCAGCCTGTGCAAGTCCGCCTAAAAGATTAGCCGATTGTACAGCGACTCCTGAGGCTCGTCCATCCGCAGCTTCTGCTGACTGCTGGACGGCCTGCCCGCTTCGGCGCTCAACGCCTCCAGAAGCGACCTCGGCAGCCGCCTGCTCGAAGTCCTGCAGCAGTCCATACGCACGGTCGATAATTCCGCCCGGCAGTCCGGCCAGCCTGGCGCAGTAGATGCCGTAGCTTGAATCCGCCGCGCCCGGAATAAGCTTCCGCAGGAAGTGCACCTTGTCTCCGCTCTCCTGTACGGCCATCGAATAATTGCTAAGGCCGGAGAGGCTGGATTCCAGATGGGCCAGCTCATGGAAATGCGTGGATACGAGCGCCTTGCAGCCTATATGATCATGGACGTATTCGATAACCGCCTGTGCGATGGCCATACCTTCGCTTGTCGACGTTCCTCGTCCGAGCTCATCGATGATGATCAAGCTGCGCGAGGTGGCTTTCTCCGTCATGACCTGAATGTCGGCCATTTCAACCATGAAGGTGCTTTGTCCGCCGATCAAATCGTCGGCCGCGCCGATACGCGTAAAAATCCGGTCAATCATCGGAATTTCCGCCGACGCGGCAGGCACGAAGCTGCCGATTTGCGCCATGATCGATATAAGCGCCACCTGGCGCATGTACGTGCTTTTTCCGGCCATGTTCGGACCCGTAATGAGCAAAATGCTCGCTTCTTCCTGCTGCAGCTTCGTGCTGTTGGCTATGAACGCAGCATCGCTCATGACCGATTCGACGACCGGATGCCGTCCCTGCTCGATGACCATATTATAGCCGTCCGTCAGCACGGGCTTCACAAATCCGCTATCCGCAGCCACCGCGGCAAGGGAACGGTACACATCAATCACGGCCAACTGCTCGGCCAGACGCTGCAGACGGGTGATCTCCCCGCTGATCCGCTCGCGCAGCTCGGTGAACAAAGCGTACTCCAGGTCGACCATTTTTTCCTCAGCCTCGAGAATCAGCGTCTCCTTCTCCTTCAGCTCCGGCGTCACGAACCGTTCCGCATTCGCCAGCGTCTGCTTCCGTTCGTACCTTCCTTCCGGCAGCAGGGACAAGTTTGCTTTCGTCACCTCAATATAGTAGCCAAACACTTTGTTGTAGCCGATCTTCAGCGATTTGATGCCGGTAGCCTGGCGTTCAGCGGCTTCCAGCTCGGCAATCCACCGTTTGCCGTTCGTTCCCGCTTCCCGCAGCTCGTCCAGGCGCTCGTGATAGCCTTTTTTGATGATGCCTCCGTCACGGACGGATACGGGCGGCTCGTCCGCAATCGCCGCCTCGATTTGCTCCGCCAGATCGACGCACTCATCCATCTCTGCTGCAACCCGGGCAAGCGTCGTTGAAGCCGAAGCCTGGCACAGCGCCTTGATTGCCGGCACCTGGCGCAAGGACTGCTTCAGGGCGATAAGATCGCGCCCGTTGGCGCTGCCAAAGGCGATCCGGCCTACGAGCCGCTCCAAATCATAGATCTGCTTTAAGGCTTCCTTCAAATCCTCCCTCAGTATAAAAGACCCGTACAGATGATCGACCGCCTCCAGCCGCTCCTCAATCAGGCTGCGGTGCAGCAGCGGCTTATCGATCCAGCGCCGCAGCATTCTCGCCCCCATCGACGTCTCTGTCCGGTCCAGCAGCCACAGCAGCGAACCGCGCTTGGATCGTTCACGCACGGTTTCAACCAACTCCAGATTGCGGCGGGTAAACGGATCAAGAATCATGAAGTTCTCCGGCTCATATGCCGAGATCTTTGTCAGCTGCCCGAGGGAGCGCTTCTGCGTCTCGCTTAAATAGCCGACCAGCAGCGCCACACAGTCGCGGCGTTCCGGCTCAAGCCGCACCCAAGCCGCCTCTCCGAACTGCTTGCGGCCGAGCTCGTCCTTCGCTTTATCCCACGGCGTATATACGATCGGTTTGCTGATAGGACTGCTGGACTCGCGCAGCCAATCCAGCAGCGCGCCGTCCCCGATAATTTCGGACGGATCGTATAGCCCAACCTCGTCCCGCAGCCATTCCTTACTGGCCGGAGCAGAGCTGGCGTACAGTTCTCCGGTGGACAGGTCGCAGGAGGCGATAGCCATCATGCCCTGCCGCTCCGTAATGCATAAAATGTAGTTATTCGCCTTCTCACCGACCGTTTTCCCTTCCATGACCGTACCCGGTGTAACGACCCGCACGATTTCCCGGCGTACCACGCCTTTGGCTTCTGCCGGGTCCTCCGTTTGTTCACAGATCGCAACCTTGTACCCTTTCTCGATCAGCCGGTGAATGTAATTCTCGGCAGAATGGTAAGGAACGCCGCACATCGGAATTTTCTCGTCAGTTCCTCCTGCTCTGGCCGTTAACGTAATTTCGAGTTCTTTCGCAGCCAGTATCGCATCGTCAAAAAACATTTCATAAAAATCGCCCAGCCGGAAAAAAAGAAACGCATCCTGCGCCTGGGCTTTGACACTTAAATATTGTTGAATCATCGGCGTATAGGTTGCCATGATCATCCTCCATGCCCATTTCGTAGACTTCTATTATATCAAAAGCGCCCTCCGCTTACGAATGGTTTTCCAATTTCCAAGACCTGCGAATATCCACCGTCTCATCCCAGGTTCGCCCAGAGCATGCCGCCTCCATGAACGGCGCAATATAGCCCTCATATCGGGGGTAATCCGCCAGCTTTTGGAGATCGGCATGCAGCTGTGGCAGCACCTCTCGCAGCCGTTCCTGATTCCCTTGGTAAAAAGCGGCATGCATTCCTTCGTCGTGCAGCGGCCTGCGGGGTAGCTGTCCCGAATTCCCAGCGATCAGCGCGGCAATCGCGACGACGCCCTTCGTTACCACAGGCGAGATCAGGAAGCTGGGCAATGTCCGATATTCGAACCCTCCATGCGGCTGCAGCCGATAATCCCCTAAATAACCGTAAAGCGGGCGCCGCCCGAAGCTCCGGCGATCCTCCATGGCAGCGACAGGCAACGCCAGATAGTTATCCAGTACCTGCAGCAGCTCGTAGGTTAGAGGAATGCCGCTGAAGTGGATATGCCCGCCTAATGGAAAACCCCGCTGAGGCATTCCCCCGGCTTGCCACAACAGCTCCTTATCCTCGATGGAGCGATAAGCGACCCGGAAGGCGTGCAGCAATTGCACGAGCACCTCGCGAGGTTCGCCGGCAGGCTGGGGCCGCAGCTCCACAAGCGGAAAGCGGCGCTCCCCCTGGTACCTCAAAGAGTCGCAGCCTGCCTCTCCAGCGAACCCTAAATACCGGGAAGCCGGAATCACTTTGCCGGTAGCCCGGTTAAAGAGCAGAAATTCCGGGTCCATCCCCAGGAGCACCGCCGGGCCGCTTTTTTTTGCAGTGCCTTGATGCTTCCACAGCTCCTCCGCTGTTTGCCACATCGCCTTGGCAGCAAGCATAGCCCGTTCCTCCGTGCGGTAATCTGGATTTGCTGTCACCTGCTCGACCGTAAATTTCCCGTCCTCGCCAGCCTGAAGTGTCACTTCTCCCATTTCCAGCTGCAAAGCATAAAGCGCCCGGATAGCGGTTTTCTCCAGGCGGCGTTCCAGCAGCGTGCGGCGTCCTTCCTCTCCTTGCGGCAGCGGACGGCGGGTTCCCCCGACACCTAGCTCAGCCATGTAAGTCGCTTTTAAGTGAAAGACCTGAACGACAAAGCGGCGTAGCAGTCTGCGATTGCTGCGCGTGAGCTGAGGTTCCCCCCCGTCAGAAGCCAGAACAGCGTTCAACCCGCTTATGCTTAAGCGCTTCTGCCGTTTCGCAATCGAGCTTGCGAGAAATTCGCCCAAGTGACCGTTGATCGTATGAAAGCTATTGTTCTCGTTTTGCACCTGTGGATTTTTTTCAGAGAACCTGATTTCTATCCATTCCATTGAGCCTGACAATGGGCGCCTCGATACGCTTACTGGCCTTATACCGCTGTCCACCTGGTCCGTTGCGGACTGTAACAGCGCCGTTATTGCATCAAGCAGCTTCTGCGCAGATGCTCCGCGGATGATCTGAATCCGCGTTCCGATCGGGCGAAGTCCCTCCATTTTCTCGTCCCCTCCTGTGGCGGCGATGATTGGTGTATATTTTTTATTTTTTATACAAAAAGAGGGCAGCCGCCCTCGACGACGCCGCCCCTGCCGCATATATTAGATTATCTTCACCTAGCGCGTGTCCTCCCGAAGCTACAGCTCGTCGTCGAGGAGATCCGGATCCAGATCTTCGTAATCCCCCGGATCGGAACCAAAATCGAACTCCTTGTCTTCGTAACCGCCGCCCGGCACAACGAGGACATTGATCTTCGTTTCAGCGATAAGCTCGACGGCGAACTCCCGCTCTACGCGGATGGATACACGGCCATCCCCAGATACGCCGGCTTCAACGGTGCTCGGTTCCTGCGTTGCCTCCGCGGATACTTCCACCGTTGAAGAGCGGTGCCTGGAGTCTACATAGCTCAGTGGCACGTGCTCTACATAGGAAATCGTCTCTTTGGCTACCTCGGTCTGGGAGTTTTTGCTGAAGGAATACCAGATGTTCACATCGTAACTACCAATAACTTCGATTCCGTCGCCTGCGGAGACCGCCTCATACTGGTGGTTTATAATCCACGCGCCAAGTATGCTGGTCGGTTTATGAGGCGGAGTCACGGTATGGGTTACGGTAGAGAACTTACGACCTTTGCCGCAGATCGCTTTCGTTATAATCTCTCTACTTTGATATTTCGATGACATGTTCGAACCTCCTCCATACATCATTCACTACAATTGTATGCAGGACATAGGCGAATGTTGATTGGACGAAGTAAAATAATAAGAAAAACGTCAATCGAAGTACCTCCTAGGAAGACAGACCGCTTTTAAAGGTAGTTTTTCTTGCGATATAAGGATGATGAATCCAGGGTGCTTAGACATACTTATATCTAAAGAAAAACGTCAATCGAAGTACCTCCTAGGAAGACAGACCGCTTTTAAAGGTAGTTTTTCTTGCGATATAAGGATGATGAATCCAGGGTGCTTAGACATACTTATATCTAAAGAAAAACGTCAATCGAAGTACCTTCTAGGAAGACAGACCTCAATCGCCACCGTAGGAACATAACCTCGAGCCCAGACTCTTATGTCTTGGAAAACGTGGGAACTTTATCTTTTTTGGCAATTTCCAGATACATCGCCAGCTCCCGGCAGATTTGCAGTACAGCAGAGCGAATTTCGAATTCCTCTCTTGTGGAGGGCAGCTCCATTTTTTTGAATTCCTGTTCCCACTCCGCAAGCATAGCCTCTGTTCGGCCCGTATATTCCTCTTTGGTCACATCCAGGCTCAATCGCTCGAACAGCAGGGCGGCAATATCCGTTTGCGGCATCCGCTGAAACACCTGCGCAATGAGCTCAAGCATCGATTCGATCCGCTCCAGTTGCTGCTTGCGCATGTAGAAGTACACACTCCACGATTCATCGGGCGAAACAAGCTGGTTCTCCAGCGCGCGCTCTGCTCTGGCGAGCCCGTCCTTGATTAGAGCAGCGGCCTCAATCAATTCTCTGCCGTCCCATACATGCTGCGGATGGTAAAGTGTCAGGGCAATGTGGCTAAAAATTTCCGCGAACAGCTCGTCGATTTTATGGCGAATATCGCTTAATTTATGCTGTTCATTCGGCATGTAGATGAGATTCACGGCCATCGCCGAACCCAGTCCGATTAACAGCAGCTCGATTTGCGTTAGCATCACTTGCAAACTTAGCTCCTCCCCGCCAAAAACGCGAAATACGACTACAGAGCTCGTTACGATTCCTTCCTTGAATTGCGCGCGCGACATGAGCGGGAAGGCGATCAGTATGTACAGGACAAGCACCCAAATATGGAAGCCCAGCATAAAAAACAAGCCGAACGCGAGCAGCAGCCCCAGAACCGAAGCGAAAAAACGGGAAGACACCGTTAGCAAGCTCCGCTTCCGCGTCACATCCACACCTAAAATGGCTAGCAGCCCTGCCGATAGCGCCCCTTGAATATTAAACGCATCTGCGATAATAATAGCGATTAGCGTTGCAATCGCCGTTTTTATGACTCGAAACCCCATGCCATCCCCCTTTTGAAGAACCAAGATTAGTCTGAAAAAATACGTTCACTTGATTATGTTGCCATTAGGCATTTTATTAGTATCGTACTAGGTTTAAAGCAACGGCACAGTGACAATTCTGATGGCAAACACGGCTTAAGCCCTCAGTATCTGAAGTACCTCCAATTGCTCAGTTAGTTCCATAGTTCCGACAGTTCCAAAGGCCCAGTGGTTCCTGTAGTTCCTGTGGTTCTCCAACAGATCCGACAACAAGTCCAGCGTTTCTGTTAGTTCCAGAATTTCCACAATTCCGATAGTTGCACAGTTCCCGCAGTTTGGTTCCACAGTTCCTGTGGTTCTCATGGTTCCTTCGGCTTCCGTAGCTTCACTGGTACCATTGGTTCCACAGTTCCGTTAGTTCCACTGTTCCATTAGTTCCGTTAGTTACACTATTCTGTTAGGCCCACAGTTCCGTTAGTTCGACAATTCCGTTAGTTCCACTGTTCCATTAGTTCCGTTAGTTACACTATTCTGTTAGGCCCACAGTTCCGTTAGTTCGACAATTCCGTTAGTTCGACAATTCCGTTAGGCCCACAGAGTTCCGTTAATCCCACAACCCCAGAAGTTTCATAATCATAATCCCAGAAGTTTCATAATCATAATCCCAGAAGTTCCAGCTTTCCTGAGTTGTTTGTTGTGAACGCCGCCGGAGTTTCCATGTTTGGCTGGGTCTAGCGGACCCAGAAGCCCTTATCTACAGCAAAAGAGTGCTTTCCCGTTCCCTTACGGACACAGAAGCCCTTATTCCACTATTATTGCTCTATTTCGGGTCCATTTCCTCGAAATAGCTTCCCCTGTGTCCGTTACTACTATATTTTACCCCATTTTGCACAAATAGCGGAACGTAGGTCCGTAAGCAACATTTCCGTAAGCAACTACTTTCCGTAAGCAACTTCTTGCCATAAGCAACTGCCTGTTGTCTGTTTCGACCACAAACTCCATCTTCCTCTCTAGATCCCTCCTCCCTCGTACCTCCTCCTCTTCTTCCACTGGAGCCTGTCCCTTTACCGTGCCCCGGCCGAACTTCGATTACTTGTGTCTGCTTCTATATTCGCCTTCCATCAACTCGTTCCATTCAAAAAACCTCCCCAACCCCACACCGATCGAGCTGAGCTGTCCTCGAACGGGCTGAAATCGGGAAGGCGAGCTTGCTTACAACGTTCTACCGCTCGCGCACGAGCTTCCGCTCGATATAGACGACAAGCTGGTACATGGCGGTGGCTACGAGCGCGATAATAACGAGGCTGGACAGCACCAGCGTGAAATTGAATACTTGAAAGCCGTAGACGATCAAATAGCCCAGGCCTATTTTGGCGACCAGAAACTCGCCGACGATCACGCCTACCCAGGCCATGCCGACGTTCACTTTCAGTGTAGAGACAATCGTCGGGAACGAGGCGGGCAATATTGCTTTGCGGAACACATCCTGGCGGCTGCCGCCGAAGGTGCGTATCACTTTCGTATAGTTGGCATCGACTTCGTTGAAGCTCGTGTATACGACAAGCGTAGTAACAATGACCGTTATGGACAAGGTCGTGACGACGATTGCGGTAAATCCGGCACCGAACAGCACGATGAATATCGGGCCTAAGGCGACCTTCGGCATACTGTTGAAGACGACCATATAGGGATCAAGCACTTTGGACAGAAACGGCGACCACCAGATGACGACGGCAAGCAGCGTCCCGATCAGCGTGCCTAGCAGGAAGCCGACCACGGTCTCGGATACCGTCATCGCAAGATGCGGCCAGAGCTCTCCGCTGACGATGTCTTTCACGATTTGCTGCCCCACCTTGGAGGGATAACTGAAAATCAGCACATCGATCCACTTCAGCTGCCCGGCTATTTCCCAGAGGAGTATGCACAGCAGCAATATGCTGGCCTGAACAGCAAATACGCCCTGTTTCATTCTTCGTTTGGCCTGCAGATGCTGCTGCCATTTCTGCGCCAGCCAAGTCTGCGAATCCACACTCTCACGGTTATGGCGATCCTTGTCGGTAAGATAGTCTAAGTGCTCCTCCCTACTCATCAGACTCACTCCTTTCTTTCGGACGCTTCAAGTTCTCCCCAAATTTCATGGAACAGTGCATTGAATCCCGGCTCCTCCCGCGCATAAAACGGCAGGGCCTCGCGTATATTCTTCGGTACTTCAAACACGCTGCGGATTCTGCCCGGCTTGGAGCCCAGCACAATGACCCGGTCGCTCACCGCAATCGCTTCGGATAAATCATGCGTTACGAGGATGCCGGTTTTTCTTCGCTGCTTGAGTGTATCAACTACGAGATCCTCCAGCTGAAGCTTCGTCTGGTAATCGAGTGCGGAGAAGGGTTCATCCAGCAGCAGCAAGTCTGGATTCGTCGCCAGCGTTCTGGCCAGCGCAACGCGCTGCCTCATTCCTCCGGACAGCTGATGCGGATAGAGCTGGGCTGTCCCGGACAGTCCCATCCCCTCCAGCAGCTCCTCGGCCAGTTCCGCGCTTTGCTTGGTGAGGCGATTCGTTAATTCAAGACCGAGCAGGACATTATCGACAATACTCCGCCATGGAAACAGATAGTCCTGCTGCAGCATATAGCCTACCTCGGGCGTAGGCCCGGTTACAGGCTTGCCATGGAGCAGCACCAGCCCTCTGGAGGGGGAGATCAGCCCGGCCATAAGGGACAGCAGCGTAGTTTTGCCACAGCCGCTCGGACCGACCAAGCTGACCAATTCCCCGTCCTCCACGGACAGATTCATATCCTGGAGTGCCAGCGTCGCTGCATGATCCGTTACGTAGGCAAGATCAACATCCTTCAGTTGAATGACAGGCACCATGCGGTAATCACCATCCTCTCCTCATGGCGAAGGGGATGCTTGAACGGCAGCTTCCGCATATTTGTTGTTGGCCAATTCATCCACGGATACCCGTTCCTGTAATTCCCCTGCCCCTTCCATAACATCCAGCAGATTATTCCAAGCCTCCTCGGCGATGGCCGGTGATTCCGCATAGGAGCCCTGCCCCAGATAACGCTTCACAGCGCTCTCGAGAATATCCAAATCGGTATCCTTGAAAAAAGGCGATATTACTTCAGCCGTTTCCGCTGGCGTATGCTCCTGCACCCATTTTTGCGCCTGATGGACCGCGTTCGTGAACTTCTGGACAATCTCGTCATTTTTCTTCATGTAGCTCTGCTTTGTCATGAATACGGTATAAGGCAGCCGCCCGCTCTCCGTACCAAAGGAAGCAATGACATGGCCCTTGCCCTCACGCTCGAAAATCGAAGCCTGCGGCTCGAAGAGCTGGACAAACTGCCCTGTTCCAGAGGCGTAGGCGGCAGCGATATTGGCAAAATCGACATTCTGGATCAGCTCCAAATCACTTTGAGGATCAATGCCATGCTTGCGCAGCGTGAATTCTCCGGCCATCTGCGGCATTCCGCCCTTGCGCTGCCCGAGAAATACCGCCCCCTGGAGCTGTGACCAGTCAAAATCGTCCATCGGCTCCCTGGATACTAGAAATGTGCCATCTGTCTGCGTCAGCTGTGCGAAGTTGATCACCGGATCTTCCGCCCCCTGCTGATAGACATATATCGAGGTTTCGGCTCCGACCAGCGCCACATCAATCGCACCAGACAACAGAGCCGTCATCGTCTTATCGCCCCCGGCTGTCGTCTGCAGCTCCACATTCAATCCTTCCTCTTTGAAAAACCCCTTCTCCAAAGCGACATACTGCGGCGCATAAAATACAGAACGCGTCACTTCTCCGATCCTTACTTTATGCGTCTGTCCGTCCCCTCCGCAGCCGCCAAGCAGCGCGAGGAAGATGAATAGCGGCGCAATCCAGCCTGCGGCATAACGTATAACCCTCATATCCGTCACCTCTTTCTTATTGAAGCTTTAGTAAAGAATATGCGCATGCCCTTGATTTGGTTATGACATGCACAAAGAGGCCGCCGCTAACGATATGTCGTTTATCCTTAGCGACGGCCCCTGGTTTGGAGGTTGAAGCCTATGCGGCTTCAATTCTGTATTCTATTGTTTCCATGGATCTAGGGTTGGTCTAGTAATTGATCTAGTGGTCATTGCAGCCCGTAGATCGCTTTGTACTTCTGCTCCAAATATTCGGCCAAATAATCCGGATTCAAATCCTCGCCGGTCACGCGTTTAATGATTTCCGCCGGTTTTTGGCTTTTTCCATATTTGTAGATTTGCTCGGTCAGCCATTCCTTGATCGGGGCGAAGTTCCCTTCGGCGATCAGCTCGTCGAAGTTTGGCAGCTGTTTGCGCATTGTATGGACGATTTGTGCCGCGTACATGTTGCCAAGCGCATAGGATGGGAAATAACCGAAGCTGCCGCCGGACCAATGCACATCCTGCAGCACGCCCAGGCTGTCGTTTGGCGGCGTAAGTCCAAGATAAGCCTGGTACTTCTCGTTCCACACCTTCGGCAGATCATTGACCGACAAACCTTCATTGAACAGCTGCTTCTCGATTTCGTAACGGATAATGATATGCAGGTTGTAGGTCAGCTCATCCGCCTGGATGCGGATTAACGAGTTCTCGACCCGGTTGATCGCCTTATAAAATTCATCTACCGTAACGTCCTTGAGCTGCTCCGGAAAATGCTGCTGCAGGTCTCCGTAGTATCGCGCCCAGAACTCCCGGCTCCGGCCGATGAAGTTCTCCCATAGACGGGACTGGGATTCATGGATGCCCATGGACGCCCCTTCTCCAAGCGGGGTTCCCGCAAGACCAGAATCCACATTCTGCTCGTATAGAGCATGCCCGCCCTCATGCAGGGAGCTGAACAAGGCAAAGGTCACGTCATCCTGCATATAACTCGTCGTAATCCGGACGTCTCCCTGATTTAAAGTAATCTCGAAAGGATGAACACTCTCGTCCACGCGACCGGCTTCGAAATCATAACCAATTTGCTCCAGCATGAACATGCCGAATTTCTCCTGCTGGCCTTTATCAAATAATTGATTCATAAAGGAAGCTTGCGGCTGGCTGGATGCCTCGTTGATCGCTTTCACCAATGGCACTAGACGGTCCCTTAGCTGGCCGAACACTTGATCCAGCTTCTCTACCGTCAAATCCGGCTCATACAGATGGAGAAGTGTGTCATAGCGAGTCGCCTTTGGTCCCCAATAATCGATAAATTCACTCGTCTTCTCTACGATCTGCCCCAAATAAGGCTCGAACCCGGCGTAATCGCCTTTTTCCTTGAAATCCTCCCATAGCGTCTCCGCAAGAGCGGTAAGCTCGGTGTATTCCTGATATTTATGAGGCGGAATCTTCACGCTGCGCTCGTATTCCTCCTGGGTGACCGTAATGATCCGCTGTTTAATTTCATCTAGCTGGCCGAATACAGCCGGGGAATTTAATTCTGCGAGCATTTTTCCCATTTCATCCGATGTCTGAAGCTTGAAAGCTTCCGTCATCAGCACGCCGATCGCCTCGGAACGGCCCTGTGCCCCTTTCTTCGGCGCACCGGTGCGAAGATCCCAATGCATCAGTGCTACAGCTTCATGATAGCTTTTAATTTTGTGTAGTAGTGCTTGAAATTGTTCCCAAGTTGAAGCGGTTGTCTGATTCATATGTTTCCCACCTCTATCCAGAAATTTAACTTCTCCTCTTGATGATACTTTTTACAAACCGTATAATCAAATTTTGAAACCATGTTTTTTTGCGATGATTCCGATGCGAATGATCTCTTTAGTCGCGAGCCGGGTCCGCAAGATATCAAGGTGGACTGCGATTCGTACCCCGTTTGGATCGACCAACAGCAAGCCGTTTTTTTTGAGGAGAAATTGCTCCTTCAGGGAGATGAAGCCAGCAAAACCTTCCGTTTAGAGGGCGCATCCCAGCTGTACAAAGCGGGTTTGCATCTTGTCGATCGTCGTCTGGAAGTAAGTCAGAAGTAAATTAACAGCTATAAGGAGGTAACAACTATGAGCCAAATCGAAACGATCATGGAGCATAACAAGAAATTCGTCCAGGACAAGGAATACGAAGCGTATATCACCGACAAGTTCCCGGACAAGAAAATCGCCATCGTCACCTGCATGGATACACGACTAGTCGAGCTGCTCCCTAAAGCCATGAACCTGCGGAACGGCGATGCGAAAATTATTAAAAATGCCGGCGCTGTCATTTCCCAGCCATTCGGATCTGTTATGCGGAGTCTGCTGGTCGCCATTTATGAGCTTCAAGCGGAGGAAGTGTTCATCGTCGGTCACACCGGCTGCGGCATGGCTTCATTGAACTCGGAGCATATGATCGGCGAAATCAAGGAACGCGGAATTTCCGACGACGTGCTGAACACCCTGGAGAACTCCGGAATTAAGCTAAGAAAATGGCTGCGCGGCTTCAGCAACGAAAAAGAAGGCGTCACCCATACCGTCGGAATCGTGAAAAATCACCCGCTGCTGCCGCCAAACATCCCGGTTCACGGCCTGCTGATCGATTCCATGACTGGAGAGCTGGAGATCGTTGTTAGCGGAAGTGAAGAAACCAGCCATTCATAACCTACTATTCTTGTAACTACCGTGAATAATTATTCTAATTATTGGATATTTATAAATCAGCTGTTGGCCTCGCGCCGGCGGCTGATTTTTTTGTTGATCGCCTTAATGTGAAACGTATCACTTTGTTAAAAATCCTTCATAATGTGTTCATATTGCGTTCATTTAACCGTGCTATACTTTCCGTGAAGTTAGAACGAACTACTTTTAAAGGAGAGACTCCATCATGAAAAAATTGTATTATACGTCCTTCTTCTACGCGATTCTCGGCCTGTTTGCCGGCATAGCCTATCGCGAAATCACCAAGCACAGCGACTTCACCGGGCAGACCGTCCTCGTGGCCCTTCATACGCATATTTTGGTGCTGGGCTTCCTTTTCTTCACCATCGCCCTGATCCTGGCCAAGGTGTTCCAGGTGCATGAAGCGAAATCCTTCGGGGCCTGGTATGTCGTGTATAACCTCGGGCTTATGATTACCATCGCCGCCATGGCTGTTCGCGGCATGCTGCAAATCAACGGCACCGACATCAGCTTCCTGCCGCACATCGCCGGACTCGGCCACACGATTCTGGCCGCAGGCATCATCTGGCTGCTGGTCCTGCTGCGGAAGAGAATTCAATAGATTTGGAGCAAGCGGTTGCTGAGGTTAGCAGCCGCTTGTTTTTTATATGCAGCCTTGGGATAACAACCACTTTCTATGCTTGCTCCTTTACATTAAACACCTCGATCATCATCAGTGCACCGATTTTAAAGCCATGGACAAATGACGCGGTGGAATGCATAGAGTAAGTCTTCCCATATAAATCGATGATACCTTCAATGAATCTAAAATCATTCTCCGAGAACCTCTTCCGGCATTCTTCCATGAGATTTGAGGTTTGCTTCGTAAGCTTGCGATATTCAGGATCTTGTGGATTTATGTACGCGTCTGGCTGCAATGATCCATTATAGATTTTTTCTATAATGTTATCCATTGACGTTACATCCTTTCACTGACAAATTGGTTGTTAAACATTAATTACATATTTTACAACAACGAACCAGCATGCAGCCCGAAATATACGATATTCGTATAAAATAGAATTGATAATCTATAATGAACCATATAATATGCAGTCAAACTGATAACAGATATTATTACCCTTCTAGAAGTGACAACTATTAACTGCTTTCTTAATGTTTTGACAAAAACTTAAATCTCGGCAAAAAATAACAGATCAATCATGGTGGTATATACCATATCGACCTGCTTTATTTAAGGGGATGCTAGTTACTTACGTAATGAATCCACGTTTGATTTAATTTTTTATTATTCTTCTGTTAAAAAGTCATCCATTCTCTCTCTGTCTTCTGCAATTTGTCGTGACATTTCAAAACCGTTCATAAATTCCCAAGCCTCAATAAAATTAGTAGATTAGAAATGCCATCGGGCAGTTTAAAGCATTATAAAAACAGTTCATTTGATAGATAATTTTAATGTAGCATCGACAACGGCGTTATCACTGTCCACTTACTCTCTTATTCTCAGGCTTATCGGTAATGCTCTGATCTGTTCTACATTTTTACATAGAATCTGTGGGCTTTAGCATTTTTTATTACTGCCTATACTGTTATATCATTTTCCCTCCCTTTTTTTGGCATAGAAAAAAAGACTCACTCCTCCTTAGAACTTCAAGTTGGAATAAGCCTTTGAAAGTTAATAAGCGTATTTATCAAATTGTTTAGTGTTTGATTTGTTGAGTAGCGCCTCGTTGTTAACATTCATGTAATCTATAGTCGAGCTAAGTTAGGTCTATTAGTACTATAAATATTATATTCTTCTTTATGCCAAAATTCTTTAATTCCTATTTTTTTTAACAAATCCACTTCTTCCTTGTAAATAGGATACATTCCAACCAATTGGATTGTTTTATCAGGCAATTTAATTGATGCATCGTCTTTTTCAAGAATTGAAGTTGCAAAGGTAAAAAATCCTGTCATCTCTGATTCCTTTGCTATTGGAGTATCCAAGGTAAATATGTCGCCATAAGAAAATCCCTTTATGCCTCTAAATTCAGCAGCAAAATAGGCAACGGCTAATCCCCAACTCTCGTCTTGCGTTTCAAGACTCAAAATTAGTTCTGGTTTAGCACTTTTCCATTCATCAAATTCACCTTCTGATAGGCCATATGTTACTACTGTTAACATACCTTCTTCAGGCAAATCATAGTAAAAAAATACATGCACTGGGGAACTTCCATCCGATGGATCTATTTTTTTTATTACGTCTTCTTCACCAAATAGTTCTTCAAGCTTACCAATATAAAGCTCAGCACTTGTCTTCATATACTACCTTCCCTTCATGCATCTTACGGTCCTTTATAATCATCTGAGTGATCTTCATCCTTGTGGCTCCGATTGGAACTTGGCTTTTCTGGCCGAAAATGATCAGGATTATTGTGCTCATCTAAAAATTGTTTTCTTGAAATTCCACGTTCTTGGGCACTTTTTCTATGTTTTCTAAATTCGAAGCCCGGTTTATGTCCCATATCCCACGAATCTTTAGGATCAGGCGGAGACAAGATGCGCGCCGTTATATTATGAAAAAAAGCCTATTCTCACTAGATGTTCAAGTTAAGAATAAGCTTTGAAACTTTCTCTGATGAATTTCAATTCTGACTTATGGAATTTAACTCAATTTACGATTCTTCTGTTACACATAATCCATTCATAAACTCAGTAAAACTTTTTGCAATTAAACTCATATTTTTGTATGAGGGCAAATAATCCTCTTCATCGATATCTTCCATATCTAAACTCCAATAATATATGTATCCCTTATCATCTCCTGAAACAGAAATACAAATTTTATTTTCAATAGGATCATCCCCTATAGAGAGTAAGTTGGACGGAATTATTTTACTTTCATTAAACTCCATATAATTTCCTTCTAAATTAGGTTCATTAGATTCCGACAAGGGGAAAAGTAACATTAATAATGATGTTTGCTTATCGTCCAGAGTTGAAAATCTTCTTATTACAGGTTTTCCACCATTATACTTTAGAATAAAATTATTTATAATCTTCTGGTAATTCAATATTATATTTTCTCTCAAGTGCCTCAATTTCCTTAATTCCAATAGACTCAAAACTATATTCAAATCTTATTTTCAAACAAATCGCTCCTTTGCTATGTTTATTAATCGTCGATAGAATAAAGTCGTTCCAGCAACTCAGAAAATGTGCTACATATTTGATATATTGCTTTATCACCAACTTCTTCATGATCGAAAAAAATAATTGTTGGTATCCTTTTCCCCCTGTAATCAAAACAGATGAGATTTCCAAAAGGGTCGCGAGCAAAAGGGATTATTTCAGCTGGCAGTACATTTGACGATAAATCATAAACTTCCAATATACTCGCTTCATCATTTGTATGGCTTAATAAACATGAAAAAATAGCGTCTTTTTCCTCATTAATATCAAATAAATCTGGTTCTGGATATCCTCCATTGAATTGCGTAACGCATTCCTTATAGTCTTTAGGAAATTCTACTCCAAGGTATTTTTCAACTTTCTGTATTTGCTCTTCGCTGGCTGGTCCATCAGATTCTAGCCATTCTACTCTTCTCATTTTATCAACTCCGAAATTACGAGTAGTTCAATATTGAACCTTTCTCAAAGGTCTCGATTTTTGTGTCGGCGGCTCAAAACTATATTTAAGGAAATTAGGCTTCAGTGATTAAAATCTTCCAAATTTCCCCTATGTACTTCATCGGATATTCTGTTATATCTCATAAGTTAGGTTGGAAATCCAAAATAAAAACGGCCATCCCTTGATGACCGCCCGAATGAATGCCATTCATATCTCTCTTAAAATAATTTCCTTAACACCATTATCAAATTTAGCTCCTTCTATGTTAGCGCCCTTCCAAATAACACCACTCAGGTCTGCATTAGTGAAGTCAGCTTCTTGAAAATTACCATTAGTTAAATTTGCTCCTGACAAGTTTGCATCAGTAAAATTCGCTTTCATAGCTTGAACATCAGATAGGTCAGCATCAATAAAGTCAGATCCTGAAAAGTCTCCTTCTAAGAGATTTGCACCATTAAAGATAGCTTTATCAAAGAACGCCTCTACTGCACTTATGCCGGTTAAATTCGCATTCCGAAATGTAGCCTCAATAAGAGTCGTTCCTGATAGATTACCATAAGAAAATTCGACCTCATCAAAGCAAGTTTCTATACAAGTACTAATCCGGATCTCTGCATGCTTCATCTGTGCTTTACGAAGATTCGCCTCACTAAAGACACAGTCCGCAATATCCGCTTCTTCTAAATTACAGCTTTCAAGATTGGCCTTATCAAATTCACAATCGCGAAATGAAACATTTAACAAAGCTGCCGCTCTGAGATTTGTACTATGAGCCATGATGCAATCTGCTCTTAAGCCTGACAAATCAGAAAAGGAAAGATCTAAACCATGTATTTCTAGGTGGTCCAGTAGTTCATCCTCCAAGAGGGCTTGATTAATAACTTGTAGGATTTCAGTGACTTTTTGAGGTTGTTCATGCATTTTAAAACAACTCCATTTTAGCTATTTTTATTTCTTCAAATAATTTTTCCAAACTTCATTTGGACTAAATAATACGCCTCTCTTATCATCTCTAAATTGAGGTATGGCCATCACATTTGATGTCTCCAAGTAATCCATAACACGCGACCAGATTAATATCAGCTCATTTAACTCTAATTCCCAAGGTTTTTCGCTAAGATCAATCCGGATCCCCCCCCATTCTAATTCAGTGACTACCGCAGGGGTATTCATTAAAAAATCCCGACCAAACATTTCTAACACATAACCACCAAAGTATGTTCGCATTCCAACACCTAATGGTCCGTTCGGAAGAAATTCGACGGGTACTGGTAAGGTTGCTAAACTCATCCATCTAAGAAGACGCTGTTCGTCAGTTTCCCATGGAATAGTTGGAGGCCAAAATATATGTGTAATTCCATAGCTTGGTTCCGAAATTGCGGCGATCTCATTTGACAAATCAAAAAATGTAGGCCAAAATTTGCTTGACATCGATTTATGAACCTCGAGGTCAAACATAGATCTAACATTTAGATCAAGATCAAATTGAGCAGTATATTTTACAGCATTATTCCTGTGCAAATAGACCTCTGATGTCTTGTTATTCATAACTTTTTCTAAAATTTCAGACCGGTTATAATCTATTTTTGTTACTTCTGAGTCCCCCCATTGGGTAGGCACAAATTTATCATATTTATCAAAAACATTTAATAATTGATCCATTACCATTGCTTTATCCTTGGTAACCGAAGGATACATAATTGTATAAAATAAATATGGCTTTATCTTTTCTGCCAATGTTCTCCCTCCCTTTTGAGGATAGTTAATTATCATCAAAATCTATGTAATCATTTTCCTCTGTTAATTAAAACCTGTTAGTATATCTCGCCCCTTTGTAACTAATAAAGCCACAGCAAGTGTTCTACTCAACTGTGGCCAATTTCATAAATTTAGTGTGCAAACTTAACTTTTAAAAAACTTCAAATATTTTGTATCCTCATCCTCAAAGCATCTTCCCTCGGATTTATTGTTTGCAACGTAGAATAACTCTTTAGCCATTACTAAATCATCGGTTTCGTATGAAACCTTACCAGCTATAAATTCTCTTTCTCCACTATCTTCACGTTCAAGGTCACAAATAAATAACATACTAATCCATTTTGCCCCCATTTCGGCCTTATTCATAAATAAATAGGTTTCAATAATATATTTAACAATATGGTAGCTGTCATCGTAAGTAACTTTTGGAATAGGGAGTTTTTCCCAAGCCTCCTCAAGTAATTTTATAGAGTCTTCATAATTAGCTAAATCATATTCCTGATTACTAACTTCGATCAGTTTCTCTATTTCCTCTTTTAATGGTGAGTTAAGCAATACCATGTTTATTTCCTCCTTAGATCATATCTTTAATCAGATTGAAATACTTTTCGTCTTCTTCGTTAAAAATCTTATAGCCCTCCAACATGTATGCTTTTAGCAAATAATTTGCTGCCTTATGCATATCGTCACACTCAAATAAACTTTCCCCAAGCCTCAATAAAATTAGGGGATTAGAAATGCCATCAGGGCAATTTAAAGCATTATAAAAACAGTCCTTAGCTTTTTCATACTCATCATTAATAAAATAAGCATCGCCAAGTGCTGTATAAATCCAGGTACTAGCTTCCCAATCTTTTTTGGGACTCGGAATAATTTCAAGAGCAACTAAATATTTATTTATAGCGTCCTCAATTCTATCTTCATCGATAAAGCTATCAGCTTCCTCGCAAACTTCAACAATTTTTTCATACGTTTCGTTGCTCAATTCCATACCAATACCTCCAAATATCATTTCAATAAAACGTGGTCTAACATCATCCTCTGGTTGTGCACTTACTTCGAGTTTCCTTTGGACTCAACATCACAATTGGCCCCTTGCTTATAGCTAACGCTAGGAATTCTCCCCCTGGATATAAATCTGCATTCCAAATGTCTCCCAAATCGAGCGTACTCTAGATGAATTAGTTTGTTCATCGTTTCCCGCTGACTAAAAAGGTGGAGTATCCTGCAAAGTAATACGACAAATAAATAAAAACAGGTCAACCATGATAACCATAATTGACCTGTTCTAGGTGACGTAATTAAAGCTTGACATGACAAAATCTTATACTGTACTAGTTATTGAGAAAACACTAAATTTAACACGGTACTTGGTTCCCTACCCAATTAAATTCTGAAAGCATGAAACTTCAAATTTTTCGGAGTTCTTCTCAAAAGTTAGTTCAACAGATAATTTTATTTAATGTAGATAGTGGACTTGATAAAAATTCTAAAGAGCAACATCTTGGTATCCTATTCTAGTGACTTCTTCATCGATTAAACGAATACCAACCCCATTTTCCTCGTCCCATCTACAATCAAACGTTAGTCCAATATATCTGCCTTCAAATCGTCTCGCAGAAGGTACAAAAATCCCTACTAGCTTAATATTTTTTAAAAGGTCGTCGATATTATCAATTAATGGGTAATTTTCATTGTGTGAAATATCATATCCAAGCTCAAAACGTTTTTGTTTATAATAGTCTAATATAGGTTGCAAAATATATTGTTGAAGATGTCCCCAGTTTTCTATTAAAGAATTATACGAAGCATACTGTTTATCACTAAATTCACCATCTTCGTCTCCGTCTACCATTAAAGCAATATTGGTTTCTGTTCCACAAAAATCAATGGTGATATTCCTACTCCAAACATAATCATATTCAAGTTCACCGAAAACCGAATCATTAATTTTCACTTTAGGAAACTCCCTTCTAATTATTTGCAAATCCGCCTGGCTCAAACGCTCCTGCGTTTATCTCTCCTACGCCACCTAAATGTCCGAATTTGCTATTAATTTCTGATGGTACAAGTTGTATCGTTCTTCCATCATTTAATTCGTGCCATGTTAATTTAAATTCTTCACGAACATCTGCTATGTCTCCTGCTTTAATCTTTCCGGGGGTCAACCCAAATTGATTAGCCAACTCGGGCGAATTATTAAGTTGCTCAGCTAATTTTATATCTGCTTGTTTAAAATTAGCAGCTCTAGCTTTAGTTCCATTACTGCCAGTTCCACCTACCATGTGGTCAATTTCCAACTGTGCTTTTGATACAGGCGAAAAATCGGGTACGGCATTCTTATAATTTATACCGTCAATACCAGCTTCGTCTAATATTTTTTTCAAGTCAGGGTCAGGAGGCGGTTTTAAGATACATTTAGATTCTCCCCTTTGCCCTTCAAAACCAACCTTTGGATTTCCTGGCGCAGGAGTTTGATTAATTCTTGATTCATATGAACTGGCAAATTTCGTTTGCTTGAAGGCTGGCGGAGTATCATCTTTCCCCCCACGCTTCCCAGAGCCACCATTACCGCCACCGCCAGTAAAGCCAAGATTGCGGTTAAGGCCAGTGCCCTTGCTCCGCCCCTTGTTCGTAGCGATGGATACCCAGGTAATCGCCGCGCGCATCTTGTCTCCGCCGATCTGCTCGATGAAGTCGCCGATGAATTCGATCCGGCCGCCTGCTTCCATAGCGGCTTCTATCGCCAGGCTGCGGGTATATTGCATGGCGACCTGCTGGCTGACGCTAGCTGATGTGCTTACAGCGTGGGCGAGCCTTGGATGGCTGACCGACAGCCTCTGCATGGCATTTTTGATCTTTCCGAGCTGTTCGCCCAGCCCCAGGTTGTTGCCCAGCTTCCGGGCTGACGTCCATACCTTGCCGAGGTCCTGCCTCATCGGACTTGGCATCATGCTGGCGGTCTTCTTCACCGCCTGGAAAGCGTCCACCGCCCGATCTACGCCCTTCATCAGCTTCTGCCCAGTCTTGAACGCTTCGACGCCGCGCTTCACGAACTTCGCCCCGGTCGCCGCCCATCCGGCAAACGGAATGGCCGCCGCTGCGGACAATGCCGCGTTCGCATAGTCGCCGCGAGCCAGGTAGATCCCTGCATTCACAAGGTCGGCGATCTCTCCGAGCCCCGGGATCAGCCCCGCGACATCCAAACCGACCTGAACCACATCCAGCGCTTTCTCCCAGAAGCTCTTCTTCTTCTCAGGCGGCTCTACTTCGGATACAAAAGGCGCCTCCGGTTCCGGCTCCAAATCTTCGACGTATACCGGGCACTTCTGCAGCCCCTCCAGAACGATTTCCGTCCCCTGAATGTCCGTATCTCCGTCCATGACGATGCTGCTGTCACCGCACACCAGATAGATCGCTGTCTCCGCTTCGATCTTTATTTCCTTCTCCGAAGCAAGCTCCAAATCCTTCTTGCTCGCCATGATTATTCCAGAGTCGCTCTGAATCAGCACGCCCGCTTCGTCCTCCAAGGAGATAAACAGGCTTCCTTCCGTAGCGGTTAGCGTTAGTTCGCTGCCCCCGAACTTCATTTCTTTGCCGTAGTTGGTTCCCCAGTACTTGACTCTGGGGTCTTCCATCTTCGGTGAAGGCTGGCCCCCTCGGCGGATCGAACTCATCGCGATCGCTTCTTCCTCCCGCGGGCTTGGAAAATACACCTGCACCGAATCTCCCTGCTGCGGCATGCAGTAGAAACCGCTATTGCCCTCGGCGGTATAAATCGAAGAATAGGGCAGCCAGCTTGCTTCCTCCTTCGCCTGCTTCCCGTCCACATCCATATGGACGCGTACCTGGTCCTTCTGGACATCGATGATTTTCCCTTCCAGCGAGGCTCCCGCCAGCGGCGTATTAAGAATTTTGTTCTGCCGGATGCCTCTCTCCGGGCTAAGTATGTATTGATGCCGCAGCTCTCCTCCTGTAAATCGCGTGACCGCAGAGAAGATGAGCAGCTCCTGTCCCGCGAATGCCAGGATATCGCCTAGGGGGTACCAGTTCACCAGGTCTACCGCATAGCGGGTAAAATCATACGGATGCAAATCCGCAGCTCCGTCGCCGCGCGCCTCTTCGAGAGCGCTTAAATCACGCTGAATCGTATAAGGGGTATCTTCCGGCAGCGGATGAAGCCGGCCCAGAGGGAGCCCCATCCACAGCTTCGGAGACGCGGCCGCAGATTCTACAATGACGACAGCCCCAAACCGCGAAGCTACCCTCTTCAGAAATTGCCAGTCGGTCTCTTTATACTGCAGCGTAAACTGGCCGATGCGCTGATGGCTCATGGCGTTATCAATAAAATCCGATCCAGGGTAAGCCGCTAGGACCGACTCCACTAATTCGCTGCATTTCATCTCCCGATTTTGGTAAGAACGGGTTCTGGCTTGAACATCCATCAGGGCTGAGCAGGAAACAGCCGTCAACTCGACATAGTATATGCCCCGCACAACGCGAACCGCGATCGTGTCCAGAATCCCCTGGAACAGAGTACGCTTGGTCTTTCCCTGCTCGTCCGTTTCTTCCAACGCGATCGGGTCCTGACTTCTAGCCTCTTGAATATAACGATCCTTGTCTTCCTCCGGCACAATCCCGGTTAACCACAGCCTGGCGTGCTCACCTACGTTCCGCTCTAGTCGCAGCTCGCTAATTTGTTGTATGCGGTAAGGCCACACGAGCCGCACTTGGCCATATCCTGCTGCTGCCTGTGTCGACTCTGCTTGCACATCATTACCTCCTGTCTGTCGCTAAATGATTCGTACAGCTGGTATTCATTTTCCAAAATAAATCGGTTCCTCTTCCTCCCTGACTCACCCCACCGACGTTCCATCGAGCTCCTGGCCGTCGTCCTCAATCTGAATGAGTCCGCCGTGGATGCAAAAGGTCGTGCAGTCGCTGAGCAGCGCTGGTTCTCCTTCAATCAGAACATCCTCTTTGCCCCCGGCCCATTTCTCTGCAATGACGGGAACGCAAGGCGCTTTCTGCAAACCTTCGATATCCATCTCCCCGTTTTGCACCGCCGGATTCAGCATGCTGAAGCAGTTGCCAAAAGGGATGATATTCACCATAGGCTCATAATCCGCAACATTCATTTGCGCCTTCTCCTTCAAATGCAAGCCATGACACAGCGGTGTCTTCAGCCGATTCAATTGCGTTCCGCAGCTGCAGCTTAAGATTGCACCGGCCACGACATAGCTTTTCTGTTCTTCGCCTGCTGTTTCATTGGTGGAATATGCACCGACAATTTCCATCTTCGAACAACCTCCTCGCTCGGGTTCACTCAACTTTCTCAACTGCCGTAAGCAGCTTCGCTGCTTCCAGTCCCCGCCCGCTCAACTCGCGTTAGCCGGATTCCGTCAAAATCTCTGCGCAATAGGCTTTCCGCCAGCGCCAGATGAACCAAAATCTGTGTCTCCGCAATACCGGCCACTTGGAACAGCATCCATGAATTTAGCTGCTCTCCCTCTACCACGAGACGACGAAGCGCCCCATCCGGCCGAAACTCGCTCTCCGCAGACAAACAGCCAACCCGCGGCGGGATCATCAGCCAGTACGTCTGGCTATGCTTGCGCCGAAGATCCAGCAAACGCACCGCGAAGAACTTCATCCGCGGACAGAATTTCTCGACTAATAGCTTCAGCCGGGTCGATAACAAGGGCAGAGGATGCTCCAAATAATCCGGGTATTGCACCCGTCCGGCGTCCTGGATCGCAAATTGCAGGCTGACTTCATGGAGCGCGTGACAGCCTTCCTCTGTCAGCATTTCTTTGGTGATCTCCGCAAAAACACCCACAGGAACAGCCGGGTCATGCACACGCTCGTCCAGGCTCAGCTTGAACAAATCAAGCTCCATCGAGATTCACCTCTCCCTCGGTCTCGGCGAAATACGCAAGCAAGGCTCGCCGCGCAGCCTGGGTACTGGAACCGGCAATGCTCTCATCGATGAGCGCTCCGTCCAGGTTGGCACCGGTAAAATCAGCATCCGTTAATACCGCATCCGTAAAATCAGCGCCCTGAACATTAGCTCCAATAAAGCTTGCTCCAGTCAGGTTCGCGCCGATAAACCGGGCACCGCGCAGATTCGCACTCGTGAAATCGGTATCGGACAAATCCGCTCCGGCAAAATTCACGCCAATGAACCCGGGAATGTCCCATTCCTCCGTGCCTGCCGTGCCGCTCATCCCTTCCACGAATCTGAAATCCGCCCCTTGCAGGCCGCAATGCTCAAAGCTAGCTTCATGCAAGTAGGACCCGGACAAGTTCGCGCCTGCAAGCATGCATCTCTCAAAGCGCGTGCCGACCAGCATGCATTCCACCAGCTGGCTGTCCTTCAACCACGAATTCTCGAACCGTGCGTAGCGAAAATCCAATGCGCTGTAATCCCCGCCAGCCAAATCCAGCTTGCGGTATACCTCGTAAGCGTATTCGGCCTCTTTTCCCGACTCGAGCCATTCCTTCACCTCAGCGCTGTCCAAATTCCGCCCGTCCAGCTTATAGACGACCTCACTGTGGTCCAAATATTCGCCTACGCGGATTTCAACCACCTGCTCCTTATCGAGCTGGAGGAATTCTTCCAATTGCACAGCTTCAGGCATCGCCTGGCGGATCAACGCGACGACATAACCATGAACATAGGCGGCTTCATGCCGCATTTCCCGCTCCACATCCATCTCGTTAATCTGTCCCGCATATTCCCGCCGTCTGGACATGACCGCTTCCTTCCACTTCTCCAGCGGCAGGTAAGCCCATTTGGCCTCATAGCCACATCGGACGGGCTGGGGATCCAAAAACCAGTTCTCGTCCTGCGCTTCCCCTAAATACGTCATCTTTCCGCTTTGCATCGCCGTCCGCAGCATCGAATAGGTCAAATAGCCGATGCGCCCCTTCTTGCCCGCCGCCTGAAGCTCCAGCAGCTGCTGGCACCAGGCCCGAAACGAAGCGATGAACTCCCTGATCAGCTCTGGACGCCAGCCTTGATAAGTCTGTTCCAGCTGCTCGAGCATGATCTGCCGCTGCGGACGAATCACCTCGTCGCGAAAATGAGCCAGCGCACTTTCATTCCTCAACTTGATCGCTCCTTTCTTGTCCTTCCTGAACCGGAAAACCAGGATTAGTTCGTCTTCAGCTCCAGTCCCGAGATCACCGTGCGGCCGTCCATTTCGATGGTGCTCGTCTCGTTGCTCGTCAGCGTAATTTTCTCCTTGGCCGAAATCGTAATATTCTGCTCGGCATTCATCAGAATGTCCTCCTTCGCAACCAGCTTGATTTCCTTGCTGCTGGATATTTCGATGCCGCCGCTCTCGCTAAGACGGATAAATATCTCGCCGTCTTTTCCTGTGATGACCACTTCCTCCGGCGTCATCATCAGCTCCTTGCCAGCGGCTGTCCGGAAATATTTATGATCCGGGTTGCCCAGCTTGTTCGTCTCGCCTTCGTTGGAATTTTGCCGCACCGAGCTGCTGGCCACGCCCTCCTCCTCCCGGTTTCCGGGAAAATAGACGCGCACATGGTCGCCGACCTCAGGCATACAATACCAGCCGCTGTTCCCTTCGGCCGTATATACCGAGGCATACGGAAAGCAATGCGCATCGCTGGCCTGCTGGGCATCGTCGATGGCGAGGTGAACTTTGACCGTGTCCTTCTGTACGGCAATGACTTGACCCTGAATCGAGACGCCGATAATTTGATCATTATAGTAAGGATTCGGCCGCAGACCCTCCCGGGAGCTTAAAGTATAGCGGTGGATCAGCTGACCTTGCTTCATTTCAGTAAATGCCTCAATAACATATAGCAAGGACCCTTTGAACTGTACCGTGTCCCCGAGCTGGAACACCCGCTCCGACTCTACTTCGTAATAGATATAGTCGTTTTCCTGGACCTTAGCACTCGTGTTCTGCGTCGTATGGCGATACGGGTCCATCCGCTTCGTGATTTGATAGTGGCTCTCCTTAATTGCTCCCTTGATGCTGCCATCCGGCAAGCCGAAGAAAAATTTAGGCTCGTCAAAGACAACCGAAGGAATCAGCACGGTGCGCAGCCGCGAGGCCAGCCGGGTCAGGAACTGCCAATCCGTCTCCAGGTACTGCATCGTGAACCTCCCGATTGCCCCGCCTCCGGTCGCCTCGTCGATAATGTCAATGCCCGTGTAAGGCGCTTTGACCACATTCAGCAGGTCGGGATACGTCATATTTTTGTTCTGGAAGGAACGGCTTCTTTTTTTCACATCCAGCTCAAAGGTATGCGACACCGCTTCGACTTCCAAATGGTATACGCCCCGGACGGCCTTTACGGCGATGTTCCGCACGATACCGCAGAACAGCGGGGACAGTGTTCCCTGCTCGTTGCGCTGGCTGATCTTTACAGTGGTTCTGGCATCGCACATGAGCACATAGCTGTCCTTTACCTCCTCAGACACGATGCCTGTAAATTTCAAACAAGCGTGATCATTCACTTTCTTCGCAATCGTCAACTCTAGCAAATTCACCAGCTCAAACGGGCTGACGACCAGACTGTCGTAAGTAAGAGCGGCCTCTGTCATTCTTCCGCACCTCCCTGTCCCGATTCCCGAAGGTCAGAAGGTGCATCTTTGTCCGTCATACGCAGCGATGCCATGATGCTCTTAGCTACCGGCCTCCAATCGTTCATCTCTTGATCCAGACAATTGAAGGTGCACATGAGCGCCCGCCCCTCGAGCGAAAGGAAAAACATGAAGTTATAAATGCTTCCATTCATCACCGGCGTGACGAACTCGCAATAACCGACGGCTGCTTCAGGCGACTGAACGACGCCGTCTCCGTACCATTTGAGTATTTTTTGCGTTCGGCGGAGAATCTGCGTGATGCCTTGCGTGAATTCCCCAATCTCCTTGTCTCGCACCGGAGTCGCAGTATGGTTGAAGGCGACATTAATTGTGCTAAGCGCGTTGGTGTAGATCAGCTGGGGCCTGCGCTCCGACGGGTACTTCAATGCTGCCATTTGCGGGGTCATCGGCTTGAACATGCTGGGCATCACCAAAGACAACTGATCCTCGAACAAAGCGTACCGCTGAAAAGACAGCGTCTCCCGCCCTACCTGCACAAACGGCTGATCCAGCTTCACCTCGGCAAAATCCTGCCACATCTTCCCGGCCGCCGCATTCTCCTGCGTCTGCTGGGCTTGCTGCCTCTGCAGCATGGCGATCATCGTTTCATCCAAATGCTTCACCAATCTTCGCTCCTTCCGAATTTGAAAATTTTGAGACTTTCTATTGTTATCGGAAAAAATCTCTATTTATTTGAATATTTTCCCTTAAAAGATTGTATTTTGGATAACCTCCGCCCGATGCTCTATCTGCTCTCTTAGACATAGAAAAAGAGACCACCGCAGTTGTAGCTGCAAATAGTCTCTTTATGGGAATAGTTGGGGATCGATGAGTGAATGATCGTCGGTCTGCTTACGTGAACGGACACCAGATGCGCTATTTGCACCATTTCTCCTTCTTTCACGAGCTATCGGACACAGATGAACTTATTTGCTCAAAAGGCACCTGTTTCTAGCCCCATCTGATGGAATAGCGGAAGTACGGTCCGTTAGCATTGCTTGTTGTGGCTTTTTCCGGAAATAGCGGAACTACGGTCCGTAAGCAGCCGAAACTCGCCATCGATGACATGGCGGCATTTTTCGCACCGCGGGAAGCTCCCAGCGCGCCGTGAGTGGTCAACCACAACGCCTCAGCAATCGCCACACAAAGAACTAGCCCGAAAAAAAACACGACCTCCTAGTCTCAGACTAAGCCGATCGTGTCCTGCTACGGTTAGCGGGAAAGCCGCCTCTCCTCAATCATTTGCGCGGAATCGCTTCGAAATGCCGCAAGATCATGATCAACAAGGATAACCTGGACATGATCCAGCAAAAGATAGGCCGGAACTTGGCGGACGTCCAATTCATCGCGAATTTTCTTCCCCTCGCCCGAGTCTGTAGTCAATACACCTGCTTGGCTAAAATAGCCCGGATACGCTCCTATCATCTCGTTGAGTATGTTGGTTTGGTTCATATAGTCGCTCTCCTCAGCCAGGATCAGCAACGAGAAGGCGTTTTTGTCCTGCGCCAAGTACGGATTGAGGACATCCTGGTCTCTTCTGTCGTTTGAGCCGAGCAATCCAGAAATGATCATAAGCAGAACAATGACGAGCCCCACCTTAAAAATACGCAATGATTGCCCCGTTTGCACTCTCAATTCAGGTAATCTCCTTTTTTCCAAAATACGTCATGTCGTCCATATTGTATCATCAACCCGCCAAAAAGAAGACACCGAGATTAAAATCTCGGCGTCTTCGCCCGCTGGTGAAGTCTTGCTCCATCAATGAATAGGATTACATTGATCTCTACGCTATAGCTTTACTTATGGAGCTTTACCTCCACCTGTTGCGTTCTATCCTCATGAATGATGTTTTACCTCAATCTATGGTGCCTTATTTCCCATAGCCGGCCTATCCCCTCTCCACCTAGGGTGAAGGATTAAAGTTCTGCAAGCCGTAGCCGTAAGGGAACAGCGGATCACCAAAGTCGGTTGGCACCGGCTGGTTATTGTTAATGTAGCTGCGAATTTGAGCGCGTTCGGCTTCGGTTGCCCCGAGGTCGTAAGGCAGATCCCATTTCTCCAGCTGGTTATTCACGTGATCCGTTCCGATCTGGTCGACAGAGCGCGGAAGCTGGAACGGGAGCTTTCCTGTTGGCAAATAGTCGCCGAACAGCAGCTCCGAGGTCGCCGTGCCTCCGCCGTTCCCCGGGCGATATACAACGACAACAGCTGCGCATTTGTCGAGAATGTCTGTCAGGACATAAGGTCTTGGCATGACAACGACAGCGATGACCGGAATGCCGCGGCTGTGGAATTTGTCGATCTGGGCGATTTGATCCGCAGGGATGGTTGGCTGTTTATCCGGCCATTCCGTGCCATGGGTATAGCTTTTTTCCCCGATCACAACGATGGCTGCTTTGGCCTGCGCCGCATCATTCAGCACGACATTGACGCCCGTCCCCGCCCGGTCTTTGATTCCCTGGTAGTAAGATTTGGCCTGAGGGTTATCATGATAGATCGACTGCCAGATCACGTTGGCGATGTTATCCGTCGCCATATCATCGCTTGTTGCCCGCGGTCCTGCTACGACAAGGGTATCTCCGTTATTCACCTTCAACGGAAGAACACCGTTGTTCTTGAGCAGGGTCAGCGATTGACGAGCTGCTTCATTGACAATGTTGTTGCTCTCGGCGCTGTGCCAGATCGTCGTCGGGTAGTCCGGATCGCCATATGGATTCTCGAACAGACCCAACTTGAATTTCAGCTCCAGCACTCTGCGCACTGCCTCATCGATTCGCGGCATGCCTACTGCATTGACTAGCGTATCGAAATCCGTACCCGAAGCTACGGCTCCGCCCATGACGTCACTGCCTGCGCGGATGCTTCGTACGGAAATGTCGGTGGCTGAGGCCAGCCAATCCGTCATAACTACCCCTTTGAAGCCGATGACATTCCGCAAATAGTCCAGGGTCGGCTTGCTAACGCCTGCCCCTTCGCTGTTCGGGTCAAGGAATGGTGCTGAGCCATAGCCCGGCATGACTGTTCCCGGGTTGGCATCCATCGCGGCGTACCATGGCTTCATATGCCATTTGACCGTTGTGCTGTCATAGACTACCGTCTGCTCCCCGCCCGCGCCTTGACTTGGCCAGTGCTTGACGGTAATCATAATCGATTTCGGATTCACCTCCGGTCCGCCCTGCATGCCGGCGATCATTGCGCGCATCATCGCTGCAGAATAGTCGGCATTCTCCCCCGTTCCTTCCTGAACGCGAGGATAGAGCACCTTCGTGTTCACTTCGGCTACCGGAGACAGCGTTCCCGTGAAGCCCCAAGCCTTTTGCTCGCGGCGCTGCAGGTCGCCGGCTTGCCAGGCGAGGTCGAGATTGCGGGTAGCTGCAAGGCCAAGCCCGGTAGGGAAGACCGTCTTCCAGCCATGGATTTTATCTCCGGTAAAAGCAATTGGAATCCCCAGCCGCTGCGTACGCGAGACTTTGATTTGCGCGTCCGTCATAAAATGGGTCGTGCCGTAAGAGAACACATATCCTGCCTTCTCATTCAATCCATCAAGCGATTCCGGCGAGAAGAACAGCTGATTGATTTTCTCCTCCGTCGTCATCCGCGACATTAAATCGTCCAAGCGTACGGAGATCGGGTTGCGCCAATCCTCGTAAGGCTCGATGGTGCCGTTTTTGTTCAGATCCCGGCTGCCGTTAATCATATTTACGCCGTCATCCACTTGCTCAATATAAGGTAGATACACGCTGAACTGCCCTATGTCGGACTGGCTCTTATTGCCGCTTCCATCCACGGCAACGACGTACCATTTATATGTCCAGCGGTCTACCAGAGATGGCGCATTCACCTGGGTACCCGTCACTTCGGCTACCTTCGTAAAGCGGTCAAGCAAATTCCCTGGAGCATTCCAGTCATAGTCGTTTCTGGTCAGGTTCACCCAGACTTCGTATTTAACGGCTCCGGCCTTGGGCTCCCAGGTCAAAGTCGGCGTGCGGGTCGTTGTCACCATTTGGCCATTCACCGGGGATACCACTTTGAACGCCGTAATGGTATAGGTACCCGTTGCGACCTCCGAGTCGGTCATATCAGGCTTGACAGCGATCGCTTTGATCGTCGTCGTGACCGGAACCTGAATCGGTCCGGTATAGGTTGCGGAAGCCTGGGTCGGCGTGGAGCCGTCCGTCGTATATTTAATCGTTGCTCCTGCCGTGGCGCTTGTCAGCGTTACGCTTTGCGCTGATGTGTAAGTGCCTGGAACTGGAGTGAACACAGGGGCAGATGCTTTTGGCGGCAAAGGCGTCGTTTGGCCAAATACTTCGAATTCCCACAGCGAATAGCCGTAATCGGTAGTCCGCTCCGTCCCATGCATCCGTACATATCTGGCCGTTACAGGATCAAAGGTAATGTCTTCGGTATTTCCCGTCCCATAGGCTTGGGTGTACACATCCGTCCAGTCAGAGGCGTTCGTGGAAACCTGGATTTTATACGCCCTGGCGCTTGCTGTCTCCCAATGCAGCCTGACCCCGGTCACCGTATGATTCGTGCCGAGATCTACGTAAATCCACTGGGGATCGCTGAATTCCGACTCCCAGCGGGTCCCGCTGTTCCCGTCAAATGCAGCGTCCGCCACATTCCCGGCGATACTGCTGGATGCCAGCGCTGGCTTATGCAGCGCCAAATTGCTTGCACCAGAACCGGAGCCTATCGTATATGTCGCGGAAGCCACCGCAGAATCCGCTAAGTCAGCTTTGGTGGCGATCGCTTTGATCGTCGTCGTGGCTGTCACGGAAATTGGTCCGGTATACGTCGGTGAAGCTGAGGTAGGCGTGGAGCCGTCTGTCGTATACTTGATCGTCGCTCCAGAGGTTGCCGTTGTAATCGTTACGTTCTGAGCCGAAGCGTAGTTCCCGCCGCTAGGTGTAAACACCGGCGTTGCGGCGACCGCCTTGTCGATAATATCCACCTGTACGGCAGTGCCGGAATGCACCGTAAAGGTAAGCGGATTTCCTTGCAGCGGATTGCCGTTCTGATCGGTTGTTTTGAACAGCACCTGCTTCTGTTCGACCATGTAGTTTACGCCCAGTGTCACCGTTGTTCCGGCGTTATATTTCAGGGTGTGATTCACCATCGTATTTTGCGTTTTTAATGTGGTCACATGGTTCAAATCCGCTGGGCTAAGTCCCATCTCCAAGTACTGGGCATATGGACCGGTCACCGGGATGCTGACCTCTCCTTGTTCGGTGCTGGAGCTGAAGTTCAGCCAGTTCAAGTTCCAGCCGTTGGTTACGGCATACACTCGCAACGTCTGGCTGCCCGCAGGCAGCTGAACGCTTGCCGACACCGTCTCCCAGTTCTGCCAGCCGCCCGTATTCGGGACCGTTAACGTGGCCAGCACCTGTCCCCCCTTCTGAAGCTGCAGCTGAGTTCCATCATAGGGACTGGAAACGCTGAATTCGACTAGATAGGTACCGGCGTTCTCCACATTAACGCTGTAATCTATCCAGTCCCCGCCGTCCACATAAGCGATATGAAATCCGCCTTCGGAGCTCTCTTCCAACTCGATGCCGCTCATGTCCGTGAAATCCACGGCTTCAATCCGTCCCGGATCTCCCGGAGCCGCCTCAGACGGCGTTATTATCGCAGAAAAGTTAAAAAGCAAGGATAGGCTCAATAGCAGTAATAACAGTTTTTTTCTATTCATAATCAGGCCTCCCGTGTGAATTCATTCTATTTGGAGTAATGCTGCAATTCATTGTTTCCAAAGCCACCGACACCGGTTTCGCAAGTCCATTTGGTAATGGATAAAATCTCTTCAGCTTCATCAACGATCATTCCCTTCATTTATAAATATGAAGACTAAAGATTCGCCCGCATCACCCTAATTTCGTCATAAATCAAATCGAACCAACAAATTTACCCATCAATGATAAATAAAGAGATATAATCTATCAGGCAATCAAATAAACCACCTCCTTCCATATATATCGTCCATTCCACCTATACTTTTGAATTTTATGAATATTAAGTAAGTAAAAAGACAAAAAAATAATGCACTCTATGTTCAATTTGGCCCGATCCCCGTTTTATCCACCGTTATTTAGGAATCAGGCCGCCACATTGCCTCAAGCTCTCTTCTTACGCGTCATGACATCGAAAACGACCGCAATCGCCAGCACGGCTCCGCGAATCATATATTGATAGGAAATGCCGACGCCAAGCAGGTTCATGCCGCTGGATAGCGAAGCCATGACGATCGCGCCGATGATCGAGCCCGTGACCTTCCCTACCCCCCCGGCCGCCGATACGCCGCCGACGTAAGCCGCCGCAATCGCATCGAGCTCGAACAGTGTTCCAGCCGTCGTCGTCGCCGACTGGAGACGGGCTGTAAACAAAATACCCGATAACGCGGACAGCATCCCCATGGAACCAAAAACGATGTACGTAATTTTTTTGACGCTAATGCCGCTTAAATTGGCTGCTTCCGGATTGCTGCCGACGGCGTAAATATGACGTCCGAGCACGGTTTTCGTCGTTAAAAAATGATAGACCGCGACCACCAGCAGCATGATGATGACCGTCCACGAAAATCCGTTGTAACCGGCCAGAATCCAGGTGATATAAGCGATAATCGCAGAAATGAACACCACCTTGATCGTAAACATCGGTCCCGAAATGACATCAAAATTGTATTTGAGTTTATTCCGGCGCTTGGAGATTTCACTGTAAATATAAAAAACGATGAAGAGAAATCCTAAGATCAATGAGAACAAATTCAATCCGTTCACATAAGCAATCGCAGGCACGAACCCGTTGCCGATCGCATTGAAGTGCTCATCCTTGACGATGATCGTCCCGCTCTTCTCCGTGACCCGCAGCAGCGCGCCCCGAAAGATGAGCATGCCCGCCAGAGAGGCCACAAACGAGGGAATGCCGATTTGCGCCACGAGAAAGCCATTGAACAAACCTACGACAATACCCAACCCCAGAATGATAGGAATGGTGAGATAGAAGGGTATTCCCATCTGGGTTAGCAAAATAGCGGCAATTGCCCCTAAAAAGCCTGCCGCAAAGCCCACGGATAAATCAATATGCCTGATGACGATAACCAGCGTCATCCCTACCGCCAGTACGGCGATATAGCCAGTGGCATCGATAAGATTACTGATATTGCGGGATGACATGAACAGTCCATTCGTCAGAATCGAAAACGTCAGCATGATGATAATTAAAGCGATGTACATCCCATAGTCCCGAATATTCGCCTTTACCAACGATCTTGCTTCGCCTAATAATTTCACCGGTCTTCCTCCTATTACGTGGCAAGCTTCATGATTTTTTCTTGATCCGCGTCTTCAATGGGCAGCTCGCCCTTAATTCTTCCTTCGGCCATGACATAAATCCGGTCGCTCATGCCCAATATTTCCGTCAGCTCGGAGGAGATCATGAGGATGCTAAGCCCCTGGCTGATCAGCTTGTTCATGATCGTATAAATCTCGAACTTGGCGCCCACGTCGATACCGCGCGTCGGTTCATCAAGGATCAGCAGGCTCGGCTGCACGAACAGCCATTTGCCCAGCGATACCTTCTGCTGATTGCCGCCGCTTAAGTTTCCGACGAGCTGCTCGACAGATGGGGCTTTAATGTTGAGAGACTGCTTATAGCTGCCGGCGATTTTCACTTCCTCATTGTTGTTAATGACGCCCCGGTCTGAGATGGAATGCATATTCGCTGCGGAAATGTTCTGTTTGATGTCCTGAAGCAGAAACAACCCGTCTCCTTTGCGATCCTCTGTCACGTAAGCTATGCCCGCTTTTATCGCATCCTTCGGATGGCGAAACACGGTTTTAGCCCCTTTTACCCACAGCTCGCCTTGCAGCTTATAAGCTTTCGGGTTGCCAAAAATACTCTGCGCCAGCTCGGTTCGCCCCGAGCCCATTAAACCGGCGATGCCAACGATCTCCCCTTTGCGTACATGAAGATCAACCTCCTTCACGACTTCGCGGCCGAGATTCGCATCATAAGCGGTCCAGCCGCGTACTTCGAGAATACGGCTGCCAAATTGCTTATCTGTTCTTTTCGGATAAATATCATCGATTTCCCGGCCGACCATGCTCTTAATGATCACGTTCTCTGAAATTTCGTCCTTGGACGCATCCAGGGTAACAATTGTCTGGCCATCACGCAGCACGGTGACCTGATCCGCGATCTCGATGACCTCCTTCAGCTTGTGGGAGATCATGATGCAGGTGATCCCTTGCTCCTTCAATTCACGCAGCAGCTTGAGCAGGTTGTCGCTGTCATTCTCATTCAGCGCCGCCGTCGGCTCATCCAGAATGAGCAGCTTCACGTCTTTGCTCAGCGCCTTTGCGATTTCCACCAGCTGCTGCTTGCCTACGCCTAAATCCTTGATCAGCGTCTCCGGGTTTACGCTCAGCTTCACCTTGCGGAGCATTTCCTTCGCACGTACAATCGTCCGGTTCCAGTCCACGACCCCTCTTCGCTCCACTTCATTGCCGGCAAAAATATTTTCATAGACCGTCAGATCCGGGAACAGCGCCAGCTCCTGATAAATGATCGCGATGCCGGCTCTCACACTGTCGCTAATATTGGCATAGCTCTGGACCTGTCCTTCAAAGACGATATCCCCCGAATATGTACCATGCGGATATACCCCGCTAAGCACCTTCATCAGCGTTGACTTACCGGCACCGTTCTCTCCGATAAGGCAGTGGATCTCACCTTTGCGCACCTTAAAATTCACGTTGCTCAGCGCTTTTACGCCTGTAAACTCCTTGGAGATGCCGTTCATCTCTAGCAAGTATTCGCTCATCGCATCCGCACTCCTTACACAACAACTGATAGAATCACAACGACTAACAGCATGAGGAATAGTGATAGACAGCTCTATCACTATTCCTTCCTGGCTATCGTTAATTAAGAATTACAGTCCCGTAAATTCTTTGCTTTCATAATATTTCGAGTCAATGAGTTCAGCTAACACATTGTCTTTGTCCACGACGATGACATCGGTTTGCTTGGCGTTCACTTCGATTTTGCCGTTGTTATAAGATCCGGTCGTAGCCGGCGATCCGCCGTCCAGAAGCGTTACAGCCATGCCCATTGCATCTTTGACCAGCGTACGGACATCCTTGAACACCGTCATCGATTGCTTACCGTCGATAATGTACTGGATCGATGCTTTCTCCGCATCCTGACCGGTGACCACAAAGCTCGTGATCGCGCTGTCGGAAGCAAATACGTCTGCGATCGAACGGGCTGTACCGTCGTTTGGAGCCAAAATAGCAACATCTCCCTTATCTCCGGCGGCTGCCGCGGTTAAATGGGTTTGCGCTTTGTTCTTGGCTTCGTTCGGATCCCAGTTCGTCGTGACCTGGCCGATGATCTTACTCATCTGGTCGCGGGATAACTCCGCTGTGCTTTGGAGAGCAACGGCTTCGCTGGAATTAGCGATTTTGAACGTACCGTCCGCCACCTTAGGCTGCAGCACTTCCCATGCCCCCTGGAAGAACAGGAATGCATTGTTGTCCGATGCAGCGCCGGCGTAGAGGTACAGCGGTTGACTGCTGCCGGCCGCGTGATCAACCAAATATTGAGCCTGCGCCTTGCCAACAGCGACGCTATCGAACGTGACATAGTAATCTACCGCATCCGTATTTGTAATCAGTCGGTCATAGGAGATGACTTTAACTCCTGCCTTCTTGGCGGCTTCTACCGCAGCAGCGGCTGCGTCACCGTCTTGCGGGCAAATGATCAGCACTTTAATGCCTTTGGCAATCAGGGAGTCTACATTTTCTTTCTCTTTCGCAGACGATCCTTGACTGAACAGAATTTCCGTCGAGTAATCCGTACCTTTCAGAGCATCCTTGAATCTTTGCTCATCCTGCACCCATCTGGGCTCATCCTTCGTCGGCAGGACAATCCCCACGTCGACCTTGCCCCCGCCCTGGTTACAGGCCGCAACCAATACGGTAAGCATGATTGAGACCAGCATGAATGCAATCGTTCTCATCGTTTTCTTCAAACCAATTCCCCTCTCTTGATTTGGTTGATCCTTCCAATTTCATCTTTGAGCATATACCTGATTCACTACCTAGACAATGAGGCGTTTTTAAGGTTTATTCCTTAATTTCCACTCCTTGACAAAAGAAGTTTTGTGTGTTTTTTTAAGGGGATTTGGGGGAAATGGAAAAGAGCTGTCTGCAAGGTTTGAAGACCTTGCAGACAGCTCTTTGGTGGGTGCAGTAAATTATTTTGTCAAACAAGTTTGTAAAAGATAATGCTCCTTGGTAACTGTCTAGTAACTTTGCTTATGTTTCAAGGATTCGTTTGAATAATAATATGGATTAGATTTCGCAAATATGAACCAAACAAGAGACATGAAAAGCAAGAAGCCTCCTGCAACAAAATAAACAGTGGAAACATCATAAACACTCATAATACAATACGAAAGTAATGGTCCTAGAGCTGCTCCTACATCAACGAAGATAGTATATAATGTCACGGCTTTAATCCGGTCTGTACGTGCTGCTGCATTAGCAGCAAACGTATCGGTAGCCGTTACTAGTAAAGTAGAGCTCATTTGGAATATTAGCATAGCATCCCCTAGAACAGCTACCCCGGTCAATAGAGCGATTCCAATCACCCTATTTTTTATTTTCCATATTAAAATTCACCTTTTCACCTAGATCGCTGTTCTTCTATGATTATTTCGCTCGAACTCTTTAGGTTCTATTTCAGCAATAGTTTTTCCATGCGAAAGCTCAAAATTTGAGAAAAACCTGAATCCCTGCTTCCCCTTTTTTCAAGTGTTATCTTTCCGTGCAGCTTAGCTTCCACCGTAATAAATTCACCATTGGGAAAACTAGCAGCAAGTGCACTTTGAAAATAGGCATTGCGATTGCTGCAATTTTTCATTTTGTTTAAAATTTGCTCTGCTCTAACATCATCCGTGCCATCCATCTTGCGGTTTTAACACCTGGGAAGCCATCCAAAGCCTCCATAAAAAGGCCCGAATCTTCTCCAATAATGATTGACTCACGATCGCAGGTACAGCTCGAGCTTTTAGTAAAGCATTCGCCTCACAGGTATCGCCGGTTTCCTTTAACCACTTTTTTTGGATTTGTTCCATGTTGCTAGTAGTATCCTCATTTTTCTCTCCTTTATCTTTATTGTTTGACAGTCCTATGTAGTTTCCTAGTTACTTTTTGAGGATTCAAAGTAATATAAATACATTAAAACAAGATATAAAAAACAGGTTTATTAACTAAGTGTTAATTCAGTTCCCTTTTAGTGTTATATTTTGGTTATCCATCTTACTCCATTCACTTCATTCGATTCATCTAGCGCGTTCGCATCTCTGCAATTACCCCTATCAATTCTTCCGATCGTTAATTTCTAACAGGATCAGCCGCCTTTCCCCCTTATACGACCTTTTTTGGCATTTTTTCGCAATTTCATAAATAATGATGTTGAATTTTTATATAAATTAGGTATATTTTAGGATAATGCGAATATCTGGATTCTATTTCCTTTATGTTGTTAAATCTTCGCCAAATTCGCAAGCGCTAACACTTGCCTTTGAAGGGGGTGATGACAAGCTGTAAGTGAAGCTTCACAAGGGCAAAGTTCTTGAAAACATTTATGTACTTGGAGGATGAGATGATAAACAAAAAAGCGATTTTTAAACTTTTGACGTACACTTGCCTGTTGGCCATGCTGACATCCTTTGGATTCACCGCCGACGCGGCTAATGCAGCTGCACCCTGGAGAAGCGCATTATATCCGGCAAATTGGACTCCGGGGTATAAGGATTCGCAAGGCAGATTTCTTCATGATTTTTCCTATGCAGGCTATTGGAGAGGCGAGAAAAGCATCCCAACCAATCCGCCTGGCTCCACTTATAACGTTGTAACCCAATATGGGGCCGATCCGAGTGGTGCGACCGATTCCACGAATGCAATTCAGAACGCCATCCATGCGGCCGGTAACGCCGGCGGAGGCATTGTGTATTTACCGGCAGGTACATACCGGGTTAAACCGCAAGGAAATAACTCAAGTGCGCTTACCATTAATAAAAACAATGTCGTACTCCGCGGCGCGGGTAAGTCGTCCACATTTATTTTCAATGATTCCACAAGCATGCGGAACAAATCGGTCATCCGCGTGGCGCCGTCCAATAATGCGGACTGGTTCACACCAACCAATGCCGCTACCTACATCCGCAGCGATATACAGCCGGAGACCGTAAAGATCCCCGTCAACAGCGTCAGCGGGTATAATCTCAACGAATTTATTATTGTGCGCTCCGATGCGACCAACGCGTGGATTGCGGAGCACGGCATGACTGGCAAATGGAATTCATCATTAATGGGACCCACATTCTACCGGAAAATTACCGGGATCGACGCATCCACCAACACGCTTACGGTCGACATTCCGATCCGCTATGCGCTCAAAACCAGAGATGGCGCGCGCGTCTATAAGGTTGGCGAAGCCATTTCAGAGGTAGGGATTGAAAACTTCTCCATTGGCATGAGGCAGCATACGGGATCAGGCTGGGGAGATCTGGACTACAATAAGTCCGGTACAGGAGCCTATGATGTGCATGACTCTAAAGCAATCACGTTCGTTAATGCCAAGAACAGCTGGCTGGACAACGTTAATTCCTACAAACCAAGTTCCAATAGCGGCGATTATCATCTGTTATCCTACGGCGTGACCATCATGCAGTCCCGTTCCCTTACCATCCAGAATACGCATTTTCAAAAGCCTCAATATAAAGGCGAAGGCGGAAATGGATACATGTACTTGCTCCGGGGCAGCGATAATCTGATCCAAAATGCGACAGCTACCAACGCCAGACACAGCTTCACTTTGTCGAGCATGTGGACGAGCGGAAACGTCATTCATAACAGCACGTCAAACTATCCGCGTCTGGCTTCGGATTTTCATATGCATCTGGCGATGGCCAATTTATTTGATAACATGACCATGAATGGTGACTATCTCGAGGCGGTATATCGGCCATATGGAACGGTTGAGCATGGATGGACAACGACGCAGTCCGTATTCTGGAATACCAACGGAACGGCTTATCAATCCGGCCAGTCGGCTATTGTAAAATCCATGCAATATGGCCATGGTTATGTGATTGGTACACGTGGATCGGCAAGCGGCGTGAGTTATGCAGTCTCTCCTTCCGACCGCTCCGCGCCGCAGGATTTTGTGGAAGGCATCGGCACAGGAGCGGATTTGATGCCGCAGTCCCTATATCAGGATCAAAAGGCGAAGAGAATTTCCGGCGGAGGACAGCCTCCTGCTCCCGGTCCTGTCCCTAATCCTAATCCCAATAACCTCCTGACAAATCCAGGTTTTGAATCAGGGAATGCGGCAGGATGGACAGATTGGCATGATGGATCATCGACGGCTCAAAAAGTAGATACGGACCTTCCCATGGAGGGCAGCTATAAATTGACCCACTGGGCTTCCGCGAATTACAAGCAACTAACGTCTCAACTGCTGACCGTACCAAACGGCTCCTATTCCGCTAGTGTATGGGTGCGCTCAGGCGGCGGACAGAATACTTTAAGGCTATTTGCCAAAAATTTCGGCGCTGCCGAACTAACTGCGGATATGGGAAGCAGCCCCATACCGAATTATACAAAGTATACGATCGACAACATCCCAGTCACCAGCGGACAAATTGAAATCGGTATTTGGACGGATGCGAACGCCAATAATTGGGCGGCTTTTGACAATTTTGAATTAGTCAGAAACAATCCTAATCTCTTGATCAATCCTGGCTTTGAATCAGGGGATTCCACAGGATGGACGGACTGGCATGATGGATCATCAACAGCACAAAAAATCGATACTGACCTTCCATTGGAGGGCAGCTACAAATTGACCCACTGGGCTTCTGTTAATTACAAGCAATTAACATCTCAACTGCTGACGGTGCCCAACGGCACCTATTCCGCTAGCGTATGGGTGCGCTCAGGCGGCGGGCAAAATGTGCTGCGGCTATTTGCGAAAAACTTCGGTGCTGCTGAAATGGCTGCTAATATGGGAAGCAGCCCGATACCGGACTATACGAAATATACGATCGATAACATCCCAGTCACCAACGGCCAAATCGAAATCGGCATTTGGACGGATGCGAACGCTAATAACTGGGCGGCTTTTGACAATTTTGAACTCATAAGAAAATAGCCCTAGTTAATCATTGAACGCCCTCGAGCTACTTTGAAGCTCGGGGGCGTTGCTTGTTGGTACACAAACGCAGAGCACCATTTAATTTCAATTCCTCCACATAATCGAATGAAAACGGGAAAAAATAGTTCTGATTTAAGAAAGGATAAGCAAAATATGGAGAGTAACCAGATGACATCTAAATGGATCCATTTTATCAAATACAAAGGGATGGTATGGAAACCCCCTTTAGCTGCAGCACTGTCCTGGGCGCTCGCGGAATGGGCTGGATCTAAGCATCCTTATTTAGCTCCTCTGACGGTCATTTTGTCGATTCAATTAACCGTGGACAAGTCCGTGCAATTTGCATGGCAGCGGGTCATCGGCACCGTCGCTGGCGTTCTTTTTACTGCAGCTATAGCGCCATATGTTAGTTTGAACGCTTGGAGCATCGGACTGCTTCTTCTGGTTGGCGCCTTGATCGTAACAGGGCTGAAATTGGAACATGCCCTCTTAATCCAAGTTGCGCTCAGCATTTTATTCGTGCTGTACTTTCAAAACAAAATACCCAGCTATCCCCTGGATCGAATCCGCGATACGGTGATCGGCGCGATCGTTGCCTTGCTCATCCAGATATTCATCTTCCCCCCTGATTCCGTAAACAAAGCGCAATCCAAGATGAGACAATTCGCGGGCCATCTATCCCATCATTACATGAACGCTGCACATTGGGTTCATGCAGGCTCCCCTTCAAGCGAAGCCAATACATTGCAAACCGAATTGCAATCCTTATTCAAGGAGCTTCATCAAACGACAACCGAGCTGAACAAAGCCGAGCAAAGCTTGCGATTCAATCCGCTAGGCCGCAAAAAACGCATCGCCTTAAAAAAATTAAACCGGCAGATGGAGCAGCTCCGGTCAGGGTTTGCCAATCTTGCCGACATGATCCGAATATTCACGAACTGGTCCGAAAGCGGCAAATTTGCGGCGGAGGACCAACGGACGTGGGCCGCGCATTTGAAATCATTAGCGAGGCTAATTACGGATTGGAGAGGCACATTCGATGATCCGGCGGCTTGCAGCTTGGTTACCGATGAAGCGATCCCACAAATAAAGACGCCTGCCTATATGGACAACTATCAGTACCCGATCGCGTTATATACGAACGCCCAACAAGTCGTTCAGGATTTCCGTCTAGCAGCGACTTTATCCAGCAAAGCCCGATAATCTTCAGCGTCATCTACATCCATGAACAGATCTGGGATGGGGAAATCGAGGCAAATTCCCGTCCCTTCCTTACGGATAAGATGGCCGGCTCCCCGGTCTCCTTGCACCTTCAGTAGCTCCGGGAACATTTGCTGAGCAAAAATAACAGGTGGTCTAGGCAGTCCCTCATAACTCGCGGCCGTGAAACCAATGCTGCTGTTGGCTTGTTGCTGTGTTTGAAAATATGTAAGCAGTTCATTAATCATCTTATCTGTAATTAAAGGTTGATCGGCAAGCAATATCATCGCGGCGGCCGCTTCCATCGCAAGCGCAGCCTTTACGCCGCAACGAAGAGAATACGATTGCCCTAAACATGCTTCAGGGCAGTAAATAACGGACCATTTCTGTTTGATCGGATCCCGGTAAAATGCATCATCCATCCAATCCCCCGCGGCGTCGTTTCGTATGACCACAACATAATCCAGTTTAGAGCTCAGAGCCGCGGCCAGCGCAAAATTCCCCAAACGCATCGAACCGACCGGAAGCTGAAGTTTATCCGAGCCCATTCGGGTACTTTGGCCAGCCGCCAAATAGATGCCGACGATTGGATTCCCCCTCATACGGTTCCACTTTTAAGCTTTCTGTTTGTTCTGTACGTGGAGATAATCTCTGCGAGAATGCTCACTGCGATTTCCTCCGGTCCCTCTGCACCGATCTTAAGTCCTACGGGAGAATGGACCTTCATCTGAAGCGGCCCGTCTCGTAGCAAGCGCTCTGTTCTGGTTTTCGATCCCAGGATGCCGAGGTAACCCAACTGCTGCTCAGAAAGCAAACGAACCAGCTGCTGATCCCTCCTGAAATGATGCGTCATCACGACAGCGTAATCGTCGGATGTAAAATGAATCAGCGGTACCGTTTCCTCAGGAAAACCAATTAAAATGGATTCGGCATCAGGAAAATAACGCCGCTCGCAATAATCGGACCTCCAGTCGGAAACGATGACGGAAAACCCGGTATTTGCGGCAATTGCGGCAAGCGGTCTGGCATCTGGTCCGGCACCAAACAGAATCAGCCGCGGTTTGGGATAATAGGTATGGACAAAAACATCCGATTGCAGAGCTGCCACGAACTTCATCCCGCTTCTCGGCGATTCCCCCGGCGGCGTCCATTCCAGCAGCGATGGCGGGAATTCTCCCCTCCACTCCCCAAACAGATGCCGATCTCTGGTCAGGAATCCATAATCGATCACCGAGCCATTCGCGTCAAACCTTTTCACGAGCTTGACTTCGGAGCGAACCTCCAAATATTTTTTTAAAGTGCCTAAATGTGCTGCCAGCATATCATTGACCGCTTCCAAAGTGACATGAATAACACCACCGCAGCCCGTTTCTTCCCCCCAAGACAGCGGGTCCGAGGATTGCATATCGAACACGAAGCTGCACGAAGTCCCTGAGGCCAGAATATCCGGCACGCTGTGCGCCAGGGCAGCTTCCAGGCAGCCTGCGCTGAGCACCCCGATTTGCGAACCATCTTCTAGAAACAGCATGGAGGCTCCTTCTTTGCGATACGCGCTTCCTTCCACATGAATAATCGTCGCAAGTACGCCTCTTAAACCGGTCTGCTGAATCGTTTCCACAATACGATGAATTTCTTCCAAACCTGCCCCTCCTCAGCTCCAGAGCTTATAGGTTCCTTCCTTTATCCGTATGAAGTGTAAAGACATCCTTTACGGCGCGATGAATTTCTTCATAGGAGGTACATCTGCATATGTTGGATTCCAGCCATACTCGAACAGTTTCTTCATTGGCATGCGGATGAACACGCCGCAGCCCTTCACAGTTCATGATAAAGCCAGGGGTACAGTAACCGCATTGAAAGGCCTGATTTTCGGCAAAAGCACGCTGTACGTCCGTGCCCATTAGCCCCTCGATCGTTGTAATCTGCTTCCCCCAGGCTTCCACAGTGAGCATCAGGCATGATTTCATGGGCTGGCTATCTACGAGAATCGTGCACGCGCCGCAGTCTCCGTTATTGCAGCCCGGCTTGCATCCTGTGAGTCCGAGATGATGGCGAAGCGTATACAGCAGGGTCTCCGCAGCCCTCACCCGGACCGTCCGCTGTTCCCCATTCACCTGCAATTCAACTCGATGATGATCGGCATCGAAGGATGACATCCTTTCACCTTCTTTCCAGTGTATGTACCGCATCAGCCATCGTCTGCTTCAATACAAATTCCCGGTACGCGGGTGAACCCTCCACATTATCCAGTAATGGTGCAGGAAGATGGCCGATGGCCAGTTCAATTCTTGCCGCAAGCGGTAAGGATGAATCGTTCAGCGCCTCATCGATTTCCGCGGATCGAAAAGGGAATGCGCACACACCGCTGTAGGCGGTGCGAATCTCATGATTTATCCTAAACGCAGCTAATGTAACGAGCGGGTAGCCGACATGGCCAATCTCCCGTTTTTTGAAATACGCAAATGGCAGTGATATATAGTCGCGGTCGATTTGAACCTGGACAATAAACTCTCCGCCCGCAAGCCTCAGTTCTTGGTTGAAGACCTGATGAATAGAAGTCACTCTGATCCCGTGAGTTCCTGCTATAACCATCCGGCCATTCGCTAACAGCAGGGGAAGAACGGCCTCCCGATAATGAATTCTGCCGCTAATGTTGCCTCCGAGCGTGATTTTATTCCGGGCGGTTTGGTCAGCGACTCCCTGTGCCGCTCTACTAAGCAGCGGAAACGGGTTGGCTTCGGACAAAGCCGATAACGTCACACACGCACCAATAATCAGCATATCCTTCTGCATCGCGAGTACGTTGCACTCTGGAATGGACTTCAAATCGATAACAGCTCCCGGTTGAATAGAGTTGGCTCGGGCAAAGGTAATGATTTCCGTCCCTCCCGCATAATACAGGGGCCTCTTCCCTTGTTCGTGCAGATGCTGATATAAATCGACAGCCATCTGAATGGTAGAAGGATGGTAGTATTCAAAATCAAACGGAATCATGAATTGTCCTCCAAATCATCTCCGGCGTCAGGGGCAGCTGATGAAGCTCTACGCCAGCAGCTGCTGACAAGCTGTTCGCCAATGCTGCAGGCATGCCAATCAAGCCATGCTCACCGATTCCGCGCAATCCATAGGGCGCTTCCAGATGAGGCGTCTCGACGAAATCCACGATATACTCGGGCTGTTCTCCATAGCGAATGAGCTTGTAAGTTCGGAACTGGCGATTCAAGATGGACCCGTTTGGGTTGAAGCGAAATGCCTCCCGGCTGGCAAGGCTTAACCCCATACTCATGCCGCCCGTAACCTGAGCACGGGCAAAACCCGGGTTGATGACCCGGCCGGCATCGATGACCGTTGCTGCTTTAACGATCCTGTAAGTGTAATCCCTTGTATTCAACTCTACTTCAACGGCCTGTGCGCCTACCGTCCACTCTGGTCCAGGATTCCCTCTGCCGGTCATAGGGTCTAATAAGGTCAGATTACGCATCGCGTAGCTTCCGCGTCCGATAACCTGGCTTCCGATCGTGTTCCCGTTCGGGAAGGTGTATCCGTTGGCAATTTGTCCGATGGCTATACCCCTCTCGGGACAGGATCGAATGAAGACTCTGCCCCCGCCGACATCCAGGTCTGCGGGTGAACATTGAAGTACAATAGAAGCCAAATTTTTTAACTGCATGATTGCATCGTCAGCGGCCTGCAAAATCGCATTCCCCACCAAAAAGGTGCTCCGGCTAGCGACCGTCTTCCATAGCTCGGGGTCTTTATCGGTGTTTATGTCCATAGAAATATGTATCATCCGATCATCCATGCGGAATCGTTCCGCCAATATTTGCGTAAGAGCCGTCCTGGTGCCTTGACCGATTTCCACAGCACCGCATAGCAGATGAATGCTTCCGTCCGCGCTAAATTTGATCATAGCCCCCGCCCCGGCATGGGTTGGCGTATTTGAATTTTTCCAGAAGCAGCATATCCCTTTCGCCCTGATGAGGTGGCCGTTTACTTCAATTTTAGGGCGGTCGTCCCAATGGATCAGCGTTTTCAATTTGGCAATGCACGCTGGTAAATCGCCGATATTGCTTCTATCCAGCAGGGTTTGCGTCGGGGTTGTATCTCCCGGTCCGATGGCATTCATATAACGAAGCTCTAGAGGATCCATATTTAATCGATCCGCCATCATATCCATAGCCCTCTCCATAGCGAACGTCAGCTCCGGATGTCCGAAGCCGCGAAAGGAAGTGGAATAGGGATGATTCGTATACATGCATAAGGAATCGCACTGGACGTTATCGATACGGTAAGGCCCTGTGCAATCGGTGGCTCCGGCACGGCTCATAATCGGCCCCCGGTCCGAATAGGCCCCGCCGTCAAACAGATGCAGAATTTCTACGGCCGTTATTTTCCCTTCCCGGGTGCAGCCAAGTTGGATTGTCGATTCCAATCCGATATGAACCGGGGAGGAGACCATATCCAGCTCCCTGGAATTTGCCATTTTGACAGCTCTTCCGCCAACGGCAAGCGAAGCCAAATAAGCGAGATATTCTAACTGAACTGCCGATTTGCCGCCATAGCTTCCTCCTACCAGCGGAGTGTGAACGGTGACTTCGTGAAGCGGAATATGAAAGTAGCGGCTAATATCCTTTTGGATCACATAAGGGGATTGCGAAGCGGAATGGATGCTGACTTTGCCGCCGGGCTTAATTTCTGCTATACTGCATCGCACTTCCATCGCGGCATGATCCGATTGAGGCAATCGGACCTGAACCGTAACGATATGATCACTATTCCTCCAACCTTCCTCCATATTCCCTTTGCGGATTCTTGTCCGGTTCGCAATATTCGTGCCCGGCTCCGGGTAGACCTGTTCGCTTCTTTCATATGTGGCCAGATGCTCATGAAGGAGCGGTGCGCCGATCTGCAAAGCTTCGCTTGGACTAAAGACAGCAGGCAAAACCTCATAATCCACTTGAATTTGAAGCGCAGCCATCTCGGCAGTGTACTCTTCTTCCGCGACCACCAGACCAACAGGCTCGCCAAAATATCTTACTTTGTCCATTGCGAGAGGCGGCCTGTCTGCCAAAGGGGACCCGGTCAATACCGGGTAATATTCACCGGTTATGACGGCTTTTACACCTGGTATCCTCCAGGCTTTCGACGTATCTATCGATTTAATTTTCGCGTGGGCATGGGGGCTAACGGCTATTTTGGCATGCAAAAGCCCCGGTCTCGAAAAATCATTAACATAGCGGGCTGCCCCGGTAATCTTCTCGCCTGTTTCCCTTCTGGGAACGCTTGTTCCAAACGAATGCCCGATCTTCGCCCCCTCCTTTTGCAAATCAATCTTCCTAATGTATATGTACAGTTACGCTTATTATTGTTATATAAGTTTACATAGCGGAACAAATGCTCAGGTATCGCTGTCGAATCACCTCATTGATGCAACCTAAGGTTCTCTTCTTGCGTAACATAATTATTACAGGCTCAGAAAGAGAGAGATATCTCATGAACAATTCGGTTTCACTCAGACGAATAAAGGTCTCCACCCTGTTAGCGATCGCTGGCATCCTGCTCTTTTTCATGTTAGTCGTTCCTTTTTTCCATTCCTATTTCAGCCAATCCGTGTTCTATTTCGAGCAGTATAAGTATAAACAAGCCCACGAGCAAGATCATGTTACCGAATATCGGAGCTTGTCCGGGCCCCTAATCAAAGTACATAAGGAAGGCAGTAATCGTAAAGTCACTATCAATAATGAAGAGTATGCCATTCGTAAGCTAGGGGATCCGTTTAATATCAAGTATGAAGTGGCTTATCCAAACGGGAAGCTGTTCGAGGTCAATGACTACAGCGGTCTTCTTGTGAGTTATGATGAGAATGGAGACTGGTTTGTTCAAATCACCGCCTTTGACTCCAACGGACAAAAAATTTTGCCAAAAGGCGAAGTTGAACTCCTTAATCCCAGCGGGCTTGTCACCGCTGCTTATTCGGAATACCACGAGAAGCAAGGCGAGCCGGTCTTCTTTGTTTTTTCCATCCTCTTGTTGATTTACGGATGGTGCGGATATCGATATGAGAAGTTTCAGAACTTCCTTTTCAAAATGTCGTTCTACTGGCTTTGGGTCAAAGAGGCTGAACCAAGTGATTTCCATTATTTCATGTGTAAAGTGGGCGGAATAGCGGCAATGATCCTGTCCGTCGTCTCATTCTTTAAATCCCTATAACAATAGCCGGGTCAATTCGACCCGGCTGCTCATTTTCATCTGCATCTGCTCAAAATGCGATTACCATAATCGGAGAACGCTTCTCCTTCATCCATTGCGCCAAAATATCGGATTCATCAGATACGCCCCCTTCTCGGAAACAGCCAAATGGCCAAGCCGGCTGCAGCCAAAGCGAAAGTGCCCAGCTTGATCAGCGGTAGGGTCAGGCTTGAATTTCCCGGCCAATTTGGGCGCGTTCTTCCTGCCGGGCCAGTTCCTCATCGGAAGCGACGCGCCGCTTCATTTTGCGGTATTCGCTTAGCAAGGCTTCGTTTCGCGCCTCCGCCTCCTCTCCCCGCTTCCAGCTCATGCGAAAGACAATCAGCCCCGCCGCAAGCATGACCGCATACAAAGCAAGATAGACGGGAGGCAAAGATGGATATTGTGCCACTGCAGGAGCCATGGCGCTTAGAACAGTTACAACGCCTGCGAACCAGGCATGTGCCTGCGGCAGTCTGAAAACAGCCTTCCCTGCCAGCAGGGTGAACACTAGGATCGTGTAAGGATTTGCTGTGCCTGAAGACTCTGGCCATAACACGACACTTGCTGCAATTGATGCTGCGCTCAGATTGATCGTCAGCAGGAGCGGTTTCGCCCGCAGAAGCGGAGAAATAAAATAAGCCGCAAAGAAAATGGCGCTGCCCATCAATCTTGGAGCGAGCATCGCCGCATTCGAAGCTGCTTCCATAAGGGTGGAAACCCATGCCGCGCCTAACAAAGCCAACCAAATCCAATATGTACGCATTAACTGCTCCTAATTCAAGTGATAATTAATTTAAGTTTAGCATACCGGCCTTCGAAAACAGAAGATGAAATCTAAACGAAGCACAGCAAAAAAAAGGGCTTGCCATCAAGCCCCTTTCTGCCGCTATTCGCTTCACTACCTGAGTCTTGAACAATCTATAATTGTTCTCACGTGCCGCAGTAGGTTCGATACGGGCGCTGTGATGGCTCCGGCAGCTTACAATATTCCGCCTGCTCTTCCGTATGCGCAAAAGGATCCGCGAGTGCGCCGAGCAGCCGCTCCATCACACTGTAATCTCCGTCCTTCTCTGCGGCTTCAAGCGCCTCTTCCACCCGATGATTACGCGGGATGACCGCAGGATTGCTGCTGCGCATAAGCTGCTGCGAAGCTTCCTGCGTTTCCTCCTGCCTCCCTAGTCGTTCCCTCCACTGCTGAAGCCATGGCTCGAATGCCTCGTCCTCAGCCAAGGATATGTCCTGCCACCGCTCAAAGGTTAATGCAAGGAACGTATTCGTGTAGTCTGCGCGGTGTTTGTGCATCAGCTTAAGAAGCTCTTTAATGAGCGTTTCATCCTCCGGCTCCGCGTTGTACAGCCCGAGCTTCGCCCGCATCCCTGCCAGCCAGTAGCCGTGAAACTGTTCGGTGAATCCGGCAATGGCCTCTTCCGCCAGCTTAAGCGCCTGCTCCTCGTCTTCATGCAGCAGCGGGAGCAGGGCTTCGGCAAATCTCGCCAGGTTCCATGCGCCGATATAGGGCTGATTTCCGTAGGCATAGCGGCCCTGACTGTCGATAGAGCTGAAGACGGTCGCCGGATCATACGCATCCATGAAGGCGCATGGCCCATAGTCAATCGTCTCTCCGCTGATCGTCATGTTGTCGGTATTCATCACCCCGTGAATGAAACCAACCAGCTGCCACTTCGCGATCAGTTCAGCCTGGCGGCGAATAACCTGCCGAAGCAGAGCCAGATAGCGATTCCCGCCTGCCGCCGTATCCTCTTCTGCTTCGGGATAATGCCTCTCTAACGCATAATCAGCCAGCGCATGCAGCTCCTCGCCCACTCCCCGCTGCGCGGCATATTGAAACGTGCCGACGCGCAAATGACTGGACGCGATGCGGGTCAATATCGCGCCGGTCTGCTCCGACTCGCGCATGACGGTCTGTCCCGTCGTTACCACCGCGAGGCTGCGTGTCGTCGGGATGCCAAGCGCATGCATCGCTTCGCTGATAATATACTCGCGCAGCATGGGGCCGAGCACCGCGCGGCCGTCTCCGCCGCGGGAATATGGCGTCCGGCCCGAGCCTTTCAGCTGAATATCCACCCGCCGCCCTTGCGGCGTGATCTGTTCGCCGATCAGCACAGCCCGGCCGTCGCCCAGCATCGTGAAATAGCCGAATTGATGCCCGGCATAAGCCTGAGCGAGCGGCAAAGCTCCTTCGGGTATCTCATTGCCGGCGAACACGGCCGCGCCTTCGCTGCCTTGCAGCAATTGGGCATTCAACCCAAGTGATGCCGCAAGCGGTTCGTTAAACACGGCCAGTTTAGGTTTGCGCACGGGCACCGGTTTTTGCAAGGTATAAAATATTTCAGGAAGCCGAGCGTAGCTGTTATCCAATTTCCATCCTGCTTCTGCAATTGTTGTTTTATTCTCTGTCATCGTATCTCCACTTTTCACGTTAGTTGTTGTATTCTAGCCGCTCCGGATAAGAAGGATTACCCGTATAGTATGCTCTGTAAATCCTTGCTTCATTATTTATATCTTACTTTAAGAGCATCCAAAAGAACACGATATTCCGCATCTTCTGTTGAAATATCCTACTACATTATCGTCCAGCAATTACCAAACTGTTATATTATCGACCGAAATAAAAACAAGCCCTTGCGGGCTGGTTAATTCTGCTCAGTCACTGAATTCAACAACTGCTCTCGCCGTATCTGAGCAGAAAAGTACCGCTGAATCACATCCGCGCCCCGCTGGCTTCCCCCGCCATGATGCAGGATCGACTGCATGGAGCGTACGCTTTCGCGAATTGCGGAATCCGCGAGAATCTCCTCGGCCTTCGCGAGAAGCAGGTCTGGCGTAATCGTTTGTAATTCCAGCTTTCTGCCTAGGTCCAGCTCCTCGGCCCGGGCGGCTACAAGCGGTTGATCGGAGCTTTGCGGCACCATCAGAAGGGGAACGCCATACCACAGCGACTCCATCACCGAGTTCATACCGCCATGAGAGATAAACAGATCGGCATGCTGCAGCACTTTTAATTGAGGGACAAATGGATAGACGAGAAAATTATCAGGAACCTGCTGTGGCCGCGTCTGGGAGACCATAACTACTTTCCAGCGGCTGCCCGCAAAAGCTTCCATGCAAAGTTCATAAAATTGAGGATTATTAATAATGCTGCCAAGCGAAATATAGATCGTGGGATGCCCGGCAATCTCTTCGAGCGGAAAGTCCTGATCCGCCGCCTCCCTGTCGACGATAGTCGGGCCGATAAATTCAAACCCTTCTCCTAAATACGCCGAGTCCGGCTGGAACTTCCTTGGAATCGGAGCGAGCATTAGCGGCTCCCGCTTCAGGAACATATTCGTGATGATTTCCGGGATATCTCCGTCAAACAACCGGGAAAAATAGTCGAATACCGGAGAGTCGGCCGTAACGGCAATCCCTGAGAAGAACAGCGCTCGCGGCAGTTCAAGCCGCTCCGCCGCTGCGCGTCCCCACAGACACATCGGATCGCATACGACGCCGTCAGCCTGCTCCTGCTGCACCTGCTCCAGCAGCTCGGAAGCTAACGCTACATGCCGGTTCAGATTATCTACATAAAAATCCGCATTTCGAAGTGAAGCCGCCAAAGGCTTCTTATCCAGTTCCTCCATGAAGAAGCCGAATTCCCGGCCAACGAGGCGAAGCTCGGCACCAATGCCCTCCAATTTTCCCGCAAACTCCTCTGTGGTGTAATACACGATCTGCTCCCCGCGGCGAACGAGCTCCTCCGCTACAGATAATGTAGGATTAATGTGGCCATGATACGGCAGCATGAAGAACAACAGCTTCATTCCTGATCCTTCTCCTCTCCAAATTAGCTTTTATCTTTATAAACCAATGGTATGCAGTAAATGTTGTATTTTTCATGTTTATTTTCCTCATTTTGGTTTTTTACACAATAAAAGACCCTCACAGCCTTATGAACAAGCTGCAAGGGTTGATGAGCTTTAAGCATTCGCTTTTCTTTTTCTCAATAAGAGTGAGAGTGGTACGGCAAAAATAAGAACGGCGGTTGCTGCAAGGAACGTGTCGTTCGAGCCATAAAGAAAAGCGGCCTGTTTCAAGGCTTCGCCGACTTTCTCTCCGCGGAGCTCCGCAAGATGAGCTCCTGTTCTGACCGCCAGAATCGAGCTGAATATGGCTATGGCGAGCGCCGCAACGGCTTGGCGCAGCCAGTTCGAGATCGATGTTGCCGAACCGACATGCTCTGCCGGAATATGGCTCATGGAAATATTCGTCACCGGAGAAGTTGCGAGGCCTACCCCGATGTAACGCAGAATCATCCAAATCATCACGTATCCGATGGAGGAGTGCATCGTGAGCCGGCTGAATTCCCAGGAAGCAATGCAGAGCAGCAGGACGCCGGCCAGTACGAACCATACCGGGTCGAATTTACCATACAGCTTGCCCGTAGCCATCGTCACCAGAATCATAATGATCGCCCCCGGAAGCATGATTAACCCGCTCGTGAAGGAGGAAGCTCCCTGTGCTTCCTCCAGGAATAAAGGAATGAGAAACACGCTGGAATAAAGTCCTACCGAAATGAGGCAATTCAATATCGTGCCCATCGCATATTTCGGATATTGAAATACGCGGATGTTCAGCAGCGGCTCCTTCGCGCTCAGCTCCCTCCAAATGAAGGCGGCAATGCCAGCAAGGCCTGCCAGCAATAAAGCGAGAGACGGAGCGGAGAACCATCCGAGATCGCTTCCTTTGGTAAAATACATCAGCAGGGAGACATTTCCAACCACCACGGTGACCAATCCCCAGGCATCCAAGGTTACGCCAGCCGAACCCTTGCGGTCAGGCAGGCAAAGCGCAGCGCTCAGAATAGCTATGAAGCCTACAGGCACATTCGCATAAAACAGCGCCTCCCACCCCCAAGCATTGGTGATTAAACCACCCAAAGTTGGTCCAATGGCCGGAGCGACCATAACGGATACCGTCCAGAGGCTGATCGCCATCGACTGCTTTTCCTTCGATACGGATTGATAAATAATCGTCATCGTGGAAATTTGAATCATTCCTGCGCAGAGGCCTTGGATCACCCGGAATGCGATCAGCGATCCGATATTCCAAGAGAGGCCGCATAGCGTGGAAGAAATCGTCAAACCGATCAATGATGCGAGGTACAGTTTTTTGTAACCTGCCTTGGCCCCCAGAAAGCCAACCACAGGGGCAATCGTACCGATCGCCAGCATAAAACCCGTGACAATCCATTGCACGGAATTAATATTCGTATGCAAATCCTTCATGATCGAAGGAAGGGCAATGTTCACGGTGCCCTAATTCACGAAGGCCAGAAAGTTCCCTAAAAATACGGCCCCTTTGAACATTCTTTTTTACAGCTCCAATTCAGAAGTCATTAAGAAGACGGTTGCCGAGGGGCTTGCCATCAGATTGTTATCCGGCTACAGCTTAAATGATGATCCCTACGTGGAGAGCGGCCGCATCATCCCTGTGCATTTAAGCGACAATCAAGTTGTCTCCGACCTCTATTTCGGCTGCCTGGTATCCGAGCAGAACCCCCGTTATGCCGTCATTCAAAGACTGCTGGATGATTATACGCTCCTCAAATAACCCTGTAAAATCCGTGCAGGAAATGTCGGGAAAGCCATCTCCCATAACTGCTAAAGTAAGGATCAAGGAGGTCATCACATGGATTTGCTTACAAGCATGAATGACGCAATGAAGTACATCGAAGAACATCTGGCCGAAGATATCGACTTTAAAGAAGTCGCAAAGCGCGCAGCCTGCTCGGAATATCATTTCAAGCGAATGTTTTCCTTCCTTGCAGGCGTACCGTTGTCGGAATACATCCGCCGGAGACGGCTCACTTCCGCAGCATTCGAGCTTCAAGACGGCGAAGCGAGGGTAATCGATGTGGCGTTGAAATACGGGTACAGCTCACCGGATGCTTTTACACGCGCTTTTCAGAGCCTGCATGGCAACACGCCGTCTGAAGCTAGGCTGAACGGCCATGCTCTCAAAGCTTATCCGCGCATGACCTTCCAACTAACCATTCAAGGAGGAAGCGAAATGAACTACCGTATAGTAGACAAAGAGGCTTTTAGCATTGTCGGCCTGATGAAACGCGTCCCGATCGTATTCCAAGGTGTCAATCCGGAAATTGCGTCCATGTGGGAAAGCCTGGATGCTGGGTTGATCGGGCAGCTGAAAGCCCTGTCCAACATGGAGCCAGGCGGCCTGATCAGCGCATCTGTGAACTTCTCGGAGGGAAGGATGGAGGAAAGAGGAGAACTGGATCATTACATCGGCGTGGCTACAACCCAGACATGTCCGGATCATCTGGCACAGCTAGTAGTCCCGGCCTCGACATGGGCGGTGTTCGAAGCGGTCGGGCCGTTTCCAGATACGCTTCAGCATGTGTGGGGGCGCATATATTCGGAGTGGTTCCCCTCGTCAAGCTATGAGCTCGCCCCAGGTCCGGAAATATTGTGGAACGAAAGTAAAGACGTTTCATCGCAGGCGTACAGAAGCGAAATATGGATTCCTGTACTGAAAAAGCAGCTGCCTAAATAATTGTCCATGAAACTACGGCCCCCTTCCCTATTATGTGCAAACAACCGACTCAAAATTTCCAAGCAGTTCGTTAGCCACTCAATTCTCGTCAGGGCTCGTTTCTATCCTCTCAATAACACGAGTCATAGGGTGAACCGAAATATATATGTTTGGATCAATAAGCATCTAAGTACTCGTTTCTAGTAGTTTTAGTTTATCAAATGGATTTATAGTAGTTAGATTCTGCGGCAATGAAAGGAACGTAGATTTAAATGGATTTCATGTTGTTAGAAGAATGAGGATGGCCCATATTAGGCTGGATTCTTGATTTTAGGTGCATAGGATCCATCTAATCCCCTAAAGTATGCGTTTAGAGCATAGTTAGATACACGAATTCCATTTAGTGTACGGCAGGCTAGTGTAGGAAGCTTTGTGGCCGATAGTTTAGTATCCGACAGGTTAATGCAGCACAGCTTAGTACCCGATAGCTTAGTGTACGACAGTTTGTGGTACGACAGTTTGGTGTACGACAGTTTGGTGTACGACAGCTAGTATTAAGAAGAGCTAATGAACGGGATCCAGACAAGGGAGGCAATGGATTCAGCCAAAACGGAAAGCATTCAGAAAGAAAGGGGCTATCCCGCAAGTCAACTTGATCACTTGTGGGACAGCCCCTTGTTCAATGCATCCACACTTCGATAATCTTAACTCCCAAGCACTTGTTACGTCTTGCACTTAAGCGATATACCCTTTATCCTTCAAAGCCTCATAAGCCGCGTTCTCTTGCTCCTCTTTGATTTGATACTCCAGGGTTCCTTCGACGATTTTGGCGCAGCGTCCGCCAAAAGGCTTCAGGGACTCTTTGATTTCCTTCAAATCAGCCGCTTCTCGTAATGGATAACTAACTTTCATACGCAATCCACCTCCTATAGAAGGGATAACAAAATATGAGGGACTGCGCTATGAGATGGATCATATGGCATTACTTTAAGTTGTTGATCGGAAACGGCTCAAGCGGGTCTGCCGGGGTAAACTGCAATATTTGCGAGTAAAAATACAGCTCCGCCTCCAAGGACTTTTTAATGTTTGCCGCTATGCGAAAGCCATGCTGCTCATGAGGATAATAGAAGGCGGCCACGGGAACTCCGCGCTGAGTCAGAGACGCCACGATCCCTTCCGTTTGCTCCGGCGGGACGATGGGATCCTCAAGACCTTGAAAAAAGATGGCCGGATTCGTAATTCGTTCGGCATGAAAAGCCGGCGATCGTTCCCGGTACAGCTCCGCCTGTTCGGGATATTTCCCGATCAGCCTAAACGGATACTTGGCTTCCAGCTTATCGCTGTTCACCACGATTTTCTCCAAATCGGAGACGCCATAGTAGCTGGCCCCCGCCCGGCAAATGGTCGAGAAAGCCAGCAAGCACAGCGTCGTAAATCCGCCTGCACTGCCGCCGCGGGCCAAAATCCGCTCGCCGTCGATCTCTCCCCTCTCCTCCAAATACTTCGCCGCGCTGATGCAATCCTCTTTATCATAAATGCCCCAATTCCCATATAAGGACAGCCGATAATTACGCCCATAGCCCGTGCTCCCCCGATAATTTACATCGACGACGGCGAAGCCGCGGCTCGTGAAATATTGAATCTCCAGGTCAAGCGCGGTGGAGGCTGCTGCGGTAGGCCCCCCATGACTTTTGATAATTAGCGGGGGCTTCTCTTGCACTGGGATGCCAAAATCCAAATTATGCGGCGGATAGTAGAAGGCATATGCCTGCTCGTTCCCGCTCGTCACAAAGGTGATCGGTTCGGGCTTCGAGACATAAGGAAGAAACTTCTCATAGTTCGTCAAAGATGATTTAATTACCGTCTCCTGCATCGTCTCCAGCGAGAGCTTGACGACGGATAAGGGCATATCATGAGCGCCTCCCAGAAAAGCAACGAAATTCGTCCCTGCTCGCAGATGGCTGATTTCCGTGTATCGCGACGGAATATCCGTGAGCTTATTGCTGTGCACGTCAATAACGGCAAGCCTCCAGGCCCCCTGTTCCACATACGAGCAGACAATCCGGCCATCCGGGATGAAATCGTACTGAGCCATGCGCAAGGTCCATTGAGGCGCGCCGAAGTCTGCCGCTTTCTGGTAAACAACGGACGTCTTATCGCCGTCCCAGCGGTAAAGATTCCACCAATTCGTACGATCCGAGATGAAGAACAGCTCCCCCTGCGGTGACCATTCAGGCTGAAAAATCGCTTCCTCGGTACCGCCTGCAATTTGTTTCGGATTGCATAGCATACCTTCGTCATTTACATCAGCCACCCAGAGCTCGCTGCCATCCCACGGCATGCTCGGATAATTCCATGTGAGCCAGCATAAGCGTTTGCCATCGGGCGATAAGCGCGGTGCCGCGTAGAAATCGTTGCCGTAAGCCAGCATTTCTTGCTGGCCGCTAACCGGGTCGATCGATACGAGCGACTGCATGCCTTGGCCATGAAGGGTCAGCTGCCCGTCCTCCCGGACGCTGATCAGGCGGCCCCGCTGTGAATCGTAGACGCCGTCGGCATAACAGACGGACAGTGTATCCGTTAGCGGTTCAGTCGTGCTTCCCTCCTTCTGGCGGAACAGCCGCTGATCATGATGTCTAGCATAGGGCGACTCTTCTGAGCTGGCTACGAAGTTAGAGAAATAGACCGTCCCGCCCGAGAGCGTAAAAGATCCGCCCCCGTACGAGTTAACCAGCGTTCGGGCGCTGTACCCCGGCGGAGTAACGTCGGACATCTTTCCGTCCTCATCAGCTCTGACGATGACATACCGCCCCTGCTCCGTCGGTCTGGATTCGACCCAATAAATGATATCTTGATCGACAAGAATCTCTTGGAAGGAAATTCTGCTCTGGGCGATATCCTGTGCCGTGATCGGCGATTTCCAGCTGCCGCAAGGCGACAATGCAGGCTTTGCCATGACTTAAAACACCTCCCTCGATAATCCGAATCTACGGATTGACTTTAATATTCTCTATCGCTTTAAACACTGTCTCGCGCAATGCTTCAATTAAGACAGGAATGAAATTGCCTTCCGACGTGTCGGTCAGAAATGGGCTCATCGTCGTAGACAGAAGGAAATTGACCGGTTCGCTGTCCCCGCCGCTTAACCCTAGCCGCTGCTTATAAGCATCCACGAAGCCATGACCGTAGGTGTTCGGATCAAACGCCGACTGCGTAATGAACATTGGCGTAGCGCCGACTTCATGCCGGTCCGGGGACAAGCTGAGCATTTTAAAGATTTCAAGGTTCAGCCGGTTCATGAGAGCAACATCGGTATTCAGGCCTTCTGCCGTCTTCAGATTGAAGGTATACGGTACGATAGACTGGTCGGAGCCGAGCTGGCGGAACAGCTCCATCGTTTGCTGGTTATGGATGATTTCGTCATTCGTTTTATCGACGATGAATTCCTTGATGTAGGCCAGCTGTTCCTTGATTTCCTCCGCCGTTCCTCCCTCCCGTTCTGCAGGAATCCGGTGAAACGGAACGACGATAAAGGGATCATCTTCTCGTGTCATCGTCAAAATGGCGGCATATAAGCGCTTGCTGTTAAACAGCGTTTTGCCGAGCAGCTTGCCATACCCGCTCTGATCGGTGCGAATGACCCGGTGACTGAGGTACACGCCAGCGGCCGCTGCACCCGGCTTCGACCCTTCAATCCCGTAAATGCCAACCGTCGGATCAATGCCCCCGTGATAAACTACCGGAGCCTGGAAGCTGACGATGTCGCGCATCGATGAATTGCGGTAACATAAGCCGCCAGCCGGGTAAGGAATATATCCCGCCTTATGCGGGTCAATCGTAATCGAATCCGCGTCTTGTAATGCTTCATACTGCGCGGTGACGTATTCGTTCATTGTCATGGCTGGCGTATAAGGGCGTTTGCCGGCCATCAGCAGGGTTTTATGAGTATCTTCCCTTAGAATAGATGCGAAGTAGCCGCCCCAGGCGGCATCCGCGTGGATGACAAATTCCAGACCCCGCTCGCGGTATTCCTCGCGCAATTGGATCACATCCGCAATCGGGTCAACAGCACTCTCTTCGGTACTGCCTATGACGCAGACGGTCATCAGAACCGGCTGCCTGATCGCCAGGCATTGATCCAGCCGTTGGCGCAGCTCGCTGATTTCCATGCGGGCATCCATATTCACGGGCACAGGAATAATGCTGCTGGCTCCCATGCCAAGCACTGCCGCAGATTTCGGCCAGGAATAGTGCATCGTCGATGTCACGAGGATGGCCGCTGGCTGCATCACATCGAATAAATATTTGCGGGAGAACTCTTCGAAACCCAGCGTTTGCAGGGTATATTTGCTCAGTGCCTGGTTAACGGTCTCGGCCTCATCCTTGCCTGTGGTTTGGCTTAATAATTCTGCGATTCGGCCCGGGATCGCGAGTACATCGTCCACTTTTAAATTCAATAACGTCCATGTATCCAGCTCCGTCAGCACTCCGTGTTGACCGTTCAGCAAGGGGATGGATATTTGGCGCGCCGCTGCCAACTCCGCCTCGTTCTTCAGCGCCTCGGCAGCGGAAACGGCGTAATACTTCAAATTTCTCGCCGCCCACATCGCTTCCAAGTTCGCGACCGAACCGTCACAGGTGATATGGCCCCATGGCCTGATCGCCCCCTGCTCGATTTCTTCATCGCTGGGAATGGTGTACCCCAGCATTTCGCACAGGTCGTCCCCCGTAACCATTTCCAGCACCGTAGTCACGGGCGAGGATTCCGCGGCGACATTATTCTGGTTATACAGCATGGCCGCGAAATACCCGAGCAGCCCCGGCATCGTCAAGTCCCAGTTCATATGAGCCTGATAGCGGTAGCTATAGAAAGGGACCGATCCGCTCAGCTGCTCCAGCAGCTTGCTGTAGTTCTCGGTCAGTACGTCTACGCTGTTCTTGAATGAAGGCGATTGTTTGATTTCGTCTGTAATATATATAGGATCGTCTGGAAAATACTCGCGGCGGTCGCTGCTAATCTGCTTCACAGCCTGCTGGATCAAGCCGCTGAACAATTCCTCATTTTCGGCCTTTGGGCCGATAAACCAGCTTTCTAGCGAGGAACTGCCAGGTCCCTCCAAATCCAATCTTTCTTGCTCGTCCTGCGCTTCCAAGTGCTGCTCCAAACGCTCTGCAAAGAGCTTTGCGGCGAGCTTTGCCTTTTTGCCCATCTTGCTTCACTCCATTCTCTTCAATATTTACATGCCGTGATTGATCTCTTCGTCGTCAAACCAGATGCTCTTGCCGATGCGGATCGAATACAGCGGAGTCTGCCCTTGGAATTGCACCTGATATTCCGGTGCAGTCAAAGGGTTTTCTGCAAAGGGGGTGTTACCAAGAATGTGAGGGAAATTAATCAGGCTGCCGATTTCCAGCAGCTCAGGATGAAGCCAGTCCGGTGCCTCGGCAAGCTCCATAATATGATGAAAGTCAGGAGCGATCGAAAGATAATGGGAAATGTAGGCATTCTTGCCTTGTCCAAATAGAATATAGGTCAGGCTCTGGGGGTAATCCATATTTTCGGCAAAATGCCGGAAATGAACGACTCTTTCAATCGTGACGGTAACATTATGAATGAGAGGAATGTCCTTGGCCGGATCTTGCGGCACACCGCAGAATACATCGGCGGCAAAAGAAGTGATGTGGCCCAGCTCAATTTGCGGCAGCGTAAATAAATTCGTCTGCACGTTTCCAAGGATATATGCTTTGTCAGGGTTTTGACGGCTAGCTTCAATGTAGGTATTCATAGCATCGGGAGGAAGACTTGCTTTGAGGATCACTTGATATCTGTGGTTTTCCATATGAAACATAGGCAAATGGTCGAGAAAGAGCTCCTCTGTTCCCATCATGACGAACCCATGAAGATCTGGAATATTCTCGGGTGACTGCTCATGGTCGTGTGTACCGTGGATTGCAGTCCGATAGAACATTACTTGAATGACCTCCTTCAAATATGAAGATATATTGTAATTTAATACCATAGTATCTATTGTATCCCATCAGACCTATTATGCCTACTATTTTTTCCAGTTGATCAATGCCGCATAGCAAAAAGCCCTCCAAATCCGTATCCATGGTCGGAAGGCCTTGCGTTTCTAAGTGAAGTATTCCAGCTTCGCCTTAGGAAAAAACTTCTCCATGTAGCCCTGAAGATGAGTTTTCAAATCCTCTTCCTCTTCTTTAGGATAAATATACTTGCCAATGCCGTATTTGCCCCACTTGTATCTTCGTTTTTCTTCGTCCAGTTCGAGCTTGGTCATCGGGTAATTTTTCTCAATAACCCGCTTCGCCGGCTTGGTAAACCGATGCTGAATGAATTCGAATGTGATATCCTCCCTTGCATCCTCCGGCAATTCGGCATCCAGACGCTCAAACATATGGTAGTAGCCCTCCTCCCAGCCTTCATGCAAATAGATTGGAGCTACGATAAAGCCAAGCGGATATCCGGCTCTTGCCACTTTGCCTGCAGCCTCGATTCTTTGCGCCAGCGGCGATGTTCCAGGTTCAAAATTGTTGATGACATAGTCGGCGTTCACACTGAAGCGAAAGCGCGTTTTGCCGTTATGCTTCGCATCAAGCAGATGATCCACATGATGGAACTTCGTCACGAACCTCAGCTTCCCGTATTCGGATTGGCCGAAATGCTCTATAGCCCGCTTGAGTGTATGCGTCAGATGATCGATGCCGACGATGTCGGAAGTGCAGGAGGCTTCGAACCGGGTCGGCTCCGGCGCACGTTCTGCCATGTATTTGTCCGCAGCCCCCAAAATTTCTTCCACATTGACATAGGTGCGGATGTATGGCTTGCTGCCCATCGTCGTCTGCAAATAACAGTAATGGCAATGCCCCATACAGCCTGTAGCAAAAGGGATTGCGTACTCTGCCGAAGGCTTGGACGTATCGAACTTCAGCGTTTTGCGGATACCGACGACTAGCGTAGACTTCGCCACCCGGTACCTTTGAAAGTCATTGTCTCCCGGCAGGTTCCTGACCTGATTATGGGAAGTCGTATAGCGGATTTCGACGTCCATGTTGGCGAATTTGTCATACAGCTCTTTACCGAGCGGATATTCCAGGGCGTCGGGCTCGAAATAGACGAGCTTCGGCGTAAACGGCTTGATCATTCGAAGCTCCCTTCCGAAGCAGTCCCGAAATAATACCGATACGCCTGCTCCGCTTCCTCTTCCGTAGCATATACGGCCATTTCCTGAGTTAAAGGATAGTAGGTTTCATACAGAAACATCGCCAGCTCCTGCGGATTATCCGGGTTATTGACGACCGCGGCCTGCTGGATATGGGTTACATCCTGTGTATGCGGGTTGCGATAGAAAACATAGACGATATCCCCGGGCTTATAGGCTTCAGACTGATGGTTGGTTTCCATGCCATCCCCTTCTTTTCTATAGAGTAGTCAGAACTAATCCGAGTCGTTGTTAAAATATTCCCGCGAGTCCTGAATTTTATGTACCGGGCAACACGGCCAGCAAAAAAAGAAGGCGCCCATGTCTCCTTGACCTGGACACCTTCTTGAAGAAGGATATAACTTTTTAAATCGGCTCTGTGCTTATCTTCATGAGACTCACTGAGGAGGCGTGTTACCAAGCAGCTTCCATGGACCATATTGTCCCGTAGTGCCTGGCTCTTGGCCTTGCGTCCACCACAGCGCTTCCCAGAATTGTCCGTTATGGAATACAACATCACCCGTATTGTAGATGCGGATCGTATTCCAGACCAGATATTCGCCGAAACGGTTCGGATCGCCAGGGAATCCTGGCTGTGGAGTCGTCGGCGCGTTTGGATTAATGCTCAAATTGACGTCCATCACTTGATAGAAGGCATTTGGCGTGTCCGCGATATCCCATACAGCGACGATTACGTAATAGCCTTCGCGGTCGTTCGGAATGAAGCAATCATTATAGACGTCGTCCGGCGGGATGGCTCCATCATCGATGTATCTGCAGAACAGCTCCAGATCCGAGCGCTTCAGCGGCTGATTCGGATCCCAGCCTTTCTTGGTAATATAATAATCCCAAGTGTTCGTGCTGTGGTTCGCAACGATTTTCCAGTGGAACGTATGCTCCCCGCCCTTCATATTCACTTTCTTCCAACGCGTGGATGATTGCTCATCGAGCTCCAGAAAAATTCCTGCGCTGGCAATCTTGCCGTCAGGTACGCCGAATTCAGGGAAATCCCCTCGTCCCTCGATACTGAATGGCTCATAAATAATTCTGCCACAGTTCACGTTCTCTCCCTTCGCGCACAAATCGGCGCGACTGTCGACTACATGCCCGTGCGCGGAAGCGCTATCAGCAAACAGCGTGGAACAGGCCAGCATGACGAGTATCGTCCCCGCGGCGACCAGGAACATTTTAATTTTCGAATATTTACGGTCTATCATAACTTCAGCTGTCATTTCATCTTCCTCCTTTAAATTTGAATAGGATAGGATTGCATCATACCAACACTCTTAAGCTACTATTTTCCTAGACCACCTCTTTCCAAGCATCATTTGCTGGTTCCCACGCTTGACAAGAAACAGCGTTCCTCCTTTCTTCAAGCTTTTATTATCAAGTCCTGAAGAGAGTTGTCGAATTTCTTGAGGTCGCGGTTCAGGAATTGATGACAGAGATTAGATAATAAAGCGTAGAATACTAGTGCGATCGTTGAAGGAGATAAATAGCGAGGAATGATTTGACAAATGGAATATTATGGTTTTATTTAATTCATATTAATTTAAAATACTATATTTGTCAATTTTATGACAAAAATAGAAATGCAAAACCTAATTTCATATAAAAAAAGCACCTTACGGTGCTTGATATTAAGAAATATAGGGATTGCGGACATATTCCCTGCTGAAGCTGCCAAGATTGCCGAAATAAATCGAGATGAGCTTAGCCGGATCGGTGGCTAATTCCCCGCCTTTCAACTGGCCGCCGTCGTCCTTGTCGTCCCAGGCCCAGGGAGCATTAGCGCCTCCTGTGCCGTTATTGCCGTTGAACGCCCCCCAGCTGGAGAAGGTTTTCGGATCAAACCTGTGGTCCCACATCCCGTTAGGCGCAAAGATATCTACGAGCTTATATTTTACATTGCGGTCATTACCTCCCTTTGGCACGCCGGCAACGTCTCTGCTCGGATAATAATAGATTACGTCGGTATTCGCATAACTGGTTCCGTCCCATGCCTTGATGCCGTGGCCTTTAGCTTCCTGGAATGTTACCGGATGATTCATTCCGTCATAGCTGAGGTAGCGTACTGTTCCATCAATCGTCTCCTGGCCGTTCGTGAACGTGCTGTCGCTGGGTTTGAATGAGTAGAAATCCTTATGGAATACCGTTACCATTGCCTCCAGCCGGCCATATTCCGTGCCATCCTTGCGAACAACCGTCAGAACTCCCTCCAAATCATTCTCATGCTCATCGAGGCCGAAGAAGGGAAAATCCGTCCAATCGCGAGGGTGATAAAAGGCATATAAAATGAACCAGTGCGTCGTGGTTTCCACGATCGAATAATACGCTGTGCCTTTGAGACGTCCGGGATCAACGGATTGATTCTCCCAATTGTTCGAAGTGTCCCAATCCCCATCAAAATCGATGGCCGTTAGATAATCTGCGTCATAATCGCTGCTGTCCGTATCTTGAATGTGTACGGGCGCCCAGCGGTAAGCCAAATCCAAATCGCTCGCCGCTGAAGCGCTTCCAGCTGGAATTGCCGTGTTCGCGAGCAGGAGCGCAAACATCAAGACAACGAACAATACCGCCCTGCCCCGCTTTCCCCGTCCAAGCTTCTCCTTATCCGTCCGAGTGTATGGATGATCATGATGAACCTGGATCATTTTGTTCATGTGTAGCTGTCCTCCTATCTTTTATCTTAATTGGGTGCCTTCACACTAAGAATACTAAACTATTTATGTAAATTAAATACATTTATCTCATTTACTCTGATGGCTGTTTCCGTAATAATTTCTGTCGATGATCCCTGACTCTGTAAACTAGTAAAAGGAAGCTGGATATGGATATGGATATGGATATGGATATGGATATGGATATGGATATGGATATGGATATGGATATGGATATGGATATGGATATGGATATGGATATGGATATGGATATGGATATGCTTATGCTTATGCCCTCAGCCCGGGATTAACCGGAATGCCGGCTCAAAACCGAAATCAGTGCTTGACCAGAAGACAGATGCGAATGCGTAAAAGCCGGAGTTAAATCTAATGGTTGTGAGCGACGTTATTTGGGTTAACATTGGGGTTTACAAAATTTAACGGTTGCCAGCGAACCTATTTCCCGTTTTTTCGTACGCTGAGGGGCTGTCCCGATCGAATAAGCGCGCATACAACCGTTAGAAAAGAAACCTCCGTTTTTAGGGCCGATTAAACGCTATGACAACCGTTAGCGTAGCGTTGCTCCAAACAGATCGCCGTTTGAGGCTAACCCTTTGGTCATTCACCGAGTTCTAGGTTGGGCCGGAACTCCTCCAACTTATCTCTTGTTATTCGCAAGCTGATGTTTTATATTGACATAATAGTAGGTCAAAAATAAAAGAGGTGAACGGCGGGATGACTCCACGCACGAAGGAACAAAATGAAGAGATCCGGCTGCGGCGTCTGGTGCAAATTCGTAAAGCCGCTGCCGATGTGTTTCTGTATAAAGGGCCTTTACTGGAAATCCGCGATGTGGCCGCACAGGCGGGACTCGGCTATGGTACGGACAATACCATGCTCCAGCAGCGCCTTTAATGCACAGAGCACCATTGTAAATCCGCCCATCGCGTCAAGGGCATCCTGTACAGCTTGATCCCCGTCTCCCTTAAATCCAGAGTTCGTAACACTAAGATAGGTTTCGCTATCGCTGAACGGTGTAAAGACCATTTCCACGGATTGAATATCAGGCGGCGACCAATTCAGCAAAATACGGCGGTTTGCTTCGATTTCCAGCACATCCACATCTGTCCCAACGCCGTACATCTCCCATTCCCAGCGGATGCGCTTGCCGGCCTCCAGCCTTCCGCTGCTCTTCGTAAACCAGAATTTTGTAGTGATTGAAGGGTCCGCTATTGCCTCAAATACCTCTTCAACCGGACGACGAATCAACATTCCCGTTCGAACAACAGGCGCCTCTTTCATATGCATTCTCATGCTCCTCCCTTCGGCATTAAAGCTTATATCCAGCCTCCCCGATCCCCTGGCCTGCCATACTCAGCACCCCAGCCAGTTCGGCAGTTAAGCCCAAAATTCCCGCAGCGCCGCCGCGAGTTCGCTTTGTTCATCCGCCTCTATCCAACTGCCGGGAATAAGGAGGTAGCGGCAGGCGCTGCTCTGCAAATAGCTATAGATGATTTGCACGGCATCGATATCTTCCCGGGTTACCTCGGCAGCATCGCATTCCGTATCTTTCGTGAAATAGCTCAGAATCAAGACTTTGGCTCTCTGTTGCAGCGATTCGATATCCGCTGAAGTAGCCACAGAGCATCGCTCACTGTGCAGCACAACGTTCCTCTTAATTAGAAATAGCTTTATCGTATCTTTGTCTAAATGCTCGTAGACAAGGATGCTGTGATTCTCTGCCGCGAACTCGATCACTTGCCGTTTGCTTAAGAGCAAATTCACCGCCTCCATGCCGTCCCTGTACTTTGCAGCCTGCTCAAAATCGAAACGTTCGGCGGCCTCCACCATTTTGCGCTCCATTTCATCATATAAACTTCGATCATTCCCTTGAAGCAGGCCAATGAATCGATCCATGACTTCATCGAATCGCCGGGCATTTGCGCCGCCAAGACATTTGCCAAGACAGAGGCCAAGCGAATAGTTCAAGCATGGAGTATTTACCGATGCAGCTGCAGGCTTATGATTGCAGGCAATTCTGCAGCATTCCTCAATCCTTGCCACGGCATGTTCAAGGCTTTTTCTGCTGGCTGTATAAGGGCCAAAAAAACGAGACCGGTCTTGACCGCCTTCATCCAGCGTATCTGTAATTTCCAGCCAACGCCAATCGCGCTTTTGCCGCAATACGATGTAACTGTAACCTAGCGGATTTTTCATCTTCCGATTATACATCGGCTTTATGTCCTGAATGAGCCTGCATTCCAGCATAAACGCTTCAAACTCCGTATCGGTAACGATGTGCTCCAGGTCTTTGACATGGTGAACCAGCTTCTTCACTTTGGGGGAGTGCGATTTATTGTTGTAAAAATACGATTGAACTCTCTTCTTGAGACTTTTGGATTTGCCAACGTAAATGACCGTTCCCCGCGAATCTCTCATGAGATATACGCCCGGCGACAGCGGGAGCTCCTGTATTATTGTTTTCATTTGAGTGTCGATCCTCTCAACGAATCTATCAAATATGGCGAATTCCGCTCAACTCAAAGATACCATACGCACACCAAGAAGCACCACATTCACCGCCAGATCGGAGCTTGATGAACGTGATGCCTTTATATAAAAAAGCTATAACCTGGATTAACCCCTTTCTGAATAGGGCTGATTGGCTATCATTGCCCCGTATCCGACTGGCGGCCCCAAAATCACGGATTCCCGAATAGGCGCAACGGCTCGTGCATAATCCTCTGCACGAATGCCATACGCACGCTGCGCCACCTCTGCCGGCAGGAAACGCAGAAAATCCGAGCCATACACAATATCTGGCGTAGGCTGATCGAAAATCGTAAGCAGGTGGGCATGATCGCTTTCCGCAATAATCCAGTGAAACCAGCCTTTTGGAAACATAGAGACTTGCCCGGGCTTTAAATGGTACGAAATCAATCTTTGCGTAAATGGATCAAACACGGAGGTAATTACCTCTCCGTGGATAACATATACCAGTTCGTTGACATTTGTATGCCAATGCGGCTGGATAATGATGCCTTTCGTTAAATGTACATTGAAAAATCCGGTTTTTATCGCGGGAAGCTGTTCCCCGAATACTTGGGTAATATAATTATGCGGATCGCGCTGATAGTTTAGTACTTGATTGGAATCCGCCGCCAGGCGCAAATTCGGATTTTGCAGAACGGGATCGATCATCGTAGCATCCTCCTTGAATGGGTAAACGTCTATTCAACATATGCCCAGGATGCTCGATTTGCTACAGATGTGCCATGTACGATCTGATACATAAAAAGGGCGCCTTCACGGCACCCAAGCTGTACACAAATAATTATTCATCGTCATTGTCTTCGTCATCATCTTCATCGTCGTTGTCGATCTCGAGTTTCAATTGTTTCCCGCTGGAGAATTTAATTTTAAGCCCCAGCTCTTTGATTTGATCCTTGTTGATATCCAGCGCTGTCATCAGCTTCTCTGCGGCTTCCCTGCTGCTCATGCTGTCCGTTAGGCCAGCTTCGCCAAGAAGCTTCTCTACATACTGCACAGCTTGCTGGCCTTTGAGCTTTTCCTTGTCTTTTTTGGCGCTGATTTCGACCTCGGCCTGGGCAGCTCCCTTTTTCTGCTTGTATTCCAGCTGTACTTTTTGCTTCCCTGTCAGCCCGGCCTCAAATTCGAATTCCACAATCCCGCCAGCGTTTTGCTCCGGATTCGGCTTCGCTTCGGGTCTCTTATCCTCGACCTTATCTTTAGTACCGCTTGTCCAACTGATCTGCATCTTTGAAATGAAGCTGGGTTGCGCTGGATTTCGATTTGGCATCGCCATCGAGTCCCATCAAACGGACGGCCGTAACGATAGCTTCGACGCGGGTGACTGGCTGGTTCGGACGGAAGGAGCCGTCCTCGAAGCCCTGCAATACTTTTTTCGATTGCATTTTCGTTATGTATCCCGCAGCCCATTCCGCTTCTTGAATATCTTTAAATTCCCGCGCCAGAATTTGGCCAGATTGTCCGAAGATAAGAAATCCGGCTAGTAGCAAGCAAAGCAAACCCTTTACATTTTTCATGAAGTCCTTCCTCTCGTTTAATCTCAAAGCCCTTCATCTGTTATTACGGAGGCAGGTGTCTTTTTATGGGGGGGCGCTTCAAATAAACTTAATCATCATCGTCATTATTTTTATCTTCCTTCTTACCGGACTGGGCCGGCTTGTTTGCTTGATGCGGCTTCTCCCCTTGCCCCTTCGCATTACCGTTGTTTTTGTCATCATTTTTATCGTTGTCTTTGTCCTTTTTCTTATCCTGCGCCTCTGCCTTCTTATTTGCTTTCTCCTGTTCCTTCCTTTCCTGCCCCTGCTTTTTTTCCTCTGCCTTTATCTGAGCCTTCAAGGGATTTTCGAGTTGGAACTTCAGTTTGCCGCCATTCGAATATTCAGCCTCGAATTGCAGTTCGAGCCATCCATCCTCTTCTCGATCTTCAGCGCTGATAGCAGCAGGCTTTGCACGGCCTTCCGGTCACTCTGCTCATTCAAGTCCAATTGCTTCATAAGATTCTCGGCAAAGCTAACGGCTCGATCAGCATATTCCTTTCTGCTGTGCTGCCCTCTTCCTGGACTTTCTTCAGAATCTGTTCTAGTGGCCTGTCCATCAATGGTCATCACTTCCTATTACGTGTATATCATCGTGATAAGAGCCCTGGTTCATGAGCTTGGATATGCAAAAAAAGCCCCACGTCGTAGTGAGGCCCTTTAAACTTGAATGTAACGCACAAGACTCTCCTTAATCCATTTTCCATGGCGTTCCAGCTGCCGAAGCCCTGCCGATGTAGAGCGAATCTGCTCTCGCAGCACCTCTGGACCATCGATCCCCTGTAGAAATCGGCTCATAAAATGCAGAAACACATCGATTTGACGCAGCCGCAAAAGCACCGGGACAGCCTCAAGCTCTTCCCCCGTAAGACGAACCCTACTGCCAAACCCCTGACAGAACCGGTTGACAGCCTCCCGGTCCTTGTCCTCGCCCTGGCCGAGCAGCCCTGAAATAATGACAGCCGGCTCCATCGCCCGGACATCCTTTGTACAGAACTCGAAATCGAGCAATGCCGTTACCTGCGCCGGATCATCCTCGCTTACGAGCAGATTGGAATAATTGAGATCTCCGTGGATGAGCTGCTGCGGCAGCTTCTCCAGTCCATCCAGTCTCTCAAGCAGGTCCTGATAGGCTAGCCCCAGCTCCCCGAGCGGTTCCCGCAAATCCATAAATGACGGAGGCGGCTGCTGGCAAAACTCCAGCACGGCTTCGCGGGTGCATATCGGATAAGACTGAGGCAATTCATAATACGGCCTGTAAGACGGCTGCATTCCCGGGTCAATTTCCGCCAAACGCGACAGCATTTCTCCAGCCGCTTCTCCGAACGATAGGGCCGCTGTACTCTCATCACCTTGCAGCCTTGTTCCTTCTATGTATTCAAACATGCATGCATATCGTCCAGTTCCGTCTTCCAGCCGAACCGTCGTCTCTCCGGAATTCGTCCGAACGGGCCGCGGAACCCGGTAATTCAATGTGCCCTCGTCGTTCAGCGCTTGCAGCACTATATGCTCGAACCGGATCTTCTCTAAATCCTGGTGGGTTTCATAGATCCGCAGGACACTGCGGCGCGACCTGCCTTCGACAAAGTAAGTCGTATTATTCCAGCCGCTGGCTCCCTGCTGTATCCTCCCGCTATATTCCGGCGGATACTGTTCTAGTATCGATCTCAGCATATCTCTTTCCTTTCATCCATAGCTCAACCAGCTTACTTGATTTTGAGTTTTATACTCTCCAAAAAGATTATACATTATAGTATCCCCTCTATGTTCATTGAATCCTGAGCCTTCATGATTTTTGCCCTTCTGAAACACCAAGAAACCCCGCAGCGTCCTACCACAGTGCTACCGGGTTTCTTGATTTGCATCGTATGCGTTCAAGTTTTGCATTGCTTTGATTTCCCAACCTTCTTGCATGACAACTAGAAATTTACTGGTACCATGCTTAATTATTTGAGCAATTCTTCTGGTGTTTCGCCTTGATAAATGTACAGGAAGCTAGCCGTGGAAACAACAAACGCAGCGAAGAGAGACAACATGGAAGCACTGGCATAGGCTACTTTTTTCATCATTCTCACCTCCTTAGTTTGATTAACAGCATCGACTGGGCAGCAAAGGAAAGGCTAAGTACGGGTGACATGATTAGAAAATTGGAGCATACAATCAGCACAGATATCCATTTAAGCAAAGGATAATATTGAACAGGAATACGCGTCTGCTGCTGTATTCTGGATGGGGCAAAAATGAGGCAAAGCATCGCAGCGATCACATTAAGGATCACCATATTGAAAGCGCTGAGCTCGATGAGGGACAGCATGGTAAATAACGCAGTAGTTGCAAGCACACATTTCATGCCGGAATTCAGATGGATTCCGCCCGAAACCTGGCGAAGAAGAGCAAATGACACAAGAATAATCAATACTTCATGCGTCCTGCCGGTAAAAGCCGACAGCAGCAGCGTCAAAGTGATGATCAGCACAGCATTCAACAGCAGGGCGATGGAATACCGCAGAACGGCAATCGAGGCCGGATGATCGGGAGCGGTTCTCTTGATTTGCACAGCAATTCGATTAGCCATCATATTGATCATGATCCTTCTTCTCCTTCCTGACCGCATAATATAGAAAAAAGGAGAGCGTAATCGAGAAGAATAATAGATTAGACCATATCTCATTCCGGTAAAGGATAATCGTAAAGAAAATGAGCACCATGAAGATGGTAGAGCTGACGATCAAATCCTCCCGCTTGAACCTGACTTTCTCGAAGTTCCAAGTAAATCCGATGCCAAGCCTGTAAAGCAGCCAGGACACAAGCCCGATTGTAATCGCGCTGGAGGTCTGCAAAGCATATCCATAAAGTTGAACGCTTTGCGATTCAATAATGGAGTCGAAGACGATACTTACAATCATCGTCTGCAGCAAACTGAAAGCCGTATAACCGGTAAGCGTAATAACGGCGGCCCCAACCAAGGGCTCTTTAACCACGGTGGCTACAAAAAATATGAACAACATAATATTGGTAATCGGCGCTAAATAATAGAGGGAAAGCTCGCTGCGCAGTAAGTAGCTTTGCAGCGACATCAGCAGAATAACAAACAAGGCCTGCCAGAAATATGGGAGCGGATTGATTTTGAAGATGGTCATCATGAGCGCGAATATGCCTAGACCCTCGATCGTTGAGAAAGCCATAAAAGCGAAGGATTCCATAAACCGAGATCACCCTTTAGCGATAAACACTTACTTATTCGTTTGATAGTCGGTCGCCTTCTGGACCTTACTCAACTCTCTGGAAACCAAATAATATCTTTGGGAAATTATGGTCTATCGAGTTAATAAAAATATACGATATCAACATCTATTTTTCAAGTTTATTTTGCTAGAATGCACAGATTTGAGCCGTTATACCCGGAGCTATACTTTTTGTCCTAGTCCTCCACTCTTATATTAGCCACAACTTTTTTAACCTTGACGTAATCGTATATCAGCTTATTAAATGTGGATTTATGATATGCTAGGTTAAGAATTAAGCAAACTATGTCGAAATAGGATGGTAAGCATGCCCAAGCGAAAATTAATCTTCATTTCTCTTATATTTTTGTTCATGCTGACGGGCTGCCGCTTCCTATGGCTGCATTTCTTCGCAACGCCGCCTCACCCGGTCCCTGTTCATGGAGAGCTCGATTTGAGGAACTGGGATCCTATTACGGATCATTCGATCATCGTAGATGGCCAGTGGGAGTTTTATCCGAACATGTTCCTGATCCAGAATAACGATCTCCCCAAGTCAATAACCGCAGAACCCGAATACATACAAGTTCCCGTAAGCTGGCGTATGCCAGCGATGACGGGCGATAATCCGAACATAGGCTTCGGTACTTACCGGCTGCGGATTCACGTCGATCCGGGCAAAGGCCGCTCCTTCGGCTTCCATATTCCCAGCATATCGAGCTCGTCCGAAGTGTATGTCAACGGCCAGCGGGTTGGCCAATCCGGACAGCCAGCCGACCGCAAACAGGCCTACAAGCCGCTCGATCTTCCTTATACCGCATACTATAACCTGGAAAACGGGGCCTTACTTGATCTCGTCATTCAGGTGGCGAACTTTGACGATACAACGAAGGGCGGCATCGTCCGCTCCATACAGTTTGGACTGGAAAATGTCCTGGACCGGGATAAGCTCTTTGCCGCCGATATGGTCCGTTTCGCCTGCGTCGCTTACATGATCCATGCGTTGTATGGGGTAGTGTTGTATTTTGTCGGCAACCGGGACAAGCGCCTTCTCTACTTTTCTGGAATGATCACTTGCATCGTGCTTGGAACGTTGGTTGATGGCGAGCGTCTGCTGTTTGCATGGATTCCTTTCAACTATGAATGGAGTATTAAAATACTGTTCCTAACCATGATCTCCGGCGGTTATTTCCTACTGCAATTGATTCGTTTCCGGCTGCCCTATTGGCTGAGGACGACGGGCTCTCTTATTTACATCATCGCCTGCATAGCCGCCCTGGTATCGATACTGCTGCTGCCTGCCTCCACAATTTTCATGCTGCATTGGGGCTATATTGTAACCATGTTCATCCCCTGCCTGCTGGCTCCCGTGGTGCTGTTCAGGTCCACGATCAGCAGCAGCCGGGAAAATATCTTTCTGCTGCTTGCTGCCATCGCGTCGATCAGCAGCCTGATCTGGCTGTTTGTCTTGTATTTCCTTCGTATGGAGATGGTTTCATACCCGTTCGACTTGATGATTGCCACTATTTGCTTTGCATCTTACTGGTTCAAGCGGTATTTTCAAATGATGGACGAATCCCGGAAGCTGGCCACGAAGCTGCAAAGAGCCGACAAGCAAAAGGACGATTTCCTGGCCACGGTCGCTCATGAACTGCGAAATCCGCTGCATGGCATCCTGAACATCTCGCAGTCCGTCTCGGACAGGGAAAAGGATACCATGGGATTGAAAAGCGCCAAAGATCTGGAGCTGCTGGAAACGATCGGACGGCGCATGTCCTTTATGATTAATGATCTGCTGGACCTGGCACGGATCAAGGAGAACCGTATTACGCTGCAGCTGTCGCATGTCTCGATTCATAGCGTGGCCGCCACGGTCATTGATATGCTGCAATTTTTGACCCAGGGGAAGCCGCTTCGCTTCAGCAACCAGGTTCAGCCAAGTTTCCCCCTCGTCATCGCCGACGAGAACCGCCTGATTCAAATTCTGATCAACCTGCTGCATAATGCCGTGAAATATTCATATGCCGGCGAAGTAGCTGTCGAAGCCCGCGCGGAGAATGGATGGGCCGTCATTTCCGTTCGCGACGCCGGCATCGGCATGAATGCCGATGTGCTCGAAAGCATTTTCGAGCCTTATGAGCAAGCCGCCCATCCTGTGGCTGGAGGCGGTTTCGGACTCGGGCTAAGCATTTGCAAGCAGCTTGTCGAATTGCATGGCGGAACGATGAAAGCCAGCTCGCAGCCAAATAAAGGCTCCGTGTTCACCTTCACCTTAAAGCTCGCTGGCTCTTCCGAGCAGCGGAGCGGATCGGCTGACCAGGATCATACGAAGCAGGAATTATGGGGACAAGATCAACGTGGTGCGTTGGAAAGCGCTGCAATTGCATTCGAGCAAATGGCCGCTGCTAGCGTACCGCCCTCCGCGCTCTCGCATCCGTCACATCCTCAGCCCTCCCCGCTGCCCGGCCTTAGCCGGGTGCTCGCTGTCGATGACGACCCTGTCAATTTAAAGGTGCTGGAGAGCATTTTTGCGGCCGAGCCTTATGAGATAGTCACGGCTACCAGCGGCAAGGAAGCGCTAGCTCTGCTTGATCAACGCAGCTATGATTTAGTAATTAGTGATGTGATGATGCCAGGCATGTCCGGGTATGAGCTGACCGCCCGGATTCGGTCACGCTATTCCGTCTCCGAGCTGCCCGTACTCCTGCTGACGGCATGCAGCAGAGACGAGGATATCGAAGCCGGATTCCGGGCCGGGGCCAACGATTACGTGACCAAGCCGATGAAAGCGACCGAGCTGAAATCGCGGGTCAAATCGCTAACAAAGCTGAAGCGCTCCGTGAACGAACGGCTGCGAATGGAAGCGGCCTGGCTGCAGGCGCAAATCAAGCCACATTTCATCTTGAATACATTTACGGCGATTGCCGAGCTCAGCAAAGTGGATACCGACCGCATGGACGCCTTGGTAGAGGAGCTGAATAATTACATTCGGCTCAGCATCGATTTCCAGAACTCCGATCAGTCCGCTCCCCTGGAGCATGAGCTCAGCCTGGTGCAGTCGTACTTGTATATCAAGAAGGAACGCTTCGGCGACCGGCTGCAGGTCGTCTGGAATGTCGAGGATGCCATACAAGTCCAAATACCGCCGCTTACGATTCAGCCCCTCGTTGAAAATGCGGTCATCCACGGCATCCTTAGCCGAGCCTCAGGCGGGGAAGTAACCATTTCCATCACACAAAGCGGGCATGAGGTCAAAGTGAGTGTATCAGATAACGGGATCGGCATCGATGAGGCGAAGCTTGCGCATATTCTCGATCGGCAGGTCGATGCCCGTACAGGGATCGGCCTTCACAATACTGACAGACGGCTCAAGCAGTTTTACGGAAGCGGGTTAAAGATCGATAGCAGGCTTGGCGAAGGGACGACGGTTTCTTTTTCGATTGCGAAATCGCATGCCGGGAAGACGTCCTATTAAACAAGGCCGTGAACCGAAAATCGGTTCACGGCCTTGCTGTTGCTAACTCCAAATTGATTATTGTGCCGGTCTACTCCTTTACACGCGTGACGCTTTTACGGCCGTCGATGCTGACGGGAACCTCCCCGTCCACAGTCACCCTGCGAACGACCCGGTGCTGATCGCCGTAGTCGTTGATCGCATAATGCTGGGTCGCGCGGTTATCCCAGATGACGACGTCCCCGACGGACCAGCGCCAGCGCACTGTATTCTCCAGGCGGGTCACGTGGCTCTGCAGCAGATGGATGATCGCCTGGGAGTCCGCCGTGGAGAGACCGACGATTTTTTTGGCGAAATGGCCCAGGATCAGCGAACGCTCACCCGTCTCCGGATGGACATGCACGACTGGATGCTCCGTCTCGAATAACGTGGAGGTAAACACCTTCTTATGATGCTCGATCGCTTCCTTTGAGACATTCTCACGCTGGGCGGCATAGTCGTATTCATTGGAATGAACGGCCCACAAGCGGTCGGCAAGATTTCGCAAGTTCTCGGGCAGATGCTCATAGGCTGCGGCCGTATTCGCCCATACGGTATCACCGCCGGCAGCCGGAACGACGACAGCACGCAGAATCGAAGCCTTCGGATACGCATCCACGAATGTGACATCCGTATGCCAGGAATTCGCCCGTCCGCCATGCTGTGAATCGAGCTCCAGCACATAGTCCGTTCCCTGCTTGATCGGTACCGTCGGATGGGCCACCGCCTCTCCGAACAAGCCCGTCAGCGCTTCCTGGCCCGCATCGTCGAGATGCTGCTGCCCGCGGAAGAAGATCACTTTATAGCTAAGCAGCGCTTTACGGATCGCCGCAGCTGTGGCCTGATCCAAATCCGGGGACAATTTAACCCCGCGAATCTCTGCGCCGATCCGGCCTGCTACCGGCACGACCTCCACCGTTGTTCCTTCAATCACTTGGCTTTTACCTACCGTACTCATTGGGCATTCCCTCCATTAGATTATTGGATGATTCCGTATACTTTCAAACCCCGCGATGCTGCAGCACAAAACATCAATGCATGCTTCGCCTTCCCCTAGCAGCCTGCGAGCCGGGATACGAGCGGCCTAGCGGCATAGGGATTGACAGGCCGCTTAAGCCCATAATGCTCCCGCAGGGTGCGGCCCGCATATTCGGTGCGGAACAGCCCGCGCCGCTGCAGCTCCGGGACGACCTGAGCGGCAAAATCCTCCAAACCGCCGGGCAAATACGGCGGCATCACATTAAAGCCATCACTCCCTCCCTGGGTGAACCATTCCTCCAGCTGATCCGCGACTTGCACCGCGGTTCCGGCGAAGGTGCGATGTCCGCGCCCACCTGCCAGGCGATGGATCAATTGCCGGATCGTGAGATTGTCCCGTCTGGCCAAATCGGCCACAAGCTGGAACCGGCTCTTGTTCCCGTTAATCGCCTCTATATTCGGCAGCTCAGGCAACGGCCCGTCGAGTGGAAGCCCCGACAGATCCACCTTCAGCATGCTGGATAACTGATTCAAGCCATATGCAGGAATCGTCAACTCATTGAGCTCCTGCTCCTTCTCCTTGGCTTCCGACTCCGTCGCGCCGATGATCGCGCAAATGCCCGGCAGTATTTTCAGCTCGTCGGGATGCCGTCCATATTTGGCCAGCCTGGATTTGACGTCGCTATAGAAGCTCTGCGCTTCCTCCAGCGTCTGCTGGGCGGTAAAGATCGCTTCCGCATGCTCGGCGGCAAATTCCTTGCCGTCCTCGGAGGAACCCGCCTGTACCAGCACCGGGTACCCTTGCGGACTTCTTGGCACATTCAGAGGCCCTCTCACTCTAAAATGCGGTCCGGCATGGTTCAGTGCATGCACTTTCTCGCTGTCCGTAAATTGACCAGTGTCACGGTCGATGATGATTGCGTCCTCTTCGAAGCTGTCCCATAACCCCTTCGCCACCTCAAGAAATTCTCTTGCCCGCTCATATCGTTTACGGTGCTCAAGATGACCCTCGCGTCCGAAATTGCCCGCTTCGATCTCATTGCCCGATGTAACGATATTCCAGCCCGCACGTCCCTGGCTGATATGATCCAGCGACGCAAACTTGCGCGCGACGTGGAACGGCTCGTTATAAGTGGTCGACACGGTGCCGATGAGGCCGATCCGCTCGGTGACCGCCGCCAGCGCCGAGAGCAGCGTAAACGGCTCAAGACCGAAGGAGGACACGCCATACTGCACGTTTTTGCCGACGGCCAGAATATCGGCCAGAAATAACGAATCGAACTTCGCCTGCTCGGCGATCTCGGCCAGCCGCTGGAAATAACGGATATCCGTAATCCTTTCCGCCTGTGTATCCGTGCGCCGCCAGGCCGCTTCATGATGGCCCGCGTTCATAATGAACACGTTCAGATTCATTTGCCGCTTGGTTTTTCCCATATTCTTCATCCTTTCATCGCTTTCTCTTCGCTTTATTATCTTTATTCGCTATATGTTTGCTTCCAGGATGTCAGTTTCCGCTCCAGATGCACGAGCAGATAATTTACGATCAGGCCGATGACCGAAATCGTCAGAATGCCCGCGTACATTTGCGGAATTTGGAAGCTGAACTGCGTATACTGCACCAGATAGCCGAGCCCGGATTTTGCGCCGACCATCTCCGCCGCCACCAGCACGAGAATCGAGCTCGCCCCCGCCTGGCGGATGCCGACGAAGATCGTAGGTACCGATGCGGGAAGGATGACTTTGCGGAACAAATTTACCGGTGATAAGCCCATTGAGCGCGCCGACTTGATCAGCAGGGGATCGACGTTCCGGACTCCGCTAATCGTGTTCAGCAGCAGTGGAAAGGCGCAGGCGTAGAAGACGATAGCGATTTTCGACGTTTCCCCGAGACCCAGCAGCAGAATGAAGACGGGAAGAATCGCTAGCGCCGGCGTGTTGCGGAACATTTCCAGCAGTGGATTTAGAAATTCGGCCACCCCTTTCCACCAGCCGATGGCCAGGCCGAGCGGTATGCTGACAGCAACCGCCAGGAAGAATCCGCCGGCCGACCGCAGCAAGCTGGCTAGTAAATGATCGGCAAGATCGCCCGAGAGCAGCAGCTGCCACCAGGCCGAGACTACTGTGCTTAATGGCGGCAGGAAGGTGACATTGACGACGCCCAAACGCGGCGTTAATTCCCACAGCAGCAGAAAAGCGATGATCGCGATAGACGATTTCATGCCGCGAAATATTTTACCAGCCGACCGTTTGACCAGACTCAGCCTTCGCCCCGGCGCCCTCTGCTCCGCCTCGAAGCGAACCAACGCCTCTCCTGTACTAGAACCTGCCACTTCAAGCCCCTCCTTTGTTTGTTAATTTGTGCTGCTCATAATGAAGACTGCTCGATTTTTCCTGCTCCTGCGCACGCTGCACCTCATCCTTCAGCAAATCCCAAATATGATGGCGCAGCTTGACAAATTCGGGGTGAGCCCGCAAGTCCTCCTCCGAGGATCGGCCCTGGAAGGGCACCTCGATCACTTCCTTGATCCGTCCCGGCCGCGAGCTCATCACCGCCACCCTCTGCCCGAGATAGACCGCCTCCTCAATCCCGTGTGTAATGAAAATTATCGTCTTCTTCGTCGCCTCCCAAATGCGCAGCAGCTCGCTTTGCAGCGTCTCCCGGGTTTGCGCGTCCAGCGCGGCAAACGGTTCATCCATCAGCAGCACCTCGGGATCGTATGCGAGGCTTCTCGCAATCGCAATCCGCTGCTTCATGCCTCCCGACAGCTCATGCGGGTAGCGGTTCTCGAAGCCGGATAAGCCGACGAGCTGTATATACTCCAGCGCCGCTTCCCGCCGCTCTCTTTTGCCGATCCCCTTCGCTTCCAGACCGAACTCCACATTAGCCAGCGCCGTCTTCCAGGGGAACAATGCATATTGCTGAAAAACGATTCCCCGGTCCAGATCAGGACCAGCAATGGCTTTGCCGTCCAGCAGAATCTGTCCGCTGCTTGGCTTCGTGAGTCCAGCCAGCAGATCGAGCAGCGTCGATTTCCCGCAGCCGCTCGGCCCAACGATGACCATGAATTCTCCCTGCTTCACCTCCAGGTGTATGTCCTGCAGCGCAGAGACCGGCTGCCATAATTCCTGAAGATGCCCCAGATTCCGCTGAATCCGAAAAGACTTGTGCACGTGCTGGATACTAATTTTTGCCGTTGTCATCGGCCAGCTCCCCTCCATCCCGGTATGGATTGAATTCATTCGTATAGATTCGGCTTCCGTCAACCTCGCCTTCCCCGATCGTGCCATCCTGGACCAGCCAGTTGACCCAGGTCTCGAATTCCTCAGGGGCGATCAGCCCTCCGGTGCCCGCCACCCCGGTACTCTTCCAGTATTTGATGCTGCTGTCATCCTCTTTCCTTCCGCGTTCCTTAATGATCTTCGTGTAGCGGGCTCTAACTTCATCCGGCGGCGTCGTTCTGGCCCACTCGATCGCCTTGGCCGTCGCCTCGACGAACTTGCGCGTCGCCTGCGGATTGTCCTGGATGAACTTGTTCGTTAACACATAGCTCCCTGCGCTGAAAACACCGAATAAATCCTTATCCGTAAATAGCGGCCGGATTCCGCCCCGCTCAAGCGCTTTATCCCGAAGCACCCCGCCTAGGGTGGCGACATCTACCTGGCTTGCCCGGAGTGTCTGCTCCCCGGTCACCGGCGGCACGACGACGAGCGTCACCTGCTCGTTCTCCGCCTCGGTCAGCCCCTCCCGGCGCAAATATTCCTTGATGACAAATTCATGATGCGCTCCGAGCGTATTCACCGCGATTTTCTTCCCGATCAAATCCTTCGCCGATTGAATCGGGCTGTCGTCCAGCACATAATAGCCGGACCATGTATTGTCATCGACGCCGTAATAGGAGATCACAGGCGTAATCGGTGCTTTGGCTGCAATCAGCTTCACAATGGCTCCGTTAAACGCCCCGCCAAAATCGGTATCCCCCGTGACCACCGCTTGAATGTCCTGTGGCCCGCTAATTGTCGTGCCAATGAATTTCAGCTTGAGCGGAGCCAAATATCCCAGATCCTCGGCCAGCTCTGGAAAAGTCACGGCGCCCACACTGCCCTGATAGCGCAGCTCGGTAACCTCCAAGCCGCCCGGAGCTTCCGTGTGTGCCGCTGACGTCGCTTTATCGCCGCAGCCTGCAAGCAGAACAGCCGCGAGCAGCCAAGCCGCCGCCAAGCTTACCGGTTTAAGAAATGAACGACCCATAAATGACAACCCCCTTCAATTCTTGGTGAACATGCGAATCAGACATGTTGCAGCCGCCATTTTTAGCTGATGAGCGAAAAAAAAGAGACGCACCCATCTGCTGATGGCGGTCTCTCCGGTAGTCCGGTCGATGGATTTATGGTTAAATCCCTATCTGATTACTAAGATTTATTGAACATACTACCCTCCCCATGGCCTGGTGTCAACCATTTTTTCACAAAAATTTCATGGTTTTCAGTGCTTATCGGCGCATTAATGAAGCTAATTCTTCACATTGACAGCCCCTGCACGAACTGCTACGATAAGACTCAATTTAAGAGCATTTCGTAAGTTTTCGACCGGACGTCCGGAGACATCGGCTGCGCGCATTGGCAGCCCATGTCTCTTTTTTATTTGCTATACGCCCGCCCTCGTTTAAAACATGGATAGCAAGGAGTGATTGCATTGCGACAGCAGCCTGTGCTCTATGTCCTCATCCTCGGCTCATTCATCTCCGTCTATAACACCTGCTCGATGAACGTCGGCCTGCCGGCCTTTATCGATATTTTCGATTCCGATCTGGCGACGGTTCAATGGCTGATGACCGGCTTCACTTTAGCGACTGGTGTGATCATTCCGCTTAGCGGCTATTTGGGCGACCGGTTCAGCCATAAGCAAGTATTCCTGTATTCGATCGCCGGATTGATGGCCAGCTCGGCCCTATGCGCAGTCTCTTGGAGCATTTACAGCCTGATTGCGTTCCGCATACTGCAGGGCGTCTTTTGCGGGATCATTCAACCGGTGACGCTGACGATTATTTTTCAGGCCATTCCGAAGCAGCAGCGCAACGTCGCCCTAAGTTTCTGGTCGGCCTCCAGCATTCTCGGCCCGGCGCTGGCGCCCACGATCAGCGGCTGGCTGCTCGGGCATAACTGGCACTGGATGTTTCTTGTCCTTGTCCCGGTAAGCATCCTCACCTTATGGATGGGCGTGAAATGGATTCCCCGCGACCTGCCTTCCGCTTCAGGCCCGCTGGATCGCCTGGGACTGATGTATGCGGTATGCGGAAGCCTGGCTCTGCTGCTCTATTTCAGCAACATTCATCAGTGGGGCCTCTGGTCCTACCGCTCCGCCTTTGTGCTGATCCTTGGCCTCGCCTCTTCCCTGTTATTCGTCCGGCACGAACTGCGGGTCAAAGCGCCGCTGCTGCATCTGCGTCTTTTTCGGAGCCGTATCTTTATGTCGAGCATCCTGGTCTCTGCCATACTGATCATCGGGCTGTACTCGGGTATTTATTTTGTCCCGCTGTATTTACAGGAAATCCACCGGATGTCCCCCTTTGAAGTGGGACTGCTGCTGCTCCTGCCCTCCCTGAGCTCAGGCGCGGCGACACTGCTCGCCGGTGCCTTGTACCCGCGGATCGGTGCGTTCCGCCTGGTCATTGCCGGGGCGGTTCTCATCGTTCTGGCCTCCTGGCAATTCAGCTTTCTGGCGCTCGATACGAGCCTGGCCTACGTCGCATTCTGGATGGCGGTCCGCTATATCGGCATCGGCCTGTCGATGACCCCGGCGATGAATGCAGGGATGCATGCCGCTGCGGCGGAATGGTATAGCCATGCATCGGCGTTGATTAACTGGCTGCGGCAAATTTTTGGCGCTCTGGCCCTGGGCTTGTTCACCTCGCTGTTCTATGCGCGTCAGAACCTCCATACTGCCGTGCTGCAGCAATCGGCCGCCACCCCCAGTGCTGAATGGATTCGCCTGTCCGCCTACACTTTAGGCATTGATGACTCCTTTGTTGTTGCGGCCCTGCTTGTGCTGCTCAGCGTGCCCCTAGCCCTGCTGCTGCGGGAGAAGCGCAGAGATAAGGAGGGGCGGGAGGAGCCTTCCCTCGCCCCTTCGGCTCAGACCCGGGTGTAGGCTCCGTCTGATGGCGATCTGTTCACTTTAAAAAAAGGACACCCTCGTTATGATGAGGATGTCCTTCTTACCTTCCTATCTTATGGATTCGGCAGCTCAATTCGGACCGTATGCTGCTCCTTGGCCCAGTTCACCTTGGCTCCCAGCGCCTCGGCAATGAAACGCAGCGGCACCATCGTCGTATAGTTTTCGTTGAACGGCCTTATGTTGTCTGCGACTTTTTTTCCATTGATTGTCGTCTCCATCGTATAGAAATGAATGGCGATATTCATGCTTCCTTTACTCACGGTAACCGTTTTCGTTTGATCCATCCAGGTTACCTTAGCGCCCAAATGCTCAAAGACACCGCGCAGTGGTACATAGCTCACATTGTTCACAAGTGCTGGCGGATAAGTGAAGTCCAGATTCTCGCCGTTGATCTCGACGCGAATGGAATCCTCGACGAGCTGCGGCTTGGACGGCTTGTTTGATCCGCCGTAATAATTCCATTTCATCACTGTACCGTCGCTCAGCAGCGCATACTGCTCCTGCATGGTCGTATTCGCCAGATCAATTGCATTTGTGATGCCTTCAACCTGAACAGCTGTATACTCGGTCTCATCCAAAAAGCTGTCCCACACCCATACCGTGCCATCCTGCTTGATGCTGCTAAACGTCGAGAAGCTGCCCCCTTCCAACCGCGTGAGTTGGTCAGCATGCTTCACTTTTGTGGGACTTAATAAGTCGCCCGCTGTAGGGTATGTTTTAGAGCTTTTCCATATGGCAACCGTGCCATCTTCCAGCAGTGCTGCAGCCTTCTGGCTTCCTGTCGCAACAGCTATTGCCTTACCCATCGCATCGCCTTGTACTGTAATCGGTTCCCATTGGCGATCAGGATTCATGTCCGTCACGGCCGATCCGGTGATCCAGACCTGGCCATCCTTGTCTAGGGCACTGGCTGTCAAATGACCTGTAGCAATGGCCTGAATGGCAGGGATCCCCTCCAGCTTCGCAGGTACAGGTGACGGTGTATGTACACTGTTCTTTCTCCCCCATTGCCAGACCGTCCCATCCGCACCAAGCGCCAAGCTCTGACTACCGTTCGCTGAAATAGCGACAATATTGTCCAAACCTGTAACTTGAACCGGTTCAAGAACAGGTTGATACGAGGTCATACCGATGCCAAGCTGTCCATCGCTATTGTCTCCGGTGGCCCACACCGTGCCATCTTTTCGCAAAATCAGCGTATGCATGTGCCCGCCCGCGATATCCTTCACCTCGTCAATATGCATCCGCACCGGGGTCTTGACCGGAACGATCGAGCCGTTGCCCAGCAATCCCCGGTCTCTCATTCCTCCCCATGCCCAAGCGGTTCCGTCCTTCTTAATCGCATATACGGCATAGTCCCCCGCTGAGATCGCCACGACATCGGATAACCATTTCCCTTTCTGACTCGGCATCTGCTCCGTTTGGGCTGCTTGAGCAGTAAGAGGCATAAGCATGGTCAGAGACAGCAGTATCCCCGCGAGAACTGCTCGGCGGCGTCCAAATTTCCCGCGCTTCATAAGCATTGAATCTCTCCTCACTACTTACAATAATTTCTTGCTATGAGAAATATGACGCGGACTGCTGCTAAAAGTTTCTGCACAACCTATGAGGCCGTCCCAAAAGCAATCTTTGGAACACCATCACCAGCACAACAATTTGCGGAACGGCCGGCTGCCCTTGATCCTTGATGTGACCAAACACACTCTCCACCTCCTCTTTACGCCGAGCATGAATCGCGGATTTCACGTTCTAAATGGATTTATAGTAGTTAGTTTCTACGGCAAAGAAAGAAAAGCAGATTTAAATGGATTTCATGTCGTTAGAAGAAGGGAATTGTCCAACATAGGCTGGGTTCTTGATTTTAGGTGCATCAAACCCATCTACTCCCCTGAAACATTCGTTTAGAAGCATAATTAGATACATGAATTCCATTTAGTGTTCAAGTTCTATAGTTGATATAAGATGAGCTAAAGAACCGGATGCGGGCAAGGAGATTTTGATTCCTACTGAGAGGGACAGCTTTCTAAAAAGAAAGGGGTGCCCTCCGTCATCTAGGATGACTTCTGGGACAGCCCCTTGCCGCGGTTGCAGCGGTTATATCACTTGCGTGTATCATTGTATGTATCGGCTTTATGGATTTAGGCAAAAAGTCCGTTCTTTTTCAACGTACCTCCTAAGATCAAGCTACTCCTTCCCGTTCCATACCTCGATCATCATGGAAGCCCCCAGCTTAAAGCCCTGGACAAAGGTCTCCATATTGTGAATCGAATTCGACTCCCCTTGTAGATCCAGCATCGCTTCAAGCTGCCTGAAATCCTCCTCCGACAGCTTCTGCCTCCACATCTGCATCATCTCCGATATTTCGCGGTTTAACGCACGATATTTGGGATCGTTGGAAACGATCTGCTCGCCCGGGTACAGCTTTCCGTAATAGAGATCTTCCAAGAAGCTTTTCACTTGGCTGCCTCCTTTCTCTCATTACATTATATTGACTATCTAGTTTTCTAATTAATGATGCTTACTCAAACCTGACCATAAAAGAAAACAACATGGCGCCTGATTCTACGTTGTAATCGACTAAGCCAATTCCAAATTTTACTTCACAACCCAGAGTATATTTTAGCGATATTTTCGCTAAAAGTAAATAGCGAATAGCTCGCTAAAATATAATTTCTTTGAGGTGATTTTAGTGTATGAAAGAATTAGGAATTTACGAGAAGATAAAGACATGACTCAGACTCAAGTTGCCCAATATCTTAATTGCAGCCAACGGATTTACAGTAATTATGAGCGTGGTGAGGTTGATATACCTACGAGGATATTAATTAAATTGGCAGATCTTCACAATACAAGTACGGATTATCTTTTGAATAGAACGAATAGGAAAGAGCCTTATTATAAAGATTGAATACCCTAGAGTATACTATTAATCGAAAGAATACACTTAACCATTTCGGGCGAATATCGTACTAAGTCAGGTACTACAATAATAAATAATCTTATAAAGAGTTAGACTCCGCTAGATTAGTCTACTCCAACAAAGAAGTCAGGAACATGTTTCTGTATACATGTGTATGTTTATTTTAAAGCCAACTTAAATTTACTATAAACAGTATTTATCATGTATTTCATAAACCGTTCTATCGGGCCTTTAAATAAACCAATTTTGAGTGGATGAGTTGTTTTGGAGACGTCCTAGACGATTTTCTCGGAAATATATATAGATGTAGTGGAGTTTTTATTCAATACAGTACCAATAATATTTACTTGAAAATTTTTAACGAGATCGACCAATGATACTAACACTTCCAGTAGCCATTTAAATATCAATTCCTAACTTTATTCATAAAACGCCGGGGTCTTCCCCCGGCGCTTATGTATGAAGCGTCACTTTTGAATATTCAATTCGCAAGTATATCGTTAGATGGGTATTCGTCCCAAAACTGACCATCCAAAAGACGTCCATTTCGAAACTTTTGAACTCCGCCCCATTGTTTAAAAAAGAAGGCGACTTTTTGTTCTTGACATTGATCTCTTATGTCTCTTACCCATTCTTCCTCCATCGGTCGAGCTTTCGGCCCCGACTCTCCACCTACAATGACCCAGTGTATCCCTCTTAAGTCTAATTTCGAAAGGGAGCCTAGGAGAGGTTCACATGAAAGAAATTTGATCTTAGCATCGGTTTCTCTTAAATGATCTACCCGATGAATCACTTTTTCATTTTCCACACTAACCCCCTGCCAGATGTTATTCGTCCATTGTAACTTAGGGGCAAGCTCCTTTAAGCGTTCTGATCTTTTCGTAAGAATTTGGAATGTGTGCCATGAGGCAAGGTTCATGGTATGAAATATAGAGAAAATAAATTCATCGGGAATGTCCTCATGGAACATATCTGACATTGAATTTACAAATATTTTACGTGGTTTTTTCCACTTTAAAGGAAGATCAATCAGGTCGTGGTGTAAGGTTACATTAAACCCGTTTTTATATCTAGGATTGTTCATGGCTACGAGTCTTTTGGACATTGCTAGGGCATAACAGTTTTTGCATCCTTGAGATACCTTTGTACAGCCTGTAACAGGATTCCAAGTTGCCTCGGTCCATTCAATTTGTGAATTTGCTGCCATTTTTTCACTCCTTTCTGTCTAGATTATAACACACAAAAATGGAACAAGTGTTCTTTTTATGGGAATTCAATTATAGTTCCCTCAGGATACCCTCTTTTCGTTTTCCTTGAACTTTTAACGACTTTAACTTCACCAGCCCTCTCCATTGGGGCTAACGTATTGGTTTTAACATGGGATCTTTTAAATGGAGTTTCGCACACAACGTAATCTTCGATACGTTCAATGGTTACCTGTTTCCCTGAAAATTTATCTTTTAATAAGCTCTTTAAATAGCTATAGTCTGGTTCGTTTCCGAACAAAACACCTTGGTCAGGATTCGTTGCATCTGAAAAAGTAAAGCTGCCTCCCTGATCCACGGACCACATTGCATCTTTCATCTTCTCTAATCCGAGTTTGTGATTAGTCCCGTAAAAAAGAAAATACTTCGTTGAATTTCTTCTTCCTTTCATTTCGAATGATCTTACATAACGAGCAGCTCGTTCTTCAAGCTGTTTTTGATAAAAACTATGTATGGTTGCTTTTCTAGCAGCTGGTTCTAGCATGTCTAGGTTGAGTTCTCTCCATTCCTCCGTCCCAAACAATCTATTCATTACTTTTTCCTGACCATCTCTAGTTATGAACCTATTAATAAATTCATACATGAAATTTATAAATACTTCACATTTGGGATGACTCATCAATTTTTGAATTAGTTCAAAAGGCAAATTGTAGCCAAACGGATCAATAAATAAAAAGGCGGGGGCCAGTTTGGCATTGTCCTCTTCAAGGCTCTTCCAAATATCATTTCCGACTTCCTCGAAAGTTGAATTGATAACTTCATATACAATATGCTTAGGAAGGTGAAGTTGCTTTATTTTATTCTCTAAATGATGTGCTCTAGTGGAATCTTGTTCAATAAAGAAAAAAACAATCTCAGGTTTTTTCCAATTATGTTTTTCACAATATCCCAGAAAATTCATTCCTTCTCTTAGCGCAATGATGGGTGAACCTTCTTCCCCATTATCGTACTCGCCAGGGCCAGAAAATCCATCTAAAAACAGTATCCTTTCATTGTATCGCCCCATAATTGGAAACCAGGCTTTTAAATAGTTACGTAATATAATGTGCTTCGCTTGGGTGTGAGCCTCCAGCTCCCATAGTTTTTCTTTTGGTTGGCTCATATGACTCTCCTCCTATTGTTTTCAATTTGAATACTAGTTATATTTTACCATTCGCTTTAAAATCCCTTCCGATCATATGTTCTAATCTAGTAGAGTTTGAATCACAACTGTCTCCTCAAGTCGAATTCTAAAGCAAAAATATACCCTGCTGTACATGAGTCCCCCCGTTAATCAAAGTTATTGACATAACTCATGATCATGCAACAGTATCTCCCTGGGATTACTATCTCAAACTCAGTATCTTTTCTGATCGCCGACGTGCTTACCTTAAATTTTCTTTTAGCAATATGCTAGAGATAAACAACTGAATTTGTGTTACAATAGTCTTTTGTGAAATCATGGATAGAGAGGGATTAACGTGAAACTGAAGCATTTTATTGTTCTTATCTTATGTATCGTAACAATGGCAATAGGGTTAGTTGGGTGTAATTCAAATGAAGAAAAATTTGTGCAAAAGGAATTTTACGGAATATCGTTTAAGATTCCTGCTGAATGGGGAGAACCAGCTGGGGAAAGTAAGGATAATATCGCATACAGCCTTGGATTGAACGGGCCAACTACAAGTATTTTTTACATATATGCTTTCCCAAAAGAGACATACAAAAGCAAATTCTATAATGAAGAAGAAAAAACATACAAAGGCGTATTTGAACTCACCTCAGAAGAAAATTTAAATAACAAGTTAAAACTCAAGATCATGAACGTGAGTAATAAAGATTATATTGTAAGGGATGAATCGTCCCCAAAAAATCTTATTCTACTTTCATTTGTAGAAACAAAGGATCATGTTTTAGAGGTAACTATGGAAATTCCAGAAGAATACTATGAAAATAACAAAAAGTTTATTCACTCCATTTATAACAGTATTAGAAAAAAATAATTAAGATCGTTTTCGACCTCACGATATTTAAAATTCAACATAATTTATTTTCATTCTGCCAAATGCTACAATAAGGAAGTCAAGCATCATCCCAATCCAATAAGGAGTGTGGCAAATGGCTGTTGATGTGTATTTCAATTTTAATGGGAACTGCCGCGAAGCTGTAGAGTTCTACGCCGATGTATTTAACACCGGAGCACCGCATATCATGACCTTTGCAGAAGCGCCGCCGAATCCGGGGTACAAGCTTCCCGATGAAGCGAAAGATCTAGTCATGCACGCACGCATCAACATTAAAGGAAGCAACGTGATGTTCTCCGATGTATTTCCGGGAATGCCTTACGTGCAGGGCAACAATATCACCCTAGCCTTCATCAGCGATGATCTGGAAGAGGTCAAGTCCGTGTTCCATAAATTAAAGGAAGGCGGCACGGTGAATATGGAGCTGCAGGAGACGTTCTGGAGCAAATGTTATGGCAGTGTTAAGGACAAGTTCGGCACCGAGTGGCAGATCAGCCACGACAGCGGCGAAAATGCCATGTAAACGATCGACTGAGCCAGCCAACACATTCATATCATAATTCATGCACCAAAAAACAAACATCCCATCACACGCCTAGTGTAATGGGATGTTCTTTGTTAACCGCAAGTACAGCAAATGCGATTACCAGATATTCGATTCCTTCACCCTCTGGTCGAGGAATGCAAAGTCATCGTCACGCAGCGGCTCGACCGTACCTTTCTGGTACCCCTTACCCTTCGTGGAGAAGAAGTCATGCGTACTCGTCTCTGTGCGAATTCCGTTCAGCACCACCGGGTTGATCTCTTCCTCTTCAAAGGCCGGCTCGATGCCCAGGTTCATTAACGCTTTGTTCGCGTTGTAACGAATATACTTCTTCACTTCATGAGTCAAGCCAATCGGATCGTACAGTTCCTCAGTATATTCCAGCTCATTCTTGTACAGATCCATCAGCAGGTCGTTCACGAACTTCTCAGCAATCTCCTGCTCCTCTGCGTTCAATTGCTGGAAGACTTCCTGTGCAAGCAGGCCGACGAACACACCGTGCACACTCTCGTCACGGATGATCAGCTTGATGATCTCCCCGCTCGCCACCATTTTCCCTTGCCCCGCCAAATACAGCGGATAGAAGAACCCGGAGTAGAACAGGAAGCTCTCCAGGAAGACCGAGGCGACCATGGCCTGATACAGGCTCAACTGCTCGCCCTGATCGATATTCCGATAATAGGAATCAATTCGGTGCGTCTTGTACTGCAAATATTTATTGCTGCGTACCCACTGGAAGGTTTCACTGATCATTTCACTGCTGGCCACGGTTGTAAAAATCGTGCTGTAGCTCTTGGCATGGATTTCCTCCATCGCCGCCTGAAAAATCAGGATCGCCTTCTTCTGCTTCCCTTCCACATGCTGCGCAATCAGCGGCATGCCGACGTTCCCCTGCTCTGTGTCGAGCAGCGTCAAGCCGCCCAACACTTTCATGAATGTATTCTTCTCTGCGCTGCTCAGCTCGGTCCAGGACTTCAGGTCCTTGGATACCGGAATTTCCGTGTCCAGCCAAAATTGTGACGTATTTTGCGTCCACAGCATTTCCGTATAATCCGCTTCCGGCGCATTCCAGTTCACCGCTTCAAACTTCGTCATTCTTCGCTTTCCTCCTAGCTGCAACTCTAACATACAAGCCGTCTATCCATTTAAATAACGCAGCTGATGCACTCTTCGATCGTTCTTTTTCTCGTGCGAGTGTAATAGAGGGTCTTCAGCCCTTTTTTCTGCGCATAAATATAGTATTTCGCCAAGTCTCTTGTCGTCAGGTTATCCTTCACATACAGAATCGTGGAAATCGCCTGGTCGATATGCACCTGTACTTCGGCTACGAGATCGATCAGGTTGAACATATCCATATCGTAAGCTTCTTTATAGTAGAAGTAATTGCTTTCGTTCAGGAATGGCATCGGGTAGATCGTCTTGGAATCGCCGTATTCCCGCTCTTCAATGCGCTGCGTAATCGGGGCAATTGAAGCCGTCGACGACTGCAGATACGAAATCGAGCCCGTCGGCGCAATCGCCAGGCGATAAGCATGGTACAGCCCGTGCTTCATCGTATCTTCCTTCAGCCGCAGCCAGTCCTCGCGGGTTGGAATATGCTGGCCGGCGAACAATGCCTTCACCTTATCGGTGCGCGGCGAGTAGTCATTGTCCTCATAACGCTTGAAATAAGCTCCGCTCGCATATTCGCTCTGCTCGAAGTCCTTGAACGTCACTTGTCTCTCCCGGGCGATCATCATCGAGCGCTCGATCGAATAGTAGTTCAGCATCATAAAGAACGTGCGCGCAAAATCAATCGCTTCCTTGGATTCGTAAGGAATATGGTTCAGCGCCAAAAATCCATGCAAATTCATCGCCCCAAGGCCGACGGAATGCAGCTCCCGATTCGCTTTGGCTACGGAAGGCACAATCTCCAGTTCGGTGCGGTCGCTGACCTCGGTCAGAGCGTCCATGGCCAGATGAACCGTCTCGCGCATCCGCTGGTTCTTCATCACGTTGACGATGTTTAGCGAGCCCAGGTTACAGGAAATGTCGCGCTGGATGACATCCTCCTGATTATAGTCGTTGATCGTCGACACTTCGCTCAGTTGCGCGATCTCGCTGCACAGATTGGAGAACTTCACGCGCCCGATATTCTTCAGGGCATGCTGTTCGTTCGTGTTATCCACGTACATGATGTACGGATAACCCGACTCCATTTGTGTTTGTGCAATTTTGATGATCAGATCGCGCGCCACGATTTTTTTCTTGCGTACCTTCGGGTTGTTTACGAGCTCATCGTACATCGCCGTCAAATCCATATCGTCCAGATGGACGCCGTATTCCTGGTAGACGGTATGCGGATAGAACAGATACATGTCCTTGTCCTGCTCCACAAGCTCGAAGAACTTGTTCGGCGCCACAACGCCAAGGGACAATGTTTTGATGCGGATTTTCTCGTCGCTGTTGATCTTCTTCGTATCCAGAAACTCGTGAATGTCCGCATGGAACAAATTGAGGTAGACGACGCCGCTGCCGTCCCGCTGGCCCAGCTGGTTCGCGTAAGAGAACGCATCCTCGAACAGCTTCATCACGGGCAGCACGCCGCTCGCTTTGCCGTCCAGGCCTTTGATTTGCTCGCCGGCTGCGCGGATTTTGCTGAGATTCAGGCTGACGCCGCCGCCGATTTTGCTGAGCTGCAGCGCGGAATTGATCGCAAACCCGATCGCGTTCATCGAGTCATCGACCTCCAGCAGGAAGCAGCTGACGAGTTCCCCGCGGCGCTTCTTGCCCGCATTCAGGAACGTTGGCGTAGCTGGCTGATACTCCTGGGAGATCAGGACATCTGCATATTCCCCGGCTTTCTTGATGTCGCCGCCGCCGAGAAACAGCGCCGTAACGGCGATGCGATCCTCATAACGTTCCAGGAACTTCGAGCCGTCATTCGTTTTCATCGCATAGTTATTATAAAATTTAAATGCGCTCATAAAGGAAGGGAAACGGAACTTGCGCGCATAGAGATCCTCGTACAGCTTCTTCACATCGGCGAAATCGTATTTGGCGAACAGCTCCGCCTCGTAGTAATCATGCTCGATCAGGTAATCGATTTTCTCCTTCAGGTCATGGAAGAACACGGTATTCTGATTCACGTAATCGACGAAATAGCTGCGTGCCGCCTCCAGATCCTTATGGAACTGGAACTGCCCGTTCTTCTGCACCATAATTTCATTGTTAAGCTGTATCCAATTGGGAATTTGCGTTTGTGAAACGGGTTGAGTTGGCATGAGTGTAGTCAATTTGCTTAACCTCCTGTATAAATCTCTCGACATCCTTCTTGGTGCCGCTAAGCTCGAATTTCATCAATAAAGGGACCGAGTACATCTGTGCAACCTGATCCCCGGCCAGTCCGTAGCGAACGCCCCAGTTCGTATTGCCGCTTGCGGCAACGCCCTGCAGCAGCTCCCCGTTGTCCTCCAGAAATTTCAGGGTCGATTGAGGAACCTGGCCAAAGCCTGTCGTATATGTAATGAGTACAAATGGCCGATCAACGACCAAGCCGTCTCGAATCTGGACATGCTCTACATCCAGCTTGCTGACAAATCGTTTGACGTTACCCGTCTTCGAATCATAAACCACGAGCATTGCTTTTCCCTCCCGTAAAGAAATAGCCCACCCGCAGGAGATGAGCCATCGGCAGCATCATTCAAATTGGAGTAATTCCTAATCCTCCAAGCGTTACACTATATATGGTGTGCAAAGTCCGATGTTAATACAAAATATAGTGCGTGTTTGTAATATACCTGTTTTCCCAAAATTAATCAAGGGCTATTTCTCCAATCAAAAAAGCTGTGACCTCCCGCTTGTTTCTCCCGGGCAAGCCACAGCTTCTGCAATTCAACCTTTAACTTTTGACAGCAAATAGAGGAAATACGGGGCCCCAATAACGGCCACAACGATGCCTGTTGGAATCTCCGTAGGCTGCATCAGCCAGCGCCCGATCGTATCGGCAACGATGACGAGCAGCGCGCCGGTCATAGCCGATGCCGGCAGCAGCAGCTCATGCTTCGGTCCGACAAGCCGCCTCGCCAAGTGGGGCGCGATCAGGCCGACGAAGCCGATACCGCCGCTAACCGCAACGGACGATCCAGCCAGTCCAACCGCAACCGCCAACAGCAGCAGCCGCTCCTTCTCCACCGGTATGCCAAGCCCTGTTGCCGAATTCTCTCCCAGGTTCAGAATGTTCATCACCCGGGCTTTGTAGAACGCCAACGGAAGCAGCACGACGATCCATGGCAGCAGTGCAAGCACGAATTTCCAGTTGGAGCCCCAAATGCTGCCCGCCAGCCACGTCGCCACAAACTGATATTTCTGCGGATCAAGCTTCAGCGTCAGCACGATCATTGCCGAGCTGATTCCAGCCGCTACGCCAATCCCGGTAAGAATGAGCCTTGTCGGTGACACGCCTTCATTCCGCTTATACGACAGAGCGTAGATGAGCGCAGCCGTCAACCCCGATCCAAGAAGCGCAAGCAGCGGAAGCAGAAATACGGAGCGAAACGATGTCGTTGGAAAAAAGGAAACATAAAGCATCACCATCAGCCCTGCGCCGGCGTTGATGCCAAGGATGCCCGGATCCGCCAGCGGATTGCGGGATATCCCCTGCAGGATGCAGCCTGAGACGGCCAGCCCGGCACCGATGAGCACGGAAATGACGATGCGCGGGAGCCGAAAGTCGAACAAGATTAGCGATTGCTTATCGGTTCCCATGCCGAACAGTGTCTTGAGCACGTCAAGCGGCGACAGCCGGATGAACCCTGTGTTCATACTCACAATAAAAGCACAGACGATCAGAATGCCCAAAATCGTCATCACTAAGATGCCGCGCTGCGTTCTGCGTTTGCCAGAAGCCTGAGATAATCCCTGTATTGGTTCCATCTATAACTCCCTCCTCTCTTTGCGTGCGAGATAGAGGAAGAAGGGCACGCCGATTAACGCGATAAGGGCGCCCAGCGGCGTTTCCGCCGGGGCATTGATCATTCTCGCCGCCAGATCGGCAAAGACAACCAGCAGGCTCCCAAGGATGGCCGAGCAAGGGATGATTGTCCGGTAATCGACGCCAACCAGAAACCGGGTCAAATGGGGGATAATCAGCCCGATAAAACCGACAGAACCGACGACAGCCACTGACGAACCCGCCAGGATGAGCACGATCACCGTCCCTGCCAGCTTGACCAGCCCTGTCCGCTGCCCGAGACCCACAGCCACCTCTTCCCCGAGGCTTAGCATCGTAATCGAACGCGACAGCATCATCGCGCCGAGCAGCGCGCCTCCAATCCAGGGAAGCATGATTTTCAATTGAAACCATTTTGTTCCGGCCACACCGCCCGCGTACCAGAAGGCCAGGTCCTGGCCAACCCGGAAATACAGCGCAACGCCTTCGCTCAGAGCTACCAGCAAAGCGCTGACCGCTGCCCCGGCCAACACAAGACGCACGGGAGTGACCCCTCCCTTAGCCAGCGAACTGATCCCGAAGACCAGTCCTGCGCCCGCTCCTGCGCCCAGGAAGGAATATAAAATGAGCATATTAAACGATAGCCCCGGAAAAAAAGCAAAGCATATAGCCAGAGCAAAGCCTGCGCCTGAATTAAGGCCGAGCAGCCCGGAATCCGCCATCGGATTGCGGGTCATTCCCTGCATCAACGCACCGGCAACGGCGAAGCCTGCACCGACCAAGACTCCGCCAAGTACACGGGGCAGGCGTATTTCCTGAATGATTTGATGCTGCGTCAGCTCTGGATTGTAGCGGAACACCGCTTCCCATACCGTCATGAAATCAATGTCCGCCGCTCCAAATGAAACCGATAGTATAATTCCAAATATTAAAGCGGCGATTCCCCCGAAAAGGATCAAAGAGACGACAAGCGGTCTTGTTCGCGGCTTCAGGTTACGCAGATTTCGCCCCGTCTTTGTTGTTTCAACTATTTCAGCCATGTGTAGTTCTCCCTATACTGATACAATGATACTGATAATCGTTCTCATTATATGTCTTGCGTCGATACTCGTCAAGGTATCGGCTGTTTTTGAATGATGACCATCGTTTGCTCGCCGTTCCGTTCAATCTCTAACCTCCACCCCATCATGGCCGCCCGATCCTGCATCATCTTAATGCCATAGCTATGGCTGCCTGGATGGCCGTGCATGTCAAAACCAACCCCGTCGTCAGTAACGGAACACGCCCAACCTGCGTCCGTAAGATGTCCTTCAATATGAACTTCTTTCGCTCTCGCATGCTTATGGATGTTAAACAGCGATTCACGGATCAAAGCAAGCAGCTCGACCTTATCCCGAACCGTTAATTGCTCTTCCGGAATGTCCCAGCACAAGTGAATATGCAGATCCGTTTCTTGTTTAAGCTCCCCGATCAAGCTGTCGATCCCCTGCATCCAAGAGACGGAATCTGGAGCTGCCGGATGGCGCAAATTCGCGATCGCTTCGCGAACATAGGTATTCGTACGGTGAATATTGTTCTTCAACTTCTCAAAGGTTACATGGTCGTTCACCTGAGCCTTCTCGATTTTGCTCACCTGGGCATTTAAAAGAAATAAGGACTGCGCGATGCCGTCATGGATTTCCCTGGCGATCTTCTCCCGTTCCTCTAAGGCGGCCTTATGCGCCTTCGCCTCATTCAGTTCCTGCTGAATTTGCTCCATCATCTTGAACAACTGAGTCAGCAGGAGAACCGATACCAGGAATACGATGGCCGGGGTCAGCCAGTTCCCCAGCTCCATCGAAATGACGGACAATAAATATTCGTGCCGAACGAACTCCCAGATCCCGATCGTTATTGTAGGAATGGCAAGAATCAGATATTTGATTTGCTGATAGGTTATTTTCATATATGCCTCCATTCCAATCTAATTCCCCCTGTCACTAGCCTCCCCGCCTTGTCCGCTGAAGATCATCCCTCATTATAATAACAGTTTACAAGAGAGATGCGGAATAAAATATCGGCATTATGCAAATCTTTATATTACCTGCAGATTCCAACAAGGAGGAGCCGAGCACATGTCATTTTGGATCAAACTGCTGCGAAGATCACGCAAAAACAATAGCCACGTTCGACTCCCCGAACACGTGCATAAAGCAATTCCCGCTAGTTCTTCTGTAGGCGGCGATGCTTCTCCTTCCAGAAATGATGGGCGGGAGGATGAACGCGTGCCCTGGATGAAGCAGCAGCTCGCTAATTGTTCGGATATCGTCTTTCGCGAATTCAAGATCAAAGCAGGCTATCGTTGTACACTGATATATATAAGGAGTACGGTGGACCAGACGACCATTCAAGATGTCATCCTCCGCGGGCTGCTGGACTACAGCGGATCCGAGGACAACGGGCTTATTCGTTATCTATTTGACGACCAGGCGATCTCTGTCTCCGAAATCAAAATCGTCACGGAGACAAGCGAGGCCCTCAAAACCGTTCTTAGTTTCGGAATCGTACTGATGATTGAGGGAGAATCCCGGATCATGACTTTCCCTTCCGCTTCTTCCTTATCTACCCGGGCGATTGAAGAAGCGCCGAACGAGTCGGTCATCCGCGGTCCGAGGGAAGCCTTTAATGAAAGCCTGGATACGAGTCTATCGCTGGTCCGCAGAAGATTGAAGAGCAAAAATTTAAAGACAGAAGAGCTTAATCTGGGCTCCGAGACCAATACGAGATTCGTCATCGCTTACATTGAAGGCATCTGCAAGCCAGAGCTCGTTCAGGAAATCAAGCGAAGACTATCCTATCTCGAGATTGATGCGGTCTTAGGTTCATCCACCTTAGAGGAGACCATAGAGGACTCGCCTTATTCTCCATTTCCGCAAATTGAGTATACGGAGCGGCCTGACATCGTCAGCGCTTCGCTGCTGGAAGGACGCGTTGGGATCATCGTTGATGGAACCCCCTCCGCGATTTTGGCGCCGGTTACACTGCCGATGCTTCTGCAGACGTCAGAAGATTATTTTCAAAGGTATATCGCCGCCACCTGGATCCGCTGGATCAGGTACCTGTTTCTGTTTGTTTCCCTGCTGCTGCCGTCGCTGTACATCGCCATTACGACATTCCACCCGGAAATGATCCCTTACAAGCTGTTAATGACCATCGCTGCAGCTAGAGAAATCGTGCCCTTTCCCGCCTTCGTAGAAGCGTTCATCATGGAATTATCCTTCGAAGCGCTGCGGGAAGCCTCCATTCGCATTCCTAAATCGATTGGCCAAGCTGTTTCGATTATTGGCGCACTGATTATCGGTACAGCGGCGGTACAAGCAGGGATCGTCTCGGCGGCCATGGTCATTATTGTCTCTCTGACCGGTATCGCCTCCTTCATGATCCCGCATTTTGACCTTGGACTGTCAATCCGGCTGCTCCGCTTTCCGATTATGGCGCTGGCATCGATGCTTGGCCTGTTCGGCATCACCTGCGGATTGATCATCTTATACATTCATTTGCTTAACCTCAAATCGCTCGGAGTGCCCTATTTATACCCGTTCACCCCGCTAGTCAAAGCGGATTTGAACGATACACTAGTGCGTGCCCCATGGTGGGCTATGCGGAACCGGCCTGAAGCCTTGACCCGCAACGAACAACGCCTGAAGAAAAACCCTCGCGGCTGGGTAAAACAGAAGGAGGATTGAGCCTTGAGCAAGCTGAGATGCAAACCGTTTCTCGTCATACTATCTGCCCTGACCTTCTTGACCGCAAGCGGCTGCTGGTCCCCCGTCGAACTGAATGACCGGGCGTTCGTTAGTCTGATGATGATTGATCTAACAGAGGATGGACAATTCGAACTGACTCTCGGCTTCACGCTTCCCAACCGGATGATTCCCGGACAAGTCGGCGGGTCGGGTGAGTCAGGCAAGGAACCGTTCGGCTATGTCACGAAAACCGGTAAAAATCTGCCGCAAGCCTATCAGGAAATTCAAAGCGATATTACAAGAAGAATTACCTTCGGACAAACGCGAACCATCGTCATTGGCAGCGCGCTGGCGAAGCATGGGCTCGATCCTCTATTGGAATTTAGCAGCCGTCATATCACCTTCCATATTAGCGCCAATCTCTTCGTAACTCAGGGTAAAGTACTGGAGCTCGCGGAGACCCCGACAACATTCGAGCGTTTCGTTCCCGTCATTTTAAGATCCTATATCAGTCATAGGCAGACCATCGATACTACGCTTCGGGACGTTCTTCGCGCCAGATACAGCTCGGGAGATATTCTTGTGCCAATACTGACTTTAAGCAAACCGCCGAGCACGATGGCAAAAAAGGAAAAAAGCGAAGTCTGGCTCGGCATCGACGGAGCAGCTATTTTTGTAAAAGGGCGAATGATCGAACAGCAGTTGAATAAGGAAGAAATGAAGAGCGCCTTATTACTTAATTCTAACGTCAGCGAGATGACGTTTCGCATTGATTCGCCTACAGACGGCAAGGAAATTACTTTCAATATAGAGGATGTCTCCACGAAGATCCAGGCCGGGCGCAAGGATAATACGCCAAGCATCCGTCTGATAACCAGAGGGATGGCCTCGATCCTAACCTCCGATTCCAAGCTCGATCTGCTGAACGATCAACAGCTTATTTTGCTGCAAAAAGAGCTGAACCAGGAAATTCGAAGCCGGATGATGCAAATGATCAGCTCAACGCGCGCGGTTAAGGCTGACGTTTTCCACTTAAATCAATATATTGACTGGAAATATCCAGATATATGGAAAAGGCTTCGGTCAAACTGGGATGAGTTCTATGCGAAAGAACTCGATATCGAAACGGCAGTCAATATCCGAATTCGCGGAACCGGTGAAGCTTACCGGTCAATCAGAACGAAATGGAGAGAAGGCACGTGATTGTAATTGCCCTTGTTTTTGTTCTAATCGGCCTATTTGAATGGTCCGACTGGCGCAAGCGCCATGAGGCCACGGCCAAACTGTGGAGACCCATCACGGTGATTGCCATGCTGCTCCTTTCACTGGAAGCTTATTTCCTGGCTAAGGACAACTGGAATTTTGAAGAAACCCTGCACGGGCTCTACAGCCTGTTGGGCCGATGGCTGTAGCAAGCCGCATCATTTCTCGGGAGGAAACCATAGATGGAGAAGATCACGCGCCTGCAAGTATTTGCCATGTATAATCTATACATATTTACAGTAACCATCGCCTTTATGGTGGGCCTGTACATCCAAGACAGCCACTACTCCACACCCGTGAGCATCTTGATTGGCGGCCTGATCAGCATCCTTTTTCTGTACCCTGCCTACAAGGTCACCGTCAGTCGGCCGAACGAGACGATCATCCAATATGGCAGCAGCATCGTGGGCAAAGTGCCGCATGTTTTTTTTATTCTCGTGATTGCCGTTATGAATCTGCTCCTTGCCGCAGTGAATTTACGCGAGCTCGAGGACTTCCTCATACAAGTGTACTTGCCTGGAACTCCGCCATGGCTAATCGCCCTGATGTTCGGATCCTGCGTCGCCTATTGCGTCCGCTCCGGCGTCACGACGGTTTTTCGAGCCGCTCTGGGCGTTTTTTTTATTAGCGCTCTAGCTTTTGTCATCACTCCTTTCATGATGACGCAAGCGATGAAAATTGAAGTACTTCCCGCATTAATTAACCATTTGAACTTTAAACAGGTCGGCATGACCGTATTTGATTGCATCATTATTTTCGGGGAATTTTCCTTCCTGTTCCTAATCATGCCTTTCATTGGATCGCCCAAAAAAATTTATGGCACGGTAGCCTTGACGATCCTATCTTCCACCATTATTATTCTGTCCCATCTCATCCCGATTCTAATGATTCTAGGTCCGGAGCTAGCGGCTAATCTCACTTATCCTGATTTGGATCTTGTCCGTTCTCTGCGTACAGGATCATTTGTGGAAACCTTGGACCCTATTTTGATCGTGCTGTGGCTGACCAGTCTGTTTATAAAAGTCTCCTTCATGATATTCATTGCCGTCTATGCGGCATCCATATTGTTGAAGCTGCCGGATCACAAATCGCTGGCCTTGTCGTTTACAGCCTTTTCATGCATTCTATCCATGCTCCTCGTACGCTCGCAGATCGAGATGAATTATCTGCTTGTCAGGGGGCTGCCTCCGCTGCTGATTTTTACTGAATTTGTGATTCCGGTGATATACTGGATTGCAAACGCGATAAAGTCCCGCAACAAGAAAACAAAAAATGCCTGAAGTTCAAGTAACCATTCATGGAGCATGTAAAAGCGGAACGTATTTTATACAGCTAGTTAACTGATCCTGACCATCTAAAAACGAAAAACCGCCAAGCCACAGCTTGACGGTCCCGCATATTTTAACACTGCCTATTACTGCTGATTCACAAAAGACTGAATGTCGATGAACGGGGTGGCTCCTCCACTTACCGCAGGCAGACGTCCGTCCCATTTCTCAAGGGCCTTCTCCTGCACCTCGATTTGCTTCAATTGCACGAGCTCCGGCGTAACCTCCTGCTTCTTCAGCTTGAGGGACTCGGCTTCGGCTTGCGCCTGGGCGATCTTTTGTTTCGCTTCAATTTCGATCCGCTTCAAGTCATTCTCCGCCTTCAACGCCTGCTGCTGAGCGACCTGCTTCGCTTCAATCGAGTTGTCAAACGCCTCGGAGAACTTGAAATTCACGATATTGATTTCATTCACGATCAGATCATATTTGGCCATTCTCGCCGTCAAATGCTCGCTGATTTCTCCGGCTACGACATCACGCTTGGCAATCAAGTCCTCGGCGGGATACCTTGCGGTAACCTCCTTGACGACCTCCTGTACCGCCGGGTTGATAATAACCGAATCATAGGCTCCTCCGACGTTGTTCATCAAATTATAAGCCGACTCTTTATTGACGGAATAGTTGACGACAACATGCGTCGACACCGGCTGCAAATCCTTGGACGAGGCGGTTGTATCTGTTTCCGTCTTTGTAACCTGGGTATTCACCTGAATCACCGTTTGGATGAAAGGTATTTTCAAATGAATGCCGGGCGACAAAATATTGTCGTTCAGCTTTCCAAACGTTTTATACAACCCAACATGGCCGTACTGCACCTGCGTCACACTGTTCATCCCTACGAATGCCAGAATCACGATCGCTGCAATTGCAGCTATTCCTTTGTATCCCGTGTTTTTCCTTGGTTTGTTAGGTACTGCCTCCATTAAGATCCCCTCCACATATGTGTATCGCTCGCCAGCTGTCTTGGCGCCGTTAATGGATAATACGCATTACCATGCAAAAGGTAACAAAACTCCCTTCAAAAAATATCTGAGCGTAGCGTTAGGAGAAGTTGTTCAATGGGAACCATCCACAAAAACAGTATTTATCGGTGGGAAGATTGAATTAAAACCTAATCAGCTTAGCAGCGTGCTTGCGGAAGTACAGAGTATTTATGAAAATACAGGTGCTAAATTTGAAGGAGATATAACGATTATTTTGCGGAGGCAGCGACATTAACCAAGCTTATGTTAATAATACAATAGTTGTATTCAATTCTGGCAGTTTTGATAAGTGCTTCATTAAATAAGACTATACCACGAAATAGAACTTCCCAATAATTAGGGAGTTCTATTTTTTCAAATCGTTTTATTTTCTGGAAAGCCAGGCGCGTTCATTTCTCCAAGTGACATCTACCGGCAGTTCGAAGAAGTCCGACAAGGCTTCCCCGCTGAACAGCTCCTTCGTATTTCCCTGCATGAACACTTCGCCGCGCCGGAGGAGCAGTGTCTTGGCAAAAGCCGGAACAATCTCCTCCGTATGGTGGGTGACATAGATCATGTGCGGAGCGCCGGGCTGAACCGCCAGCTCCTGGATGCTGTCCAGCAGCCCTTCCTTCGAAATGAAATCGAGACCGTTCGCAGCTTCATCCAAAATAAGCAGTTTGGGTTCAGCCATCAGCGCCCTTGCAATGAGCAGCTTTTGCTGCTCGCCCTGGGAGCAAGTCTGATACGTGCGATCAAGCAAATGGCCGCATCTTAACTGGCCCATCAACATCTCCGCCCGGTCAAAATCCTCGCTGGACGGCTTTTCATATAACCCGATCGAAGCAAATTTTCCGCTCACCACCAAATCCTGTACCTTCTCGGAACCATGGATTCTTTGCTGCAAGGAAGAGCTGACCCAGCCAATCGATTTGCGCATCTCCCTGACATCCACTTCTCCATATTTATACCCTAGCACGGAAATCGTGCCCGTTGTCGGCCAAATATATCCGTTGATCATATTCAGCAAGGTTGTTTTGCCGGAGCCATTCAGCCCGAACAAAGCCCAATTCTCACCTGGCGCTATATGCCAGTCTATCCCGTGGAGTACGGCTTTGCCGTCTCGCCGCCACGTTACATTTCGCATCTCAATCACTTGGCTTAAACCATCTGATCCTTTCGATTCACTCATCTACAACGCCTCCCTGACTATACTGGCTTCCGTCCTGCCCCTATTCTTCTATGATGAATCTAAATGGCTATCCTATTGTATTTACAAAGCTAACCCGCTGGAATAAACTTGTCAAGTTAGGAAAATTGCATGATACCTCTTTATTCAAGAGATTGGATGGTGATTTAGATCATGGCGAATAGCCGTATTTGGGAAGAGGTTGCCGAGCTGCAGCGGGTTTGTGAGAAGCTGGGAGGATTCACTCTAAAACTGAACTGGGAAATCCTGCACAGCCGGAAAGACAGCAATCCGCAGGATTTATTCCTGCATCAGGACGGGAAGCTGATTGCCTTCCTGGGCGTTTACGATTTTGGTGGAAAAATAGAGCTCTGCGGCATGGTGCACCCCGATTACAGAAGACAAGGGCACTTTACCTCGCTTCTCGATCAGGCGATGCAGAGCAATAAGCTGCATGGTAGCAAAGAAATATTGCTGAACACGCCCGCCGCCTCCGACAGCGGAGTGAAATTCCTGCAAGCCCGGTCCTGCACGTATGCTTTGTCGGAATACCAGATGAAATACGAGGCATCCTCCGACCGCCTAGCAGCAGAGCAAAACGACTGCAGCCGCGTGGCGCTTAGAAAAGCCTCCTGTTCTCAGGCGGATCGTGAGATTTTGATACGTTTGGACGTAGAAGGATTCGGCCTTAGCCCGGAAGATGCCGCACGTATATACGAAGAAATCGGACCGGAGGACGCTTCCGGGTATGACATCATTGAACGGGACGGCATTCCTGTAGGCAAAATGAGAGTCTACCGTCATCAAGGGGAGAGCTGGATTTACGGCTTTGCCGTCTTCGCCTCCTGCCGGGGTCAGGGAATCGGCGGGAAAGCCCTTCGGCAAGTGATTGACCGGGAGCGCAAGCTCAGCCATGACATCTGGCTGGAGGTCGCCCTCGATAACCCGAATGCCCGCAAGCTTTACGAGCAGGCCGGGTTCGTCATGCAGGAGGTGCAGGATTATTACAAGGCACAGCCTTTTCTTTAATTTGTAGCATGGAGATGGAATAATGAGGTACAATAACATCCGTAGGTTTACAAGCGTATGCAGCGCCATATGAGACGGCCTGTCCGTTTTCATTTGATAGGATACCTCTAGAGGATATTGGAAGGATGGATGAACTCATGCATGTAGCAAACAAGTGGGAAGATTACGAGATCATTGACGCCGGAGGCGGAGAGAAGCTGGAACGCTGGGGAGATATCATTTTACGCCGCCCTGATCCGCAGATCATCTGGCCGATTCATCACGAATCACAACAGTGGAGAAATGTACATGGCCATTACCACCGCAGCTCCTCGGGCGGCGGGCAATGGGAGATGAAGAAGCAAATCCCGGAGCGGTGGACGATATCGTACGAGCAGCTTAAGTTTTACATTCGGCCTACGAACTTCAAGCATACGGGTCTATTTCCAGAGCAGGCGGCAAACTGGAGCTGGATGATGGACAAAATACAGCGCGCTGGACGGCCAATTCAGGTGCTTAACCTGTTTGCCTACACGGGAGGCGCTACAGTTGCAGCTGCTGCCGCTGGCGCATCCGTGGTGCACGTTGACGCGGCTAAAGGCATGGTGCAGTGGGCTAAAGAGAACGCCGCCCTATCCGGTCTTAGTGAACGGCCAGTCCGTTATATTACGGATGACGTATTCAAATTCGTCCAGCGTGAACAGCGGCGCGGAAATCGCTATGACGCCATCATCATGGACCCTCCTTCCTATGGACGGGGGCCTGGCGGCGAGATGTGGAAGCTGGAGACCAGCTTGTATCCGTTCGTGGAGTCGTGTTTGTCCATTCTGTCGGACAACCCTCTCTTCTTCTTGATCAATTCTTATACGACAGGCATCTCGCCAACCGTGCTGAGCAACATCCTGTCGATGACCGTGAAGAATCGGTACGGTGGTACTATCTCCGCCGGCGAGATCGGCCTGCCGATCACAAATTCGGGACTGAATCTGCCTTGCGGCATTCTTGGCCGCTGGGAGGAATAACCCATGACCGCCAACAATTACATCGAAGGCTCGACGCCTGCGAAGTCGGGCTTCGATATTTTATACGAGGATAACCATCTGCTGGGGATCGTCAAGCCGGTTAACATTCCGACCCAAGGGGATGCGAGCGGCGATCCGGACCTGCTGTCCTTGCTGAAGGAGGATATCAAGGAACGTTACCAGAAGCCGGGCAATGTGTATTTAGGGCTTGTCCATCGGCTAGATCGGCCAGTCGGCGGAGCGATGGTCTTTGCCAAGACATCAAAGGCCGCGTCCCGGTTATCGGAGGCCGTCCGCAGCCGCAACTTCGATAAGACGTATTTAGCCATTGTGCACGGTACACCACCGAAACGACAGGATCGCCTCACGAACACGCTTCTGAAAAACGAACGAACCAATACCGTATCGGTCGTCTCCAAGGGAACAGCGGGCGGCAAAGAAGCCATCCTCGATTACGAGGTGATTGGAACGGCCGGGAACGATGGCCTTTCACTGGTCAAAGTCACCCTGCTCACCGGACGCCCCCATCAGATCCGGGTACAGCTCAGCCATATCGGCTGTCCGCTGTACGGCGACCAGAAGTACGGACAGGCCTTCAACAAACCGGGCCAACAAATCGCGCTGTGGTCGCTGTATGTCGGCTTTCCGCATCCGGTAACCAAGGAACAGGTTCATATTACCTCCCTGCCGCCGGATGAGGCTCCTTGGAGCCTTTGGAGCAGGCAGACTTACCAGGAGCTGGCTCGGCAGCTCTGAATATCTATAAATATCAAGTAGGCGGGGGCCTAGTGCCCCCGTCTACTTGATTATATATTGATCGATACGACGATTCTTAAAAGTCTACTCTCCTTCGAAATAAATTTAAGAATTTGCTTTACTGTTAGATTGCTTGCAATAGGAAAACCACATGGAGTTGTTCACTGAACTGTAACCCGTAAGAGGTCACTTTTTTCAAAGTGTCCATATTACGGGTTACAGTTCACGCTCGCATGGGTTAATAAGATTAAACCTATGCAAATGTTATTCCACCATTTGCATAATGTTCATCTAAAAAGACATCTCTCTTCTTAATCTGATAATAATACAGCAAATTATCATGACTCTGTTCATGCAAAACAATTTTCACTAACTTTTCCTTCACTCTACTAATTAGTTGAAAAGTGCTGTATGAAACCTTCTTCAACTTCCAACCGTTAGTTAGAATTAGATCGTACTTCTTCCAGTCAAATCCAATTAGATTGATTTCATCAAAATATATAGCAGCATCAGGAGACTTAAGAATTCGCACCAGCATGCCTCTTTCCCGGTCTACTTTGTCTGAGCCCAATTCTTCAAATGTTATTTTTTGTGATTTTAACATAAAAAGCGCACTTATGATTAAAAGACAACAAAAGCCCAACAACATCATCCATTTTAATCTCATAATATCTCCTTAAAAAGTTGATCCCCAGATTCTCTTTCCTTGCCAATTTTCCTTATGGTGAACTACCTTTCTACTCGCTACTTCGGGCAGGTGAGTTTTAAAATAGTCTTGATTATTTGTTAACAAAATTATTATCTCTATTATCAGGTGTTATGCAAATAATGTTATAAAATGTTTATACTTGTAATAGAAACAAGAAAGGGAAATAAGAAAATGATGAGGAGGGTATAAGGAGATGTCCTACCTGTCATCTAGTTAAGCTGGTTCATAATGCTCGTTCCAGCATAAGATCACACCTCTTATCGTGCAATATTTTTAATAGCCCAATATAAACAGCAAAGACGCATGACCCTAAGGTAAGGATCACACGCCTCTAATGGAAATACCTATTTTGTCCCTGAAATTTTGCCCATTAAATAAACAAGCAGCTGCTGATTATGCGTAGAAATGCGGCTGAGCACACCGTCCAAATAGGCGTGACGGATCGAGATTCCCCGGTCGGCCTCCGCCTTGCCTTTTTCCGTAATCGATATCCAGACGATCCGCCGGTCTTCCTCGTCCCGGTCGCGGCGAATCAGCTCCGCCTTCTCCATCCGGTCCAGAAGCATCGTTACCGCCGCCGGGGTCGTTGCTAGAAACGGAATCAGATCCGACGGCTTCAACTGCCCATTCTGCTCCAGTACTTCAAGCACCGACAGCTGCGATGTGGTTAAGGTTGGCGCAAGCTCCTCTTCCAAATGATTCTGATAGTCCTTTACGATTTTGCTAAGTAACTTTCCGAATTCTTCCGTATGCATCATATCCCCCCTATCTCTGTCTGACTCAATAATTTATGAATAATGATTCGTTGGTTTTGTCCTATGTAAAGATGATGAGTGCGACGATAGTAGCCATGATATACATTACAATACACGTTTTTCTTAACGCCTTTAATTAAATTCGCCGTCCTTCGCTCAAAATCCTCCTTATTCCAAAAAAATCCATCCGTTTAAGTTGTTGCAAAAAAAACCAGCCGACTGCTCGGCTGGCTCAAAATTTCTAACGGAATTACAGCTATGGATTATTTGATCGGATATCTCCAGCCAAACGGATCATCAAGCTGCCCGCGCTGAATACCTGTGATCGTGTCATACAGCTTCTTAGAAATCTCGCCGGTCTTGCCGTCAGCTATGCTGAGCTCCAACTCTCCCCATTTCATGCTGCCGATTGGCGAAATGACGGCAGCCGTTCCCGTTCCAAAGGCTTCTTCGAGCTGTCCCTGCTTATGCGCTTCAACCAGTTCCTCCATCGCGACTTTGCGTTCGCTCACAGGAACTCCCCACGATTTCAGCAGCGCGATGACGGAATCTCGCGTTACCCCGGCCAGGATGCTTCCTGACAACTCCGGCGTAATTACCTCCCCATTCACCTTGAAGAAGACATTCATGCTGCCAACTTCCTCCACATACTTGCTCTCTACCCCATCCAGCCAGAGCACCTGCGAGTAACCCGACTTTTTGGCATCCTCCTGGGCTTTAATGCTGGCTGCGTAGTTGCTTGCCGTTTTAGCTGCCCCGGTACCGCCGCGGAAGGCACGAACATAACGCTGCTCCACATGAATACTGACCGGATGAATGCCCTCGGGATAATAGGAACCAACCGGTGAAAGAATGACCAGCAGCTTATACGTGTGCGAAGCCCGTACGCCGAGACATGGCTCAGTAGCAATGATAAACGGACGAATGTATAAGGCGTTCTCTTCTCCCGACGGAATCCATGAGGCATCGATTTTTATAAGCTCCGTGATCCCCTGCAGCAGCGTGGAAGGCTCTACCAGTGGAATGCTTAACCGCTCGCAGGAGTCGTTAAGCCGCTTCAGGTTCATGTCCGGCCGGAACAGCACCAATTCCCCGGCAGCCGCCCGATATGCTTTCATCCCTTCGAATACTTCCTGCCCGTAATGGAACACCATCGCCGAAGGATCAAGGGCAATCGGACCATAAGGCACGATTTTCAGATCATGCCACCCCGCCTCAAGCGAATATGCCATCGTCAGCATATGGTCGCTGAAATATTGCCCAAAGCCCAGGGCCCCCGGGTCCGGCTTCTGCTTCAAATTCTGACTTAACTCAATGTGCAAGCTCTCCATTACTACACGTCCTCTCGATTAATAACTCTATCTTTACTATAGCGCTCATTCAATCATTGATCAATAATATGATATCGATCATTATCATAGTTCATGTCTATAATACGCAAGCTTCACACCCGTTACATGTAAACTAAATGTCCACTGTCCTCCATGTTTGTGGGCTTTTGCACTTTTGGTTTATAATTTTTGCAAGAGCTTCGTAATTTTAATCGGGAGGACTGCCATATGTGTGGACGCTTTACTATCACAGTTCCTTATGAAGAACTATTGCTACGCTATTATATCGATGAAGATACAAACATAAACTATGAACCGTCCTATAACGCAGCTCCTATGCAATATATCCCGGCAGTGGTCAAAGGCAGTAACGGGAACCGGCTGGGGAGCCTTCGCTGGGGGTTAATCCCGTCCTGGGCTAAAGATGATAAAATCGCCAGCAAAATGATCAACGCACGGGCGGAAACGATCACAGAAAAACCATCCTTTAATCGATTGATCGCGTCTCGCCGCTGTATTATCCCTGCTGATGGTTTTTACGAATGGCAGCAGCGGGCAAAATCAAAGCAGCCGTTTCGAATCATATTGAAGGACGAGGGGATTTTCTCTTTCGCGGGGCTTTACGATATGTGGATGGATCCAAGCGGAAACAGACTGGCGACCTGCACCATCATCACTACTACGCCGAATCGTCTAATGGCCGATATTCATAACAGAATGCCAGTTATTCTCCAAAAGGAAGATGAAGCAGAATGGCTTGACAGGGATCATGCAGATGTAACGGCACTTATGCAATTGTTGAGGCCGTATGACTCCAATGAAATGAGGGCTTATCCAGTATCGTCTGAAGTAGGCAATGTGAGGAATAATGATGCTAAGCTGCTGGAAGAAGTAAAGCCTGCCGATCTTCTATAAGCAAGTGCGCTGTATCTCTTAGCCATGACCAACAATCCAGGCGATACAATAGCTAATACATTTGTCGCCAGTCCCAGGTGAGCTCAACCATAAGCACCCTCATGTGCTGCACCACGAAGTAAACCAGCAAGGAAGCCTCGGCGATAGTCCTTAAGGCTCGGCTCAGCAGGCATGAAAAAAGCACCTACAAGGTGCTTTTTTTAATTTAAGTGTTAGACATCTTCAAAAAAACAAAAAAATCTGTACGGAGATTCAGCAGAAGCATTTTTTTCATGATCCACTACCACATATAGTGTAGCCCCTTGAGGTACATATAGATATTGAAGGGCAATTGAATTACCATTCCCGTCCTTACTTAAATAAACTAAGTCGGATTGTCGTCCGTTGCCATAATCAATTCTATATCCTAAGCGAAATTTATTGGGATCACCCCCCTCAAATGCTACCCAAGCTTCAGCAAATTGATTTTTTCCAGTGTTGTTCGTCCATTTAAACCAGTCCTTATCACTGCTATCACTAGAAAGATAAAGACTGTAGAACTGTCCTGGAAAGTATGTTAGTGCAGTCTCTTGAGTATCTGCTACGCCAGGCATCGCACTAGCAGACGACGAGAATGTAAGTAATAGCACGGATGTAAAGAGAACAGTCAACATCTTCTTAAATTTCATGTTCTTCCACCCTTTACAGTATATTTGAATCGCGAGTTTCGGCTTAATTATATCGCTTGCTAACTTATAAAAGAATCCAACAAAACTACCATATCACCTCTAAATATATATTAGTTTGTAAATAATAAACCCTTGATATATATACGATTTTTGAATAATATGATCTACTATAATCATAGGTTATATCTATGGAAGAAGGGATAACTTGGAACATCGTCTGCTAGAATACTTTATCGCCGTGAGCGAGGAACTGCATTTCACGAAAGCCGCAGACAATCTGGGGATTTCCCAGCCGACGCTCAGCCACCAAATCCGCTTGCTGGAAGAGCAGTTAGGCACGCCGCTGTTCCACCGGTCAGGCAAGAAAATTCATTTGACCCAGGCCGGAACGGTTCTGCTGGAGCATGCCCGCCGGGTGTTTCACGAACTGGAGCAGGCGAAGCTGGTCATCGGCGAATTGACCGGGCTGCGGCGAGGCCGATTAAGAATCGGCTGCTCGGGCAATCATTTGCTGATCCAGTCCATCATTTCCTTTCACCGCCAGTTTCCCGGCATCGAGCTATCCATCGTCGAGCTGGCGACCGAAGAAACCCGCGATCGGCTGCTCACCAACAAGCTGGATCTCGGGGTCGTATTTCTGCCGCTGAAGGACGAGCAGCTTATCAGTCTTCCTCTGTATAAAGAGGAACTCGTCGTCATCGTTCCCCAAGATCATCCGTTTGCCGAATCGAGCGGTATTGAACTGCGAGAGCTGGCCCTGTCGCCTCTCGTCTTGTTTCCTCCGAAGTTTCTGGCCCGGCAAATGCTGGATGCGGCCTGTGCTGAAATTGGCATTCAGCTCAGTCCTGTCATCGAGTTGTCCACGATGGAATCCCAGTGCCAAATGGTAGCTCATCACGTAGGCTTGACCGTCGTGCCCAAATCCTACACCGCAACGCTTCGGGATCCGCGCCTTGTCAGCGTCCCCATCGCCGAACCTGCTCCCTACCGCAGTGTTGGCATCGTGTACCGCAAAGATACATACATGGATGCAGCCATTCAGGCATTTATCGAGCACTTATCCTCCAATTTGCAAACGGACTAACGAGTATTTCCTTTACCCCACATAGTCAAAAAAAGCTCTCCTCCATGCACAATCATCATGGAGGAGAGCCTGTTTGGCTTGCTGTTATGCTAGTTGGCCTGCGCCTCTTCGCTGCGCTGCGGCACAATCAGTAAATCGATAATTTCGTCCCCTTTGCCTACAGAGGCTAGTGCCTTCCCGATCGATTTGCGATCGGCCAGCGGGGCCGCTTCCGAATTAAACCCATATGACTCGCCCTGCTTCGTCATAGCTACGATGTCCAGCGCTTCCTTGCAATGGAAGCCGCCCGCAATGCGGCTGCCGTTCGGCTTTACGCGCTTGCCTTCCTTGAACTCGAACGTCTGCACGCCGCGTCCCCCGCGGCTTTGCATCGGATAATCCAGCAGCAGGCTGCGCTTGCCGTAACCCAGGTCAGAGACGACCAGGATTTCTCCTTCTTCGCCTTCCACCCATAGCGCAGCTACCACCTCGTCACCGTCCTTCAGGCCAATGCCTTTAACACCGGAAGCAACGCGTCCCATCGGATTGACTTCATTTTCGGCAAAGCGAATCGCCATGCCATCCTTCGTGAGCAGCAGGATTTCGGCCGTGTTCCGGCTGAGCTGCACCTGGATGATTTCATCCCCATCCGCAACCTTTGCAGCGGCGACGGCGCCGGAGCGCTTCGTCTCGTAATCCTTCAGCAGCGTGCGTTTTACCTGTCCGCGTTTCGTCACGAATACGAGGCTTGTATCCGGCTCTTCAAAGGTTTTGATCGGGATAACACTAACGATGTGGTCTTCCTTGGCCATGGCGATGACATTGACGATCGCCGTTCCGTTATCCTTCCACTTGAACTCGGGAATTTGATGCACAGGCAGCACGAAGTATTGCCCCCGCTGCGTAAAGATCAGCACATTTTGCAGCGTATCCACCTCGAGGATATGCTTGATGTAATCGCCGTCCTTCACACCCGAGCCGTCCAGCTCACCGCCGGAGCGGGTAAAAGACAGCATGCTCGTGCGCTTGATATAACCTTCATTAGACAGCGTAACAAGCACATCTTCCTGAGCGACCATCACTTCGAGGTTAACCTTGATTTCCTCAACCTCGCCCTGAATTTCCGAGCGGCGGTCCACGCCGTATTTCTCCCGGATTTCCAACAGTTCTTTCTTAATAACCGCAATCAGTTTCTTGTCGCTCTCCAGAATTCCCCGCAGCGTGGCAATTTTCTTGTTCAGCTCGTTTAATTCTTTCTCTAACGACGTAATTTCCAAATTCGTCAAGCGGTATAATTGCAACGTAAGGATCGCGTCGGCCTGCCGCTCGGTAAACCCGAACATCCATTGCAGATTGTTCTGAGCGTCCTGACGGTTCTTGGAAGCCTTGATCGCGGCAATGACCTCGTCGAGAATGTTCAGCGCTTTGACCAGGCCCTCGACAACATGGGCCCGATCCTCCGCCTTCTCCAGCTCGAACTGCGTTCTGTATGTCACGACCTCGCGCTGGTGGGCGATATAAGCTTCAAGGATCGGCTTTAAGCCGAGCTGGCGCGGCGCCTTGTTGACGATCGCCACCATGTTGAAGTTATAGGTTACCTGCAGATCGGTTTTCTTCAGCAAATACGCCAAAATCCCCTGGGCATCCGCATCCTTCCGCAGCTCCACGACGATCCGCAGCCCTTCGCGGCCGCTCTCGTCGCGAACCTCGGCGATCCCGTCCACCTTCTTCTCCAGGCGAATATTCTCCATAGCGGTAACCAGGCGGGACTTAACAACCTGGTATGGAATTTCCGTAATCACGATCTGCTGCTTCCCGCCGCGCAGTGACTCAATTTCCGTCTTCGCGCGGATATAGATGCGGCCTCGCCCGGTCTCGTAGGCATCCTTGATGCCTTCTTCACCCATGATGATGCCGTGGGTCGGAAAGTCCGGCCCCTTCACATAGGCGCGGATCTCTTCCAGACTCATGCTTGGCTTCTCCATGACCGCAATGCAGGCATCGATGACTTCGCGCAGATTATGCGGCGGAATTTCAGTGGCAAAGCCTGCGGAAATTCCGCTGACGCCGTTGACAAGCAGATTCGGATACCGCGATGGAAGCACGACAGGCTCCATCGCGGTATTGTCGAAATTGTCCTTGAACGGAACCGTCCGCTTATCGATGTCACGCAGCAGCTCCATGGCGATCGGCGATAATCTCGCCTCGGTATAACGCATCGCCGCTGCCGGGTCATCGTCCTGCGAGCCCCAGTTCCCATGGCCGTCGATCAGCACATGCCCCATTTTCCAAGGCTGGGCCATGCGCACCATTCCCTCGTAAATCGAGGAGTCGCCGTGCGGGTGGTAATTCCCCATCACGTCTCCGACTGTCTTGGCGGATTTGCGATACGGCTTGTCCGGAGTGTTCCCCGAATCATACATGGCGTATAGAATCCGTCTTTGGACAGGCTTCAGGCCATCGCGCACATCGGGAATAGCGCGATCCTGAATGATATATTTGGAATACCGGCCAAACCGGTCGCCAACGACTTCCTCCAAATAGGCCGGCAAAAAGTTCTCCATTAAACTCAAATCAAGTCACCCTCTATTCCTCATACTCCGTGAAATCTACATTTTCGACGATCCAGCGCTTCCGCGGATCAACCTTATCGCCCATTAACGTGGACACGCGGCGCTCTGCCTTTGTAGCGTCCTCGATCTGCACCTGGAGCAGCGTCCGTGTCTCCGGATTCATCGTCGTTTCCCACAACTGATCGGGGTTCATTTCTCCGAGTCCTTTATAACGCTGCAGTTCGAAATTTTTGCCGAATTCCTTTAAATAATTTTGCAGCTGCTCGTCAGTCCACGCATATCTAACCGTCTCAAGCTTGCCGGATTTGCGCGTAATTTTGTATAGCGGAGGCTGGGCAATGTACACCCGTCCCGCATCGATCAGCGGCTTCATATAGCGGTAGAAGAAAGTCAGCAGCAGCACTTGGATGTGCGCGCCGTCCGTGTCCGCGTCCGTCATGATGATAATCTTGGAATAATTGCTGTCCTCCAGCGCAAATTCCGTGCCGATGCCGGCGCCGATCGCCGAGATAATGTACCGGTACTCATCGTTCTTTAAGATATCCGCGAGCTTTGCCTTCTCCGGGTTCATCGGCTTCCCTTTTAGCGGCAGAATCGCCTGGGTCTTTGAATCCCGGCCCTGCTTGGCGGAGCCGCCAGCGGAGTCGCCCTCCACGATGAACAGCTCGTTGCGCGTGAAATCCTTCGATTGAGCAGGAGTAAGCTTGCCGCCGAGGTTGGAGCTCTCGCTGCGCTTCTTGCCCGTGCGCATTTCATCCCTTGCTTTGCGGGCTGCCTCGCGCGCCTTGGATGCCTGCACAGCCTTTTTGATCAGCAGCTGAGCCACCTGCGGGTTCTCTTCCAGGAACAGCGCCATATTCTCGGAGACGACAGCATCCACTGTGCTTCTAGCCGAGGCGCTGCCGAGCTGATCTTTCGTTTGTCCGACGAACTCGACCTCAGCCATCTTGACACTGATGACCGCCATCATGCCCTCGCGCAGATCCGTTCCTTCCAGGTTCTTATCCTTCTCCTTCAGGAGGCCGTTCTTACGGGCGTAATCATTCATGACCCGCGTATACGCGGTCTTGAAGCCCGTCTCATGCGTTCCTCCCCCGCGGGTCGGAATCGAGTTAACGAAGGAAGCCAGCGTCTCGGTATACCCTGCGTTATATTGCAAAGCAACCTCAACCTCGACGTCCTCCTTCTCCGCATAGAAATGAATGACGTCGTGCAGCACTTCCTTGCCTTCGTTCAGGAACTGGACGAACTGGCTTGCTCCGCCCTCGTAATAAAACTCATCCGCCCGATCGGAGCGCTCGTCCTTCAGCGTAACCTTGAGCCCGGAATTCAGAAAGGCAATTTCCTGCAGGCGCTCGGCCAGCGTATCGTAATTCAGCCCGATTCCGTTCGGAAACACGCGAATATCCGGTTTAAAAGTCACCTTCGTGCCAGTCCGGTTCGTATTGCCGATGATTTCCAATCCGGTAACAGGCTCCCCGACATGCTCCTTTCCCTTCTTATCGACCCAGTACTCGAAGCGCTGGCGGTGGATTTTGCCGTCCCGGTAAATTTCGACCTCCAGCCACTCGGACAGCGCGTTCGTCACCGAAGCGCCGACGCCGTGCAGGCCGCCTGACTTCTTGTAGCCCGAACCGCCGAATTTGCCCCCCGCGTGCAGAATCGTGAACACGACCTGCGGCGTTGGAATTCCGGTCTTGTGAATGCTCGTGGGTATGCCCCGCCCGTTATCGAATACGGTTACCGATCCGTCCTTGTTCAATGAAATATCGATCTTAGAGCAATACTTCGCCAAATGCTCGTCTACAGCGTTATCCACGATCTCCCATACTAAATGATGTAATCCCGACGAGCTCGTACTGCCGATATACATACCTGGCCGTTTACGTACCGCGACAAGCCCTTCGAGCACTTGAATGTCGTCAGCGTCGTATCCTGAAGCCGCCGTACCAACAGCCGGCTGGACGGCGTCTTCAAACAAATCGATTTGATCGGCCATTCATGCTCCCCCTTTTATGCTTCTTTATGTAGACATTTGACTTACAAATGCAAACAGATGTTTTGGTTTCCTTGTCCATTTTAATTCAATATATCCTGTTTCGTAAAGACAAGGAATGAAACAACGAGCGATCCAAGGCCCCAAACAGCCAGCACGCCCAATGAAAAACCTAGTGTCATTCCTTCGATCGGCGCGGGCGTTCCCGCCAAATATTGCGTCAGGCCCAAGTTGACCATAAACAAATATTTTGCGCTCGTCCAGGCCGATGCCAAATTCGTCAGGATATTGCCTGCAATCAGGGCCGCCATCATAATGACGATACTTGCCGCCGTGCTTCGCACAAGCACGGATACCATAAATGCGAGCATAGCCACAACCGAACTGACGAACCAGATCAGCCCCATTTGCATCAGTATATACTTCCACTGTGGAACAGCGTGCACTCCTGTTATATCGACATCTGCGCCCTGAAGTTTAAATCCGGTAAAGACAGGCAAATTAAATCCTTTATACCCGAAAAATAGTCCCGATATCAAATAACATATGATAAACGTGGACACGACGATCAGCGACACGAACATGAGCAAAGTGATCAGTTTGCTCAGCAGCACCTTCCAGCGCCTGACCGGCCGGGTCAGCAGCATTTTAATCGTCCCGCTCGTACGTTCCGAAGAGACGATATCCGACCCGATGCCCATAATAAGCAGCGGGATGAACAATGTCGCCGCATTATCGAGAAACTCCTTTGTAAAGGCGACAGCTCCAGGCTGCCGGGGATTCACGTCGTGCTCCAAATAATATTTCATCTGCTGAATGTAAATGAGACGGTATTTCTTCCATTCCTCCGGCACGCGATCGCTGCCCAGGGAATTCTGGTTGTCCGTTATCGCCTGCTGCACTTCCCTGCGCCAATCCGTGCCGAATTTGCTCCGCTTATCCTCCGCCGCCCGCAACTGCGCATAAGAGAATATCGGGACAAGCACGAGCAGGACCAGCAGGATGACATAGAAGCGCTTCTTCTTAATCATCTTGATCGTTTCATTCTTCACCAATGCCATCATACTATTCAATGCTCTCACCTTCCGTCAATTCAAGGAACAGCTGCTCCAGCGTAGGATTGATCTTCTGTACGGCATGCACCTGAATTTCTTCCGCAACCAGCCGGGGCATTAACGCCGGCACCTCTTCTGGCAGCATTTGCGTTACGATAGCCTGCTCGCTCATCCCGGCCAGAATCGTATCGTCCAGCACTTGGTCGGGATCGGGAATGATCGTGATCCCGGCGGCAGACAACAGCTTCAAGCCGCGCTCGCGGGGGGACAGCTCCCAAATCACATAATTCGAATTTTGGGAGATCAGCTCCTCCACGGCGCCCACCGCCAGCACGCGCCCCCGGCTGATGATCGCTACGCGGTCGCACAACAATTGAATTTCGCTGAGCAAATGGCTGGACACGAATACGGCTAAGCCCTCCTCGGCCAGCCGGCGAATGAATATCCGCAGCTCCTTGATTCCTTTGGGATCGAGTCCGTTCGTCGGCTCATCCAGAATTAACAGCTTAGGACGCCCAAGCAGTGCCTGGGCGATGCCAAGCCGCTGGCGCATGCCCAGGGAGTAGGTCTTGACCTTATCGTGGATACGCTGGTCTAGGCCGACAACCTCTACGACTTCGGCGATTCGCTGCTCGCCTATGCCGGGCATCATCCTAGCGAAATGCTGCAGGTTCTCCCAGCCCGTCAAATAAGGATATACTTCAGGATTTTCCACGATCGAACCGACATAGGCAAGCGCCTGCTCCGGCTGCTTTCTGACGTCGAACCCGCAAATCCTCACCTTGCCCTCCGTCGGGCGGATCAAATCAACAAGCATCCGGATCGTCGTTGTCTTTCCCGCGCCATTCGGACCCAGAAAGCCGAAAACCTCGCCCTCCTGCACGTCAAACGTCACATCCTGCACGATCCACTTGCGGCCGATCCGCTTCCTTAAATGCTCGACGCTGAGCACCATCTGCCGCTGCTTTCCGCCATGCGCATCCGCCCCTGATCCGCCATCCGGTGCAGGACGCCGCTTCGTTCCTGCGTTCATAAATTCCACCTCTTATTTCTGTATCTGCCCCAGCAGGCTGCACCGATTCCGTTCATCATTTAACCCCCTGCAGGATCCGTTCCGCAATAATCTGATATCCGGCGCCGTTCGGATGAAAATGATCGCTCGCCAAATATTTTTGCGAATTATATGTAAACAGGTCAAACGTCGGCACGATCAGGGTTCGTTCGCGTTTGCGCAATGTATCCGCCGCAATATGATTCCACCGCGAAACGGCCTCGTCGCCGATTTCCCGCATTCCCGGCAGATCGGAGAACGGATTGTACAAGCTGACATAAACAAGCTGCGCCTGGGAATTCATCTCCAGAATACTGTCTGCAATGAACCCGAGTCGCTCCGATGCCTGCGTCACCGATTGCTCAAGCTCCGCTTCCGTAGGCAGCCTTCCTCCTGACTGCAGACTCTCCGCCCCTTTAAACAGATCGTTCCCTCCGATCGACAGGATGATGATGTCGGCCTGGCTAAGCGAATATTGTACTCCTTTCTCTTTCAGCAATTCAGCCAGCCCTTCCGTCGTCAGACCGTTAATGCCGAGATTGTTGACCAGTTTTGAATCCCTTCCCCCGTTCTTCACCAGTTCGACGAAGCGTCTTGCGAACCCTTTGCCGCTGTCGTCTCCCGTCCCTTTGGAGAGCGAATCCCCAATGGCCGTGACGTTCAGAACATTCGATGGTTTCGGCGGAACGCCCGCCTCTTCACCTGGCTGTTCGGTTATGCCCTGATTGAGCCCGCTCCCGTTTCCTGCGGTCCCGGGCATAATCACGTCACTAACTGCATATAGAAATCCGGCAATGAGAAGTACGGTGGACAACAGCGATATGACTCCGGTCGTCCGCCAAATCCGTGATGTGGATTTCATTGTGTTCCTTGTCCTCCTGTGCCATTATTTCCTTTTCCTTCGATCATTAATAACTTTTCCAGCTAATAACTAACATAAAACTTCTTCCTTCAATAAGCAAATTCAGTTTCCAGAATAACCAGTAAAAAACTAATCTAAAAAACTGGATTTTCAAAAAAAACAGGAGTATAATACTTTGTACAGGCAACAACGAGGGTTATTAGCTTAGCTGGTAGAGCAGCCGACTCTTAATCGGCAGGTCGCAGGTTCGACCCCTGCATAACCCATATTTAGGCTGAATAAGAGCTGTTTTCGCATATTGCATATGCGGGAACAGCTCTTTTTGTCTTCACATTCGTAATAAATCCTGGCTAAAAAAAATTTACCCGGCAAGCCGAGCTGCCAGGTAAATCCTTATTGCTTATGACTATTTGCCGATGAATTCCTGAACCCAGTGACCGTTATAATAGCCAACGCCAATTAGAGTATATTTCGGATTCAGAATATTCGCCTTGTGCCCAGGGCTGTCCATCCAGGCGGCTACGACCTCGGCCGGCGTCTTTTGTCCCTTGGCAATGTTCTCGCCCGCGTACAGATAGGTGATTTTGTAGGCATCCATCATATCAAACGGCGAGCCGTATTTCGGCGAGGTGTGGCTGAAATATTTGTTTTTGTACATATCGATCGCTTTGTCCTTAGCCATTTTGGTTAAGTTCGTATGCACAACTAGCGGCTTCAGTCCCGCATTCTTCCGTTCCACATTTACTAATGCAACTACCTTGGCCGCATTTTCGGCCTGGATTTTCGCATATAATGCCGCCGTCTGCTGGGCGGATGACTTGGACGTCGAGGACGTGGCCGCATACACCGCGCCGCTGCCAGACCCCGGCAGTCCCGGAACCGAAGCCAGCGATGCCGTCAAGCCGAGCAGCATGGCCCCTGACAGGATTGCTTTTGCCTTCGATTTGTTCATGCTGTATATCCTCCTTCAGACTCCTTACATTCTTTGGAGTATCTTGTCATATTCTAACATGACTTTTGAAGCGCTGCATGAGCAATTTATGGGAAAGCTCTTCCAAGTTTCTCGGGTCAGGCTTACGGACACAGGAGCGTTTATTATCGGCAAACAGCGCAATTCGCTGTACTAACGGACACTCGATCCTCTATTAGTCTAGAAAACGCCCTATTTTGCACGGTATTTTGGCCAATAAGACCTTCTGTGTCCGTTAGGCGCAAGATATAGCTTATTTCCATGTCATAACGGAACCAATGTCCGATAGAGTTCCTGTTTATGTTCCTGCTCCCACCCCCGCTGGCCACCAGCCAATCCCACAATCACAGGCCAAGCCGTACCTATTACTTCTTCGCGGCATATTTCCGCATATCGAAAGCAACCGCTGCAACGATGATCGCGCCTTTAATGATTTGCTGCCAATAAGGACCGACACCGATAAACGTCAAACCATAGTTGATAACCGTAAAAATAAGTACCCCGGCCATAACGCCCTGAACCTTGCCAATTCCGCCGGTCGTCGACACGCCGCCAACGACGCAAGCTGCGATGGCGTCAAGTTCGTACATGTTGCCGTAGTTGTTCGTTGCGCCGCCCGTGCGCGCAGCTTCAAGTACCCCCGCCAGGCCGTACAATGCCCCAGCAATCGAATAAATAATGATCAGGTTTCTGGACACATTGATGCCCGATACCTTCGCAGCCTGTTCATTGCCGCCGATGGCATACATGTTTTTGCCGAGTCTCGTTTTGTTGAACATGACCCAGACGATGAAGCATACGAAAATAGCGATGATGACAATATTAGGAATAGAGATTGGCCCGATACCGATGCTTCCGGAGCCCATTTTCGTAAAGTCGTCGCGCAGTCCCCCGATCGGCTGGGAATTATTCGGGTCCATATCGAAATACAAAGAGTTGATGCCGTAAATGGCAACCATCGAACCTAGCGTGGCGATAAACGGCGGCACCTTGAATTTCGATACGATGATTCCGTTGATCATCCCGAACACAAGGCCGACAGCGATCGCCAGCAGGATCGGAACGAACAGCGGCAGCTCCGACAAATTCGGAAAGAAACGCCGCGGATAATCCTGCATCTGCAGCATGGACGCCGAGATGACCGCGGTCAAACCGACCATCCGCCCAGCGGACAAGTCCGTGCCGCCGGTAATCAGAATAAACGCCACGCCAAGGGCGATAATAACCCGCGTGGATGATTGCACTAGAATATCGCGCAGCGAGCTGATTCCAATAAAATTGGGATCATATACAGTAATGCCGATAATCAGTACGGCCAGTACGATATAAATCGCATATTCGGATACGAACCCTTGCATTTTTTTCACATTCATGATCGTCTCTCCTTCTTCTCAAGCCTTAATGCTGGGCGGCCAAAGTCATAATCTCTTTCTCCGTTGCTTTATCCCCGTCCACGATGCCGGTAAGCCGTCCTTCGGACATGACCATAATCCGGTCAGACATGCCAAGCAGCTCGGGCATTTCAGAGGAGATCATGATGATGCTTTTTCCTTGCTCCGCCAGCTCGGCGATGATCGAATAAATCTCGAATTTGGCGCCTACATCGATTCCCCGCGTAGGTTCGTCGAGCAGCAGGATTTCCGGCTCCGTAAGCAGCCATCTGGCGAGCAGCACCTTCTGCTGATTGCCGCCCGACAAGTTCATGATCAGCGTCTTATGCGTCGGTGTCTTCGTACGCAGCTTCTCCACCATCGAGTTGACCTCGCGCTTTTTCTTCTTCTCATCAAGCAGCCCATACGGCTTCACGTACCGTCTCATATTGGCAATGGCTCCGTTCTCATGCACCGATAATACCGAGAAGATGCCTGTGGTGCGCCGTTCCTCCGTCAGCAAGGCGAGTCCAAACTTCTTGGCATCGCTGGAATTGCGAATGTTCACGGCTGTGCCGTTGATTTCGATCGTGCCGGAGGCGATTTTGCGCAGGCCAAACAAAGCCTCGACGAGTTCGGTGCGCTGCGCGCCCACGAGGCCGCCTATGCCAAGGATCTCTCCTCTTCGCAGCTCAAAAGAAATATGTTTGAACGACTTCGGATCTGGGGAGGTCAGGTTATCTACTTTCAAAATGACACCATCCGGGTGATTATGGCGGTCAGGAAAGCGCTGCGTCAGATCCCGTCCAACCATCTTGGAAATGATCAGATCCGTCGTCATTTCCGCTGCCGGCCATGTTCCGATTTTTTGCCCGTCGCGCATAATGGTGACGTCGTCCGATATACGCAAGATTTCTTCCATCTTGTGTGAAATATATATGATGGCGACGCCGCGTTTTTTCAAATCGTTAATGATCCGGAACAATTGCTCCACTTCCACGCTAGTCAGCGAGGAGGTCGGTTCGTCCATGACGATGATTTTCGAGTTGAAAGAAACCGCCTTCGCAATTTCGATCGATTGTATTTTCGAGACCGATAATTTCCCGACCAGAATGTCGGGCTCTATGGGAATATCGAGCTCTTTAAACAGCTCCTGCGTATCCCGGTACATCTTGCGGTGGTCGACCATTTTGAAAGGTCCTATTCCGCGCATCGGGAATCGGCCAAGCCATATATTTTCCATCACATTACGGTAAGGCACAGGATGCAGCTCCTGATGAATCATGGAGACGCCTAGCGCCAGCGCATCCCGGGAATTGTTAATTTCCGCCTTCTTGCCTTGAATATATATCTCGCCGCCGTCCGGACGGTAAATGCCGAACAGGCACTTCATCAGCGTCGATTTGCCCGCTCCATTTTCGCCCATCAGAGCATGAACGGTGCCCGGCCTCACCTGAAGAGTCACTCCGTCAAGCGCTTTGACGCCCGGAAACTCCTTCGTAATATTTTTCATTTCGAGCATATATGGTTGTTCAGACATCGTATACGCCTCCTGATTGAATTGTCGCCATATAGAGGCACAGCAAGCTTATCCCCCAATAATTCGTTCCTATTTGATATGATTCTTGAAAAAAGGAAGGCTCGCTACCGAAAGGCATCGAACCTCCCTTCCTCTCTATTGCTGAAAAGACCTGCTGCTTCTATGACTTACTTAAACTCGGCTGCGTTTTCCTTCGTTACTTTCTGGTAAGGGATCCAGATGTATTGATTATCGGAAATTTCAAAACCTACGCTTTCGGTAGTAATTTCATCGCCCTTGGCCAGCATGGCAGCAAGCGTAACCGCGGCTTTACCCTGGTTCTGCGCATCATTCAGCACCGTGCCAAGCATCGTTCCTTGCTCAAGAGCCTGCAATGCCGGTGCCGTAGCATCCACGCCGACAACCGGAATGTATTTGTCTCCCGTAAAGTAGCCGGCCGCTTTAAGCGCTTCGATGGCACCCAGAGCCATATCATCGTTGTTGGCCAGCACAGCTTCGATTTTATCGCCGTTGGCCGCAAGGAACGCCGCCATTTTCTCCTGGCCTTTTACCCGGTCCCACATCGCCGTATCCTCATTCACTTTCTCTACTTTGATGCCGGCGTCCTCGATGGCCTGAACAGAATACTGGGTGCGCAGCTCGGCATCCTGGTGACCTGGCTCGCCCTTCAGCATGACATATTGCAGCACGCCGTCTCCGTTCTTGTCAGCTTCGGGATGGGCTTTCCAATAATCGGCGATAATCTGGCCGGATAATGTGCCGGACTCTTCCGCTCTTGCCCCGACGTAATAGACCTTGTCCCATTTCTTCATGTCTTCAGGCAGCGGCTCGCGGTTCAGGAACACGACAGGCGTGTCTTTGGCCTTAGCTTTGTCAATAATGACACCGGCAGCAGTACGGTCCACCGGATTGATGACCAGTGCATTTGTCTTCTTCGTGAGGAATAAGTCGACTTTGTCGTTTTGAGTCGGCTGGGAATTCTGGCTGTCCACGATCTCCAGCTTGGCGATTTCTTCCCCGTTCTGCCGGATCGAGTTGCGCACTCCGGTCATGAAGGTATCGTCGAATTTGTAGATGGCCACGCCGATGCTCGGCGTCGAGCCTGCGCCCGAACCCTCCTGATTACCGCCGTTGGAGCAGCCAGCCAGCGCCGTGCCAAGAAGAGCAGCAGCCAGCATAGCAGAAGCAATTTTCTTCATCCTTTTGACCTCCTGAAATCAATTTCGTTTTCTTTATCTTTGTGGATACGATTACATTATGCCGGGTTCTTCCAAGAAAGCGAATCTAAAATTCTGAGATGTTCTATGAAAATTCTGATCAAATGCTCACATCATTCATATTTCACAACAAATCGCTAACAAAAAAAGCCCCGTCCCCTAAAGCGGAAACGAAGCTATGGGCGAACGCGCTATATGCGGTTAATCACTGCACAAACGGGAACAGCAGCTTCTGATGCTCCGGCCAAAGCATATTGTCCAAATCGATCAGCTTCGTATCGGTCGGTATCCGATCCTCCAGCTTCTCGCCCCGGGCGGCTTGGACAGCGGCGGCCACGGCCAGGTAACCGTTGTTGAACGGGTTCTGGACGACCATCGCCTGCACCTTTTCCTCCTGCATCAGCTCCAGCATCTCCGGCGGATTGTCGAAGGTGATCATCTTGACGATTCCACCGTAGCCGAGGTCGCTGACCGCCCTTCCGGCCCCGATCGAAGATTCGGCGCTTAAGGAGACCAGCCCGTCTATCCCAGGGTATTTGGCCAGCATCTCCTTCGTCAGCCTGTACGCTAGCTCTTCATCAGAGCCGCAATATTGAATATCAACGACCTCAATCCCCGGAAAGCGAGCGACGTAATCCAGGAACCCTTCCTCCCGCTGGTCGGCGTTCCGCGCCCCTTTCACAAAATTTACAATGCCGACCTGGCTGTTCTTTCCGATCAGCTGCACCAGGCGCTCGGCGGCCTTCTGTCCCGCTTCGTAGTTATTGGTGCCTACATACGTTTTGACTTTCGTGGAAGCTACTTCCGAGTCCATAGAAATCACGGGAATATCATAATAGGAGGAACGGTCGGTCACTTGGCCGAGTGCTTCATAATCGCTGGCCGACAATATAATGGCGTCTGGACGGCGAGCGATAGATTTCTCCATCAGTGCGATTTGATCCCTGTAGTCGTTCTCGTTGCTAGGCGCCATATAGTTGAGCTGAACATTATACTCCTTCGCAGCCACCTCGGCTCCCATACGGATCGTTCGCCAATAATCTCCGCGATCCAGCTTGACAATCATGTCGATGACCAGCACGTTGCGTTCATGCTGCGGAGTTACGGAGGAAGTGCAGGATACCAGCAGAGCCATCGCAAACAGCAGCGGTACAGCCCGAAATGCCTGCCGCATGCGGCCGAGTTTGCTGGACGATATGCCTGAACGGCCTCGGTGAACGGCCTGATCCAAATCACGTCCCTTGCAGCCATCAACTCTGAACGCTTGTTGTGTCGGCATCCTTCTCATGCCCTCTCCCTCCTCTGTACGCTTTCCGCCTTGACGACGGGTATCGTAATTGTGACGGCCGTTCCTTCCTCCAGCTCGCTCTCGAAATGCAGCCCGTAAGCGGACCCATAATACAAGGCGATCCGCTCCTGCACATTCCGTACCCCTACGCCGGACCCGGAGCCGCTCTCGCTCCGCGCATCCCCTGCCCGTACTTTCGCTAGCCTCTCCGGACTCATTCCTACGCCGTTATCCTTGATTTGCAGCCGCAATTGCTCGTTCTCCAGAGTAACATAGATCCCGATGAAGCCTTCTTCTGCCAGCTGCTCGATACCGTGATGAATTGCGTTTTCCACAAGCGGCTGTAAGATCAGCTTCAGCGTCAGGCAATCGAGCGCCGCTTCCTCGCATTTGATTTCATACCGGAATTTATTCTTGAAGCGGATCGTCTGAATAATTAAATAATTCCGGACATGCTCCAGCTCTTCCTCAACGGAAATGATATGGCTCCCTTTGCTCAAGCTGATCCGGAAAAAGCGCGACAACGACGTTATTGTCGTCACAACCTCCTCGTTGCGTCCCATCTCGGCCAGACGGGTAACCGAGTTCAATGTGTTGTATAGAAAATGCGGATTAATCTGCGATTGCAATACGTCGAGCTCGCTTTTTCGCTTGGCTTCCTGCTCCTCAATGATTTGATCCATCAGTTCGCGAATACGCCGCAGCATCAAGTTGAACCGTTTAGACAACTGTTCCACCTCGTATACCCCGCCTACATGAACAGCCGTTCGGAAATTACCTTTCTCAACCTTTTTGACGGACCGCTCCAACCTGCGGATCGGCTGCGAAATTTTGGCGGAGACGTAAATCGATACGATCAGCACAATTACAATCACGCAGAGCAGGAACCATACGATAAAATCACGAAGCTCCTGCTTCGTAGTCAAAAACTCCTCCACATAAGCGACCCCGACGATTTTCCATCCGATCGGCTCTACCGTTTGAATCAGAATAATGCGTTGCTCCCCTTCCGAATCGTCCAGATAGCTTCCGAAGCTGTAACCTAGGACCGGCTCCAGATTCTCATATTTCAGCCCGGCGTAAATCAGCTGCTGCTGGGGATGATACACGATATTTCCCGCCGCATCGATAATGTAGACATAGCCCTGTTTGCCCAACATCACGCTTTTGCTGAGCTCGTCTATCGTTCGGAAATTAACATCGATCACAAGTACGCCTTCATGGAGCTGGTCCCCGTTGTAATACTGAATCACTTTGCTCATCGAAACGACCCACCGGTACTGCCACTTGAACAAATTTTGAATATGGGGCGGCGTAAACTGCAGTTTTCCTGGATTTTTTTTAGCCATCTCAAACCAGGGCTGCTCCGTCAGCTTCGTATTTTGCCGCATCGGAATGGCTGGCACATTGCGGACGAGCTCCCCTTCCGTCGAGAACAGCGCAATCGAGACGAGATCCTCGCGTGTGCCTAGAATCGTTCCCAGCTGCTCCTCCAGCTTTGCGTCACTCCATGTGCTGCCTTCGTTGATTTTCTCCTCCGCAACCTCAAATATATCCTCCATCCCGTTTACGTAGAGCTCCAAATTCGCATTGACCTGTTCGATAATTTGATTGAGGTTCAAATACGTGTTCTGTTCCGAAGCTTTGGAGAAGCGGTCAAACAGCATGTAACTGACCAGAATAACAACAAACACCGTAATCGAAATAGTAGATAAGGTGATAATCGTCTGGATTTTTCGCAGGTGGAACTGCTCAAGGAACGAGCTTGCATGCCTCAGCCAGTTCATGTCCGTCCCGTCCCGTTACGATATTCCTTCGGCGAAATCCCGAATTTCTTGCGGAAGCAGAAGCTGAAATAGTTCGGATCGGAGAAGCCTACCCGCTCGGCGATTTCAAACGCTTTCAATTCCGTGCTTCGCAGTAAATATTGCGCAGCCTCCATTCGGACGCCCAGCAAATAATTTACGAAGGTCATTTTCATTTCCCGTTTAAAAATATTGCTGAAATAACCTGTGCTGATATGCAAATGACGGCACACTTTGTTAATAGACATATCGCTATCATGGAAATTGCCCTCTATGTATGCCTTCGCCTCGGCCACCAGCTGACTGTAGCTGGACTGCCGATCCGAAGCGATCGAGCTCCTCAGTTTGGCGCAAATGCCGTTAAACCATGTCTTCGCTTCGCTCGCATGGTTGATTTTCGCGAAATGCCCCAGCAATGCCCCTTCATTTCCGAACAGCTGATCCAAATTGATCCCGGACTCTTTAGCGACCCGAATGACCGTCGTCAGCATTTCCAGCAGATGAACCTGAAAATCCTCATAGGACACCTTGCTGTCCACCATGACCGAAAACAGCTCATCCAGCAAATCCTGCAATTCCAAATCGCTTCCGACCTTCAGGCAGCGGATCAGCTCCTTCTCGCGGGTATCGTCGTATATGAACGGAATGCTCTGGCGCGACTCGACGTCATGAATCCAGATCACCTTGTTATGCCCGAGAATAAGGCGGTAATCCAGCGCCTGCTGGGCATCCTCGTAGGATATCGTCAGATCACTCAAGTTCCGTACAACAGAGCCGCCCCCCGCCGTGACGCTCAGCTTAAGATAGCGTTCGACGCTGAAGCGGATTTCTTCGAGTATTTCAAGCGTGCGTGCGGAAATATGTTCCTTATCGTTATCCGGACATATAGTTAACAGTACAACGACATCATGATGAATGAAGGCCCGCCCGTATCGTTCCCGCTCCATGATTTCATCGGCGATATTCAGCACAGCGAACAACTGCAGCTGATTGTCCTTCATGTCCCGCAAGGAAGGGGGCCTAGCGGCCGATGAACCTCCGCTGCCTCCTTCCTCTTCCTCCGGCAATACGAGTGAATCGACGCTGATCACCGAAACCATATAGCCGTCCCCGTCCAGATCCAGCTCGTAATTGCGGCTCTTCTCCCGAATTTCCACATCCGGCAGGCGGCGGGATACAAGCGAGGAGAGAAATAAACTTTGCAAAATCGGCAAGCTTTGGCGGTAATGCGCCGTCAAGGATTGGACGTTCTCCCGTTCCGCCAGCTCCTCATCGATGTTGCGCTTTACTTTTCGCAGCACCTCGGCCAATTCTCCGGAGGAAAACGGCTTTAGGAGGTATTCGTCGATTTGCAGGCGGATCGCCTGCTGAGCATACTCAAACTCCTCAAAACCGGTCAGGATGATGATTTTAGTCGAAGGATAGTGGGTTCTGATCCAGTCGGACAACTGCAAGCCGCTCATGAACGGCATTTGAATGTCGGTGACGACGACATCAGGGATGTGTTTCTCGATGAGCTCAGCCGCTTCCTTCCCGTTCTCCGCCGTATCCATGACCATGAAGCCCAGGCCTGCCCAATCGATCTGTTCGGCCAGCCCTTCCCTCACATCCGCTTCATCATCCGCCAATATTAACTTATACATGGAAATCACCCTTCTATTTGGAACAATATAAAACGATGTATGTATTCCTAGATTTCCACCCGATTTTATAATATCGCCCACCAAATGTAAACATAGAGCCACGACCATAGTCTAGTATTATTTGCGGCTTTAGACGGTTTTGCTATTCCCCCAATTGGCATACCATGGTAATATCAATTATTGGTAGTACATAACCTATAAATTTTAATGGCGGTTGAAAAAATATGAACAATGATACACAAATTTATATTCTGCTGAGCAATCCGCGGACCATCGTCACGAAATTAATCGGTTTGTACACTAGAGCGAAATACAACCATGCTTCGATTGCGTTTGATTCCGAACTTCGCGAAGTGTACAGCTTCGGCCGCAAGCATCCGCTTATTCCCGTTTTCGGCGGATTCGTTAAGGAGAACATTCACTCCGGCGTTTTCGAGAAAGCGACATGCGCCGTCTACAGCTGCCGCGTTAATAAAACTACATACGAAAGAATGCGCAGCTACGTCCGGCAATTCGAAGAGAACGACGAGCTTTACAGTTATAATTTCCTCGGCATCCTCGGCATTATTCTCAATATGGAGCTCGGTGGAGAGAACTCCTATTTTTGCTCCCAATTCGTCAGCACCGTCTTTCAGCAAGGCGGTGTACATCTCGTAAATAAGTCAGCTGCTCTCACAACTCCCGCTGATTTGGAATCCTGCTCGCATCTCGAGCTCATATTCCGCGGGAGATTGGATACGTACCGTCAGCTTTGCCGCTATCGTCGAAGCAGTAATGTCCAGCAGCAGCAGCAGCAGCCATCCTTCGTCATGTAGCAGCTCCGCGCATCGCTTCGCCCCAGGATTTGAATGAAACAGCAAAGAACCTCGCCTAAGGCGAGGTTCTTTGCTGTTTCTGCTATATTCTTAAGTTCGATATCTAGCGCCTCTATCGCTTAGGTATCTAAAGATTTGCTTAGACGGTAGCCTCGGCAAATAAAGCCCACATGCTCATAAAAGGTCTTCGCCAGCATATGGCGCTCCCCGCCCGCAGACAATACCAGCTGCAGGCTTCCCTGCTCCTTAGCCCAAGCTTCAGCCGCTTCCACGAGCTGACGGCCGATTCCGGTGCCCCGGTGCTGCTCATCCACGACCATTGCCGTAATCTGCGTTACTGGATTGCTCATGTCATGCGTCTGATGCTGTTTCAAAAAGGTTGTACCCACAAGCTTGCCATCCAACTCGGCGACGAAACTGCATAAGAGCGGATGCTCCTCCAGCATGCTAAGGCGCTCCTTAAGCACGCTTGGCGTTGTCGGGTATTTCAGCTGGCGCATTAAGGGCAGCATCTGATCCACGTCCCCGGAACAACTTCTGCGAATGACTAAAGCCGGTGCCAACACCATACTACTCATTGACCTTTACCACCTTTAATGAGCTAGCCGCTTGTTTAGCGCGGCTGCGAGCTGTTTCAACATTTTCTGCTCCACTGAGAGCAACGGCCATCCGTCTTCCCTGCTTGCTAAGCGGCTTGCCAAATACGCGGACTTGCGTTCTTGGCACGCTCAGCGCCTCCTCCATGCCTGTGATCGCGAAGGCTTCTCCTTCCAGATCGCTCTTGAGCGTTGCGGAAGCTCCGGGCGTCAGCAATTCGACGGAAGGAATCGGAAAGCCCAGAATGGCCCGCACATGCAGGGCAAACTCTGATAAATCCTGGGTAACCATCGTCACCATCCCGGTATCATGCGGCCTCGGGGATACTTCGCTAAATATCGCCCGGTCGTCCGTCAGGAACAATTCGACGCCGAACACGCCATAGCCGCCCAAAGCATCCGTAACTTTACGGGCGATCTCCTGCGCTTCGGCCAGCAGCGCTGCGCTCATAGCATGAGGCTGCCACGATTCGACGTAATCCCCATCCTGCTGAACGTGCCCGATTGGAGGGCAGAACACCGTTCCGGAGGAAGTCCGAACCGTCAACAACGTAATCTCGCTAGTAAAAGGGATAAAAGCTTCAACAATAACCCGCGTTTGCTTCGCGCGGGCGCCATCCAGCGCAGTCTGCCAGCAATGCGGCACGTCGCCAGGCTCCCGGCATACGCTCTGGCCTTTGCCGGATGAGCTCATTAGCGGCTTAACAACACATGGATAGCCAACCTCGGCAGCGGCCGCTTCCAGTTCCTCCAGGCTGCTGGCGAACCGGTAATCCGCCGTCGGCAGGCCCAGCTCTTCCGCAGCAAGCCGCCGAATGCCTTCCCGGTCCATCGTCAGCCTTGCCGCTGCAGCGGTCGGAATGACCTTATAGCCTTCGCGCTCCAGCTCGACAAGAACATCCGTCGCAATGGCTTCGATTTCTGGAACAATAAGATCCGGCGAGACGCTGGTGATCAAAGATCGCAGCGCCGCGCCGTCCAGCATATCCATGACATGGGACTCATGTGCGACTCCCATTGCGGGCGCGTGCTCGTAACGGTCGACAGCGATGCATCTGACGCCGAGCCGCTGAGCTTCGATGACTACTTCTTTACCCAATTCCCCACTGCCAAGCAGCATAATGCTCTTGGCATGTTCTGATTGAGGAGCACCCCACATGACTACAGATATCCCCCTTGAATGATGAGTTAATTCGTCTTCATCTATTTTCGGGTTTTATGAGAAATAAAGCAATAGTTCGACATTAAAATGTGATTAAAATCTTCAGAAAACTACAAAAAACGAAACTGGGCTTCGACAAGTCCGCTGTAAATTCCCTTTTGTTCCATTAATTGCTGATGAGAGCCCTGCTCCTTGATCTCCCCGTGATCCAAGACAACGATATTATCGGCATTGCGGATCGTCGACAACCGGTGAGCAACGATAAAGGAGGTTCTCCCTTTCAGCAGCACCTTTAGCGCATCCTGGATTTTCAACTCAGTCTCCGTATCGATGCTTGCCGTCGCTTCATCGAGAATCAGAATACGGGGGTTGGCCAACAGCGCCCGTGCGAACGACAGCAGCTGACGCTGCCCCATCGACAAGGCATTTCCGCGTTCCTCCACCTCGGTATCATAGCCTCCCGGAAGCTTCATGATGAAATCATGCGCATCCACCGCTTTTGCCGCCGCTTCGACTTCTTCATCGGTCGCATCGAGGCGTCCAAAGCGAATATTATCGCGAATGCTGCCGGAGAAGATAAACGTATCCTGAAGCACGATCCCAATTTGGCTCCTGAGGCTTTGAACAGTAACGTCCCTAATATCGTGGCCGTCGATGCACACCGCACCTTCTGTCGTATCGTAGAACCGGCTGAGCAGGTTGATAATCGTGCTTTTTCCTGAGCCAGTATGTCCGACAAGAGCTATCGATTGGCCCGAACGCACATTTAAGGAAATTCCCTTTAGTGCTTGACGGCCCTTCTCATATTCAAATATGACGTTCTTGAACTCAATATTCCCTTCGATCGGCGGAAGCGGCTTCGCTCCCGGCTTATCCGCAATACTCGGCTCCTCGTCGATAAATTCGAAGATGCGTTCGGAGGATGCCATGGCGACGAGCAGCTGATTATACATCATGCCAAGCCGGTTGATTGGATCCCAGAAGTTCCCTACATAGTTGCTAAACGCCACCAGCAGCCCGATGGTCAGCTGTCCTGTCTGGATCATGTACGCTCCGAGCATAAACAAAATGAAAGTTCCCAGTCCGCCGGTGATTTCAATTATAGGACCGAACATCTGGTTCATTGCCGACGCCTTATCCCACGACTTCTTGCTGTCCATATTCATCATATCGAAGTAGCGCATGTTCTCTTGCTCCTGCGTATACGCCTGAGTAACACGAATACCCTGAATCGATTCGTTCAGATGGGAATTGATCCGGGAATTTCGCATCCGCACCTCCTGCCAGGCAATCCGGATTTTCTGCCTTAGCTTCGTCGATACGAAGAACATGATCGGTACGGTGATCATGACCGCCAGCCCGAGCTGCCAGTTGATCAGCAGCAGAATGACGACGATCCCCGCCAGCTGCACGCAGTCAATCATCAGGTTGACCACGCCGTTCGTAAACAGATCCTGCAGCGAGTTCACATCGTTCGTAACCCGAACGAGTACGGAGCCCGCCGGCCGCTTGTCAAAGAAATTAAACGATAGCTTCTGAATATGCTTGAACAAATCCGAGCGCAAATCATAAATGACTCTCTGCCCGATGATATTCGTATATTTAATGCGCAGCTTGCTGGATACCCACTGCACGATGTATAACGCAACGATGATTCCGGTCAGAATATAGAGCAGTTTTAGACTCGGGCTCCCGGCTTCCGGGGCGATCGCTTTATCGATCGCAATACTCGTCAAATACGGTACGGTCAGCTTGGTGATCGTTCCCAGCACCGTCATCAGCAGCACGAGCGGCAGCATCTGCCTCGCATAAGGTTTCATGTAAGCGAACAAGCGCCTGAACTGCTTCCAGTCAAATGCCTTGTCGATCAGTTCGTCGTCCTGATAGACGAAGCGGTCCTCGATCCGCGTCTTCTGTTTCTTTCCTTTGAACGCCTGATTGCTGCGGGTTTCCGTATGCACGCTACATCACCTTCCCTTCATGGCCCTGGTTAGCTCTGGACAAGTGGTCCGCATATTGGATATGGTACACGTCCTGATACGGCCCAGGAATTGCGATTAGCTCCTCATGGCTGCCGCGCTGAACGATCCGCCCTTCATCGAGAACGAGGATTTCATCCGCATGGCGAAGCGACGAAATACGGTGGGCGATAATGAAGGTAGTCCGGCCCTGCATCACTTCCTGGAAGCCTGATTGGATTTCATGCTCGGTCTCCATATCCACGGCGCTCGTCGCGTCGTCGAGAATCAGAATGCGCGGATTTTTGAGCAGTGCCCGCGCGATGGCAATCCGCTGCTTCTGTCCGCCGGACAGTCCCATGCCCCGCTCGCCGACTACAGTATCATAGCCATCCGGCAGCTCCATGATGAAATCATGGGCTTTGGCCAGCTTGGCGGCATGAATGATCTCCTCCATCGAAACCTGCGTCATGCCGTAAGCGATATTGTTGCGAATCGTGGAAGAGAACAGGAACGTCTCCTGAAAGACGGTTGCGATCCCGCTCCGCAGGCTCTTAATGCGTATGTCCCTGATGTCTCTTCCGTCCAGGCGGATGCTTCCCTCGTTCACATTGTAGGCGCGCATCAGCAGCTGAATGATCGTCGATTTCCCAGAGCCGGTTCCGCCGAGGAACCCGATGACCGAGCCCGGCTCAGCCGTAAAATGGATATCCGTAACCGCAGGCATCTTGTTGCCGTAAGCAAATGTAACGTGGTCGAATTCCACTTTGCCCTTCACGTTCTCCAGATCCAAGTCTACTGCGCCAGCTTCATCCTTCACATCTACGTTCTGGTTCAATATTTCCAGCACCCGCTCTCCTGAAGCCTTGGACTGGGTATAGTTGTTAATATGGAAGCCAAGCCCCCACATCGGTCCAATGATGAACCAGATCAAGCTGAAGAAGGCAACCAAGTCTCCGAGCGTCAGCTGCTCCTTAATGACTAGCGTTCCCCCTACGGCCAGCAGGACAGCTACGCTGATCGAGGCTAACAGCTCCATGACAGGGAAAAATCTGCTCCACAGCATCGAGGCAAAAATCTGATTATCCTTGTAACGCTCATTCCGGTGCGAGAATTTCTCCATCTCGTAAGGTTCGCGCGCAAAGGACTTAACCGTCCGCACCCCGGTTACGTTCTCCTGAACCGCCGTCGTCAGCGAGCTCAGGGCGAGGCGCATTTCCTGGAAGGCAGGGTGGATTTTCGATTCGAATTTTAGAGCCACCGCAGCCAGAAAAGGAATGGTTATCATCGTGATCAGCGTCAGCTGCCAATGAATCGACATCATCATGGCCGCACCGAAAATGACCATGAGCACCAGATTGAGCAGCTGTGCAAACCCAAAGCCGACGAAGTTTCGAATGGCCTCCAAATCCCCCGTCAGCCGGGACATCAGGTCACCGGTTTTTGCTCTATCATAATAGCGGAACGACAGGAATTGCAGCTTCTCGTAACAGGCATTCCGCAGCCGGTAAGCGAGATAGTTGCCGAGTCTTCCACCGAAAAATCCATGTAAAAACTGCAAAGAGGCTTTGATGACCACGACGCCGAGCGCTGTCAGGGCAATCCACAGCACCCCGTCATATTGTGCTGGACGAATTACGTCGTCAATCAGCTTTCTGAGCAGCATAGGATATATGAGCCCAAAGCCCGTTGCTGCCGCCAGGCATAGAATCGACATTATCAAATAGGTGCGTCGTTCCCGGTAATACCCTCTTAATTGCCTTAGTACTTCCATGTCGTTCCCTCCCAGTAACGCATGTCATCGATGGCTTGCAACATCTGAAATTTGCCCCTCTTCGCGACTGCCGCGTTACTTTTCAGTTATGTTGTTTTTGGAATTTAGATCAAAGCAATGCCTGATGAAGTGCATGAAGACGCTGCGGTACGGCCTTCCACGATTCATCTGAATCCGTGGCTGAAGGCATGCCGGAAACGCTGCTCTCCCATTCTTCCCACTGCGCTTCGAGCGACGCTGCGATCGCCGCAAATCTCGCCGAAGTCTCCTGCGCGTAAAATTCGATCAGATCGCGGCCAAAGCGCTGCACCGCCTCTTTGATGCTATCGCTGAGCGGCTCCTCCAGAGCCTCGCGCAATCTTTGCTTACCCCCTCCTTCAAAGAAAGTCTTTGGATTTTTGAAATAACTCCAATATGAAACTGCCTTAATGCCTTGCTCCAGACTTCCCTCGGAAACGCTTGGAGTCAGCCAGGCAGAGGTTGCATAAATCGACAGCGCCGGCAGCGCCGGAATTTCGTGCTGCAGCCTTACGAGCCAAGCCTCGGCTTCTTTCGCCAGCAGCGACTCGCATTTCTTCTCCAGCCGCAGGGAGGTTGCCTGAACTTCGCGTTCAAGCTCTATGCTTAGCTGAGCCAGCCAGCCCTTGACTGAAGCCGCGAATTTCCGCTTCATATCCCCTCCGTCATCCTGGAGAAGCGAAGGGTGGAAATATTCATGGAATAAATCACCGGCAAGAAACTGCAGCCTTCTGCGCACATGGAACAACAGTTCTCCGGTTTCCTGCGCGATTTCGGCCTCTTTATCGCTGTTTGCCAGCAATTGAAGCTCTTCTAAGAAACGCTTGCGGTCCAGCGATAACTGAACCTTAAGCTGCTCGCGTTCCTCTTCGCTTTTGGCCAGCGTCTCGCTCCACTGCTCCGCCCGCGAGATGAACTGCTGCAGCTCATGGCGGGCCGCACCTACGGCGAGACCCGCCAAGTCCTCGCTAATAAAGCGAAGGAACGGGGCCTCGAACCGGGCGAAGCCCGAACTTTCGAGCTGCGCCGCATCCGCGCTGCGCTTCGCATCCAGCGCAGCGATGCTGGACACGGGATAAATTTGCGGAGCCTCGATGCCTGCGGCCCGCAGTCCTCCCTCTACGTGTTCGACTACGCTTGCGAGCTCTCCCGGCGTTGACGCCAAATCCGCCGCGTTAACGATGAAGAACATTTTATCGAGCGCAAAGCTGCCCTTCACCCGGCCCAGGTGGCCCAAAAACTGGCGGTCCGCACGGGAAAAGGCATGGTTGTAGTAGGTAACGTACAGCAATGCATCGCTATTTTTCATATATTCAAAGGTGACTCCGGTGTGCCGGGCATGAATGGAATCCGCCCCTGGAGTATCCACGATCACAATCCCCTGCTCGGTGAGCGGACAGGAGTAATACAGGTCAATGCCCGCTACGAAGCAGGCGCGGCTCTCTTCCGCCACATACTCGGCGAATTGTTCCAGTCCCGTGACCTCACGGCTGCCAAGTCTTGCAGCGTTGTGCTCCCAGCCGATTGCCGCCGCTTTCAGGAAGCTGAAATGAGCCCTCCCGGAAGGCGGCACGTCCGGTGCCTTCAGTTTATTCACTTCGGCTCTCCAGCTTCCTTCTTTCCACGCTCCGAGCTGCAGCGCCTCGAAGGAGTATGCCAGATCCTCGCGCATCGCTTCCAGAGACTTGAAGGTGATGGCCGCCTGGCCATGCTTCATGTCCCCTTCGGGCGCGAGGATGCGGTTAATCGCCGCGGTCGTCGGATGCGGCGATACCGGCAGCACCTGAGCGCCGAGCAGCGCGTTCGCGAAGGAGGATTTGCCCGCGCTGAACGCCCCGAACAGCGCGACCGTAAAGCGGCCGCCGCGAAGACCGTCCGCGCGGGCGCGCAGCTCCCTTACCCCCGACCCGAAGGCGGGGTAAGGGGCCAGCGCCTCGGCGGCGGCGCTCAGCACCGCGGCCGCTTCGCCCAGCCGCTGCCGCCCGCTTATCGCGGCAGCGGCTGCGCCAGCGCTGTCGCTGGCGCTCGCGGGCACCGCGGCCGCCGGCGGCGCCGTGGCCGCCGCCGCGGGCGCCTGTGGGCGCTGCGGCGCAGCCGGCGCCCCTGGCGCGGCGTCCCTCACCTCCGGCAGAATGCCGGGAGGGAGGGACGGGCGCTCGCCGAGCAGCGCGTGGATGCGCGCAGCTCGCTCCTTGGCGGCAGCGCGCAGCGCCTGCAGCCGCCCGGCGGCGCCGGAGCGCGCCAGCAGCGCCTCGCGCTGCGCGGCCAGGCTGTGCTGCGCCTTGCTCAGGCGCGGCGCCAGCTCCGCGAGCAGCCCGTCCGCGATCGCGAGGGCTGCGCGGCGGTAGCGGCCGGCAATTCCGGCCGCTACGTCGGCGGCGTAGCGAAGCGTATACTCGCCGGAGAGCAGCGCGCCTTCGCGTGCAGGACCGGCGATCCACTCTTCCTCTGCCTGCGGAAGCTCCGCTTCCAGCCTGCTCTCCCACTCCGCGCTCCACAGCCCGTGATTCTGCCCGAGACGGCGCAGCAAATCGCGCACATGCCAATCTACCTGCGCTTGCACCTGCTCCCGCAGCTTGCCTAGAAAGAGGTCCCTCCTCCGTTCCTTCTCGCGCTCCGTCTTGCCGGCATGGAACAAAAGACCCATCTTAAAGCCGGACTTGCGGCTTTCCAAATACAGTGCGGCAGCTTCCCGAAGATCAGGCGTCATCAAATGCGCATTGGCCAGCAGACCGTCCAATTCCTTGGTCAAATCATGGCGCACCCGATCGATGAGGCCATCCTGCTCGGTAAGCTCCCGCTCCAGCGCCGACAATTCCTCCTGTAGGCTTAACAGGGCTTCCTCGCCGCCTACTTCCTCAAGCAGCCGCTCCTGTTCTTCCTCGTCTGCATCCTTCAGCCGCTTCAAATACTGTTCCGCTCCATGGAAAAGCGAGCAGCCGATGCTGAACTCGAGCAGACTCTCCCGAATCTCAAACAGGGAGGCAATCGTCTTCTCCAGCTCGCTCAGCATATTTAACGGATGGGACAGCTCCTTCAGGGATATATAGAACACCCCTGCCGGTACGATTCCCCATAACTCGAAGGCGTCCTCCACAGAGCTGCGGTATTTTCCGAACGACAATTCAGTTTCCCGGTGCTTGTCGATCTGATTTACGACGAGATAGAGAGGTTTCCCCCAATCAGCCAGCCGTTTGGCAAACGACAGATTGCTTTCCGACAGAACATGGTTGTAGTCCATGACGTAGAACACGACATCAGCTAGATGCAGCGCCGAATTGGTAGCCATCGCGTGTCCAGCGTCATTGGAATCGACACCAGGCGTATCCAGCAGCACGCCATGCCGCCCCAATATAGGAACATCATCCCATAGGGAGATCATCGAATATGTATTTCCGTCCCGGCAATAGTCATCCAGCTGATCAAGATGAAGCTCAATCTGCTCCGAACGTGCTTCCTCCGTTTCGCTTATATCTCCGTTTTCCGCCTCCGCCCGCGTAAGGACGGCCCGAGGCTCTCCATTGCGAATGGCGGCCACATTGGCGGTTGTCGGTATCGGCCCCGACGGCAGCACCTGCTTGCCGCACAGCCTGTTAATCAGACTGGACTTGCCTGCGGAGAAGTGTCCGCAGAACGATAACGTTAATTCATCAGCTTCCAGCTTCCTTGTTAAATCTTGAATTTCCCGGCAAGCTCTTAGGTCTTTACCTGACTCATATAACTTCAAGAACTGGTCAAGTCGGTCATGAAGCCGCTGATCCCGACCAATTGTCAACGTTTCCATGAATATGTACTCTCCTTATTTATGTTTGCCTAACGCCTCACGAAGCAAGAAGCGGTATTCATTTTTAGTATTCACCTCGACATATTCCATGTCTTAGGAAATACATTCATTTTACATGAGTGGCATCCGTCAGGGAAGTCTCATAATTAGTGATTTTCCAGTAAAAAGTATAGAACTTCCAGCTTATATATAGAAAAACGCCGCTCAGGGTACATTCTTCGTTGCCAAATGGCCGATATCTTCGTTTTTGATTAAAAATGAAGCATTTCATCCTCTAAAATAAACATTATTTTAGATTCGCCTGTCTTAACCCGTAATATTCCAGATGCCTAACACAAAAAACCGCCTCACGGATATGTCCGCAAGACGGTATTCTGATTAGCCAAACCGTTTACACCGAAGGCGCTTCGAGCGAATCGGCCTCGGATGGAATTAGAATTTCAAACACTTTGCCATGCTGTAATATGGTGATTCCTTTCTCCTTATCCTTCATTACGACCACTTCAGGTTTGGCCGCCATGCGCTCCAAGTAATGGCTCGGCACTTCGCCGGAGTCGCTGACAGTCACGCCTTCAACCTCGCGCTCGTCATTCTCCTGCAAGTCGATTTCGATGACCTGCTCGAACATATCGGAGAATTGTTCAAAACTATCGGTGTACACAGAAATACATTTCATGGAGTCTCATCCTCTTCTACCTAGGTTTGAAAGTCACTTCTCTCTATCTTTTCTGACCGGTGACTTTTTCATACGTTTTTTGCCTTCCCGGCAAACATCCAGCAGCGGACAAATCTCGCACTGCGGATTCTGGGCCTTGCAATGATATCTTCCGAAAAAGATCAGCCGATGATGGGTAATCGTCCATTCTTCCTTGGGCACTCGCTTCATCAGCTTCTTCTCGACTTCAAGCACGGAATCGTTCCAGCCTGCCAGTCCCAGCCGCTTGCTGACCCGTTCCACATGCGTATCGACGGCGATCGCCGGGACGCCGAAGGCGTTCGAAACAACCACATTGGCCGTCTTGCGGCCCACGCCCGGAAGCTTCACCAGCTCGGCATGCTCGCGAGGAACCTCCCCGTCGTACTGTTCAATGAGAATCCGGCATAAATTCTGAATATGCTTGGCTTTACTCCGAAATAGTCCGATGCGCCGGATATCCTGCTCCAGCTCTTCGAGCGGAACGGCAAGATAATCTCCCGGCGTCTTGTATTTCTGAAATAAATCTTCCGTCACCTTGTTTACGGTTGCGTCGGTACACTGTGCCGACAGCAGCACGGCAATCGTCAATTCAAACGCATTGCTGTGGCGGAGCTCACAGTGCGCATCCGGAAACATAGCGCCGATGCAGTCCAGAATATGACGGACACCCGCGGCATTCATGTCTCCACCTAACCTTTCTTCATGAATCTTCACGACGAAAACCGTCTTGCCCGGGAATGATCCCGCAACAAGACGGTTATTCTCACGAAAATGATTATTGTTTTTCGATTTCAACGAGTCTGTCACCATTGAAATACAAAACAATTTTATCATCATCTTTCAGAGATTGCACGGAAATCGTCGTATCACCTTGGTGAACATACGTATCCGCGTTTACAAAAAAGCGATATTTGTCATCCGCGATGGTCGCTCTTTTAACAACAAGCTCTCTAGCACTTGCATCATAGCGGGAGAATTTCCGCTCTAGCGAAGTCAGAACCTTGACGATAAGGGTACCGTCACTGTCTTTGCGTACCTCCACACGATCCGCTGATGCTAGTCCGCCTGTCCCCGTAGTTACGGACGTTCCACGAACAACTTTGACACTGCCCGATAGCGGGAACGATTCGGTTCCGCCGGTAAAGGTTTTGACCGTTAAGGTAGAGGCGTCGATATTTTGCACGCTGCCCAGCGTCAATTTGACAACCTGCAGCGAAACCGCCTTATGCCCATGAAATGCCACGTTGATCGTTTGGCCGCTTTGAATATTGTTCACCCTGATCGGATTGCCGTTCTCATCCGTCAGAATCGCCTGATCGACGTAGAAGCTTTCCGTAAGCCCGTTATTGCTGTTTACCGCTCTGATGCGGCTATAGGACGTATCTACCGAGCTGACCACGAATTGAGCGGAAGACTTTACAGCCAGCGTCTGAACCGCATCCTGGTTCGTACTTAGCATAGCAACTACAGGATCGCCGACTTTTACATCGCTCAGTGTTGCGCTTTTGCCGTACAATTCAATCGTAGGAGCGGTTCCCTGGTAAGGCAGTGCAATTGTTTTGTTGTCGGATGTCAGCAGGGTAATCTTCTTCTCCGCCGTATTTACAGACACGAAGGTGCCTTCATATTTATAAATCATTTGCACGCTTAGCGCCCGGCTGCCGATATAAGTCACATTAATTTTCCGGTCTTTGTTCAGGACAGATTCCATACCCGCAAGGGTCGGCTGGTTGGAGTTGTATTCCACCTTCGTCTTCTCATCCAAAACAAATACGTGCGGCTTCGCATTCGCATCCAGCACCGTCAGCGTCTTCGACTTGCTATCGTAGTTCACGACCGTAGCGGCCGGCATTTGCTCGGACTGGCGGCCTTGCACCACGATCTTCGTCACCCGCTCCTCAGCATCCAGTGTCAGCTCGACCTTATCGCCGCCGTTCAAATCAGCAATCAGATCGTCAAATGTAGCGTCTTTAATGCCGCCGACGATAATTTCCGGTTTCTCCGCTAACAGCTTCACTTCAGGATATCCGCTGGCATTGCTGTAGGTCAACAAGCGTCCGTTCTGATCCAATCCAAGCAGCGTCCCTTTGACCGTTCGCTCGATGCTTTGCGTCACCTCAAGGGAATCCAGCACACTGTTCTTCACCGAATATTTAATGGCCGAATTGGCTTGCAATTCGCTGAGGCTGTTCAGCTTCTGGCTTTGGTACAGCAGAATCGTCGTCTCGTCCACTGCATAGGTCTCGACCGTGCCTGAGGTATCGCGAATCGTTATTTTCTTGCCGGTCACATCGACAGATTCAATTGTGCCAGTACCCGATTTGCTGACCAGGGCCGATTTCACTTGAACAAGCACCGGCTTTCTCGCCGCAGTATAAGTCTCCCGCTGTACGATGATCGTGCTCTCTGGAGTCAAGCTGCTGGCTGCCACTTTATTGCCGTTCTGATCCAGGAACGCAGTTGTATCGTCAAATGTATATTCCACGGAATCGTTATTTACGAGCATCAATATCCGATTGCCGTTCAGAATCCGAAGCAGGGTGCCCTCCGTACTCTCCAGCTGCTGATTCCCGTCAATGATTTCGACGTACGCCGCCGAACCAATTTTATCGATCGCCAGCACCTTCGTGTAAGGCTTTAAATCTTGCTTCGAAATCTTTAATTGCGAATCCTTGGTGAAGTATACGCTGCGGTTATCGAGAACGAAGCTCTTCAGCTGATTATCCACGTACAAGGTCAGCTTGCTGTCGGTCAGTTCGGTCACGATCCCCTCGTAAACGTTCGAATAATTGGCGTCTAAATGCTCCGCGCCTTTACCGAAGAAGGTCGCGATTTGTGCCCGTGTCACATTGCCCTGCGGATCGAATTTATTGCCTTCAATCCCTTTCGTAATATCCAATTTGGCGGCCAGATTCACATAACCTCTAACCGAAGAGGTAATTTTGTCGTGGTCCGCAAAGCCAGTTGCCGCTGTACCCAGTGCTTTGGCCTCCTCGTCTTTGCCTAGGGCGCGGATAAGAACTTTAGCTACCCATTCGCGGGACGCTTTTTTCTGTCCCCAGGACTCCTTCTCCTTTAAAATAGCCAGCTCTTCATCTTTATCGATCAGATTCTTCTTCAAAGCCAGCTCGACATAAGGTTTCGCGTAACCGCTGATTTGCAGCTCGGCAGGAACCGTATCTCCGCTGCCGACTTCAGCGCTTAAATTCATAAAGCGAATCGCCATCGTAATGGCTTCCTGCTGCGTAACGCTATCGCTCGGACGGAACTTGCCGGCATCCCCAACAATGATGCCCTCCGCAGCTAGCTTGTAAATATATTTCTCGGCCCAAAAGCCATTCTGTACGTCGCTAAACAAGGAAAATGCCGTATTTGACGTGTTCGTAATATTTGTTCCCGTTCCCAAATTGGCAGAAGACTCTGCCGGCTCGTCCGCAAAAACGGCTGCGCTGCCGCTCAGGCAGATTGCGGCAGCCAGCATGGCCGATACCGCCTTTTTGGAATTACGTCTATAAGTGCGTTTAAATGATGACATCAAATTCTCTCCTTCAACATTGATCTCTTAACCAAGTTCGACGGCGAGCTGCTATTTCCTCCAAAAAGTTGCTATTTTCTTAGAATAGGATGCTCTAATTCGACATGGCCCATCAATGTGTCTGCCTGCTGGCCATCCACCAGAATTTCTATGGATTGCACTTCTTCGAACTGGAATAACGCCTTCGTCAGCGACTCCACGGCGAGAGCTTCGCCGCCAGCTCCAAGCCGGGCCTCGTCTGGCAGAGTTAAATCGACAGTCAGCTTCCCGCCTTCAAATACAGCCTGCTTGAAATTCACCTTTTCCCAAAGCGGCAGCAGACCAGGAGTCTCGCTTTGCTGCAGCGCCTTTAAAGTCTGCATATATTTCTCGGCATCGGCACTATACGTAATTTCCTTGCTCTCTGGAAACAGTTCGTTCAGCTGATCATCCGTGAAATATGCCTGAATAACCATCGTGTTGGCTTGCTCCTCCGGGGAGCTATGGTGTGAATCGCCTGCGCCATGAGCAACGGGATTGCTCGGCGGTTCTTGAATCGCCGTTCCGTCTACACTATTGCCGGCATTTCCTTGATTTTCTTGGTTTACTTGCTCACCTTCTACGAGCGCATTTGGCTTTTGGCCGCATCCCGCGGTTACGGCAAGCAGAAGCACCAAAACGCCGATGATCCATAGTTTTCTGTTCATGGTCACTTCCTCCTCCTCTAAAGGTGTTCAGGAAGCCGGCAAGCCGGCTTCCTGAATGCACATTTTATGAGCCGCTGGCTATTTTAAACCCAAATACTCTTTGATTCCGTCGACAACGCCCTGGGCTACGCTGTTCTGGAATTTCTCCGTATACAGCAGGGCCTCATCGCTCTTATTGCTTAAATAACCAACTTCCAGCAGCACCGCTGGCATTGTTGTTTCTCGGGTAACGTGCAGACTCTTTGCCCGTACTTTCCGATCGGACAGACCGGAGGACTTGACCAGATATTTATGCATGACATTTGCAAATGGCACGCTTTCTTGCCGCGTATAATATGTTTCTACGCCGCTGGCCGTCGCCGATCCGCTATTGGCATGAATGGATACGAATACGTCGGCATTCAGATTGTTAGCCAGTTTGGCCCGGTCTTGCAGCGTCACGTACACATCTGTACTGCGCGTAAGCACATAGTCCAGCTGCGTTTCTTTCTTCAATAACGCTTCGACTTTCTTGACGATAGAGAGGTTAAGATCCTTCTCTTTCTTCTTCGTTACGCTGATGGCGCCCGGATCTGTACCTCCATGCCCCGCATCGATGACGACCAGCGGTTTGCCGCTGCCTTTCGATGGATAGCTCTGATCCACATTCAAATCAATGATGACATAACCGTCGTTTGCATTCAGCAAAGAATAGTTCCTTGCACCTGACAAATCCATGACAATCCTTATCGTTGAAGGATTATCGCTGAACTGCGAGTAGCGGATTTTGGTTACATCCGGATAATCGTTAATGTCCATGAATCCGGTCTGGAATGCATCCAGTGAATGATTGCTTGAAAATGATTCATCAAAGCGGGCATTTGGTATATCGATGACGATCCGGTCTGGTCCCGTCAAGCGAAATACATCGGGGGTTACGTTTTTGTCTACCGCAATAATCAGGCGATTGGCATCAAAACCGATGCCTTTTACACCCGCCAAATTTTGTTGTTCCGGCACAGGAATGCCGGAACCGTTCCCTGGACTTCCGCTGTCTGAACCGGTGTTGCCAGTGTTTCCTTCTATTCCGTTTCCGCTTCCATGATCCGGGGTAATTAAATATACCGTCTTCGTAGCGTTGTCCCAGCCTACAGTAAGACCCATTTGTTCACTAACAAAACGAAGCGGCACTAGCGTCGTATCCTCTTTCAGTATCGGAGCAATGCCAAGGGCCAGCTTCTTGCCATTCACCGTAGCACTTGCCTGATTCAAAACCAGCTTAATCGTTGTATCGCTTTGCTTTATAGTTACCGTGCGCGTCCCTTTTTCCCAATCGACGTCAAAACCCAGCTCCTCCATGACGACACGAATCGGAATCATCACATTGCCTTTCACATTCTGAACCTGGCCGTTCTTCGGCAAGTTCAGCGCTTCTCCGTTCAAATAGATGCTAGTGCCTCCTCCGGCAGCTTGTCCTATTGTGGGAAAAGCGAAAATACATACGAGTATGAATACCAAAAAACCAATTCTTCTCATCCGTCACCCCTACCATCTTAAAATTTTGCCTCGTGATGACCGATGACTTAAGCCCTGTTCATCGGCATCACCAGACGACATATTAGACGTCCAGAATAACTAAAAGTTGCGTAATCTTTCCTGTTTTCCGACAATAGTCCCTACGTCGGCCGGAACAAAAAAAGACTATTTTCAAGCCCGAAAGCTTGGAAATAGTCTTTTTCACTTGAGCAATCCCTGTATTTAACGAGTCATCGGATGGTCGAGTTCCACATGCCCCATGAGACTTTCTACCTGTTCTCCACCGACCGTAAGCTCCAGGCTCCGAACCTCATCGAATTGGAACATCGTCGCTTTCAGTGAATCGATAGCCAGTACTTCGCCGCCCGAGCCAAGACGGGCCTCGTCAGGCAGCCCGATATCAATATGGAGCTCCCCGTCCGTAAAGGTAACTTTGTTTAAAATGGCCTTCTCCCATAGTGAGAACAAGCCGTTTTCAGAAACCTGAAGCTGCTTAAAAGCTTCGGCATACTTGTCCTCATTTTGCTCGAATCGGATCTCGCGCTGCACCTTCGTCAGCTCCATGAGATCATCATCCGTAAAATACAATTCTACTTGCAAGGTTTGCAGATTCGGCTCCTCAACCTGTGTATTATTCTGTCCTGACCCTTGGGAAACATTAGGTTCGGTTACTTGAGCCGGCTGCTGCTCTCCTTCCGGAGCAGCTTGGGGCTTCTGCCCGCATCCGGCAAGCGCGGCCGCAAGCACAAGCACAGTTCCAGCCATAACAAGCTTTTTCAAAACGATTCCCCCTCTCTATTACAATCTATACCCGCTTCGTTAGTTTCTGTCACAAGCCTAAATACTCTTTAATCCCGGCCATAATGCCTGCTGCAATTCTATCCTGTACGGCTGGATCTTTCAACACCGCGTCATCCTGGGGGTTGCTGAGGAAGCCTGCCTCCAGCAGTATCGCCGGCATCGTCGTCTCGCGCGTCACTTTCAAATTCTGGTGCTTCACCTTGCGGTCGTTCAACCCGGTTGCTTCGATCATGTATTTATGTACCGTATCCGCAAGAGGAATGCTGACGTCCCGGGTATACAGCGTCTCGGTTCCAGTGGCTGTTGCAGAACCGCTATTGGCATGAATCGAAATAAAAATGTCAGCTTGCAAATCGTTTGCAATTTGTACCCTTTCGTCCAGCGTCGGATATGTATCGTCGCTTCGCGTCAGCACCGTAATAATCTGCGTCTCCTGCTGAAGCAGCTCATTCACTCGTAGTGCAATCGCCAGATTGAAATCCTTCTCCCGTCCCCCCGTTACGCTCGGGGCTCCCGGATCCTTCCCGCCATGTCCAGCATCAATGACAACAAGTCTTTTGCCGTCCGGCCTTGCCGGAATTACAGGTATCACAGGAGGAGTCGCGGCCTCCAAGGTCAGATCGACAAAGAGTGATCCGTTCTCGTTTGTAACTGCGAATTCCCTGCTCTCGTTCAAGTCGATAACGATTCTAATCGTAGATGGATCATTGCTGAATAAGGCATAGCGTATTTTCGCCACTTCCGGGTAACCCTCAACCGCCAATTGTCCCTGGCTTGTCGCGTCCAGTGGCAGCGCATCCATGAATCCGGCGGCAAATTTAGCGTTCGGGATGTCAATCACAATCCGTTCCGGATCTGTCATCTTGAATACGTTTGGCGCTACCGGACGATCGGCTGAAATCATTAGGCGATTCTCGGTGAAGCTTAAGCTGCTGATCGCCGCGAGATCTCCTTGACTATGATCATGGTCCGCCTGTGAACCGGCATTGCTTCCTCCCGTATTATCCGGCTGCTTTACTGGCTGCTGTGGAACAGCTTCCCCTTCGCCGGCTGGAGGCGTACTGACCCCTCCATTGACAACGCCACCGCCAGAACCGCCGCTTTCACTGTACAGGTGCGCTGATTTTGTTTCGTTATCCCAGCTGACCTTCAGGCCCATCTGTTCACCGACAAAACGCAGCGGAACAAGCGTCGTGTTATCCTGCAGCAGCGGCGGAGCGGACAAGCCAACCTCGCTGCCGTCCACAACAGCCTTAGGGTTGTCTATAAAAAGCTGCAGCAGCCGTTCGCCCTGCTTAATCGTAACCGTCTCCGTCTGCTTCTCCCATCCAACCTCATAACCAAGCCCTTCCGAAATGATACGAATGGGAACCATAACGCTGCCATTAACCAGACCTGCTTGTGCAGCGCCTGGCTGCTCCAGCTCCTGGCCGTCCAAATAAATTGCATGACCGGCGGCAGATGCCTCCCCAATGCCCGGCAAAGCCCACAGCATTACAACCAGCATCAACAGAAAACCTAACTTCTTCATCGTATCCCCTACCAATCCCTTTTCCGCCCACCGGCTGTAATATTATACCAGGTTCAAACGACACCAAAATATGACATGCTCGTACACGATCCCATGTCACCTTCTAATTAATCCCATACTATCAGAAAATTCGTCCAGATCATAGACTTTAATGCAAGATTCGCGAAAGAGATTCATATATTTGTAGTATGTTTATAGACAAAAATAGACAGTCCCCGAACTACGCATGTAGGCCGGGGACTGTCTTTTATGCTGTGTTGGTACTATGCCATCGAGTTGCTTGCTCTCTTCGCTTCATAAGCTGAGATGAGATCCTCATGCTGCAGCGTAAGTCCGATATCGTCCAGACCTTGCAGCAGGAACTGGCGGCGGTGCTCATCCAGATCAAACGAAATATGCAAGCCGTATTGATCTGTAATCGTTTTGTTCTCCAAGTCAACCGTCAGTTGATAACCCTCATGCGCAGCAGTGCGCTGGAACAGATCTTCAACCTGTTCTTCGGAGAGCTTGATCGGCAGAATGCCGTTTTTGAAACAGTTGTTATAGAAAATATCCGCAAAGGACGGAGCGATGACACAACGGAAGCCGTAATCCAGAATCGCCCATGGCGCGTGCTCACGGGAGGATCCACAGCCGAAATTGACTCGCGAGATCAGAATTGATGCTCCTTCATAGCGAGGCTTATTCAGCTCAAACTCCGGATTTATATTACCTTCCGTGTCAAAACGCCATTCATAGAACAAAAATTGTCCAAATCCAGTACGCTCAATCCGTTTCAAAAATTGTTTAGGAATAATCGCGTCCGTATCTACGTTTACGCGGTCCACGGGACCGACGATGCCTGTAAGTTTGTTAAAAGCTTCCATGATTAGTTCTCCCCTCTTTCGCCTTCGTTAGCTAACGACTTCGCTTTTCACATTCCATTCGCGGACATCCACGAAGCGGCCTTTAATCGCTGCCGCCGCCGCCATTGCCGGAGAAACGAGATGCGTTCTTCCGCCGCGGCCTTGACGTCCTTCGAAGTTCCGGTTGGAGGTGGAAGCACAGCGTTGGCCCGGATCCAAAACGTCGGGATTCATGGCAAGACACATACTGCAGCCCGCATCGCGCCATTCAAAGCCAGCCTCAATAAATACTTTGTCCAGGCCTTCCTTCTCTGCCTGCAGCTTCACGCGGCCTGAACCAGGAACAACGATTGCCGTTACTTTGTCAGATACTTTGTAGCCTCGTGCGATTTGTGCTGCGGCGCGGAGATCCTCAATACGCCCATTCGTACATGAGCCGATAAATACATAGTCGATTTCGATGTCAGTCATCGGCGTGCCCGGAGTAAGCCCCATATATTCAAGTGCTTTCTCGGCAGCCTTGCGTTCGTTTTCCGATGCAAAGTCATTCGGGTTCGGTACGGTTGCGTTGATATTCGTTCCCATACCCGGGCTCGTGCCCCATGTCACTTGCGGAATCAATGCATCAACGTCAAATTCCACGACACGGTCATACTCGGCGCCCTCATCTGTAGTAAGCTTCTTCCACTCCGCTACAGCGCGATCAAAGGCTTCACCTTGCGGAACATGCTCGCGGCCGCGCAGATATTCGAAAGTCGTCTCGTCTGGAGCAATCAATCCTGCTCTGGCTCCAGCTTCAATGGACATATTACATACGGTCATTCTTTCTTCCATCGTTAGCTCGCGGATTGCCTCACCGGTATATTCGATAACGTAACCTGTTGCAAAATCCGTTCCATATTGGGCAATAACGCCCAGAATCATATCCTTAGCAGTAACGCCAGGTTTGCGTTTTCCGACAAAACGTACCTCCAGCGTCTTCGCCTTGGCCTGCTGCAAGCACTGCGTAGCCAAAACGTGCTCTACTTCACTCGTACCGATACCGAATGCCAGCGCGCCGAATGCTCCGTGCGTAGAAGTATGGCTGTCGCCGCAGACGATCGTTTTACCTGGATGAGTCAAACCCAGCTCTGGCCCCATAACGTGTACGACGCCCTGATCGATCGTATCCAAATCGTAAAGCGTTACGCCGAAATCGCGGCAGTTCTTCGTAAGCGTATCGATCTGCTGCTTGGAAATCGGGTCTTTAATGTTGAAACGGTCTTTCGTCGGAACGTTGTGGTCCATCGTCGCAAAAGTCAGCTCCGGACGACGTACCTTGCGCCCGCTGAGGCGCAGTCCCTCAAATGCCTGCGGAGAGGTTACCTCATGCACCAAATGCAAATCGATATAAATGATGCTTGGTTTTCCTTCTTCCGCATAAATCACGTGATTGTCCCAAATTTTCTCATACATTGTCTTTTTAGCATTACTCATCGTATTCACCCCACTGAAGGATTCGAACATGTAACGAAGCAATAGAGAGAACATAAACTTGCTTTTATCCACGCTTCGTATGTTGTCATTAATATATCATCTCTCTATTGATTGTTCCAAGATATAATTTCTATAATAGTTATAGGATTTAGCTATAAAGGAGAGGTAGTGGTCAAGTGCCCCCGACTAAAAAGAGACCTTCGCAGCAAGCTGGCTGGCTATGCCGTGAAAGCCTCTTCTTTCGCCGTGTCGCATAACACCGTGGCATCCCTTTTTATTTAGTGAAGCCTTCGATTCCCATGATATGGTCAAGCGGTACAGGCCCGATCATCCGGCTGTCTTTGCTGTTGTTGCGGTTGTCACCCATCACAAAGATATGGTCCTCGGGTACTTCCCATACCTGGCTTTGCTCCGCATACATTTGCTCTTTAATATATGGCTCCTCCAGCTGGACTCCGTTTCTGAACACTTGTCCGTCTTTAATCTCGATTACGTCGCCAGGCAGGCCGATCACACGCTTGACGTAGAAGAAGTCCTCTTTCTTGTTGCCTGACAAAATACGGATCAGCGGATGCTCGTTTACGCTGTCCCAGAAAGTTCGGTCGCGGTCAATGCGGCTGTCGATGATGACGATATCTTCATATTTCGGCAGCTTTTCCAGCGTGTGTGCTATTTTCCAGGCATAGATCCGCTGTTTGTCGTCCAGCGTAGGCTCCATGGAATGACCGTTCACCTTATATGGCTGAATAACAAATATGCCGATAAACATGCTGATAATAAAACCGATGATTATAGACAGGCCCCAGCCCTGAACCTCTTTCCATATTTTCATAGAAACGGCAACCTCCATTTACCAGATCATTTATAATAATTATACAACCAACTCGCCTAATAATAAAATTTTAGAGCAGAATACCTGCTTGAAGCATTAATAAGTCCTATATTTTATTTAAAAATGATAGGCTATACTTATAGAATGCTAATCACAGTCACGTACTGAATCGCTACACCAATTCAAGAAAAAGGTGATCTCATGGAATTAAGGCAGCTCCTCTATACATTGAAGATTGCTGAGGAGCGTAACTTCTCCAGAGCGGCCGACAAACTCCATATCGCTCAGCCGTCGCTCAGCCAGCAATTGTCCAAGCTTGAACAGGAGCTGGGCGTCAAATTGTTCCAGCGTAATACGAGCACCGTAGAGCTTACGCATGCCGGAGCCAGCTTCATCAAGCATGCCCGCAAAATTATGGATGCCGTCGAGCAGCTTCGCCAGGAGATGGACGACATTTCCCAGCTGCGCGCCGGGCGCGTAGTCATCGGGAGCATGCCGATAACGGGCTCACATCTGCTGCCCTATGTTCTGCCGGCGTTTAAAGAAGCCTATCCCGATATACAGGTTACTCTGCTGGAAGATACATCCTTGAACCTGGAGAAGCTCACGGCAGGCGGCGGTACGGATCTCAGTCTGCTCTCCCTGCCGCTGCAGGAGCCTTCTTTAACCTACGAGACGATCGGCGAGGAGAAAATCGATCTGGCCATCCCCCCGAACCACTACCTCGCCGACCCCGGCAATCGGCCCCCGGGCGGAGTAGCTCTGGAGCAATTGTCCGGCGAATCATTCATCGTCCTAAAGAAGGGCCAAGGCTTCCGCAAAATCATGATTGATTTATGCCGATCTGCAGGATTTGACCCCGATATCGTGTTCGAGAGCAATAACATTGAGACCGTCCAATCCCTCGTTGCCGCAGGGATGGGCATTACCCTTGTACCGCGTTTTATTGCCCGGGCCAAGCGCAGCGAGCTGATTCCGGTATATGTCCCGCTGGCGGAGCCGGTTCCAAGCCGCACGCTCGTAATTGCATATCGGAAAGGACGCTATCTGTCCAAGGCTGCCGAAGCTTTCATCGACACGTTCCGCACAACTATTGAGACGCGAATGAAGGAAGAGCCATAACTGCAAGAAGGCTGTCCCCAGGCTAGTTAAGCCGAGGGGACAGCCTTTCTTTTGGTCGCTCAGGATATTAAGGTGTTACATTATACAGGCTTGGACGCCGGTCCTCGAACACCGGAATCCTGGAACGAACCTCGTCGACCAAAGACAGATCAATCCGCCCGGCAATGATGCCTTCTTCTTCTCCGCCCTCGGCAATGACTTCCCCCCATGGATCGATAATCATCGAATGGCCGAAGAAGTTATCTTTCCCGCTTAGTCCGGTGCGATTGCAGGCTATCACGTACATTTGATTCTCGATCGCCCTGGCCATCAGCAGTGTCCGCCAATGATGCAAACGGGGATGCGGCCATGCCGCCGGCACAAACAATATCTTAGCGCCCGTCAGCGCAAGCGTGCGCATAAGCTCGGGAAAACGGATATCGTAGCAGATGGAAGCTCCCGAGGTTTGTCCGTCCAAGTCAAAGGTCACCGCGGACTCCCCTGGCGCCAAGTGCTTCTCCTCCTGCATGAGCCGGAACAGATGCATTTTGGAATACGCCGCGACCTCTTCACCGCTCCCGTCATAAATCCGCATCGTATTGTACACGTCTCCCCCGCGCTTCTCCGCAATCGAGCCGGCTACAATGCGAACCGCATTACGCCGTGCGAAGCCGGAGATCCACTCCCGGGTCTCGCGCCCGTCCACGTCCGCCAATTCATGGATTTGCTCCAGCGCGTACCCCGTGTTCCACATTTCCGGCAATACGATGACGTCCGGCTTGACGGCCTGGCTGACCGCCTTCTCCATCCAGCTCTCTACGATTTCGCGGTTTTCCGCGGGTCTGCCCATACGAATATCGCATTGAATCATGGCGATGTTCCATGATGTTTGCTGCTGAGTCATGCCGAATCTCCTTTCATCCGTTTAATTCATTTTGAGTACCATCATAAGCGCCCTTCCTTAACCATGCAAGTATTGTTTTGGTTCAACTGCAAGCGAACGGACAGCAATCCATTCTATACAGATTGGATAAATCATGTTAAATTATGAATATTGCTATTTTATAGACCGGAGTGTTGAACATGAGCCAACAAAATCGATCACAGGGAGACTCCCTTTTTCCTATTCAGGCCGCTGACGTCATGGATAAGCTGCCGAAGCAGTTTTTTGCTTCGCTTGTCCAAAGCGTGAACCGGGAAATTTCACAGGGCCATGATGTAATTAATCTCGGTCAGGGCAACCCCGATCGCCCTACGCCCGAGCATATCGTTAGAGCCGCGCAGCAAGCCGTGGCCAATCCGCAGTACCATAAATATTCCCCGTTCCAGGGCTACAGCTTCCTCAAAGAAGCCGTCTGCCAGCGCTATCGTGAAGACTACGGGGTTACGCTGGATCCGGAGAAAGAGGTTGCCATTCTATTCGGCGGCAAGACCGGGCTTGTCCAGATCGTCCAGATTTTGCTTAATCCTGGCGACCTGTGCCTGGTTCCCGATCCGGGATATCCCGATTACTGGTCGGGTGCTGCTCTCGCCGGAGCCGAAATGTCCTTCATGCCGCTGAGAGAGGACAACGCCTACTTGCCGGACTATGGAGCCATCTCGCCCCTTGACCGCAAGCGGGCAAAGCTGATGTTCCTGAATTATCCGAATAATCCGACCTCGGCTACGGCGCCGCTGTCCTTTTATGAAGACACCGTCAGGTTTGCCGCCGAGAACCAAATCGTTGTCGCGAGCGATTTCGCCTACGGGGCCATCGGTTTTGACAGCCAAAAACCCGTAAGCTTCCTGCAAGCGGAAGGCGCCAAAGAAGTGGGTGTGGAATACTACACCTTATCCAAAACCTATAATATGGCCGGCTGGCGTGTCGCCTTTGCGCTTGGAAACGAAAAAATTATTTCGCTGATCAATTTGCTGCAGGATCATATATATGTGAGCTTGTTCGGCGGCATTCAGGAGGCGGCCAAGGTCGCGCTGACGGCTCCCCAGGACAACGTCGCCGAGCTTGTAGCCGTGTATCAATCCCGCCGTGACGCTCTATTCGATGCACTGGCGCAAATCGGCTGGGAAGCACGCAAACCGAGCGGCTCCTTCTTTTCCTGGCTGCCGGTGCCAAGTGGCTGGGACTCCGCCTCCTTCGCCCGCAAGCTGCTTACCGAGGCAAAGGTCGCCGTTGCACCGGGGATTGGCTTTGGCCTGCATGGAGAAGGCTATGTCAGAGTCGGGCTGCTGAGCAGTGAGGATCGCCTGCGCGAAGCGGTGCACCGAATCGGCAAGCTTGGCATGTTCTAACTGTTTTGCTTTGCAATGCCGCAGAACGCATGGTATTCTATCAATAAATCCAATTCGTATTTTCAAATGGATATTTATAAATTTGACTAAACGTGAAGACGGGACCAGTACGATAGACCAGCGTCGTCCAGAGAGTAAATTCCTTTGGCTGTGAGAATTTACCGTTCGCCCTTTCGGAACCCTATCCCCGAGCGGCCGGCCCAGAAGCCGGACAGCGCCCCTGTTACCGGGCTTTGAGTCGGATGAGATATTCATCAATAAAGGTGGTACCGCGGAAGTGTAACTTTCGTCCTTTGCGCTGCAAGGGGCGAAGGTTTTTTTATTTTCTTCATCATAATTATTAGGAGTGATCTCCATGCTACGCCGCATCGTTGTCAAAATAGGGAGCAGCTCGCTGACTTCACCGGAAGGAGGATTGAACCGGGCAGCTATCGACTACTTCGCCTCTGAATTAGCCGCCCTCCATGGGCTCGGCTGCCAGGTATTGCTGGTCACCTCCGGGGCAGTAGCCGCCGGATTCCGGGAGATCGGCTATCCGGAGCGTCCAAAGCTGCTTCATGAGAAGCAGGCTGCGGCTGCCGTAGGGCAAGCGCTGCTGATGCAAAATTACCGGGAAGCGTTATCCGAGCACAACGTCGCCTCGGCTCAAATCCTGCTGACCCGCTCGGATTTCCAGAACCGCAAGCGCACAGGCAATGCCAGCATGGCCATCGAGGAGCTGCTTAAGCGCCAGGTATTGCCGATTATCAACGAGAATGACACCGTATCCGTCGATGAACTGAAATTCGGCGATAACGACACCTTGTCCGCGCTGGTTGCGAACCTGCTGCGCGCAGATCATTTGATCATACTAACGGACACGGACGGCCTGTATACGGAGGATCCGCGCATCAATCCTGCTGCGAAGCGCATCGGGCAGGTGGACGAAATCACAGACGATATTTACGCTATTGCGGGCGGTGCCGGTTCTGCCGTCGGTACGGGAGGCATGCGCTCGAAGATCGATGCCGCAAAGATCGCCACCCGGGGCGGCGTATCTGTATTTGTCGGCAAGATGACGCTGCCCGGCCAGCTGAAGGACATTCTGGAAGGACAAGGCCAAGGGACATACTTTGAAACGCGCTCCTCTACTCTGCCGCGCAAGAAGCAATGGCTTGGATTTCTATCCACGCCGCTGGGGACGCTGACCGTAGATCAAGGCGCTGAGGAAGCACTTATCCATGGCGGCCGCAGCCTGCTTCCCGTCGGCGTAAGACAAGCGCAGGGATATTTTCATGCCGGGGATGTCGTTGAAGTTGTCAATCAGGACAAGGAAACGCTGGGCCGGGGAATCGTGAACTATGATTCTGAGCAATTGCAGGATATTATGGGATTAGCGAGCACAGAAGTCGTCAAGAAGCTGGAAGGCATCCACCGTCTCGAAGTCATTCATCGGGATGAATGGATTTCATTAAAATTATAAATAACGAGCTTTATATTTTTATGATTCCAAGGAGGTATTCAAATGAGCGAAGTAAGACAAAAGGCAGAACTTGCCCGAAAAGCAGCAAGCATACTGAACAGTCTGACCACAGAACAGAAAAACCAGGCATTGCTGAACTGCGCCCAGGCTTTGATCGATCATAGCGAAGCCATCATTGAAGCAAACAAGGAAGACCTGCAGCGCGGCCGGGAGAACGGCACTTCGGTTTCCCTGCTGGATCGTCTGGCGCTTACGGAAGAGCGTATCGCCGGCATTGCGGAAGGCCTGCGCCAAATCGTGGAGCTGCCGGATCCGATCGGGGAGACGCTGGAGACGATCGACCGTCCTAACGGCCTGCATATCGTCAAGAAGCGCGTGCCCCTTGGCGTAATCGGCATTATTTATGAAGCGCGTCCAAACGTGACCGTCGATGCCCTTGGCCTGTGCCTAAAGACCGGCAATGCTGTCGTACTGCGCGGCGGCTCCTCGGCATTGTCCTCCAACCGCAAAATCGTAGAAATCATTCATGAATCTCTGTCGGGCAGCGCCGTTCCTCGCGATGCGGTGCAGCTGATCGAAGATCCAAACCGTTCTTCGGTTGACGAATTGATCAAGCTGAACGGCCTGATTGATGTTGTCATCCCGCGCGGCGGCAGCTCGCTGATCCAGACGGTCGTTCAGAACGCAAGCGTGCCCGTCATCGAGACCGGTGCCGGCATCTGCCATACGTACCTGGATGCGTCGGCGGATCCGTCTATGGCCGCAGACATTACGATGAACGCTAAGGTTCAGCGCCCTTCGGTGTGCAACGCAATGGAGACGCTGCTTGTGCATAAGGACTTTGCGCAGTCCCATTTGGCAGAGATCGCTGGCAAGCTGCGCGAGGCGAGCGTAGAACTGCGGGGATGCGACGAGACTCTTCGCCTGATCTCCTGGGCCAAACCTGCGACTGAAGAAGATTTCGCTACCGAATATAATGATTACATTCTTAACATCAAGATCGTCGATAGCCTGGATGCGGCTCTGCGGCATATCGACCGCTTCGGCACGAAGCATTCGGAATGCATTGTGACCGAGAATGGTCCGAACGCAGAGCGATTCCAGCAGGAGGTCGACGCCGCGGCAGTATATCATAATGCTTCCACCCGCTTCACGGATGGATTCGAATTCGGCTTTGGAGCCGAAATCGGAATCAGCACGCAGAAACTGCATGCCAGAGGACCGATGGGCCTGCCTGCGCTAACCTCAAGCAAATACATCATTAACGGCAGCGGACAGATTCGGAAGTAAGGAGGCTTCATACGATGACGATAAACAACACGAATAACGCCCCTTCGATATGCTTCTACGGCGCCGGCTCCATGGCGGAGGCTATCGTGCGAGGACTGATCCATCGCAAGGTAGCCCCGCCGGAATCCATTACGATGCTGAACCGCAGCAATCAGGAGCGGTTAGCCCATTTGGAGTCTGCCTACGGCATCAAAACGGGACGCAGCGATGCGGAGAAGGAATCGAGCCTCATCTCCGCATCGGTCATCGTCCTGGCCATGAAACCCAAAGACGCTGGAGAAGCGCTCAAGGCGCTAGGACCGAAGCTTAACCAAGAGCAGCTCATCGTATCCGTCATCGCGGGACTTTCCATCTCTACGATTCAAGCCTTGCTTGGATATAAGGCGCCGATCGCGCGTACGATGCCTAACACTTCTAGCTCGATCGGTTTTGGCGCCACCGGCATCTCCTTCTCTGCTGAGGTGAATGAAACGCAAACCGCTCAGGTACTGAAAATGTTCGAAGCCGTTGGCACCGTTCAGGTCATCCCCGAAGAGCAAATGGAGATTTTGACCGGCGTATCTGGAAGCGGCCCGGCATACATCTATTACATGATGGAAGCGATGATCGAAGCAGGCATCGAAGGCGGGCTTAGCGTAGAGCAGGCACGCGAGCTTACCGTACAGACCGTGCTCGGTGCTGCTGCCATGATGAAGGAGACGGGTGAAGAGCCCGCCAAGCTCCGCAAGGACATCACTTCCCCGAACGGCTCCACGCAGGCAGCACTCGAGACGCTGGCAGCCGGCAGCTTCAACGCTACCGTCAAGGCTGCCGTGCATCGCGCCGCCGAGCGCTCCAAGGAAATGGGCGAAGCCGTAAAGGAGGCATTGTTATGAGCTATTGTACGGCCACGTACCGTATTTATGATGATAAAGCAGACTTTCATAAGAAGGCCGAGTCCATCGCTGTCGGCATGACCGTCGGTACATGGACTGAGCTGCCGCAGGTTAAGCAGGATCAGATGCGGGGGCATCTCGGGCGGGTCGAGAGCGTCCAGGTCCATGACCCGCAAAGCGGAGTGCCGGGGGAGCGTTATGCCGACGTATCGATCTCCTATCCGGACATCAATTTTACTTCTGACATTCCGGCACTGCTCATTACTGTCTTCGGCAAAATTTCTATGGACGGTAAAATCAAGCTGCTCGACCTGAAGCTGTCCGATGCTTTTCTCAGCGCCTATTCCGGTCCGAAATTCGGTATCCAGGGCGTTCGCGAGCTGCTTGGCGTCCCCCATCGCCCGCTGCTTATGAGCATCTTCAAATCCGTCATCGGCTACGATCTGGACGGACTTCGCGAACAGTTCATGGCGCAGGCCTTGGGTGGCGTCGATCTTATTAAGGATGACGAGATTCTGTTCGAGAACCCGCTAACGCCTATCGAGCAGCGCGTACGCGTATGCCGCGAGGCTGCGGAGGAAGCCAAACAGGTTACCGGCAAGGAACTGCTCTATGCGGTCAACCTGACTGGACGCACGTCGTCCCTCAAGGAGCAAGCACTGCGGGCGATCGATGCAGGTGCAACCGCCCTGCTGTTCAGCGTACTGCCGTATGGCTTCGACGTCCTGCACGAGCTGAGCAGCGATCCGGACATTACCGTGCCAATCGCAGCGCATCCGTCGCTCGCAGGAGCGCTCTACCCATCGCCACATTACGGCATTGCCGCATCCCTGCTTCTCGGGAAACTCATGCGCATTGCCGGAGCCGACCTGGTTCTGTTCCCTTCTCCTTACGGATCGGTCGTCATGCCGCGGGAAGAGAACCTGGCCATCCAGCGCGAGCTCATAACCCCAGAGCTGGCGATCCGCAGCAGCTTCCCTGTGCCATCCGCGGGCATCCATCCCGGGCTCGTTCCGCAAATCCTAAGCGATTTCGGTACGGATGTTGTCGTAAATGCCGGGGGCGGGATTCATGGCCATCCAGATGGAGCCAGCAGCGGCGGCCGCACCTTCCTGCAAGCGATCGACGCCTCATTGAACGGGGTGCCGCTCGAACAGGCGGCAGAGAGCCTGCCTGAACTGAAGGCCGCGCTCGACATATGGGGAGGACGCAAATGAACAGCATCAAGCAGCCCGTCATCTTCTGCGATTTCGACGGGACGATTACATTAAGCGATAATATCGTAGCGATTATGAAGCACTTTAAGCCTGAGGGCTACGAACCGATCATGGAGCAAATTTTATCCCACGACATATCTATCCGCGAGGGTGTCGGGCGGATGTTCGCCCTGCTCCCTTCCTCCATGAAACGGGAGGTTACGGATTTCGTCCTGGGGCAAGCTGGCATTCGCGAAGGCTTCGCAGAATTTCTAAGCTATTTGCGCGAACGAGGCATTCCGTTTTATGTGACCAGCGGCGGGATCGATTTCTTTGTACTGCCGCTGCTCGCCCCTTTTGATATACCGAAGGAGCATATCTACTGTAATGGTGCCGACTTCAGCAGCGAAGGTATCACGATTACGTGGCCGAATCCCTGCGATGAACATTGCGACAACGACTGCGGCATGTGCAAAACGACGGTCATGCGGCGATTCCCGGCCAGCCAATACGAACGCATCTTGATTGGCGACAGCCTGACGGACTTCGAAGGCGCCAAGCTGGCGGACCGCGTCTATTCCCGAGCCCGCCTGACGGAGAAATGCCAGGAACTCGGAGTTAACCACACGCCGTTTGAAACGTTCCATGACATTCGCCAAGACCTTATTCAACGAGAAGGAGATATAATAAGAAAATGAGTTTCCATGCCATTTCTTTAGAAGAGAAGCAATCCGCCCTGGACGAGCTGCGTAAAGCCAAGGAGCAATTTGCCGCGCGAGGCTGGTTTCCGGGCACAAGCGGCAACCTGTCCATCCGCGTCGGGGAGTTCTCTCCCGACTCGTTCCATTTCGCGGTAACGTCAAGTGGTAAAGACAAATCAATTCATACCCCGGAGGATTTCCTGTTCGTTGACGCTGCCGGCGAGCCCTGCGAGGCGACGAAGCTGAAGCCCAGCGCGGAGACGCTGATCCACGCCAAGATCTACCGCATGACCGGGTGCGGCGCGATCTTCCACGTGCACACCGTGTTCAATAACGTCCTGAGCGAGCTCTACGGCGAGCAAGGTTATGTTCCCGTGCAGGGAATCGAGCTGATTAAGGGACTGGGCATCTGGGAGGAAAATGCGGCCATCGAAATTCCGGTGCTCCCGAACTACGCCGACATTGCTGCGATTGCCAAGCTTGTTCCCGATGCCCTGAAGCCGGAAATCCCCGGCATACTGCTGCGCAACCACGGGATTTACGTTTGGGGCAAGAATGCCTTCGAAGCGAAGCGACACTTGGAGGCATTCGAGTTTATTTTCGAGGTGGAATATCGCAGACTTGCATTAAAGAAGTAACGGATCTACGGTCCGATTGGAACAAGCTAGAAGTACGATTTGGAGTAACTTTCACCTAAGAATATTAAAAAGGCAGTCTCATCCTTAGCGCAAACTAAGTACGAGACTGCCTTTCATCATTGACTTAATTAGAAAAATACGATCCAAATGACAACAGCGAGCAAGATCCGGTAAATGGCGAACGGCATCAGCTTAATGCGGTTGATCAGCTTCAGGAAGAATCGGATCGACAGCAGAGCAAAAATGAAGGCGCTAATGAAACCGGCGATGAAGAACGGCAGCGCATCCAGCGTCATATACTCCCAGTTCTTGTACAGGGAGATCGCGCTTGCCCCGCACATGATCGGCACGGCCATAATGAACGTAAAATCCGCCGCCGCGCGGTGGCTCATTCCCGCCAACACCCCTCCGGAAATCGTGGAGCCTGAGCGGGAGAATCCTGGCCAAATCGACAAACACTGGATCAAGCCAACGACTAAGGCATGTCCATATGTCAATTGATCTACCGTTTGAATCTTCGGTTCCTTCGGGCCGAATTTATCGGCAGCAATCATCAGGATCGCTCCCAGCACAAGTCCAATCAATACCGTGGACGTAGAGAACAAATACTCATCGATATAATCCTCAAACAGCACCCCCAAGATGCCGGCCGGGATCAACCCGACAATAACCTGCCCCAGCTTCAACCGCGGCCCGCCTGCGGTTACGGCCTGCTTGCTGAAGCGCGACAAGCCAAGCAAATTGAGGATCCGATCCTTGAATACAACCAAGACCGCCAAAATCGATCCAAGCTGGATCACGACCTTAAACGTATTGGCGGCATATTTGGAGGACAATAACTGCTCCGTTTTCAGCCACATATCATCTACGATAATCATATGTCCCGTCGAGGAGACCGGCGCAAATTCGGTGACACCTTCTACCAATCCCAGAATGATGGCTTTAATAATATCCATAAATAACATGCTCCTACTTCCCCTCTTCTCCGATGTGCCGAAAGACTGCTAGATTCGCGTGTTTGGCAGCACATCGCTTGCCTTCCAGCTTATAAAACTCCTTTAATAGAATAGATGGTTTGCAGCCATTTTTCAAGAAGCCCTCTTCCGTCTGCGCATGAACCAAATGAAAAAGACAATCAGTCCCGCGCCTATGATCACATAAGCAATGTTGGAATAAACGTCCATGAACGCGACGATCTTCTCCCAGGAGCTACCTACCGCAGCGCCTACGGACACCAGAATCACGTTCCATATCAGCGTCCCGACGGTGGTATAGAGGAGAAACAAGCCGAATTTCATCTTAGCCATGCCAGCCGGAATCGAGATCAGGCTGCGAATGAGGGGAATCATCCGGCAGAACAGGACCGTCCAGTAGCCATATTTATCAAACCAGGCGTCCGCTTTGCGAACATCCTCCTTTTTGAGCCTTAGATACTTTCCCCACTTGTCGATGATCGCTTCCAGGCGATCGACATTCAGCATATAGCCTGCGCCGTACAGAATAACAGCTCCAAGCACAGAACCTAGCGTAGCAGCAATGATAACACCGGTCATCGTCAGATCCGAATACGTCGTCATAAAACCGCCAAACGTCAGAATCACCTCGGAAGGAATCGGCGGGAAAACATTCTCGAGCGCAATGAGCAAAAATATCCCTATGTACCCGAACTGCTCCATAAATTCAGTAATCCAGTTTTCCATATCGTACCTCCACAGATTATCTTATCTCTTATTCTCTCAGCCAAGGGCCTTTCTTAAATTGCGCAAATACCGTCTTCTAATGAAGAAGAAGTACATGATTTGGATAACGAAAAAACTCATCAAAATAAATCCGGCCTCCATCGCGATGGAGAAATTCAAGTAGCTCTGCAGAGCAACAAAAGCAAAAAAGCTGTGGATTATCGCCAGAACGATAGGCACGAAGAAGAGCAGTCCGATTTGCCGGGTGATCATCGTGTCGATCTCCTTTTTCGTTACCCCGATTTTCACCATCGTAGTATACTGGCGGCGGTCATAATCCAAATCTGCATACAGCCTGAAATATAAAAAACTACCCGACGCAATGAAAAACACAGTGCCGACGAGCAGCGCAATAAACAGCATTGTGCTGTAAATGCTCTTCTGAACGGCGAACAGCGTACCGCTGACGGTCATTGCATACGGCTGCTCCTCTTCATAAGCCATCTTCCCCCGGCGGGTCAAGGCATTCCCGATTTCCTCCCCCTGCGTTGGATCCTGGAAGTAAAAACCGAAATAACGCTCTTCCTGCGCGGATGCAGGAAGACGGTCCATCCACTCATCGCTGACGACGAGGCCGCTGAACTTCCCTTCCATCCTGCCGCCTAGCTCCAGCATTAAATATTCAGGGATTGGCACATGATTCGTAATTCCTCTTTCCACGATCTTCAGCCCCGTGCCAGGTATCGTGTACGAGGCAAGCGGCCGCTCCTTCAGCAGCGGTCTCTCGCGCTGCGATCCCAGCATAATGAGCGCATCCTGGCCTGACAATGGCACTTCCTCAAATGGGATTCCCGCCGCAGCGATCAAACGGGCATAATCCGAGTACGATACAAGCGCCATACGCATAGCCGCCGGTGCTGATCTGGACGCTTGAACAACGTCGACAATTCTGATCGACAGGCTGACGCGCTCGTAGGTTATTCCGCGCGCCGTCAACTCGCTTTCTATCTCTAGCAAATGATCGCGCTCAAGCAAATTGGCCGCTTTGGATACATAGCCGATCCCCGCAAGGTAATCCTGCCGGAATTCGTCGGACAACCGGTGAATGGAGGCGAATACCCCGATGGCGCAGAACGTGATCGTTGAAATGATCGTCACGAGGAACAGCATTTGCGCATTCCTGCTCATCCGCTGCGCCAGCGCGGGAACCGTTACGATATTCGTCTTCCGCCAGAACAGCCGGGGCCGCCTCCTCACCAATGCCAGGAAGTACGCGCCGAAATGGGCATACACCAGGTAAGTGCCGACCACCGTCATCAAGGTTACCGGTATCATACGCATGACAACGTTTGCCGCGGTTGAGGTTGCCGCCAAATAATAGCTCAATATTACGAGACCTGCGCCTACACCGGATCGTACCGGCGACTTTCTCGGCGGCTCGACTACCCGCTGATTCGACTGAAACAGCGTCATAAGCTTGCTTTTGCCAATTAGGGCGGGCGTGTACAGGGAGATGAGCAAAAACAGTGCTGCAAACGACATCAACGTCAGCAGCAGGGCCGCCCAGGAAATGTGAAAGCTGAGCCGTTCAATGCCAAGCATATTGGCCCCGGCCATCAGGAACAGCTTCGCCGACACAAGGCCTGCAGCAATCCCGGTTATAATGGATGCGCCGCCGATTGTCACATTTTCCAGGAACAACATGCGGTTAAGCTGCTTTACGGTCATCCCGTGCAGCCGTAATATCCCAAACTCTCTTTTGCGCGACTGCAAAAAAGAAGCTACTGAATAAATAACGAAAAAAAACGAAAAAAAGTATACAGTTCCCTCCGCTACCTGCAAAGCCTGTACTGCCTGGTCATAAATCATGTTCTCTTGAATGCCGGGATGGAACAGAAACAGAGCGCACAGAAAAAAAACCATGACCGAAAACGAGCTGCTTAAATAATAGGCGGCATAGGTCCGCTTGTTGCGGAGCACATGGCTAAAGGCGAAATGTCGAAAGGTCATGCGTATCCCCTCCGAGCAGCGATAGCATATCGATAATTTTCTGAAAAAAAACCTGCCGGCTGCTGCCCCGGTAAATCTCGTTATAGAACTTCCCGTCCTTGATGAAAATAACCCGATGGCAGTAGCTCGCAGCTACGGCATCATGCGTAACCATAAATATCGTTGCCTGTTCCTCCTCATTCAGGGCGGTAAATGCCTCCATCACTTCGCGGGAGGATCTCGAATCCAGATTCCCTGTCGGCTCGTCAGCCAGAATCAAGGAAGGGCGGTGAATCATCGCCCGGGCGATGGCTGTTTTCTGCATCTCTCCGCCGGATACCTCGAACGCATATTTCTTTAACAGTCCACCGATCCCTAGTCTTTGCGCGATGGCTGCGGCCCTGCTCTCCATTTCCCGTACTGGCGTGCCATCCAGCGTCAATGGAAGCACAATGTTCTCTTCGATCGTCAAAGTGTCCAGCAAATTGAACTGCTGAAAAATGAAGCCCAGCTTACGGCGGCGGAACAATGCAGTATCTTCCTCGCTCATTTGATGCGGCTCTCTTCCTTCGATCAGCACGCTTCCTGATGTCGGTTCGTCGATCGTGGCCATAACATTCAGAAGCGTCGTCTTGCCGCTGCCGGATGGCCCCATCACGCCGACGAACTCCCCGCGCTCCATCCGGAAGGTAACACCCTTAAGCGCCGGCGTGGGAACTTTGCCTTCGTATATTTTTGATAAAGCACGCACTTCTAGCACCGACATAGCTCAATATCTCCTATCTGACAGGGATGATCATAGTATAAGTTCTCCCGCCTTCACGAAGCCACATCTTAACCTTACACTTCCCTTACAACTCTGTAAGCTTGCGCTTGTGAGCCGAATTCATCCTAGAATTTCATCCGGACGAGGGTACCCCGCCCCTCTTCCGACTCTATGTCAAGCTCATGGCCCAGTTTCCGGCAGATTTCTTTGGCCAAATACATCCCCATCCCCGTTGATTCCTGAAACCTGCGGCCATTCTCTCCCGTGAAATAAGCGTCGAATACGCGCGGCAGGTCACTCTCTGGAATACCGATCCCTTCATCCTCGATTTCCAGCATGGTTCGCCCGTTCTTTGCGTAAGCACGGAAATACAGTTTGCCGTTCTCCCTTAGCGTATAACGGACGGCATTCGTGATCAGCTGAGTCAATACAAAGGTCAGCCATTTCTCGTCGGACACGACGGACAGCTGCGGTTCCATTTCTATGACCGGAAATACCTTTCCGCGAATGAACAAGCGCTTTTGTGCCGTAATTAACGAACGGACTAACTTCTCCAATCCAAGAGTCTCCACATAAATATCATGCTCGAATTGATCAAGACGGGCGGTATAAAGGACCATATCCAGCCCTTTTCTCAGCCTGTCCAGTTCATCAGCGATCGCCACCGAACGTGAATCGCTCTCCTGCTGCACCATCAAATGAATGACAGAAATCGGCGTCTTCATCTGGTGCACCCACTGGTTGATGAAACGGATATGACCTTCGATCTTCTCCGTCTGCCCGCTCAGCTCGGAGATATAATGCCGATATTGCGATTTCAGCAGGCGATGCAGGCTCTCGGATAACGGGGATGACGGCTTCACATCGGTGAAATCCCCGATCGATTCGGCCGGTTCCTGCAAGCGGCGGTAGAAGGATCGATGCGTCAAATAGCGGAATACTAAATATCCGACCAGGAGGCAGCTGCTCAGCAGCACCGCATACATGCTGACCGCGGCATTACGGTAGCCGTCCAGCCAGTAAACAAAGGTAACGACCGCTAGTTGAATAAAGTAAATGACGATGACGGGCCGCTGCTCCCGCAAAAACAGCCTCATGGCGTGTTCTCCCAGCTGGGAACGAGCCGGTAGCCCTGCCCCCGGACAGTCTGAAGCGCATCTTCGATGCCTAGCGCGGACAGCTTCTTGCGAACTCGGGTTACATATACATTTAGCGTATTGTCATCGACGAAAATTTGCTCGTCCCATATTTTCTCCAACAGGCGATCCCTGCTGACCACCTGTTCGGATTTTATCATCAATTCATCCAATATTTTCATTTCTGTATGACTCAGCTCGACCCTCATCTCACGAAGGAACAAACATAACCGTTCACGGTCCAAGCGGAGCCCCTGAACCTGAAGCGGGCGGCCTTCCGCTTGCGCCGCATAGGTGCCATAGGCTCGGCGAAGATGACTATTGATTTTGGCAAGTACGATATCATAGTCGAAAGGTTTTGTTATATAATCATCTGCTCCATTATCAAGCCCCATCACCTGATCCATTTTGCCGTCGCGAGCAGACAGAAAAATGATCGGACAGGTCGACAGGCTGCGGATTTGACGGCACCAATAATATCCGTCATACTTTGGCAAATTGACGTCCAGCAGCACGAGATGAGGAACATACTGCCTAAACTGCGTATTAATGCTCTCGAAATCAGTTACTGCAAAAGTCTCATAATCAAACTTATGCAAATATTCCTCCAGGAGCTTGACCAGCCCCTGATCATCCTCGACAATGAAAATTTTGAACATAGCCGTTCTCCTTTTTACGAATCGAAACTCATGGCGTAGGTTATTAACCCCTTCTATCTTAGCAAAGAAACGTCCCTATATGCGAAAAAGAAGCCCCGCTGAACTGCAGAGCTTCTTCTCACCATCAATATTCCTCATACCGTTTGTCTTTGTGCCTCGTCCTGGATAGCAGTTTGATCCCGCCTCCAATGAGTACCAGAGAGACAATAAGCGGCCGCAAATAGTTTGTGATGAACTGGTTAATGCGAAATTCCGGGAGGAACCGGTCGAACAACGGAATCACAAAGCTCATCGTCACGTAATAGATGCCAAGCAGAAGCAATATCAAGCCAAGCCAATTCTGGTTGTCGCCTTTCCAATCCAAGAGCGGACGATCCTCAAGCTGCAGAACCCGGTCATAGCGGCTTGCTGCTTGTAATCCGTCAAAGAAGCTGTAGAACCAGATGACCGGAACGATAAATAGAAACAAGGATAACCGCAGCACATCAATAATATAGAAGCTGCCCAGGAACAAGACCATCAGCTGCAGACCGCGCTTCTGCATCCCAAGATACATTTGGCCTGCTCCGGGAAAAGCAGACAGCAGCGTCGCCAGCACCTTGCTGCGCTTGCCTTCCACCCGGCCCGATTCCCATTCGTCAAACAGCGTGCGATCGATCAGCAGTTCTCCGGCCTGTTTGCGGTGAACCAGCTGCACAGCGTCGAACATGCAGTACAGCCAAATAATCGGCAGCAGGCCGAGGAATAGCAGAAACACAGTTTGATGCGTCAACCCGGTGACAACAAACATGATCGTGATTAAGCCGAAGAAGCTGATCAGAAAGGACAAACCGCGCTGCATTAAACCGAGCTGAAAATGGCCCAAGCCAGGTACGAACGACAGTAAAATCGTATAGAAGCGCTCCGCATCAGCTTCGCCTTTGCGCGGCGTCTCGTACGGATAGGCGGACATATCCGCGTCAGGAGCACGAAGCAGAGTGATGATCAAATCCAGCATGCAGATGCACCAGAGCGCAAATGCACAGATGGCGGCGGCAAGCATTAATCCCCCTTCATTGCTGGCAACGGCAGCAAGGAAGCCAAGCAGCAACCCCCCGAAGAAAAATAGCGGATAAAGAACTCCCCTTATCTTACGCCCCCAATATAAATGGCCCAGACCGGGAATGCAATTTAGAACGAATGCCAGCATTTTATTTCGATAACGAGGCAATAGAATCCCTTCCTTTCATAGTAATTATTTAAGGTTTCAAATGATCAATCCAGTCTGCGGTTCTATCCATAATTTGCTTGCTTACGGACGGCTCTGCTGCAGGAGGCATAATATGCTCGGTCCCAGATTTCAGGTGATCAAACGCACCCAGCGATAACAGGAATAAAGTAATCGACGCCGCAATGACGTAATTGAACAGCGGATGCTCTCTTAAGCGTCTTTTCCGGATTAACGGCTCCGCGGATTCTCTCGCTTGCTGCGCGTGGCCTTGGACAGGAGTCTTGCGCATCACCGCTTCGATGAATGCTTCCTCCTGCTGCAAGCCGGGCAGTTCCTGCTCATGTTCAGCTAACGCAGCCATATATGCTGCCAGAGCTTCGTCGTCATGCAGCAGCAATACTTCGGCCTGCCGCGTCTGCTGCTCATTTAGTTCTCCTCGGATATATTTATCCCAGCAGATTTTCCTGCTCTGATCATTTCTACTGTCCTTCCCCTGGTCATTCATCGCCACTCCTCCTCCTTCCAATGCTCGCGAATCCATGATCTTGCCCGGTATAATCTCGATTCTACCGATTTCACCGCAATAGACTGCTCCGCTGCGATATCATCGTAGCTTTTGCCCTCTAAATAAAACGCCGTAATGATATCCCGATGCGCTGGCGGAAGCGTCAAAATACGGGTTCGCAGCTGCGCTTTGCGTTCCTCATCCATCAATTGCTGCAGCACGTCGTCTTCCTGGGCTGATGCGATATGTAACACTTCCGCAGGATCCCACTGCTCCTCTCTGCGGCGATCCCGTTTCCGCTTTAAATCGATTGATTTATGAATCGCAATGCGTGTCAACCAGGTTTTGAAGCCTTCAAATCGGTATCCGGGGAGAGATTTATATACTTGTAAAAATATTTCCTGTGCGGCGTCCTCGGCTTCCTTATGATCATGAAGCACGGAATAAGCGACCCGGAACACATATGGCCCATATTGGCTGACCAATTCACGGAATGCGCCGCGATCGCCCCGCTGTATTTTTAGAATAAGCTGCTTTTCCTCAATGACTCTCCCCTCCTTCCCATCTATATAGACGAAGCAACCTGGTGCCGCCCCTGCATATTATTTTAAAAACTTATATATTCTTTATATCATAACAAAGACGCTGGCGATTCCGTGATCGCTAGCGTCTCTACCTCCCAGGGCTAATCTCTCATATCTCTTCTTTTTGTGGTTGTTACAGCCCTGGGAACCCGCAATCGTCTTCACCACGACAGGAAAACCCAGATGCTTGTCCACCAGCTCTACATCAACTTTCGAGCGAATCAGCATCGTTTTGGGAACGGGCAGATTATGCTCCGCCAAAATTTGCAAGTGAAAAAACGCGGACATCCATGCGGTGTCTTACCGCCTCTTCCAGCAATCGTTTCAGTTCGAATGTTTCGGGTCTTACTTCGTTGGTAGCGCTCTTGTAAATGATCCAGCCTTTCATGACATTCTCCTCCCGATCCAATGAATGCACAAACTGGTCTATAGTCAAGATGTCCTAGCACTGCATACCAAACATACCATATTTCGGCCCTACTAAAAAAGAAGAAACCTCCCCTTGGAGAGATTTGGAATTGCTAGGGCTACTAGCACCAATCTCTCCAAGTAGAGGTTCCATTTCATGTAACAAATATTAGACTATCGCCCCAAGCTCCGGAATTTCTGGGCATATGCCTTGGCATCCTCAACCGTCTGGACGCGGTTACGATTCCACTCCAGCAATATCCGGTCGATATAGCGAAAGTGCACTTTGCCGGCGAAGACGGCTTCCTTCAATGCCAGCAAAATAAGCTCCTCCGGGTAACCATCCTGATCCACCCAGCTTGAAATCGTCTCGCATTCCATCGGCGATAGGGGTCTTGCGAACTCTTTTTCAAATATAACGAATAAGTTCCGTTCGTTCGCCTCCGGTTTGGCTGCTTCCGGCTCGCGCTGGTGGCTCTGCTGCCGCAGCGCGGCCCGTTCTTCAGCCAAGCACTGCGCCAGGCGTTCATACATCCCTGCCAAATTGTAGCTCTCAAACTGGATGCCTGTGCGTTCGTCCCATTCCATATCGATGGAGATCCATTTATCCTTCATCAGCCGCTGAATGACGGAGGAGACCTCCCCAGGCGCTTTTCCCATCCGCTGCTCCAGCTGCTCCATCGAAGGAAAATCATTATGCTCCAGCTGCTTGTATGTAACTAGCTGCAGCAGAAGCATGACTTCCGTATCACTTAAACCGAGTTTTCGGTAATGTGTCAGCAGAGAGGAGGGTACATGCACAACACCTGCTTCCATACCGAATGCGACTCCTTTTGCCCACACCTTCCAACCATCGGTCAATGCCATACGTCCTCACCTTTCTCATCCTTACGAACCCGTACTTGTATTGTATAACGCTGATGATGTCCGGGCTACTGTCCTTTTACGGATAAAGGCGATACAGCATCCGCGGGAACGGAATCGTCTCACGGACATGATCCAGTCCGCAAATCCAGGCGACCGTCCGCTCGAGACCAAGCCCGAAGCCGGAATGCGGTACTGAGCCGTATTTGCGCAGATCCAGGTACCATTGGTAAGCTTCCGGCGACAGCTCGTGTTCCTGGAAGCGGGCCTCCATCAATTCCGGATCGTCAATCCGCTGCGAACCGCCGATAATCTCTCCGTAGCCTTCCGGAGCAATCATATCCGCGCAGAGTACAACCTCCGGACGGTTAGGATCAGGCTTCATGTAGAATGCCTTGATGCCGGCAGGATAATGCGTGATGAATACCGGCTTGTCGTACTGCTCGGCAATCGCTGTCTCATGCGGCGCACCGAAATCCTCGCCCCAAGGAAGGTCAAAGCCTTTCCCATGCAGAAACTCGATAGCTTCGTCATAAGTAATCCGCGGGAATGGAGCTTGAATGCTCTCCAGCTTGGAAATGTCGCGGCCAATCGTCTCCAGCTCAGTCCGGCAGTTCTTCAGGACGGATTGAACGACGTACGTAATAAACTGCTCCTGAACAACCAGGCTTTCTTCATGTTCGGTGAAAGCCATCTCCGGCTCAATCATCCAGAACTCGATCAAGTGGCGGCGGGTCTTGGATTTCTCCGCCCGGAACGTCGGGCCGAAGGAATATACTTTTCCAAGCGCCATCGCCGCCGCTTCCATATAAAGCTGCCCGCTCTGCGTCAGGTAAGCATCCTCGTCAAAATATTTCGTATGGAACAGATTGGTCGTGCCCTCCGCGGAAGTTGGCGTCAAAATCGGCGGGTCGACGAGTGTAAAATGGTTCTGATCAAAGAACTGCTGGATCGCTCTGATGATTTCCGCGCGAATAACCATGATCGCCCGCTGCTTCGAGGAACGCAGCCATAAATGGCGATGATCCATCAGGAAATCAACGCCGTGCTCCTTCGGTGTAATCGGATAGTTTTCCGTCAGATGGATGACTTTGATCTCCGTCACCGTCATTTCATATCCCGATTGGCTGCGCGGCTCCTCACGGATGACACCTGTCACATACAGCGAGGATTCCTGTGTCAAGCTTTTTGCCGCATCCCACGTCTCCTCGGATACTTCGCTTTTGACGACAACGGCCTGAATGTAGCCTGTGCCGTCACGGAGCTGAAGGAACTGTATTTTACCGCTTGAGCGTTTGTTGTTTAACCAGCTGCCGATGACCACTGTCTCGCCGACATGCTCGTTAACCTGACGAATCACCGTTTTGTTCGCCATTTATGAACATCTCCTCTAACTATGCTGATTTATGCATTCATTTTATTAACAATATGATGGGTATCCCGGGCAATGACCAATTCCTCGTTCGTAGGAATAACAAGAACCTCTACTTTGGAATTCGGCGTGGAAATGCGCCGCGGATCGCCGGAACGGATTTTGTTCAGCTCTGGATCAAGCTCTACGCCAAGATAAGTCAGGTTTTCACAGACCTTCTCGCGCACGATCGCCGAGTTCTCGCCTACACCCGCTGTAAATACGATGACATCCACACCGTTCATTGCCGCTGCATAAGAACCTATATATTTGCGCAGACGGTACTCATACATTTCAAAAGCAAGCGTCTCGTTTGGTTCGCCGGCTTCCAGCCCATCGGTAATATCGCGCATGTCACTGCTGCTGCCGGAAATTGCCAGCAAGCCGCTGTGTTTGTTAAGCATGGAGTTGACTTCACTGATCGACAGCTCTTCTTTGTTCATGACAAACGTGACGACTGCCGGGTCCAAGTCACCGCTGCGAGTACCCATCATGAGACCTTCCAGCGGGGTAAGCCCCATCGAGGTGTCAACGGACACGCCACCTTGAACAGCGGTCAAGCTGGCACCGTTACCGATATGGCAGGTAATGATCTTAAGGTCTTCGATCGGACGCTCCAGGTAAGCTGCGGCCGCCTTGCTTACATAGTCGTGCGACGTGCCATGAGCCCCGTAGCGGCGTACGCGGTGTTTCTTATATAGTACTTTCGGGATCGGATATAAATACACCTTCTCCTCCATCGTTTGGTGGAACGCCGTATCGAAAGCCACCACCTGAGGAACGCCTGGCATATTTTTCTCTGCCGCGTTAATCCCCATAATCGCTGGCGGATTGTGCAGCGGGGCCAGGTCGAACAAACGGCGGATTTCGGATTTTACTTCTGGAGTAACAAGCGCCGAGCCCTTAAAGAATTCCCCGCCATGAACGACGCGGTGCCCTACGGCCTGAATTTCCTCGACAGAATTCAGGACGCCGTGCTCTTTATCGGTCAGCTTCTCCAGAACTTTACGAATTGCTGTCGTATGTTCCAGAATTTCACTGACCTCCGTAACTTCCTCTTTGCCTGTCGGCTTATGGGTCAGAATGGAGGAATCCATGCCAATCCGTTCAACGAGACCTTTCGCCAATACGGACTCATCATTCATGTCATACAATTGATATTTCAGGGAAGAGCTTCCCGCGTTGATTACGAGAACTTTCATAGCCGGTCACCATCCTTGTCGTATTTGAAAAATCCTTCACCTGTCTTCACACCCAAATTACCGGCGCGGACCATCTTTTTCAATACGAAGGAAGGGCGGTATTTCAAATCGCCGAATTCGCGGAACATGCGCTCAAGCGCCGCCAAGACGGAATCCAAGCCGAAACGGTCAGCCATTTCAAGAGGACCGTACTGGAACTGATAACCAACGCGCATGGCATTGTCAATGTCCTCTGCCGTAGCAACGCCTTCGCCCAGCACGTGCAGCGCCTCGTTAATCATGACGCAAATGATGCGGGAAGTGACGAATCCTGGGGATTCATATACCATGATGCCGCGTTTGTCGACAACTTCCTCCACGAAATGCTTCGTTTCTTCAAATGTTGCATCCGAGGTTTTCAGTCCGCGGATAATTTCCACGAGGTTGATCTTGGAAACAGGATAAATAAAGTGCATGCCGATCACGCGCTCGGGATACATGGTCGAGCCGGCGATCTCCGTCAAGCTGAGCGTAGACGTGTTACTGGCCAGAATAATATTGCTCGGGCAAACGTGATCGAGCTGCTTGAACACTTCTTTTTTGGCATCCAAATCCTCCGAAATGGTCTCGATAACCATATCACAGGTACCGAGTTCGGCAAGATGGGTTACTTTATGGACTTTGGATAAAATCAACTTCTTCTCGGCCTTCGTAATGGCCCATTTCTCCAGCTGCTTATCCAAGCTTGTCTCTATCATATTATAAGCGTGGTTCAATTTCTCAGGCGTTTCCTCCACAAGCAGCACATCGAGTCCTTTGGCTGCCAGCATTTCGCTGATCCCCTGCCCCATCGTGCCGCCGCCGATGACACCTATTCTTTTGAAGTTCATGGTTCTCTCGCTCCATCCTTTCATCATCTACACATAATATTGTACCCTTCATGTCGAATAATACAATTTTTTATACCCAACATATAATAATATCTTAGCACGGACAAAAAGTAAAAAAAATAACCGGCATACGATTTATGCCGGTAAAAGAGCACTGTCACCAAATTGACATCTAAATTGCTCCCCGGAGAGGCGTTCCTCACGCAACAGGATCTCCAGTGACTTGTCGAATGCTGCAGAATGATCAAGCAGCAGCTGCTTTGAACGAGCCGCTAGATCATCCAAAATCGCTGCGTTCTCCTTCATGAGCACTTCCTTGGTCATCATCTCCATATTCACGATGCCAAGCGATGTTAACCCGGAGGTCATCATCGTATGCACGATATTGATCGCCTGCTCAAAATCGTTGCTGGAACCGGTGCTGCGCTCCCCGTAATAAATTTCTTCGGCAGCCGCTCCGGCCAAAGCGATAATGATCTGGCCTTCCAAATAGGCTTTTGTATATAAATATTTATCTTCCTGCGGATTGTGCCGGACATAACCAAGCGCTCTGCCGCGCGGACTAAGCGCAACCTGGTTCACGCTTCCCGGTGCAACTACCTCGGCGGCGATCGCGTGACCCAGCTCATGAATCGCAACCCGCCGCTTCTCTTCTTCTGTAGACACCCGGTCAGTCCGTTCGCCGAGCATGACCTTGTCAATGGCCATCGACAAATGGAGCTGCTCGATTTCCTTCTTGCTCTCTCTCATGGCATAAATTGCCGCCTCATTCATGACGCTCTCGAGCTGTGCCCCGGAGAATCCGAAGGATTCCTCGGCGACCTTCTCCAGACTCACGCTGTCGTGCAGCGGTTTATTGTTGGCGTGAAGCTCCAAAATATGCATGCGGCCCTTCTTATCCGGCAAATCGACCTGGATGTGGCGGTCGAACCGCCCCGGGCGCAGCAGGGCGCTGTCCAGCATTTCCTTGCGGTTCGTCGCCGCCATGAGTAAAATACGCGGCGTTTCCGTAGAATAAATGCCGTCCATTTCCGTCAGCAGCTGATTAAGCGTTTGATCGTATTCGCGCTGCTGGCCGCCTTCTCTTTTACCGCCGATCACATCGATTTCGTCGATAAAGATAATCGCATTGTCCTTGTTCTCTTTAGCGGCACGTGTCCGCGCTTCCTTGAACAGTTCGCGAATCCGTCCTGCCCCCACCCCGACATACATCTCTACGAACTCGCTGCCGGAGGCGGCGACGAAGACGGAATTCGTATAGTGGGCCGCGGCTTTGGCCATCAAAGTCTTGCCCGTTCCCGGAGGCCCTGTCAGCAAAATCCCTTTGATTGGCCGGATGCCGAACTGCTTGATTTCCTCATGGCGCACCATGAAATCAAGCGCTTCCTGCAGCTCCTGTTTGGCGCTTTCCTGGCCGCCGATTTCTTCGAAGGTCAGCTTCGCCGGTCCCGCCTTTTTTCGCTTCCGCTCTTGAGCTGCGCCAATCGCAATGCCTCCGCGCATTTTAAGCACAGTGAATACCGCGCCCACCATCAGGAGCGCGAAGATCAGCGGAACTACGTTGAGACCCATAAAAGCCATAAAAATCAATAATACAGGAACAAATCCGGCAATGGCTTCCCACATCCATTTACGCATTTGGCCACACCCCCATTTTTTGCGGAATGCGTGGCAAAATAACATACTTGCTTGCAGTTCCATAGGTCAACGTCACATAGACGTTCTCATTATCCATGTCCGCGGTCGCCTGCAGCGCGTCGTGCTGCTGCACCAGTTGATCTAACGTATGCTGTATTTCGGTGTATTGTTTGTTTTCCATCGCCTGAGCTACGGAAAACAGCGCCTCACTCCAAATTTTATCCAAATCCGGCGTTGAATGGTCCGTCACTTCCAGCTTCAAGTTGCGATTGCCGAGCAGCTTCTTGCCGTCTTTCTCAATGTGGCGGACAAGTCCACCCATATCTGTACCGGCTGCAAGATCAAGTTTCAATCCTACCTCTTTGGGGGTAATATTGAATTGAACGTGATCTACGCCCTCGTATTGCTTAACCAGCTTTTGGAACGGGGCTTCAATCGCCCATTGGCGATAGGCAAACCAACCGCCAAACAGTAATACGGCAGAGACAGCAGCGATAGCGACAGTTTGTCCGATACGTAATTTCATTCGCGGCTTCCTCCTATCCTAGTTATATATAAAATATTGCATGAATTGATATACTTCGATATATCACAAACTACAAATAAGAGTATAACATATAGTTCGCGTAATATCGAAACCAAAGTATGAATATATTTAAAATTTTTAGGGAATAGCAAAGAACCTCGCCCACCCGAGCGAGGTTCTCCCTATATACTTTATGGATTGCGCCATCTTGATCAACGATTCGGCAGCGTAAATTTATCAGGCAGAATCGAGCCGTCGCTAAACTTGAAAAACTGATAGTAGTGATGCTCCTTCTCCTTGTAAAAGAGCTGCCAGACATATTCGCCCTCATAGATCCCCGGCATGAGCCTGACGATTCTGATTCCCGGCAGCTGGCTTTTGATGATATCCCGGATCTGCTGCTCGTTGGTTCCGCCGCTAAGAAGCTCTTCATGCGCTTCCCCGCCTTCCGGCAGCCAGACCATCAGTTCTTCACCGTTCTCGTTTTGTCCTTGAACTACCCAGCATACCTCGTCCCACACCGATTTCCACGTCTTGTCGACCGATACGATGCCCGTTTGCTGTTTAGCCGTCTGAATCGCCGCTGATTCCTCATTCCAAGTATCCTGCATGACGTATACATAAAAACGATGAAGGCCAAAGAGCACAAGCAGCAGAATGAGGATAGAAAGCAGGATCCATTTGGTTCTCTTCTTCAACCTTCTCTTCCTTTCCTAAACAAGCTTGAGGCTATCTGGATAACAGACCTTCAAAAGCCGCCTGTGCCTCATGGCGAATCCGCTCTTCATCCAGGGTGAGGCACGCGCCGTGCTTCACGATTTGCTTCCCGTCAACCCATACATGCTCTACATCTTTCGGTCCAGCGGAATATACGACATGAGAAACGTAATCGGTTCTCGGCACAAAATGAGCCTGCTCGGTGTTGAGCGCAATGAAATCCGCTTTCATTCCTGCGGCAAGTTTGCCCGTATTGTTAAGGAACACGGATTGGGCCCCGTATTCTGTCCCCATCCGCAGTGCCTCCAGCGCCGGCACAGCCGTCGGATCTCCTGATACCCCTTTGTGAATCAAAGCGGCGAGTCGAATCTCTTCAAACATGTCTAAATTATTGTTGCTCGCTGCGCCGTCGGTACCGAGCGAAACGGTAACTCCTGCCTTCAGCAGTTCAGGAACCCGCGCTACGCCGCTAGCCAGCTTCAGATTGCTGCCTGGATTGTGTGAAATCGCAACTTTATGGGCAGCGAGCACTTCAATCTCTTCATCTGTCAAATGAACGCCGTGCGCAAGCAGGGTCGGGCGCGAGAACATGCCCAGCTTAAGCAAATGCTCCACCGGTCTTGCCCCGTAATCGGCGACGTTCTGCTCCACCTCGGCCTGCGTCTCCGACATATGTGTATGCATTGGCAAGTCGAGATCATGTGCAGCCTGCACGAACTGCTCAATGTAATCCGGCGGGCAAGTATAAGGCGCGTGTGGCGAAATCATCGCCGTAATCCGGCCGTCCGCTTTGCCGTGCCAATTGCGGGCAAAAGCAACCGCTTCATCCAGCTTCTGCTTCTGTACGTCAGGCGGGCACAGCCCGATCGCCCCGCGCATTAGTACCCCGCGGATGCCGGATTCCTCCGTCACCTGTGCGACCTTGTCCATATGATCATACATATCAAGGAAGGTTGTCGTTCCCCCCTTAATCATCTCCAGTACGGACAGCGCAGTTCCCCAGTACACGTCATTACGTGTGAACTTCGCTTCCATCGGCCACATTTTCTCCTGCAGCCATTTTTGCAGCACCATATCGTCCCCGTAACCGCGCAGCAGCGACATGGCCGCATGACCGTGCGTATTGATCAGACCAGGCAAAAACAACAGGCCTTTTCCGTCCATAACTTCCGCATTCTCGCTGCCTTCCGGGCGCTCGGAGCCAATATAGGTAATAAGGTCGTCCTCAACGAGCATATAACCGTTAACGACAGGTTCTTGTTCTTCCAGCACGGCAAACGTACCGTTTGTGATTAGCAGTTTACGACTCATTCGAAGTAAGTTCCTTTCCGTCATTCAAATAATAGGCAAGACTGAGCAGGTCCGTCGTGAAATCAGCCGCATGTATTCTTACCTCCGATGGCACCTTCAAAATCGTTGGCGCGAAGTTAAGAATCGCTCCGATCCCGGCGGCAACAAGCTGATCCGCCACGCGCTGGGCCTCGAAATCAGGAACCGTAATGATACCGATCCGTATGTTCATCGCTTGTACCGTCTCCACGAGCTCATCGATCGGTTGAACGGTAATATTGTTGATCTTGGTGCCGATTTTGGACGGTGCGGCATCGAATACCGCCACGATTTTCATATTGTCCTTCAGGTAGGCATTATAGTTAGACAGCGCTTGGCCTAGATTACCAGCTCCGACTAGAGCTACATTGATCTGCTGATCCAGATTGAGGATCTGCCGGATTTTTTCAATGAGATAAGACACGTCGTAGCCGATGCCTTTACGGCCAAAATCCCCAAAATAAGCGAGGTCCTTACGGATTTGCGCAGGATTAAGATCAAGCTTCTGGCCCAATTCCTGAGAGGATACCGTAGGCACTTCACGAAGGCTCAGCTCATTGAGGAAACGCAAATACACTGGCAATCTGCGTACAACCGCATCGGAAATTTTTTCTGATTTCATAGCTTTTCTCCCCTTATAATGGCGCGATATGAATTACGGTTATTGCTCCTTTGCCCCCTGGACTTCGTGAACATCCAGCCATTCGGAAATTCTCGGTACCATTTGCTCGGTCGGCATATGTTCCATCTTCGGCCCAGGCAGCGAATATAAGAAATATTTTCCGTAGTAAGATTCCAAGATGCGCGTATCGTACACCACCACTATCCCGCGATCCTGAGAAGAGCGCACCAGGCGTCCAAACCCCTGTTTGAAGCGGATGACGGCCTGCGGCACGGACAGCTTCATGAATGGGTTCTTCTTCTCCTTCTGAAGCCTTTCGCTCTTCGCCTCGACGAGAGGATGGTTCGGCGGCTGGAATGGCAGGCGGACAATAGCTAGGCTGGTCAGCGCCTCCCCCGGTATGTCCACGCCTTCCCAGAAGCTGCTCGTGCCGAGCAGCACGGATGCTTCCTGGCCCTGGAATCTGCGGGTCAGCTTCGTGCGGCTGCCGCTATCCATACCTTGGCCGATGACGGTAATTCCCTCGGAGGATAATTGCTCCTTCAGCGGGTCATAGACCTGGCGAAGCATCCGGTATGACGTGAATAACACCAGCATCCGGCCGCGCGTTGCTATAGCCGTCTCGGCTAACGACTGTACCAGCATCTTCACGAAATGTTCATCCCCCACGCTGCCTTTGACGCTCGGGAAATCACGCGGAATGACGAGCAGCGCCTGGTTTCTGTAATTGAACGGCGAAGGCAGCATGGAGGTCAGCAGCCGGTCGCTGTCAGCGGCTTCCTGCAGTCCAAGCTGTTCGATCATGTACTGGAATGACTTATCCACGGACAATGTAGCCGAGGTCATCACCACGCTCTTCTTTTTGTCGAAGAAATAGTTTTTGAGCTGCTGGCTCACATCGATCGGAACCGCGTAAATCTGCAAGGAGCGGCTGCGGTAATTCCCGTTACCTTCGATCCAGTATACGGTGTCCTCGTCATCAAGTTTCATAAACGAACGGATCGCTTCCCGCTCTGTCGCCAAGTCCTTGAGCAGACCGCTGATATCCGTCAGCAAGCTGTCCGCCCCGTAATCCTCCTGCTCGTCCCGGATGTCGTTCAGCATCCGTTCCCCTTTGCGGACGATGTCCCCCAGCAGCACATAGATATGATTCTCTAGCGCACTGAGCGTATCCCAATCCTTAGGTTTCTTGTGCGGCAGCAAGCGAAGAACAAATTGCCCCGGGTCGCCAGGAGCCGCATCGCTTCGTTCCGGCATTAGGGCGAACAGCATTTCGCTCAGCTTGTCCCAGCTTTCCTTCACATCAAGCAGCGAAGGATAAATGCCATCGATTACAGTGCACCAGTCCGCGGCTTTCTCGCCGGGCGTATTCTGCAGCTGCATTCTCAAATTAGGCAGCTGCCCTGTCTTACTGTCCTTGAATAGGCGGGTTAATGTGTGTACGACCGTAAAGTATTTCATGTGAAGCCCCAAATGCTTGCCTGCCACATCTTCCAAATGATGTGCTTCGTCGATGACCAGCCGTTCGTACCCCGGCAGCAGCTGATGCCCTGCCTGAATATCCGTAAACAGCTTGGAATGGTTCGTGATAACGACATCAGCTACGCCAGCCTCGTGTTTAGCCCGGTGGTAGTAGCATTTGCGAAACCATGGGCAGGAACGCCCCAAGCAGGAATCGGAATCACTGGCCACCGTTTCCCAGAAATCGCCGCCGCGGCTGCTCAAATTCAGTTCCTCATCGTCGCCCGTTTCGGTTTGAGTCAGCCATACGATCATCTGGGCTGCTGTCATGACATCTTCTTTGGGAGAAACGAAATCTCTCCTACTTATTTTATGTTCAAATTTGCGCAGACACAAATAGTGCTGTCTTCCCTTAAATACTGCCGCACGAAATGGAAATGGCACAACCTCAGTTAACAAAGGGATGTCCCGCTCGCGAAGCTGCTCCTGCAAATTGATCGTGTGCGTACTGACCATAACGTTCTCGTCGTGCTTTACGCTGTGATATATGGCCGGCAGCAAATACCCGAGCGATTTGCCCGTGCCAGTTCCGGCCTCGACAAGCAGATGCTTGTCTTCGTCGAAGGCGCGCATTACTTCCGTTAGCATCATGTTCTGCGCCTCGCGCTCTTCATATCCATGCAGCTTGGCGCGCAGATGTTCACTCACCTGCTCCTTGAACTCCGTAAAGCTGACATTATCTAGCGGATTGTCCAGCATATTCTCCCTAGCAGGCATAATATCCATCCAATCCTCCACTTGCAAAGCGTACTGGCGGTAATACGTAAATCCGTCCGTGTCTTGCTCGCCCTGAAGCTGTCTTTCCTGCAGCGCAGCATCAAAGAACCAGCCCAGATCGCTGTCTTCCCCAGCAAACAGGTCGGCGAGACGCTGCAGCGTCAGAAGCGGCAGGTCGTTTAACTCTTCCAGGCATTTCAGGAATATATAGGCCGTGGCCAGCGCATCGCTGTCAGCTTGATGGGGCCGGTCATGCTCTATGCCGAACTCGGCAGATACCAGTCCGAGCTGGTAAGAACCAAGCGAAGGGTACAATATTTTCAAAAAATCCATCGTATCCAGAATGCGCCCGGTAAAAGGCAGATAGCCTGTTTTGTCCAACGCGCTCTGAAGATAATTAAAATCAAAAGCCACGTTGTGGCCGACAAGCACGACATCGTTTAGAAGCGGAACCATTTCCATCATGACTTCATCCAAGTCCGGCGCATCTTTGACGTCATCCTCGGTAATCCCCGTCAATCCTGTAATAAAAGGAGGAATCGGTATCGTCGGCTTAATGTACGAATGATATACCTGGGAAACGGTCAAATTATCATCTATAATGGCAAGTCCAACTTGAATGATCTCATCGGAGGACTGATTGCCCGTTGTCTCAAAGTCAAGTACAGCATATTTCATTTCTGTTCTATGGTCCCTTTCGTTCCAGTCTCTATTTCTCTTAACAGCATAACAGAAGATGGGCGTTTTGAAAATTGACACAGATGAATACAAAAGAAGCGATGCGCCGCAAAATAACGGATTCCCGCATCGCTCCTGCATTCGGCCCCGCCTACATCAATTTCGTAAGCTGAGTGCCATACTGAAGTTTTCCTGTGCTATGCAGACAGGCTTCCCAATTGGCTAACGGTTCCGGCAAGCTGGGGTCGCTATGGTGAGCAAGGGTGAAAAATTCCCTCGCTTTGCTGCGATTTCCCTTTTTCGCCTCAATGCAGCCAAGCGCATTGTAAATAATGGAACGCAGCCGCTTGTTTGGCGCACTCCTAAGGACTGCTTCAAAATGGATTGCGGCCTCCTCGCTTTCATCCAGATGAAGATGGCACATCGCCAAATAGGTGCGGCCGATCAAGCTGTCCGGATATTCCTTTAGTACGGCCTGAAATTGATCCAGGGACTGGGGAAACATCAGCAGCTTATAATATCCCTGGCCTTTGACAAAAGCGTCGGCGCTCATTTCCGGATAATCCGGCTCATATCTGTCCTCGAGACTAATACCGGATTGGCGCAGCATTCCCATCTTCTCCTCGAAAATAAGCCATTCTTCAATCATGCTATCGCTCATTTGCCGCAGAAGATGCCACTTTCGGGCAAGTTCATGCTTATGAATCCCTTGGGCGATCGGGTATTGCCGGGCAATTTCATCCAACATTTCATTCATTTCCGCAAACACATGTTGAAACATCATCCGCAACCCACCCTTTAACGAAAATGAAATCAGTGCGAGGCCTTATGTTCATTTTTTGTTCCCGGGGGGCTTTTCATTCCCGAAGGCATTAATTGCATAACGCCGGCTGCGAAAGTCTAGCCCTTAACGAATCGTAGCGTGGACTTCCTCTTTGGCAGTCTCTACGGGACGATTGTGCTCATCGACGAACACGACGGTCGGCTTATGGCTTCTCAGCTCTTCCGCGGACATTTGCGCATAGGAAATGATGATCACGTTGTCGCCGGGTTGAACCAGCCGGGCTGCCGCCCCGTTCAGGCAGATCACTCCGCTCCCGCGCGGCCCTGGAATGACATAGGTTTCCAGACGCGCGCCGTTATTATTGTTCACGATCTGCACCTTCTCATTCTCAAGAAGATCCGCCGTCTCCATCAGATCCTCATCGATTGTAATGCTTCCAATATAATTCAAATTCGCCTCGGTTACTGTAGCCCGGTGAATTTTCGATTTCATCATCGTTCTATACATGGCTATTTGTCTCCCTCCATCGTTAAAATAACGTTGTCGATCAGCCGGGTGGCCCCAAATTTGACCGCGGCGGCAATCAGCAGCTTCCCATCTGCATCCTTGACGCGCATCGAGCTTGGTACGGACTCCAGGGAAGGAAAACGGCGGATGTCCGCATAATCGATCACAGCGGTCGGCTCAGCTTCGATACTCCGAACCAGCTCCAAGGCAATATCCCCTGCCGTTGCCGATTCCTTCTCTCTGGCCATCTGTTCCGCCAGCCGCAAAGAACGGGAGATGACCAGCGCGGCCTGACGCTGCTCCGGCGACAAATATACGTTGCGGGAGCTAAGAGCCAGCCCGTCCTCTTCTCGTACGATCGGACAAGGAACGATTTCGACATCCATATTGAGATCCTGGACCATTTGCGTAATAACCGCAACCTGCTGTGCATCCTTCTGTCCGAAATAAGCCCGGTCTGGAGCAACGATATTCAGCAGCTTGCTGACTACGGTCGTCACGCCGTCGAAATGGCCGGGACGCGCTGCCCCGCATAGGTGATCCGTCAGCTCGGCCACGTGAACCTTCGTCTTCGTCGGCTGTGGGTACATCTCATCGACGGACGGCAGGAATACAATATCTACGCCTTCACGTTTGGCGAGCGCCATATCTTTGTCACGGTCGCGCGGATAACGGTCAAAGTCCTCATTAGGTCCGAACTGGATCGGATTTACAAAAATGCTCAATACGACAAGATCATTGTCCATCCGGGCGCTCCGCAGCAGGCTGGCATGTCCTTCGTGCAAATATCCCATCGTAGGAACGAAACCGACCTGAAGCTCCCTTCCTTCTTTAGCGGCGGCAAAGCGCTCAGCCCGCAAATGCTCCCTGACATCCTTAATCTCCGTTAACACAATCATGACTAACCTTCCACCTTCCCTTTACCATACAAACCATCGACTACCTTCTCGTCGGCAGCAAAAACATGCTGCTCTCCAGGGAAAGCGCGCGTCTTCACATCGTTCACATATTCTGAAATGCCTTGTCGGATCTGCTCACCGATATCGGCATAGGTTTTCACAAATTTCTTCTCCCGGTAATCCGGGGCATATTTCAACACATCATGGAAAACGAGCACCTGCCCATCGCATCCCCGCCCCGCACCGATGCCGATCGTTGGAATTGCAAGCTCCTTAGAAATTGCTTCAGCAACCTGCTCGGTCACCAGCTCCAGAACGATGGCAAACGCTCCAGCCTGCTCCAGAGCTTTGGCGTCAGCCATGAGGCGCTCGGCATCCGCTTGGTCTTTCCCCTGAATGCGATATCCTCCGATCTGATTGACGGATTGCGGCGTCAAGCCGATATGGCCCAACACGGGCACGCCAGCCTGTACGACCGCTTGAACCGTATGAGCGATTTCTGCGCCCCCCTCCATCTTCACAGCATGGGCATGGCCCTCCTGCATAACCCTTCTGACCTGACGCATGGTCTCATCGATGCTGCCATGATAGGTCATGAATGGCAAATCTGTTACGATAAAGGTGTGCTGGGCGCCTCGTGCTACGGCCCGGCTGTGGTAAACCATATCCTCGATCGTTACCGGAATCGTCGTATCGTAGCCAAGCACGACATTGCCAAGCGAATCTCCGACCAGAATGAGGTCTACGCCCGCTTCTTCCGCCAGCCGGGCAGAGGGATAATCGTATGCGGTAATCATGGTGAGCGGGATTTGTTCCTGCTTCATTTTTTTCATTTTCACGATGTTTAAGGCATGTTTGACTGTCATTTCCTTCATCTCCTTTGGTTCTCAAGCCTCGCGGGTGGTTCATCATCCATCAGTCCGGCGCCAACGACAAATAAACCTTCTATCGCCATCGTCGCAGCGCTAAAAAGGTCCGAATCCAAAGAAGAGTCACTCTCTCGTTCGTCCCTTCTGTCTCGGTCCTTTCCGGCTCAGAGCAGAATCCGACGCAACCGAACAAAACCACGGTCATGACGGTTTTTCACTTCCTTCAAATAACAATGTCCACAAGAGTGCAGCTCGAATCATCGATACCGCCTCATGTGGACAGTATAACAAAGTTTCTTAAGGATTACACCCGTCAAAATGCACTTCTCCGGAGAAAATTGTGGTGAGACTGTCATCCTCTTGCATGACGAGGAGTCCTCCCCTTTCTTCCAAACCGATCGCTCTTCCGCTTACTTCTCCCTGTGCAGTCTTGACGGTAATATGCTGGCCAGTTGTCACGGATAATGCCTCCCATAAGTGACCGATCGGGGCGAAACCCTCTTCCATGTAAAGCCCATAGAGCTTCTCCATCTCTGTCATCACTGCGCCGATCAGTACAGCCCGGTCCACCTTCCGGCCGCTTTCGATTTGCAGAGAGGTCGCGATGGATGCCAGCTCCGGCGGCAAGTCGTCAGGTTCTAGATTGGCATCGATGCCGATCCCCGCAATGCAATAGCGAATCATTTCATCCTCACCTACGGACTCCAACAAAATCCCGCAAATTTTGCGTCCGCGGACCAGCAAATCGTTCGGCCATTTAATGCCGACGCCGATTCCCGTCACTGCCCGAACGGCGCGGCATACTGCCACCGCAGTGAGCAATGTAAGCTGGGGTGCTGCGGATAAGGGAAGCTGCGGACGAAGCAGCAGGCTCATCCAAATCCCCTTGCCGGCAGGAGAATGCCACTTGCGGCCCTGCCGTCCTCTGCCGATCGTCTGCTCCTCGGCAATGACAAGCGTACCTTCACTCGCTCCGTGCTCCGCCAGCAGGCGAACCTCTTCCTGCGTAGATGTGGTTACATCCATTAGCTTCAAGGTCCGGCCGAAAGAGACCGTGCTCAATGCCTGGAGCAAGGTACTGTATTCGAGTTTCTCCGGTTTGCTGACCAAACGGTATCCTTTGCGGGAGACAGCCTCAAATTCATAGCCTTCCTCACGAAGCTTGTTGATTTGTTTCCATACCGCCGTCCGGCTTATCGACAATTTCCGGCTGATTTCTTCACCGGATATATACTCGCCTGTCCTGGACAGCAGCATATCAAGCAAGCGGCTATCACTCATTTTGCTTCACCACAGCTTTCACATAATCGAGCAAAAGCTCCTTCTCATTTGGCACATCGCCGACGGCTACGAGCTGCAGCAGCCGCTTCATTAGATCCCCCAGCCATGGGCCGCCTCTCTGGCCTAAAGCCGCAAGTACGTCCCCGCCGCGAATCGCCAGCTCCTTTAGCTCGTGAACGGGCACGTCGCGGTGCCAGCGCATTTCCTCCTCATTCAGACGAAGCAGCGCCTCTTTCCCCACGATTGCCTGGCAAGACAACCATTGGCGCTCGCGCTCCAGCCACAGTTGGCTGATCATGTGTCCGTAGTGCAGCTGAAGCTCGATCCAGCTCCGGCGAAGCCGATCCGACCCGGCTGCACCGAGTCTTGCTTTTATTTCGCCCCATGCCTCATCAAATCTCATGATGTCTGATGTAGTCTCAGCGACCTGATTCGAGAATGTCCATGCTTTCATCCTGGCCTCCGCCTCATACCCGGATATTCCTAATCCTTGAAGGAGCAAAGACCATCTTAGCTCCTGGGGACTGGCCGGCATATGGCTCAACGCCTGAAGCTGTCCCTCCTGCCGGGGGCTCCGCTTGTCACCTTCTTTAAATGGCAGCTTGGCATAATGCAGCAGCTGGCTGCGGCGAAGCAGCTCCAGTCCCCGGAGAGGATTCGGCCCCAGCATCAGACGCTCCAGTTCGGACCGTACGCGTTCCATCGCCACAAAGGTTAGTTTATCCCTACCTTGAATAAGCGCCCGCCAGAGGCTCTTTGAGGGGCGGAAACCGAACACCGACGCAAAGCGAACTGCTCGCATCATACGGAGCGCATCCTCGTCAAACCGCTCCGCAGCCTGTCCAACGCAGCGGATGACTCCTTCCCGAATATCCGACCACCCCTGAAATGGATCCGTCAGTTCGCCATCCAAACTGCGGGCAATCGCATTCATCGTAAAGTCGCGGCGCTGTAAATCCTGGGTAATCTCATCCACAAATTCGACGGCTGCAGGGTGGCGATGATCTTCATAATGGGATTCTGTGCGAAACGTCGTGACCTCAAACGGATAGTCTCCCATCAGCACTGTAACGGTGCCATGCTGCAAACCGGTCGGAATTGTACGTTCGAACAGTTCCATAACTTGCTCAGGCTTCGCCGAAGTCGCGATATCCATATCATGCACCGGGCGGCCCATCAATTCATCCCGAACGCAGCCTCCGACGAAATAGGCGCTGTAGCCGGATTCGAGCAATGTTCTAAGCACCTGTTCCCCCTGATGCAGCATCAGGGGGTCTACCTGCTTCCATACTTGCATAACTATAACCTCCAGAGGCCACCCCTCTTTACATTCAAACAGTCAGGCAGCGCATCGTGGCATTCCATGCCTGCCCAAATGAATTATTTCATCCGCAAAGCGGCTTCGGTACGGGCGTTTTGCGTCCCAGCACTTTATAATAAATGCTCTCATACTGCGCTGTAATGAGATCGCTGCTGAATTCGTTTTTTGCACGCGCCAAACATGCCTCACGGAATTTATGCGCAAGCTGCTCGTCTTTAAGCAGCGAGAGCGTGTCGTCCGCCATCTGGCGCGTATCGCCGATGGGGGACAGGAAGCCCGTCTCTCTGTGAGCGACCAGTTCGGGAATCCCTCCCGCCATCGAACCAACGGTTGGAATGCCGCAGGCCATCGCTTCCAGGGCAACAAGACCGAAGCTTTCCTTTTCGGACGGCAGGAGCAGAACATCCGCCATCGAGATAACGTGAGCGATATCATCCTGCTTGCCGAGGAAATGGACGCGATCCGCCAATCCCAGCTCTTTTACTTTCCATTGGATTTTGGGAAGATCGGGACCTTCGCCGACGAACAGCAGCTTGGAAGGAACCTCTGCATTGACCATATTGAATACATCCACAACATCGCTTACCCGCTTGACAGGGCGAAAGTTGGAAATATGCATGAGCACCTTCTCACCGGGACCGGCGAATTCGCTGCGGCAGGATTTCGCGTCACGCGGGTAGTACACCCGCTCATCCACGAAATTATACGTGAGCTCAATATCTCTCGAAATGTCAAGAACCTCGCGGGTCTCTCTCATAAGATCGCGGGACACCGATGTAACTGCGTCGCTCTCGTTGATCGCCAGCCGGATCAAGTCCTTCAGCGATTCATCCTGCGCAAGCACTGTAATGTCCGTTCCGTGCAGCGTGGTGACGATTTTCAGTTTATCGCCAACCATTTGTTTGGCCAGAAAAGCGCAGACCGCATGCGGAACCGCGTAATGCACGTGCAAAATATCCAACTCCTGCTGCTTGGCTACCTGCGCCATCTTCGTGGCCAGCGATAAATCGTAAGGCGGATATCGGAATACATAATAATCGCTGACCTCTACTTCATGATAAAAAATATTCTTGTGGTAGCTGCCCAAGCGAAAAGGAACGCTATGCGATATGAAATGAACCTCATGTCCTTTCTCTGCCAGCAGCTTGCCTAACTCAGTGGCAACAACCCCGGAACCGCCAAGCGTCGGATAACAGGTTATGCCGATTTTTAGAAATGGGTCCATAAAGTGAGGGACCTCCTTCGTAGTCTTGTGCCTTAATTTGAATTTATATGCTGCTGGATCCGAACCGTTCTATCAAAAAGGGCGACTTGACCGCAAAGCCTTCGGCATAAGGAATAAGCTTGCGTTGGCCAAGCAAAGCATCCCTTGCTTTCACCCGTTCCACATATCCCTGATTCAGAGGCGTCGGAGCAATATCCTCTCCGGGAGCGGCCTGTCCAAATTGAGAACGATAGCATTCCAGCGCTTGCTCCTTGACCGGGTAAAACTCGGTAATATCTACGAGCAAGTCCGGCGTTCTCCAATCATTAATGAAATAAAAATATAAATCAGGAAGCGGGATTGCAGGAATTTCCGGCATATAGCGCCGCAGCTTGGCGTTGAAGACGGCTTCCTCCACAAGCTTGCTCGCTGCCACATGATCAGGATGGCGATCCTCCCAATACGGAGCGAAGACGATATCCGGCGCATGCGACCTGATCACCGCAGCAACAGCGGCTATATTGTCGGGCGTGGCATCCAGTCCCCGATCCGGCAATCCCAAATTTCCCCGATGCGCCAGCCCGAGCACCCGGGAAGCTGCGGCCGCTTCCTCTTTGCGCAATTGAACATTGCCATTTGAGGACAACTCGGCTTCCGTCAAATCGAGGATGCCCACTTTAAATCCGGCCGCAACCTGCTTCGCGATCGTGCCGGACATGCCGATCTCCGCATCGTCAGCATGAGCGCCAATGACGAGAATATCCAGCTTAATGCTCATTACGCTAACCCCGGCTTGTTCTGCTCCACCAGCTCACGCCAGGCGAAGTCTCCCCGGTCGAGAGCCCGGATGAGGATTTCCGCTGTTGCCATATTCGTTGCCACAGGGATGCCGTGCACGTCGCAAAGGCGAAGCAATGCTGTGATGTCCGGCTCATGCGGCTGAGCCATCAGCGGATCACGCAGAAAAATGACGAGATCCATTTCGTTTTGTGCAATCAGCGCGCCGATCTGCTGATCGCCGCCGAGCGGCCCAGACAGGAAACGGTGAATGTTCAGGTTCGTGCTCTCCATGATCCGCGCTCCTGTCGTTCCCGTCGAATATAATTTCTTATCCATGAACACATGTTCATAGGCTATAGCGAGGTTAACGATATCTTCTTTTTTTCGATCATGAGCAATAAATGCGATGTTCATCATGTGCGTTTTCTCCTTTTTGAGCAGCATCTCTAAATATCAGTCCACTATCAGTCTACAAAATGCTCAAAGCCGTAAATCAAGCCCTCATATTCGAGCACTTTGCTGATCGCAAGGTTGACCCCCGGCATATATCCGGCGCGCTCGTAAGAATCATGGCGAATCTTCAACGTCTGGCCAAATCCGCCGAAAATAACTTCCTGCTGGGCGAAAACCCCAGGCAGACGGACGCTATGGATACGGAAGCCATTATAGTAGCCTCCTCTTGATCCTTCGATCGTCTCTTCCTCATTCGGATTGCCTTGGCGCAGCTCCTCACGGTTCATGGCGATTAATTCCGCGGTTTTCACTGCAGTTCCGGAGGGAGCGTCTAATTTCTGATCCCCATGATATTCGATAATTTCAAGATGAGGGAAATATTTAGCCGCCTGGGCCGCAAATTTCATCATCAGGATGGCTCCGATGGAGAAGTTGGGAGCAATCAGCCCGCCGATTCCCCGCTCCTGACACTGCTTGTCCAAATCCTCGATTTGCTCCGGTGTGAAGCCCGTTGTTCCGATTACCGGACGAACTCCATGCTTGATCGCCGTCACAGTGTTGGAATATGCCGACTGCGGCGTCGTGAAATCGACCAGCACCTGAGGTTTGCCTTCCACCAGCGCCAGCTCCAAATCCCTGCTGAGCGTTACGCCGCAAGCGGGAAGACCGACTAACGTACCTGCGTCCAGGCCTTCATCCGATAAATTCACAGCTGCCACCAGGCGCAAATTCGGATCCTCAAGAACCATCTTCACTACTTCTTTACCCATTCTGCCGCCAGCTCCGGCAACAGCTACTCTAATTTGTTCAGTCATTCGAAATTACCTCACATTTCCTAGGATGATGATTGATTAATCTTGGATGCGAACCGTTGTTCCAATTGTTGAAGCTGCTTTGTGATAGCCTCGTCTTGCGGAAGCTGCATCGCCTCCCGGACGGCTCGTAAAGCAAGCGTGTACTGCTGCAATTCACCATAGGCTATCGACAGCCATAGCTGAGCGATGACCGATAACGGGTCCAATTGGACCGCCCGTTCCAGCAGGGCAACCGCAGATTTCGCCAACCCGCGAACAGGATCCTGGGGCTTCTCCACCAGTTTCTTCGCCATGAGAGTCAATTCCTTGGATTGCAGCCGGTCATAATGCGATTTATATTCCATATGGGCAGGTTCTAGCGTGGCAGCCAAACGGGCATGATGAATCGCCTTCTCCAGTTGACCGCTGCGCGCGCAAGTAATTGACAAGCGATAATGAATGTCTGCATTGTCCTGTCCCTCAGCCAGCGCCTGCTCGAACCAGTGAATCGCTCCCTCAAAATCATTATCGAAGATGCTGCGATAAGCCTTCTGCAAATTTTGTTCAACCTGCATATGCTGTCCCCCCACAGTATGGGCTGAAATTACTACAGCATATGACGTAATGAATTAATCGGTGTCCTTTTTGGTCCAACGCTCAGCATCGCGGGTATTAAATTTATGCATAACCTGATTATGCGCTTCCGTCAGGTCGATGCCGAGCGAATTCGCAAAGCAAATCGTAATGAACAATATATCGCCTAGCTCCAGTTCGATGGAATTGTCGGCTTCCTCCGGCTTTTTCGGCTTCTCACCAAAGCGGTGATTCACTTCCCGGGCCAGCTCGCCGACCTCTTCACTCATCCGGGCAAGCATGCTAAGCGGACTGAAGTAGCCTTCTTTGAATTGCGATATGTATGCATCCACTTCCCGCTGCATTTCCGACAGTGTTTTCTCTTGCAATGCCTATGCCTCCCCGTCTTTACTCAGGTTTTATCCCTATGTTATCGTAAAGACGTTTTGAAAACAAATCATTTTTTAATCGCCGTGCAAAAGGTATACTATAAGAATTGAGCATTGATCTTTAGTGAAAAATCGGCGGAGTTGAACAACGATCAATACTTCTAACGCAAATCGGTGAAAATAAGAAGATAACGCAATTTATTTTACTGCAGGCGAGGGATTTTAATGAGAACTCTTAAACTGGCAAGCTATCTGCGTACTATTCTTCCCATCATGCTGGGAACGGCGATTTATGCATTCGGGCTGCTCTATTTCATTATACCGAACCAATTAATGGAGGGCGGGGTAACCGGTGTGACGATCCTGCTTAACTACGCGTTTGGCATTTCCCCTTCCATCTCCAATCTGGTGCTGAATATCCCTTTATTTCTATTAGGGTGGAAAATATTAGGCGGACGCTCCATCATATATACAGGGCTCGGCATTGCATCTTTGTCTTTTTTCCTCTGGATGTTCGAAAATATGATTCGTACCGGTTGGATCAATCCCTTTACGACCGAGCATGATTACATTCTTGCCTCCCTTTACGCCGGGGTTACGCTTGGTGCGGGCCTTGGCCTCGTTTTTCGCTTTGGAGGCACGACCGGAGGCTCGGACATCATCGCCAGAATTCTCGGCCGCAAATACGGCTGGAGCATGGGACAAGTGATTTTAAGCCTGGACGTGATCATTATCGGCTTGTCTCTGTTCTATATCCGGGAGGAAAATATTCTATATACGCTGGTTGCCGTCTTTATCGCCTCCAAAGTCATTGACTTCATCCAAGAGGGCGCCTACTCCGCTCGGGCCTTCACCATCATCAGCGACTTCGCTCCGGATATCGCCGACATCATTACGAAGGAACTCGAACGAGGCGTCACGCTCATCCCGGCTGTCGGCGCCTATTCCAAGCAAGCCAAGCATGTTGCTTACTGCGTCGTCTCAAGGCAGGAAATGCGGCGGCTGCGGGAGATCGTCAGGTCCGTTGACCCTAGAGCATTTATCATCATCAGCGACGTTCATGACGTACACGGGGAAGGCTTTAAAGAGGATTAGCCCCGCTCCATAAGGAAGCAGGGCTAACAGGAACAGTCGCTTGCTTTGCTATTCTCCCGTCTTTAGAACGGTGCCGCCATTTTATTTCGGCCTTTGCACCGGAGATACGTCTTGTTCGGCCTGGTATTTGCGCATCGCCGTAAAAGTCAGCGCAAGCATGATCCAGCCGCCGATCAGGGCGCTCCAGTACCAGGGACTCCGAATCCCGATGATCGGCAAAAAAACGGGCTCATGGCCTTTGCGCCCAAACAGCTCCTGCAGCAGCGGCCCCCCTTGATCGATCGCTCCTCTCAGCGCCGCCTCATCCCAGGAAGCATCTCCCCCGAGCCGCTCCATATAGGACAGCCATGATTCGAACTTGTTCACGTCTGCTGCGTCTCGTTGAATGAGCGCAGCCGGCCTGATCATTTCATAATTCGCCTGCAAGGATTGCAGCGCTTCCTTGAATCCGGTCCGGTCACCGCCCGAGCGTGCCTTTCCCATATCCTGCAGACTGCTGGACATCACTTTATAGTATTGCTGCCATAGGGCATCCCGTTTATGCGTCAGGCTGTTTACGGCCAGCCTTAACCGTGCTGACGTCTCAACCCACGCTTCAGGCGACAGCTTCACCCGGTTGATCGTCTCCCTAGTATCCATAATGCATTCCGCGAGAGCATGGATGCCATCTACAGAAGTCACCCCCCGAAACGACAACCCCTCAAGGGTCCGGATTAATTGATCCATTTCCTGGTGCGCTGCTGAAGTATCTCCTTGCTGCATGACATTGTACAGGCGCTCTGTCACGGTTTCAAAGCTCTTCAGCCTCTCGTCCCGTTCCGTTGCAGACGATACTTCGGAATCGCTATTCATCGCCGCAGCCATGCCCGGATGCTGCACCATCCAACATACTGTCAGCAGTGCATACAACAGCACGAGCAGCCCCCGTCTCTTCTTGTCCCGCGTCACGGACATCCCCCCCTTACCAATCATGGTATGGCAAGCTGTCCCGCCTTAGAACCGCTTATATTCTATTGGCTGCTCTCATGGCTATCCAACCGGCTGCTATGCTGGCTCCCGTCAGCGCCACGGTAAAGACCGCCACATACCCAACATCGTCCCAGAGCGCTTGCGGCAGCCAAGGATAGACGCCAAACGAATAATCTATGAAATCATTTAGGAATGTCCAAGCCCCCGCTGCAAGCAGCATAACCGTGCCGTATTTGAAGAAGCGGACGAACAGCAGCGCTTCAACCGCCATAGCTAGATGGGAAGCCACCAGCATCCAATCCTGCCATACGAGCACCTCGCCCTGATATGCACCCGCAAAAATAATGCTTACCGCCCATATGCCGTACTTGACGCTCGTCACCACCGCTAACGCTTCAATTAATGTGCGAATCCGATTATACTTCGACAATGTGGTCGGAAACATTAGAAACAGCAGCGCCAGCGTAAAAAACAAGCTCGCCGTCGGGCTATCCGGCACAAATGGAATCAACCAGCGCGGATAATTGGCCCATGTCTCCCGAAGCTGTGCCTCGTACCATATGTACCCATAAATCGTGCCCAGCAGATTACTTATAAACAAAGCCCATACAATGAACCGGTTTGTTAGAAACTCCCGGCTCCACAACCATGACAGCCTCAACATTCATGCTCCTTCCATGCAGCAGGTTTGCGCAGCCGCAATTGTCCTTGGAAACCAAAAACCTGATCGACGCTGCGATCAGGTTTTGATTTATTTCTATTTTACTGTTCGGCTTTTTGTTTCGCAAGCCATTCGGCCAAGTGATCGATTTCCTCATCGGACAGACCTGCCTTGGTCGCAGTTTCATACATTGGCGGCATCGTCTTGTAGCCTTCGTGGATGATCGTTAGAATCTCATCCTTGCTATGTTTGTCGCCGATTCCACGCAGTGACGGAGCCGCGGTTCCTTTCAAATCAGCAGCATGGCAGTTGATGCAAGTTGCTTTCTTATACGTCTCCATCGCCGGATCATCTTTATCGACGATAGCCACTTCCTTCTGCCGAACTGCATTGGAGGTAGGCAAGCCTTGTTCCCGTTTCTCCCTTGCCTCTTCCTCGCGTTGGATATGCTCCGGCTTCGCGCCCGACTTCTCCAGCTCATGCGTGTAATGCGTCCAAGCTACGTTTGTCAAATACACGACTGCTGCCAGCGACAGGAACATCAACGATGAAGCGATTGGACGGCGATAGAAGCGGCGCTCCTTCCCGCGATCGAGGAATGGAGCGAGCAGCAACCCACCGAATGCCACGCCCGGAATACCAAGTGTTCCAAGTACAACCCAGTCTCCCGAAGCATAAGGATATTTCAGGTACTGGTACAGGAATAGAAAGTACCAGTCCGGCATCGGGATGACCGACGCGCTGGGGTTAGCCGGATAACCGAGTGGAGCAGGCTCCGAAATGGTCAATACGAGAAACCCAACAAGCACGACGACTCCGACCATCCATTCTTTTAACAAAAAGTTCGGAATAAACGCCTCCGATTTGCCCGGATATGCCGTATAATCAGGAGGAGTGATGAATCCGTTACCCTTGCGTACGCGCGAATCGCCGACAAATACGACTTTTTCTTTCGATTTGTCTACGTGAGCCATGTTAGTGCCTCCCTTCTAATTTTATAGCGGACCGGAAATACCCTGTCTGCGGATCATAATAAAGTGTCCTACCAGAAGGATAAGCAGCACGGCCGGAAGGAAGAACACGTGAATAGCAAAGAACCGAGTAAGCGTCTCAGCCCCTACGATGGTACCGCCCTGAAGCAGCTCTTTGATGACAGGCCCGAGAACCGGCACAGAGTTAGCGATTTCAAGCGTAACCTTCGTTGCAAAATACGCTTTGTTGTCCCATGGCAGCAAATAACCAGTCAGACCGAGTCCGATCATGACGAAGAAGATCAGCATGCCCACGACCCAGTTCATCTCCCGCGGCGCCTTATAGGAGCCCGTGAAGAATACCCGGAGCGTGTGAAGGAACATCATGACGATGACCAAGCTTGCTCCCCAGTGGTGCATACCGCGGACGATTTGGCCAAATGCGACCTGTGTCTGCAAGTACTCCACACTGGCGTAAGCATTAATAATGTCAGGAACGTAATACATCGTAAGGAACATTCCCGACAAAATCTGGATTACAGTAATAAAGAACGTCAAGCCGCCGAAGCAATACACGAAAGCGGAGAAGTGATGCGCCGGGTTAACGTGCTCAGGAACCTCGTGGTCCGCAACATCTCTCCAAATCGGCGTGATATCAAGACGTTCATCAATCCAGTTGTACACATTTTTAAACATCCGAATCTACGCCTCCTTATTTCACGATCGTATTCGGGATAATTTCACCCAAATAGACCCAATCATCCTTCAGCATGACCTTGTATTCGTCAAGCGGAGCGGACGCAACAGCGAGTTGCTTGCCCTCTTTCGTATAATGCGCGCCATGACAAGGACAATGGTACTGCTCAGGAAAACTCTCATTAGTGTTCCAGCCGACCGTGCAGCCCAAATGCTTACAGATCGGTGAAAGCGCATAAATATTGCCGCTCTCATCCTTGCGGATCCAAGCGACGAGTGATGCTGTGCTCGAATACCAGCCGTCCTGCTGCTGCAGCTCGAACGTGAATTCCTGCGGCTCAGTCGTGATCTTACTGACTTCAACTACCTTAACAAAGGTGCCCTCGCCTTTCTTCTGCAGAATCGGGTCTACAGCAAAACGTACCATAGGCAGCGCTGCACCCCCTACCATAAAAGCGGTAGCGCCCCCCAGCGTATATGTAAGAAACTGCCGACGGGACATTTCCTTACGTGTAGGCGGTTTATGCGATGATTCATGCTCGTCGTTATGAATGCTCATACTGTCTTCAACCCCCTTTGCAAGCCAATTCTCTCTCCCGTTTCAATGATAAATCTCACATGTTTTGGTAAGACATATTAATAATATATTAGGGTTCTGAGAGCGTCAAGAATATCCGTCGTCTTTTTCCGTCCCTGGTGCTCAACGAACGCATAAAATGTTGATAATTTGTCACAATTGATGTTTTAGCCCTGCTGCCACATTTGCTGAATTTTCCTGCCTACCGCGGCGCTTGCTTCGGTACCCTGAACTTCCTTAAATTCACTTGCGGCAACGATTAAATCGGCATGAGGAATATATTCGGCCGGAAGCTCGACATCGGCAGACGCGACGATGATATAGTTAAAACCAGATAACTTGACATTATGACAAATTTCATTTATTTGCGACAATATATTGTCCCGTCCATATTGAAAAGAAGGATATGTTACCACTCTTCCCTTGAATGGAATCTCGATCCAATCCATAACGTCTCTTAACCTCTCAAGCGCAGCGGTCACTTCATGTGGCTGCTCGCTCCCGGTGAGCCCGGTGACCGGAATGAGGCAAGTATCCAGATACGGTCGCAGCTCTTCCCATGACGCCGCCTCGATTTCACTGAATTTCATATGTATCCCCTTCCTGTTTTCCTTTAAACATTATATACAGAGGATATCGTCAATTAAAAGCTTGAAAAAAAAGAATGCCGTTAACGGCATTCCTTCAAATCCTCCAGCGCTTTAAGTTCTTCTGTCAAAGCTCGAAAGGCTTCTTCGTCACCCTTGGCCAAAGCGGAATCAATTTCACTGTAAATTTGCTCGGAACGGTGTTTGCGTAGAGCTTCATCCCATATCATCTCCGCGGCCAGGCCAAGCATCACTTCGTAAGTTACCTTCATTTGATCCATAGGATGCACCTCCAACTAGATCCTGTATTCTTTTCCTTTCACAACATAGCTGTCGGTCGTCAGTTTCATTCGCTGCAAATCAGCTTCCGTAAGTTCGCGGACAACCCTTGCGGGTGAGCCCAAAGCAAGCGTATAAGCGGGGATGACTGTATTTTCCGTGACTAAAGAACCTGCTCCTATTAAAGCATATTCACCGATAGCTGCTCCGTTTAAGATGATAGCCCCCATGCCGATTAAAGTGCCCCTGCCTATATGACAGCCGTGAATGATCGCGGCGTGGCCAACAGAGACATCGTTTTCAACGATTAAGGGTTGCCCGGTATTGACATGGCCAATAACCCCATCCTGAAGATTAGTTCTCTCCCCAATTCGGATCTCAGCCAAATCTCCACGAAGCACCGCGTTGAACCAAACGCTGCTGTCTTTACCGACGGTTACGTCACCGATCAGTTTAGCGCCTTCTGCAATGAATACTGAAGCATCCAACGCAGGCCGTTTTCCCCGATAATTCAGTAACAAGATAACCACTCCTCCGCTTTGAATTGGGAGTGATTGTAACAGCATGATTTGTCATTGTCAATGTACGCGGCAGGCTACCTCTCTTCGATGCAATTAGCGCTTTACCAGCTGCTGAACGCAGTGTTTCCCGAAAGGTGTCATCTGCACAAATCTTTCACGTGCTTCGCCTTCGCCGATTCGCAGCATACCCAGATGCAGCATCATGTGCAAAATGCGTTCTTCGAAAATGGACTCCGGAGTATCGTAATAAAACGGCTTAATTAAAAGCTTCATTTGCGCGAACAGCGAAACTGCTGTTACCCATTCACTGGAGCAGCGCTCTATCCAGTAGATCAGAGAGAGCAAGTTAGGGATAGGCCCTTTATAAAGTCTTAACCAAAAGCTAACAAACTGTATCATCGGTTCCTGCTTATTTTCCGCAAGGAACGCACTGCCGTTAGCCGTCAGGACCAATAATCCGCCTTCCTCCCTTATCCATTTCATGTGATAGGCATAGTCGTAGAGCAGCGCCAGGCGGTTCGGATAATCCTTGAACCTTCGCCCATAGCCAAACCTCCAGCCCTTGCCTACCAGCGGCTCCGCCACGTGAAGTTTGTCCAGGAGCTGCATCTGATTTCTTCTGTACATGACGCCTTCGGCGTTCAACGGTATTTCGTGATGATAGACATAATCCAGCAGCTCTCTTAAATCCTTCGGAAGCAAATCATACTCCTCCCTGTAGACGGTCGGTTCCGCACCCGCTGGTGTAACGGCCGATTTAAACCGAGACTCCAGAGATGCTCTGAAACGCCGCTTCAGGTCCTCGGGAACTTCGAACAAGTACTTTGTGCTTGCGGTTGAACCGTTAAACAGCCATCCACGCTGCCTGAATCTAGTGATGACATCCCTGGGGCTCTCGCGCTCTTTGGCATCCTGCGTGAAACGCGACTGCTGAGCACAGGCGATCAATTCTTCCAAGCTGAACTGGCGTCTTCCGTCAAATAGCAGCCTATTCAGAAAGCGCAAATCTTCCAGACTCAATTGATCGAGATGCTGCTCGATAAACTCCCTGCGCCCGACCGTCTGTAAAATCGACTGAATCAGATCGTTCTTAGAGTTTCCGTTGCATTCGCATTGGTAATGATCCGCTATTCTGCTAAGCTGTCCGATATCGGCAAAAGTGAGCATATCCGCCAAGTCCATATTTTACCGCCTCGCTGTTTTACTACCATTATGGGAAAATTTGCAGCTTTTATTCCGTCATCACAAAAAAAATAACCCGTGAATATTCGGGTTATTTCGAATCCTTCAAATTTTCTGTAAGATGCTTCGTACAGTTATAAAGCAGCATGTCCCAATCTTGATCCTTCTTCTCCAGAATCGTAAGCGACAAGTTGCCAATCCGTTCTGTGTACTTATTATCATATAACGCAGTATATAACTGGGCCAACAATGCCCCATGTGAAATGACAAGGATGCGCTTATCCGGATAACGCTCGCCCAGCTCTTCCATAAACTCCAGTGCGCGCCGCCGAATGTCATCCTCTTTCTCCAGGCCCAAGTCCAGCATGTACCAATCTTTACCCCAAAGGGTCTCCCTCTCCTCCGAGGTCAAGCCCTCGATTTGGCCGAAGGCCCGCTCCATTAATCTAGAATCGGGGTCGTATACCGGGATTTGCAAAATTTCGGCAATGATTGCGCCTGTCTCCTGAGCGCGCGATAATCCACTCGTAATAATAAAGTCCCATGGGCGTTCACCGCTCTCGCGTTGAAGCCTCTCGGCAAGCATCAGAGCTTGTCTGCGCCCCTCATCGTTGAGCGGGATATCGCTTTGGCCTTGGATTCTCCCCGCCGCATTCCAATCTGTTAGTCCATGACGAATTAATCCGACAATCATGTTGAACCTCCGCTAGTTTGCTTCGATAGTTTGCTTCGATAATTTGCTTCATTTGAACAGTACTATAATATATTCTTGCCTTTAAAAACAAGCGCTTCTTCCCGCAAATGGGTGAAGAAGCGCTTGAACTGTTATTGAATTTATCTCCTTGCCCGGCGTATGCCGCTGTAGGATATGAGCGCCAGCAGCATGCCTGCCATCGACAGGACCATCCAATATTGCGGATAGGCAGGGCCCATTTGCATAACAAAAGGCTCTACAATCCCGCGCGAGACGTTCGACAGGTCAAATATGGGGAACTCCGCCGAGGAACCCATATCCTCAGTGATAACAACGGGCTTAAGCACACCCGTAGCCGGTTTGATCGAATCATTGCTCTGGCCGTATCCACCGATCAGGAATACGAGGAAGCTGCACAAGAATACTGCCAGGAAACAGGCGGACCAAATGGATACGCGCCGTCTAATCCGATTGGTAACTTTGCTATGCTCGCCGCCAGGTGCGAGCCAAGGCGATTCCGCATAGATGCGATCCATGACTTTGCGGTTCACCCGCTCCGCCTCATCTGCTGACAACTCCACCGGCAGTTCATGAATCATTTCTATACTTTCCTGCCATAAGGAGTATTCAGCCGCACAGTATTCGCAGCCCAAAATATGCCATTCCAGCATTTTACGCTGGGGATCATGATCCGGCAAGTCGGAAATTAATCCGAACAGCTCTTGGGCCTCTCTACAATTCATCTGCTTTTCATCCCTTCATACGGCTCGTAAATCTGTTCATAAAAGTAGGGTTCAAGCTGACTTTTCACGCTGCTGCGTGCACGGAATAACAGAGACTTCACTGCGCTTACGCTTTGGCCCAGCACACTCGCGATCTCTTGATAATCCAGTTGGTCGTACTCACGAAGGATGAGCGCCGACCTCTGCTTCTCCGGAAGACTATTAATCGCTTCACGCACCAATTCAACCTTCTCGCTGCGCAATATCGCTTGCTCCGGTGCAAGCTCGTTAGGCGCCACCGGTACAATACCGCTCTCTTCCAGCGGGACGCTACCTGCGCGCTGCTTACGCAGCTCACTTAGCACGGTATTTCTGGCGATCGTATACAGCCAGGTTGAGAATGATGCATCCACTTCGCGGAAGGAGTTCAGACTCCGAAATGCTTTATAGAACGTTTCCGAGCATAAATCTTCTGCGAGCAGCTCCATATGAGCGCTCTTCAACATGTGATAGATAAAGGCCAATATCTTACGCTGATATCTCCTCATCAATTCCGAATACAGCTCTGTATTGCCTTCCTTAATTTCACGAATCATTTGGGAATCCGTCATTTGAGTGCGATCCTCCTCGCCCATCCATGTGCTTCTTCCCGTTCGACTCTCTCTCTTCATTATTACCGAACAGGATTCAAAAAGTTGCGGTTTTCAGGTCATATTTTTTTATAAACCAAATTATTGCTGAATTAGCAGGCCTTCGTACAATCCTTGAATATTATACCATAGATTCCTAATAAGAAAAATAATCGCTTTGTAACCGCCGTAACCGCAAACTACATTCTAGACGAAATCAGCAGGAAAAAGGTTGCTTAAATTTGACAATTATTTAAAATGCAAAAAAAAGGCCACTTCGTAAAGTGGCCACTGCTCAATTAAGAGCAACAGTTATTGGATAGGAGTGGAGAGAAACCATACTGTACTTCTATTATATTGTATACGTTTTCATTCTGTCAACACTATTTTTTAATCGCTTTCATTTACATTTGGCAGAAGGTGCAATACACCTATGCCGCCTATACATACACCTTGTAATTTAAAGACTGCAAATGCTGCTTTGCCCGTTCCATTTCCGACTCTTGGCGGAAGGATAAGCGCATGACCCCTGGAACGTCCTCCCGGCTCTCGATAATCTGCATGTTGCTCAGGTTAATATGCTGATCGCCGAGCTGTGTCGCGATTTGACCGATAATTCCCGGGTGATCCGGCACATCGATATAAATATCGTACAGTGAAGTAATTGCGCCTTTGCGCCGCTCTGGAAGCTCGCTGCGGAATTGGTTAGCGGTGGCGAACGCCGCCTCGATGCCCTCCCCATCCCGCGATTCCAGTAAATGAATAAAACCTTCGATTTCGCGGTTCCAATCCTTAAGCAAAGTTAGGAGAATATCCCGGTTACTCAGTAAAATATCACGCCAAATCACCGGATCGCTTGAAGCGATTCGCGTAATATCGCGAAATCCGCCAGCGGCAAGCAATCGGTACAAGCCGTCAGCGTCCGTGTTGTTATAGGTGCGAATTTGATTGACGAGCGCTACCGCAATAATATGCGGAAGATGGCTGATAGCCCCGACAATTTCATCGTGCAGCACCGGATCTACCCGTACAATTTGCGCTTTGGTATAGGAAAGCAGATCCTCCAGCTTCCGGTAGGAATCCTCCGGAACATCCTCTGAAGGAGTCAACACATAATACGCATTCTCGAATAACAGCGATGAGGCAGCCTCAACGCCGGAACGCTCCGACCCGGCCATCGGATGGCCGCCGATGAAATGGACGCCCGGGAGGCTTAGCATCGCCGCGCAGGCGGCTACCGAAGCCTTCGTGCTGCCGACATCCGTAATGATACATCCCTGCTTGAGCGGCAGCTCGCTAAGTTTCCGCAGATAGGGCTCCAAACTGCCGACGGGCACACACAAAAAAATGAAGTCGGCATCGCAGGCCGCTTCTTCTATAGATAAAGTCACGGCGTCAACGACGCCGCGATCCATAATTCTTTGTTGGGATTCGGGACGGTGGCTGTGCCCAACGACGGTTAAGCCGGGCTTGCCTTTCAGACAAAGCGCCAGCGAACCGCCAATCAATCCTACTCCGAATATTGCTACTTTAATTGACATAAATTCTCACTCGATTTCTACGATTTGGATTTAAGACGCGCTCCTGCAGGAACTACACCTGTACCTGGTCTTTCTTTAGGACCTGCTCCAGAGCGGCGATAAATTTCACGTTCTGCTCTTTGGTTCCTACGGTCACGCGAATGTAGTCCGGATACTTGCCGAAGCCGGAACGAATAATAATGCCCAGCTTCATCAATTCCTGAAACACTTCCCCTCCCGGCCGATTGACCTGAACCAGCATGAAATTGCCATGGGCCGGAAAATAGGCCAATCCAAGCCGATCAAACTCCGCGCTCAAATAACGGATCCCTTCAGCATTCTTATCCCGGCATTCCTTCACAAAATCAAGATCTGCAATAGAGGCTTTGGCAGCTGCTTGACCAAAGCGGGACGTATTGAACGGCTCGCGAACGCGGTTGATCAGCTGAATCACCTCCGGCTGTCCAACACCGTAGCCGATCCGCAAGGATGCGAGGCCGTAGATTTTGGAGAAAGTCCGCAGGACGATCACATTAGAATATTTGCCAAGCAGGCTTATTCCGTCCGTGTAGGAAGCATCGGTCACATATTCGGCATACGCCTCGTCAAGTACGACAAGAACATGAGCCGGCACCCGGTCAAGGAACGATCTCAGGGCATCGTCCGTGACGATGGTGCCCGTTGGGTTATTCGGGTTGCAAATCCAGACAATCTTGGTCTTCTCCCCCACCTTGGCGAGCATGCCTTCAAGGTCATGCGTGCCGTCCTGCAGCGGAACTTCGATAATCGTCGCCCCTTCGATGCGTGAATTCGTGTCGTAAACGGAGAAGGTCTGATCAGCCATGACCGTTTCATCCCCAGGCAACAGGAATGCACGGCAGATCAAGGCGATGACTTCATCGGAACCGCAGCCGAAAATGATCTGTTCCCTGCTGACCCCAAGATGCTGTGCAAGCACCTCGGTCAATTCCGCAGAGCTGCCGTCAGGGTACTGGGTAATATTAGCCAGTTCTGCTTCAATCGCCGCGCGAACGCGTGGGGAGCAGCCATATGGATTTTCATTGGAGGCCAGTTTAATAACTTCCTCCAGGCCTAGTTCCTTCTTCACTTCCTCAGCAGGCTTGCCTGGCTGGTACACAGGAAGATTAACTATTCGGGATTTGGGCAGCATCAGAAGTTCCTCCTTCAATAAAAACTATGATTTTAATTGTGCCACAAAGTCGCGGATTTGCAATAAGCCTTGTGACTTTGTTTCTGGATTTTGCAACAGAGGAATGGATTCCTCAATTTTACGTACAATCGCACTGCCGATGACCACCCCATCGCAAAATTCCGAGAACCGGCGCACCTGCTCGCGGCTCGATATGCCAAAGCCAATCGCCACAGGCAATTCGGTCTGTTCCTTGACCGTGTCGATAAAGTGCTCGATTCCTTCAAAGAACGATGATCTTTCCCCCGTCACACCTACCGACGATACGCAGTAAATGAACCCGCGGGCTGAAGGCATAATGCGAGCAATGCGGTCATTGGACGTCGGCGCAACGAGCGGTACGAGCCGTATATTAGCTGCATCCGCAAGAGCGAGCACCTCTGCCGATTCTTCATAAGGCAAGTCAGGGATGATCAGTCCGCTGATCTCCGCCTCCTGCAGCTTGGAGAAGAAGCGGTCCAAGCCGATTTGCAGGGCCGGATTGTAGTAGGTAAACAATACGAACGGCATCGTCACGCCGCGTTCCTTAGCCTTTCGCGCCGTATCGAGACATGTATCAATGGTGATATGGTGCACGAGAGCCCGCTCGGAAGCGCGCTGAATGACCGGTCCGTCGGCAAGGGGATCCGAATAAGGAACACCAAGCTCCACAATGTCAGCCCCTGCTTCCTGCAGGGCAACGAGGATATCTACGGTCGCATCCGGGTTCGGGTCACCAACCGTGATAAAAGGCATCAGCGCCGTTTTTCCCTCGGCTTTAAGTCGCTCAAAAGTAAGATCTAGTGCGTTGGTTGCCGCTGCTGCACTCATGATTGCTTCGCTCCTTCCGTGTAAGCCATAATCGACTCAACGTCTTTATCTCCGCGCCCCGATAGACAGATGACGATAATCTCATCCTTACCCATCGATGGCGCCAGCTTCACAACCTGGGCTACAGCATGGGCAGACTCCAGCGCGGGAATAATGCCTTCAGTTCGGCTGAGCAGTCCGAGCGCATCGAGCGCCTCAGCATCGGTAATCGGCACATACTTCGCTCGCTGGATATCCTTCAAGTACGAATGCTCCGGTCCAACGCCGGGATAATCAAGGCCTGCCGAGATTGAATGCGCAGGCAGCACCTGTCCATGTTCATCCTGCAAGAGGTAGCTCATGGAGCCTTGGAATACCCCTCTCGTCCCCTTCGTCATCGTTGCGGCATGGTACTCGGTGTCTACTCCTCGGCCAGCCGCCTCTACGCCAATCAACTGAACGGACGTATCCTCCACGAACGGATAGAACATGCCGATCGCATTGCTTCCACCGCCAACCGCTGCGACAAGCATATCCGGAAGCCGCCCTTCGGCTTCAAGGATTTGCCGGCGCGTCTCATCGCCGATAACCCGTTGAAAGTTCCGCACCATCATCGGATAAGGATGCGGGCCCGTAGCCGATCCGAGAATGTAGAACGTATCTTGAACGTTAGCTACCCAGTAGCGCAGCGCTTCGTTGCAGGCATCCTTCAACGTCCGCGTACCAGACAGCACGGGCACCACCTCGGCTCCGAGCAGCTTCATACGGAATACGTTAAGCTGCTGGCGCTTCGTATCCTCCTCACCCATGAACACCTTGCATTCCAGCCCGAGCAAAGCAGCCACCGTCGCTGTCGCTACGCCATGCTGCCCCGCCCCAGTCTCGGCGATGACCTTGTTCTTGCCCATCCGTTTGGCCAGCAAGGCTTGCCCGATGGCGTTATTGATTTTATGGGCCCCGGTATGGTTCAAGTCTTCACGCTTCAAATATATTTTGGCTCCGCCCAAATGCTCTGTCAGACGCTGGGCATAATAAAGCGGAGTTTCCCTGCCTGAATACTGCTTCAGCAAATAGCGGATATCCTCGAGAAATTCGGGGTCATCCTCGTATTTCCGATAGGATTTCTCCAGTTCGATGAGCGCGTTCATTAATGTCTCCGGCACATATCGGCCGCCAAAGGGACCAAAGCGCCCCTGTTCGTCAGGTACTTGCGTCATTTCCCTTTCACCCTCTCCACGAATGCTATAATTTTATTTATATCTTTTACTCCGTCTGTCTCAACCCCGCTGGAAACGTCAACCCCGTCAGGGTTTAGGCAGCCGATTAGCTCCCCCACATTGCCGGGATGAAGGCCGCCTGCAGCAAGGAACTCTATTCCATGCCGGTTGGCCCAAGTCTTATATGGCTCCGCGCGCTCCCAGGCGAAGGTCTTGCCTGACCCCCCGCCATAGAGCGGGTCATACGTATCCAGCAGCAATCCGTCAATGACTCCTTCATAACCAGCCAACGGCTGCTCATGATGAATCGAGCCGTCATCTTTCACGGAAAGCGCCTTAAATATTTTCACCCCGAACGCCTGCTTCACTTCCCGGCAAAACTCTGGCGTCTCCGAACCGTGAAGCTGGATAATATCGAGAGGAGCCTCCGCTAATATTCGCGAAAGCTCCGGTAAAATCGGATTAACGAACACGCCGACGCTGGCCGGCGCCGTCCCCGTGGTCCATTCCTGAAGTATGGGAATTAACTCGGCAGCCTGAGCCCCGCTGACCTGGCGCTTGCTCTTGGCGAATACAAAGCCAATGTAATCAATAGGTAAGTGTACCATAGATTTTAGCACTTCAACGGATTGAAGTCCACAAATTTTTACCGCAGTGCTGCTCATCATGCATAGGGCTCCCTTCTACTGGCCATAATTATTGTCCAGCCCGGCTTGCCGAGCCCATGACATTGACAACGGCCTGCTGCACGTCCTCATGGCGCATGAACGTTTCCCCAATGAGAACGCCTTTGGCGCCGCAGCCCGCCAAAAATGAAATATCCTCCGGCGTTTGAATGCCGCTCTCGCTTATAAGCGTAATATCCGCAGGCACCTGCTTCGCCAAGTCGGCGGTCACCTGAAGTGTCGTCTCAAAGGTTTTCAAATTGCGGTTATTGATCCCGATCAGCTTAGCCTTGTTCAGACGAAGTACACGCTCGAGCTCAGTACGGTCGTGGACTTCTACCAAGGAATCCAGCCCGAGCGAAGACGCCGCCTGCAAATAATCCCGAAGCTGGACGTCGTCTAAAATGGCCGCGATCAGCAGCACCGCATCCGCCCCAAGCAGCCTGGCTTCAAAAATCTGCCGTTCGTCGATAATGAAGTCTTTGCGCAGCAGCGGCAGCTTGACGGCCTCGCGGATCGCCTGCAAATAATCGCCGCTACCCTGGAAATATGTCTCGTCCGTAAGTACCGAAATGCAGTCCGCTCCGGCCGCCTCATAGCTGCGGGCAATTTCTACCGGGTGAAAATCCGCGCGAATCAGCCCTTTGGATGGAGAGGCCTTCTTCACTTCGGCGATCAAGCCCATCTCCCTGTTGCGTCCTTCCGCCAATGCCCGGTGAAAGCCCCGGGTCGGACCCATGTCCGCAATAAGCCGCTCCGCTTCGTTTATTGAAAAATGCGCCGCGAGCGCGGCGACCTCCTGCCGTTTCGTTTCCACAATTTTATCAAGATACATAGCTTAGTGCCTCCGTCGTTTTAATAAGCTCCTCCAGTTTACCATACGCTTTGCCCGAATCAATCGATTCCGCTGCGATGGCAACGCCTTCGCGAATGCTGTCTGCAAGGCCGGACACATAAATGCACGCCCCGGCATTGGCCAGCACAACATCCCGGTATGCGCCCTTCTCTCCCTGCAGCACGCGGCGGATGATAGCCGCATTGACAGCCGGATCCCCGCCCATCATTTCGCTAAGCGGGTAAGTTCCCAGACCTAGATCGCTCGGATGCACATCATAAGTCGTTACGTTTCCGTTTCTTAATTCCGATATGCGTGTCGCGGAAGAAATGCTGATTTCATCCAGGCCTTCATGGCTCGTCACGACGAGCGCACGCTTCAGCCCAAGCTCCCTTAATACTTCAGCGACAGTCTCCGTCTTCTCCCGATCATAAATGCCCAGCACCTGGCGATCCGCTCCCGCCGGATTCGTCAGCGGGCCAAGCATATTGAATATGGTGCGCACGCCAAGTTCCTTGCGCGGGGCTGCCGCATATTTCATCGACGGGTGATACAGCTGGGCGAAGAGGAAGCAGATGCCGATATCGTCAAGGCAATGCTTGGCCTGATCCGCGCTGAGGTGAATGTTGACCCCAAGCGCCTCCAGCACATCTGCGCTCCCGGCACGACCCGAAGCCGATCGGTTGCCGTGTTTGGCAACGCGGACGGACACCGATGAAGCCACGATGGCCGAAGTCGTCGAGATGTTGAATTTGTGAATTCCCGAGCCGCCGGTACCGCACGTATCCAGCAGCTGCTTCGTTTCCGTTTGCAGCCGGTTAGCGTGGCTGCGCATCACTTCGGCAAACCCGGCGATCTCGTCGACCGTCTCTCCTTTAATCCGAAGAGCCATCAGAAGCCCTCCGATCTGGGCATGCGTCATATCGCCGTTCATCAGCATTTCCATGACCCCGCGGGCTTCCTCCCGCTTCAAATTCTGACCTTGTATCAAACGGTTAAGCACCGATTGCAGCATTTCCTGTCCGCTCATAGTCCCTTCCTCCTCATCCTTTATTCAAGGGGTATATTCATACAAATAATCCTGGTTAATGACCGCTTCGTCGCCCGATTCTGTCGGAAACATTGCTTCAGCTGTCCGAATCGCCTTCAGCAGCGCCTTCGCCTTGTTCATCGATTCCTGATATTCATTCTCCGGCAGCGAATCCCAGACAACCCCGCCCCCGGCCTGTACATAAGCTTTGCCATTCTTGAACACAATCGTGCGAATTGTAATGCAGGAGTCCATATTGCCGGAAAAACCGAGGTACCCGATCGCTCCGGCATAAGTGCCCCGGGCTTCCCGTTCCAGTTCGGCGATGATCTCCATCGCCCGCAGCTTCGGAGCCCCTGATACCGTTCCTGCCGGTAGGCAGGAGATGAAGGCATCGAAGAAATCCTTGTCGCTCCGCAGCTTGCCTGACACCTTGGACACCATATGCATGACATGGGAATAGCGCTCGATGTCCATGTAATTTTCGCATTTTACAGTACCGAATTCGGATACGCGCCCAAGATCGTTTCGTCCGAGATCTACAAGCATCACATGCTCGGCACGCTCCTTCTCGTCCTGCAGCAAATCCGCCTCCAGGGCCGCGTCTTCCTCTGGTGTCGCTCCCCTTGGCCGCGTTCCAGCGATAGGCCGCGTCTCCACTCGGTCGCCCTCAACCTTTACCAGCGCCTCCGGGGAAGTGCCGACGATAATCTCTTCACCCATTTTCAAATAATACATATACGGAGACGGATTCATCGTACGCAGCACCCGGTAGACGTGAAGCGGATCGACCGCCGTCTCGATGTGGAAGCGCTGGGACAGCACCACTTGGAAAATATCCCCGGCACGGATATATTCTTTGCCTCTCTCCACCATATCGAGGTACTGCTGCTTGGGCATATTCGACTGGATTTCTCCCAGCTCGACGTCCCCAGGAACCGGCCTGTGATTCAAGCGTTCGCCCGGCCCTTCATCCAGCAGTAAATCCGCCATTTCATCCAGCGCCTGCTGCGCCTGCCCATAGGTGCGGCGAATATCTTCGTCGCTATCGCCCTCCTGGACATGGACATTGGCTACGAGCAATATGTGCTGTTTGACGTGATCGAATACGATCACCCGGTCGCAGAACATAAATTGAATGTCCTGCATATTCATATCGTCAACTTGATGGGCTGGGAGCTTCTCGTAATATTGCAGCAGATCGTATCCGAAAAATCCGATTGCCCCGCCCGTAAACGGCGGCAGTTCCGGCAGCTTCGGGCTGCGGTATTTTCGCAGGATCGCCTTCAGCTCTTCCAGCGGCTTGCCGGGCAGCTCTGTCTGTTCGCCTGCTCGCTCAATGACCACCTTGCCCTTCTTCGCCTTGACCATCATGAAAGGATCCGTTCCGATGAAGGAATATCTGGCCCATTGAATTCCTCCCTCTACACTTTCCAGCAAAAATGCCTGCTCCCGCTGGGCTACCCGGCGAAAAATACGGATCGGCGTCTCCATGTCAGCCAGCAGTGGACGTACTACGGGGATTAAATTGTATTGCTTAGCCAGTTTGATTACCTCTTCTACATGCGTGGTTATCATGTCCTTCACTTCCTTTTCCTCAACATTATGGCGCTTCAATGCGATGCTTCGAGCTTTGCTGTTCAAATAAAAAAACCTCTACCGAAGTAGAGGTTTGGATAGACTCGCAAGTATTATACTGCTACGCAGATACCCGAGATACAAGAAATAAAGAGTCAACAAAGGAAAGTCCAGACTTCAGCTAACGACAAACCAGGGACATCCCCCAGCATCTATCATTATCTGATATCCGATTTCACGACTCTATGTTTCTATACCTGCACTCAAGGTACTGCTACTCAGCTCAACTCTGCTCATCTAAAGCTCTACTCAGCTCAAAACACACGATCAAAACTAAATTCTGTTATTAATAATACATGATTCCATGTTCCATGGCAACCATCCGGCGCAATTTATTCTAGGAGCCGGATGCCGCAAGATCCGGACGCAGGCTCTTCGCTTCATTCAAGTACACATGTTTCATTTCGCGCTGGCTCTTGTTCGTATTCACTTGGATCAATAAGCGGATGCACATCGGCAAGCTGCCTTTGACCGGAATTTCCGTCGAGCACATAAGGGGCACGAGCTCCCATCCCTTCAGCACACGGATGGCCCGTGCAGGAAATGTAGCATCCAAATCTGCCGTCACTGTTATCCATACGCTGCAAATATCCTCTGGCTCGATTTCGTTACGAGCGACGATTTCTTTCAGGAGCACAGCCGTTTCCTGCAAAATTTCCGTCTCCTCATTACGGGTAACTGTTGTGGCTCCCCGAATCCCCCGATTATACATGCTGCCCTTCCCCTTTCAATTGTTTGATGACTTGTCGCACTTCATCCAACGTCATGTCGGATACAATTTCAACCTCTCCAATTCGGACAGGCAAGATGAAGACGATTTGGTTTTCTTTGAACTTCTTATCATGGAGCATCGCAGAAATGATCTCCTCATCATTCAAATGCCCGGGAATCGTCGTCGGCAAGCCGAACTTGGCGAGCAACGCGGTCGTCTCCTCGTAAATGGAACGATCCCTGCCTCTGTTGACGGCGAGCTGGGCAGCCGCCGCCATCCCTATCGAAATCGCTTCGCCATGCAGAAACTCGCCGTAACCGCCGATAGCCTCCAGCGCATGGCCGATCGTATGACCCAGGTTTAGGATCGCACGCAAACCCTGCTCCGTCTCATCAGATGACACGACCTTGGCTTTAACGGAACATCCCTCCGTCAGCCCGTAAGTGAGCGCTTCGCGGTCCAGCGCGAGCAGCCGATCTGCGTTATCCCGGCACCAGTAAGCAAATTGTTCATCCCAAATCAAACCATGCTTGATCATTTCGGATAGGCCCGAGCGAACATCCCGTTCCGGCAAGCTCTGCAGTGTATCTACATCATAAAGCACCATGGCCGGCTGGTGGAATGCGCCGATCATATTCTTGGCCAGACGGTGATTGACGGCCACTTTGCCGCCAACGCTGCTGTCATGGGCCAGAATCGTAGTCGGCATCTGCACGAAATGCACCCCGCGCATAAAGGATGCCGCTACAAAACCGGCCAAATCCCCGACGACTCCGCCGCCCAAGGCAACCACGGTCGATTTGCGGTCAAGACCGCCCTCGATCGCCGCAGTCATCACCTCTTCGAAGACGTCCAGCGATTTTGATTTCTCGCCGGCCTTCACGACCGAACTTACGGTTTGGTATCCGCTCGCTTGCAGCGAATCTACGACGGTCTGCAAGTATTTCGGAGCGATGTTCTCGTCGGAGACGATCAGCACTGGGCTCTTCGTCGTCAGTTGATGCTGCAGAAAATACTCTCCGGACTTGCTCAGCAAGCCTTCACCAATATAAATAGGATACGAACGATCCCCTAAGTCTACCGTTAACGTCCTCATTTATGATGCGTTCCTCCTTTAAAACTGCTAAACTGTAAAGAGCTAAAATCCGAACATATCTTTGCTAATTATAGTATATGTGCTTTCCTTTTGACAAGGAAGCGTTATGCCCTTCTATACCTAAAAAGACGCACCGCCGCTACTGCCTGAAGCAGCAACTACGGTGCGTCTGGATCGTTTCTACTACCGACTAGCTTGAGGCCGGACGGTTGTTCGCCGAAGCAGCAATGATGCGCAGCGAATCCGCTGGCAAATCAAGAAGCCCGTTTAATTGGCCGCGTTCCACGCCAAGTACTTGCGCGCATTCCTGCGGCGTCAGGAACCCTCTGCGATAAGCATCGATCACTTTTCTCTTATCCATGACTAACCCTCCACGACATTGGATATTCCAAGTATCGGGCAAGACTCGCATGAATATACATCAATCTTTTTTGCGATAGAAAAAAGTTTCCGAAGCTTCCAAACCATAATTGCCCGGAGAAAATATTTGCTCCGTACTGCCCACAAACAGGATACCGCCTGGACGAAGCGCCTGGGCAAAGCGGTGATAGAGCTTCTGCTTCGCTTCTTCCGTGAAATAGATCATGACGTTGCGGCAAACAATCAGGTCGAAGCCTTCCTCGAAATCATCGAGCAGCAAATTCTGCTTCTTGAAGGTAACCGCCTTCTTCAGCTTGGGCTCGATACGGTACATCACGCCCTCGGGGGTGAAATACCGCCCAGCCACATCGGGCGGCACATCCTTCAGCGACCGTTCCAGGTAAAGTCCCTCGTTAGCCTTCCCGAGTGCGCCGTCATCAATGTCGGTTGCCAGCAAGTATGTATTTTGCAGCAGGCCCTGGTCGTTTAGAATCATCGCTAGCGTATACGGTTCTTCTCCGGTGGAGCAGGCCGCGCTCCATACCCGCAGCCGGGACTTCCCGGCCGCCAGAGCGGGCAGTACGGTATCCCGAAGCGTCTCCCAACGATTGGGATTTCTCCAGAACTCGGACACATTGATCGTCATTTTATCCAAAAATTCATAGAATAACGTTTTATCGTTGGTCATCGCTGAGAAAAAAGACGCGAAGGTCGAATATCCATTCTTGTTTCGTAGCGTCGTTAAGCGCCGTTTCATCTGAGCCTCTTTATACTGCGCCAAATCAATTCCCGTCAGCTGTTTGACATTACGGATAAAGCCCTCATAATCCGGATCGGGTACGCCATCTTGGCCGGAGCGAATCTGATTGGAAATCAACTCTTTCATATCCATGGATCAATGCTTCTGGAGTAGTTTAGTATTTCATGAGGCTCGAAAAAGTTGGCGATTTCCCGTTCTGCGCTCTCCAAACCGTCAGAACCATGGATAAGATTAAATGGCGTGTGGGCTGCGAAATCTCCGCGGATCGTGCCCGGCAAAGCCTCAGTCACCTGAGTTTTACCGATAACCATTCGGGACAATGCAATGACATCATCGCCCTGCCAGACCATTGCGAATACCGGACCAGACGTAATAAAGCGCACCAAGCTGTCAAAAAAGGGCTTGCCCACATGCTCGGCATAATGACGCTTCGCCTGCTCTTCCGTCACGTGAACGAGCTTGCCGGCAATCAGTTTCAGTCCTTTGTCTTCAAACCGGCTAACGATTCTTCCTACCAAACCACGCTGAACCCCATCTGGCTTAACCATCAAAAATGTCCGTTCCATGGTTTACCTCCCCTAATGTTGTCACATTGAATACTACGATGATATAGTGCATTCTTTTTAAGCTACGACTATAGCGTATTTTACCAGAAATCAGGGAGTAAGGGTACCATAAAAATCACGTTCCTGAAGAAGGTGTATCCTCCTAATAGGAACGTTTATTGATGAATAAAGCAATCTCCTTCAAGTGGGTTCTAGCCTTGCTCTCCGGAAGCTGATCAAGCGCCGCCAGCGCCTTATCGGTAAAAGTCTCCGCCAGCCGCTCGGCCTGTGCAATACCTGAGCCCGATTTGATAATATTGATCGCCTCCGAGATATGCTCGCTCCCATCCGCGCTGCGTATCCCTTCGATGGCCTGAAGCAGCGGCCCGCTAAGCTCCGGGTCTTGGAGCGTATAAATAACCGGCAGGGTAATATTGCCCTGACGCATGTCGCTGCCTGGCGGCTTGCCGATGCTCTTCTCCGTACCGCATAAATCAAGCAGATCATCGCGAATCTGGAAAGCCATGCCGATATTATAGCCGTAGCGGTACAGAAGCGAACTCGCCCTCGCATCGGCTCCCGAAGCTACTGCGCCAAGCTGACAGCTGATCGCGATCAGCAAGGCGGTTTTGCGCCGGATGCGCAGCAGGTAATGGCGAACCGACTGTCCGGTATTGAAGAAATCGCGGATTTGCTCCATTTCCCCGATCGACATTTGCACCATCGCCTTGGACAAAATCCGGTGCACCTCCGGGTCAGGCAGCTGGGTGGCCAGCATCAAAGCTTTGGCATAAATGTAATCGCCCGTATACATTGCGATTTTATTGTCCCACTTCGCCTTGACCGTCGGCTTGCCCCGCCGCGTTCCCGCGTCGTCGATCACATCGTCGTGTACGAGCGATGCCGAGTGGATCAGCTCGAGCGGTACGGCGACATACTGCAGCCGCTCCAAATCGTACGTGCCAAATTTGCCGCCCAGCAGCACGAAGATCGGGCGCAGCCGCTTGCCTCCTGCCTTCAGGAGATGGAGCGAGGTTTCGTTCAGCAACTCCTCATCGCCCTCGACGCTCCGGTACAACTGCCGTTCGATGAAATCCATGTCTTTCTTCAATGTACCGAAAATATCCATTAGTTTCATTCTTTCACCCGTATCAACGTATTATCGCTCCATATGTTCAAGCTTACCTCGTGCTCCAGAAGGCCGAGCTCGCGAGCATAAGCGAAATACAAAGCTAATCCAGCCTGCTGTTCTTCGTTAAAATCATAACATAAATTGTTAAAATAATGCCGCCAGTACCGGGGCGTCCCGCCGATTTCCCGGCACGCCTGATCGACGAGCGGGCTTAAATCGCTGAGGCTGCGGCGCTTGCTTTCTTCGAAAGCAGAACATACCCGCGACAGGAATACTGGATGCTCCTCCGCAAAAGATTTCTGCACGGCCCACACCGCAAAGGTCATTCCGTACCCCGTCCATCTTTTCCAGACTTCCCCTAAATCGGTCACAATATAATTATGATCCCGCCAGGACGCTTCAATCGCGTGGTCACCGATCAGCAAAGCCGCATCGCTGCTCTCCATCATCACGTCCAGGTTCGGCTCGCTGTCCCAGTAGGTCGGCTTGCCGCCGTAGGCCTTCTCCATAATAATCTTCAGCAGATTAACTGAGGTCGCAGACGTATTGGTCAGAGCAATAACGCCATTGCGGATCTCCTGCGGGGGTTTCCTGGAGAATAAAAGAATGGAGTTCACGGGGCCGTCCGAGCTAACGGACAGTCCCGGAAGCAGCCAGAACCGTTCCCAGCCCAGTCCGAAGGCAAACGAGGATACCGGCGCGATATCGAGCGACCCGCTCAGCATGCCCCGGTTCAGCAGCGAAGGCACCTCCGTTACGAGGCTAGGACTGCCGGGCAGCATATTCGTATCGAAATAATGAAATACAGGCCAGACGTTGCTGTACTTAATCCGTCCAATCAAGACGTCGTCATTGTTCCTGTTCTTCACGTTGCTCCCCCCATCTGGTAAACAGATTATGTTCAATTCTCAAGCTGTCTAGTACTTTACCAACCAAGAAAGAGACCAGGTCATCGATATTCTGCGGGCCGAAATAAAATGCCGGCATGGCCGGAAGGATCCGAACTCCAAGCTTGGCCAGCTTCAGCATGTTCTCCAGATGAATCGCATGCAGCGGCGTTTCACGCGGAACTAGAATGAGCGGCCGTCCTTCTTTCAGCATCACGTCCGCCGCACGGGTCAGCAAATTATCCGACGCGCCGTGGGCGATTCCGGAGAGAGTCCCCATCGAGCACGGCATGACGACCATGCCGTCTACCAAATAAGAACCACTGGCGATCGTTGCACCGATATCGGCGATCGGATGATAAATGTACTGCCCCGAGAAACCCGCAAAGTGCTCTTGCAGGACCGCTTCACGGTCCGATGTATTCCAGCCGAGCTCCTCTTTGATGACCCGCCAGCCTGCATTCGTAATGACAAGATGCACGTCAAATCCCAGCTGCAGCAGGGACTGTACCAATTTCACGCCATAAATCGAGCCGCTGGCACCCGTTATGCCGACGACCATCCCTTTTCGTCTCTCAGTGCTGCTGCCCATCAATAGTGCCGCACCACCAAATCAATCAAGGTGAACGAGAACACCACGATGCTGAGGACGCCGTTCATCAGGAAGAAGGACGTCTGCAACCTGCTGAGATCGCCTGGCGAAACGATGTAATGCTCGTAGAATAAAATCAAATAAGCGATAATCATTCCGGCGATGTACCACCAGCCAAGATCGCTGAGCAGCAGCAGAGCAATAAAGCCGACAGCGGTGATGATATGAAACGCCTGGGCAATCTTCAGTGAAGCCGCCACCCCGAATCGAACCGGGATAGAATACAGTCCCTCCGTCTTGTCAAATTCGACATCCTGACAAGCATACACAATATCGAAGCCAGCCACCCAAAACGTCACGGTAGCAAACAGGATCATAGCGGTCAGATCCACCTTACCTGTCACAGCAACCCAGCCGCCAAGCGGAGCCAGCGCGATCGTCAAGCCCAGCACGACATGGCAGAGCCAGGTAAATCGCTTCGTATAGGAGTACAGCACCAGCATGACGACGGCAATCGGCAGCAGCTTCATGGCCAGCGGATCCAGCTTGGCCGCAGCCCAGAACAGCAGGGCAAACGACACGATAATAAAAATGACGACTTCCCCGATCTTGAGAAGTCCGGCAGGGATCGCCCGATTCGCCGTCCGGGGGTTCTTCTTGTCACTCACCCGGTCGATGAGCCGGTTCAGCCCCATAGCAGCGCTTCTCGCTCCGAACATCGCCAGCAGCACCCAGCCGATCTGCCCCCATGACGGGAAAGTCTGATGAATCATGACCGAGCCGAGCAATGAGCCCATAAAGGCAAAAGGCAGGGCAAATACGGTATGTTCAAATTTGATCATCTGTAAAAAAATAATAGCTTTTCTAAACATGAGGCGTCTCCTTTGTTCCGATATGTAAGGCGGCGACTCCACCCGTTAAAGGATACGCTTCGACCTTCTGCAGGCCGGTTTCCCGGAAAATCTGAGCCAGCTCGTCCCTTCCCGGAAAAGCGGCTAGCGAATCAGGCAGCCATTTGTACTGCTCATAGCGTTTGGCGAACAGCTTGCCAAGCAGCGGCATCAGCTTTTGGAAATAGAAATAATAAATTCCCTTAAACGGCTGCCAGGTCGGCTTGGACATTTCCAGGCAGACAACCATGCCTCCTGGCTTGACCACCCGCTGCATTTCGCGAAGCACCTGATACAGATCAGGCACGTTACGCAGGCCGAAGCCGATCGTGGCATATTGAAAGGTATTATCCTCGTACGGAAGCTCCATCGCATTGCCCTGCACGAGCGAGATGCGATCGCTTAACCCTCGTTCATTCACCTTGCGGCGGCCAAACTCCAGCATGTTCTCGCTGAAATCCAGGCCAGTTATTTGTCCTCCGCTGGCCTCGGCCATGCTGATGGTCCAATCGCAGGTACCGCAGCAAAGATCGATTGCCGTATCCCCCGGCGACATATTCATCTTCGCCATCGTAAATTTGCGCCAGGCCTTATGCCGCCTGAAGCTGATAATATCGTTCATGATATCGTATTTCGGAGCGATGCTCTCGAACACCGAATGGACAAACTGCTCCTTCGGTCCTGAGGTAGAATTGCTCATAGTCGTCTGTCACCTTACCCTTCCTGCATTGCACGCCGCTGCGACGATAGCGCCGCACGAAATGGTTCGACAATCGCAGCCAGCTCGGACCGCTCCTTGTCCCCCTTTAGTTCCTGAACGAGCGCTTGAACCCGCTCTACGGATTGATGCAGCTTGTGAACGAGCTGCTCGTTCACGTCGTATTTGGCCAGAAGCGAAGACCACTCCCTCCGGTCGACCTTGCGCCGTGAAATGGCTTCCTTGTCCTCGGCCGTACCCGTTTCCATAATCCGCAAATAAGCGAAGCCTTGGCGTTCCTCCGGCAGCATGCTGCTAGACTTCATTTCACCAAGCACGACCTCGCAGCGGCTAAGCTCAGCCAGCAGCAATCTCCACAGATTTTGCAGCGGCTTGTCCATCAGATGGGAGAACGATTGGAACAAGCCCATCTTGATTTGTGTGCATTCCTTCAAATATTCTTCCGTAGGCAGAAGCTTCTTTAGCTTGTTGTAGAGCCCAACCTTCAGCCGGTTGACTTCGCAAATCGCAGTGCTCATGGAAGACACCAGTTCAATTTGTCCCGCCTTCGCGAGCAGCTCATAAAACAGGCTGCTGAAATAATCGCCCGCCAGTACCTTAAGCTGGCGGGATCGCATGCTCCGCTCCTCCTTGCAAGTCGAGTCGACATCGATCATGTCATGCGTGTCGAGCCCGATCTGTACGAGAAAAGCCGCCAGTGCGGAGGTCTCATGCGCCCGAATTTTGCTGCTGTCACGGATGTTTAGAAACATATAAAGCAAACGAACACGGGCAACCGGATATTCCGGTAGCGCCGTGTGGTTGGTAATCATGTCGTATCCGACATATTTATGTGCCATTTCAGTTATGCGATAAGGTTTCATCCTCTGCCTCCGAGCCGCTAATACTGACAGTCTCTTCTGAATGATGGTTAATTCAAAGAGATGTCACAATCCTGTCTATTATAGCATATGTTATTTCGCCGCGCACAAGATACGGCGCTTATTTCGCAATAAAATATAAGTCTTCGCAAGTCTATCGGATCATCGTCTTCCACAGACTTGTTTCCGTAACCCTGAACCAGCGTTTCAGCTCATGGCTTAATTCCCGGTTGCCCCGGGTCCGCAGCTCCTCAAGGGCATCCCTGGGCCACTCCCCCCGGCGCACATCCGCAGCCAGCAGCAAGTATTTATTTCCGAGCCACCTGTCCTCCGCTATGAACCGCACCAGCAGGCGATGCACGTTGCTCGTACCTGCAAAGGCGCGATCAATGGCTTGAGCAAGTCCTTGATACAGTCTGTCCGGTTGATCGGCCCCTTCCGTAATCCTGAAATCAAGCGACAACACACTTCCGCTCAACTCGACCTTGGCAACGGGGACAAGCAGCGTCCAGGCGATCAGCTCATCGACTAGATTATCATGATTCAGCTCCACAGGCTGCTCATGCTTGTCGAGCAGAGCTGCATTGGCCGGGGCGGCCTCGCCTGCCTCTCCGCCAAGCCAAGATACGGCCGCCAACAGGACGGCACAGCCCATCGAAATCAGCAGCGCCTGTACAATAATGGTAGTACGCTTCATGAGGCATTCTCCCTTGGTTTTTGACCTGGTTATATTCTGCCCTATATGGTCTATACCCCATTGTACAATTAAAAAAAGCAGGCTATGCCTGCAAAATCAAAATCATTCTTCCGTATCAATTCTGCCGTGCTTGGTCATAACGACAGCTTTACCTCTAATTTTCACCGCCGACGTATGGTCGGTAAATTGGGCGATGAGCACCTCGCCCTTGTCCAGCTTCTCCGTATGATGGAAGCGCGTGTCCTTGCCACGGGTAAGCCCGATGACCTGCACGCCCTGCTCCTTCGCCTTCACGACGAAATAATCGCCGTTATTTACGTTTCGCTCTTCCCCGCTGCCGGCACTCTGATTGTGCTGATCCATCCTGTGCGATTCCTCCCATCGGATAAATACACTGAAGAACTACATCCATCCGTCCCTTAAAAGAAAAGGCCGTGAACAAGCGCCCACGGACTTTTTACCAGAGAAGATATGTAGAAATCTTTATTTAATTCCGTCTTTGAGCGCTTTACCTGGTTTGAATGCAGGAATTTTGCTCGCAGGGATTTCGATTTCCTCTCCTGTTTGCGGGTTGCGTCCTTTACGGGCGGAACGTTCGCGAACTTCAAAGTTGCCAAAACCAACCAGTTGTACTTTGTCGCCGTTTTGCAGCGCCGTGGAGATCGCCTCAAATACAGCGTCAACCGCTTTAGCTGCGTCTTTCTTGGAAAGCTCCGTGCTCTCAGCAACTTGGTTCACCAAATCGGATTTATTCATCAAAACTCACCTCCCCGTTCAAAAATACATCACTCTGATATTCTGTGTTTCCGTTTTACCGCAGAATATACGTTATTCTACATTATTACTGGATATTTGCCCAGCAAAAGTTCATTTGGCCGCAGCCGTCAGAGGCGCGGAACAAACTTATAGTAATACAGCCCATCTAGAATTTCAAGTTTTTTAAGTCCTAGACCGGTTCAGCACGTAAAATGTGATCGACAAAGCAAGCACTAGTACCGAGCCCTTCACGATATCATGCGCGAAATATTGGACGTTCATCATGGTCAGTCCGTTAACGAGTACGCCGATGAGTACCGAGCCAATAAAAGTGCCGATAATGTTCGGTTTGCCCGCGCCGAAGACGGAAAAGCCGACAAAAGTGGCGGCAACTGCCTCCATCAGTAGAGGAGCTCCTGCGTCGATTTGTCCCGAACCGACCCGCGAAGCGAAGAGCAGTCCGCCAATGGCCGCAAATACGCCGGACGCCATGTAGGCGAACATCCGCACTTTCTTCACCTTGATCCCCGACAGTCTTGCTGCTTCCTCGTTGCCCCCGGTGATATAGATTTGCCGGCCATATTTGGTCCGGGTCAGAAACAGATGAACGACGATCACGAAAAAGATGAGCAGAATGACGCTGATCGGAATCCCAAGGAACTCCCCCTGTCCCAGCAGCAGGAAGGTTTTATCCATTTTGCCCGCCGCTTTGCTTCCGTCCGGGAATTGCATATTGTTGTAGATCGTATACCCTTGGGCATACGTTTTCTGGATTCCCGCGACGATATACATCATGGCCAAGGTCGCCAGCAAATCTGGAATTCTCATTTTGATGATTAGAAAAGCATTCAAGAGACCGATCAAAGCCCCGATTAATAGCGGAAAAATAATCACAACATAAAGCGGCATCTGATACCAGATCATCAGCGATGCCGAAACGACTGTAGTTAGCGAAATCGTTGATCCTACGGATAAATCGAAGCCATCTACGGCCAGTGACAGCGTAACGCCAATCGCTACAAAAGTCACGATTGCGATCGAATTCAGAATGTCGCTTAAATTGCTGTAAGTGAAAAAGTAAGGCAGTCTCATCGAGAAAAAGGCGATGACCGCCAATACGACCGTTATCGTTCCATACCGGAACGTTACATTCATCAATCTGTCTTTCACAAATTTTCCTCCCGTCCACCGCTTGCAAAGTACATCATCTTCTCCAGGGTAGCCTCGCTGCGCGGCATTATAGCCGCAATTCTGCCGTCATAAAGCACGGCGATCACATCCCCGATCCCCAGCCCTTCGTCAAGTTCGCTCGTCAAATACAGCACGCCTTTCCCCGCAGCTGCCAATTGTCCGATAATACGAAAAATATCGCTCTTCGCCCCGATGTCGACCCCTTTAGTCGGCTCGTCGAACAGAATAATATCCGCTTCTTTCTCCAGCCATTTGCCGATAGCCACCTTCTGCTGGTTTCCTCCGCTCAAATATTTCACAGGCAGCTTGGCCGAAGCCGTCTTAATGCCCAGCGAGGAAATTGTGCGCTCGGCAAGGCTCCGCTCCCGGCTGCCGGAAATGAAGCTGAAACGGCTGATCCGATTGAGCAAAGGCAGGCTGATATTGCGCTCCACAGACTCCTCCATGACGATTCCCTGCTTGCGACGCTCTTCGGGCACGCTGACGATACCTGCAGCAATGGCATCCGCCGGCTGCTTGAACAGCATCCTGCGGCCCCCCATGCAAATCTCCCCGCCGTCCGGACGGTCCGCCCCGGCAAGCATTCGGGCGATTTCCGTCTTGCCGGCGCCAACCAGGCCGACGACGGCCACGATTTGCCCGCTGCGCACCGTCAGATCGACGCCTTTGACTTTGCGGCCCTGACGCAGCCCGTTAACGCTTAGAACGATGTCGCCGATCTCGGCAGGAACCTTGGGAAACTCTTCCGCAAAGCTCTTCCCCAGCATTTGCGCAACCAGCTCCTCCATGCTCAAAGCGCCGACCGGTCCGGAATGCACCTTTGTTCCGTCCCGCATCACCGTGACATAGTCAGCATGCTCCATCACCTCGGGCAAGCGGTGAGTTATAAAGACGCATGCCGTCCCCCGATGTTTTAGCTCGCTTAATATGCGAAAAAAAGTATCCGCCTCCGAGCCGCTAAGCGGAGCCGTAGGCTCGTCGAAAATAATGACCTTCGCATCCTGCCTGACAATCCGTGCGAGCAGCACCATCTGCTTTTCAGCAATAGTTAAATCGGCAACCTTTCTTTTGACAGGAATATCTACTTGAAGCGATGCCAGTATTTGCTCCGCCTCTTGCGCCTGGCGCCTAGGACTGATCCACGCCTTGCCGTCCGAGGCTCCAATCGCATCCAGCATAACGTTCTCCGCGACCGTAAGTTGGGGAACGAGACTGGCGTCTACCTCCTGATAGACGCAATGGATGCCGAGCCGCTTCGCATCTGCAGGCGATTTATGCTTCACGACCCCTCCGTCCAGCAGCATTGTCCCTTCATCGTACTCGTAGGCCCCCGCCAAAATTTTCATCAACGTGCTCTTGCCTGCTCCGTTCGCACCGAGCAGCGCATGCACCTCTCCGCCTCTTAAGCCGAAATCGACGCCGCGAAGAGCCGAAATGCCAGCGAACGACTTTGTAATCCCTTTCATCTGCAGCACATACTGTTCTTCCGTTTCTTTTATTGCCGATGTCGCCAACTAACAGCACTCCCTTATTCAAAAAAGCGCGCCCTCCGGCGCGCCTTTCGCATTTTACAGCCCTAGCTCCTACTCTACGCCATACTCTTTCATCCACTCTTGAATACCTTGCTTGGAGCCGCCCCAGCCCTCAACATACTCGGACAGGTCATCCGTGGACACCTGCTGGTCAGGCAGGGCATCCCGCGCGACGAGCACCGCCTTCAGAACGACGTTATCCTCCGTCTCATCGCCATGCAACTTCTGGTAAGCGTATCTGACCTGTACCCGGCCGATATCTTTCGGGTCCACCGCGGCGGAAGCGACCCACGGGCTCTCCGGATCCTGGATAATCTGCAAGTCCTCGTCGCTTAAATCGATGCCATATACTTTGATTTCATCCCGGCCCGCAAGCTGAATCGCTCTGGCCGCCCCTTTGGCGAACTCATCCCAAGCGGCCCATACTGCTGTAATTTCACCCTTTGGATATCTTTTTAAAACGGCTTCCATCTGGGTTTGCGAGTCGAGCGCCGGATTGGACGCCGTTCCGAAGCTGGCGATTTCCTTCATGTCCGGGTTGTCCGCCAAAAACTTCTGGTATTCGATATCACGGCGTTCCATAGGTGCAAATCCGGCCACCCAAACCTTGACGATATTGCCCTTGCCGCCTGAATCCTGCTTCAGCTGCTCCAGCGACAATGCAGCCATGCTCTGATCGTCCTGGGACAATACGGTTACGCCAGGTACTTCTACCATCGCATCAAATACAACTACAGCGATTCCTTTTTCTACCGCTTTCTTGATGCCAGGCTCCAAAAACTCGGCTGCGCCGTGATCTGTCAAAATGATGTCAAAATTTTGATTTACCGCAGATTCGAGCAGCGAGGACATTTTCGCCTTATCATTTTCCGCGACGAACGTAGTAAGCTCCCCGCCGAATTTCTTCACTTCTTCCGTTACGCCCTGAACATATTGCTGCGAGAACGTACCCGTATTGAATTCCATGACCAGCGCTACCTTCTTGCCCGCAAGCTCCTTGCCGCTCACATCTGCCGCCCCGCTGCCCTGCTCTGCCGCTGGCTGAGATTCCGCCCCCGAAGCCGGTGCGGGCTCCTTCTTGATGCCGCACGCACTGACGACGAGAACGAGCAGCAGGATTAGCGCCGTCGTCCATGTTTTTTGCCCAAATGTAATTTTTTTCATGGTTTCTCCCCCTCTAGGTATGTATCTTTAAAAATCTTTATACATTAATATATATCTTAATTCCAAGTATGTAAATCGGTTTTTACTATTTAATAAAAATAAAAAACCGCACACAGCTGTATCAGCTTCGTGCACGGTTGAGATGATAAGGTTATGCTTCTATAAAATGATAGCGATCAGTCCGCCGGACCCTTCATTGATGATGCGGCCTAGCGTCTCCTGAAGCTTGTAGCGAGCGTTGTCCGGCATCATGGCGATCTTGCCCTGGATGCCTTCCCGGACGATGGAGTGCAAGGAGCGGCCAAAAATATCAGATTCCCATATTTTAATCGGGTCATTCTCGAAGTCCTGCATCAGATAGCGTACCAGCTCTTCACTTTGCTTCTCCGTTCCGATGATTGGCGCGAACTCGGATTCAACGTCGACCCGAATCATATGAATCGATGGCGCCGTCGCTTTCAGGCGCACCCCGAACCTGGATCCTTGACGGATAAGCTCCGGTTCATCCAGCGCCATTTCGGCCAGAGATGGAGCAGCGATACCGTACCCAGTCGTCTTGACCATTTCCAGTGCTTCCGCAAAGCGGTCATATTCCTTCTTGGCATGCGTGAACTCCTGCATCAGCTGCAGCAGATGATCCTTGCCCCTGATTTCAACACCGACGACTTCCATCAGAATTCGATCATACAGATCATCCGGCGCGTACAGATCGATTTCCGCTACACCCTGCCCCATATTCAGGCCGCTGAGTCCGGCACGGTCGATAAATTCATATTCGAGAAAGTTGCTGACGACCCGGTCGACGTCGCGCAGACGGCGGATGTCCTTGACCGTATCGCGGACCGAGTTTTCGTAATTGCTGCGCAGCCAGTGGTTCTCGTTCAGCACCATCACCCAGCTCGGCAAATTCACGTTGACCTCATGCACAGGGAATTCGTACAGCACTTCTCGAAGCACTCCGGTAACGTCCTCTTCCGTCATTGTCGCTGCGCTTAATGCGATGACCGGAATATCATACTTCTCGGCAAGCTCACCGCGGAGCTGCTGCGTTTCCTCGCTAAGCGGGCGCGTGGAATTGATCACGAGGACGAACGGCTTGCCGACCTCCTTCAATTCAGCGATGACGCGCTCTTCGGATTCTACATAAGAGTAGCGCGGAATGTCGGCGATCGTACCGTCTGTCGTCACTACGACACCAAGCGTGGAATGCTCTTGGATGACCTTGCGCGTCCCGATCTCCGCCGCTTCCTGGAACGGAATCGGCTCTTCGAACCACGGCGTAGAAATCATGCGCGGCCCATTTTCATCCTCATAGCCTTTTGCCCCTTCGACGGCGTAGCCGACGCAATCCACAAGCCTGACGTTGACTTCCAGCCCTTCTGCCACTTTGATTTGCACGGCATTATTTGGCACGAATTTGGGCTCGGTCGTCATGATCGTCTTGCCGGCTGCGCTTTGCGGAAGTTCATCCACTGCACGGATCCGATCGGCTTCGCTGGAAATGTTCGGCAGAACGACCGTTTCCATGAAGCGTTTAATAAAGGTCGATTTTCCGGTTCGGACGGCTCCAACCACACCGAGATAAATATCTCCCCCGGTGCGTTCGGCAATGTCCTTGTAAATGTCCACTTTCTCCAATACCAATGATATCCCCTCCTCAAAATTCGCCGAAGGAAAAATGCTTTGAGAGCATCCGCTTCGTTATTTGCAACAACTCGTACATTCGTTTGGACTAGTATCATCATATGTAGCAAATGCACTATTATGACGGATTATACCGTCCGCGCCTACTTTTTTTTGCTATACCGCCGCGCCGGGCGGCACCAAGGTTTCCGCCATATAACATTGTATGATCGGTGCCCGCTTCCTATGACATGCGAAAAAAGCCTCCCTATGAAGAATTCATAGGAAGGCATCCAAATGAGCTTAGAACGCTCTCTTGATTTAATTTTCGGCTTGCGCCACGGGAGTACCGTCTACCCAGGCATATGGCAGGGATTTTACCGGAACAAAATAAGACTGCTCCGTCAGCAGCACCCTAAGATCTCCCTGCTCGCTGCTGGCCGCCGTGCCGGATTTATCGATGGCCTGCATAATATCCCAGGCGTAATCGACGTATACCCGTCCCGATTTATCGATCAAATAGGGGAGCGGCTGTCTGGAATAGACGCTAAGCAGCTCATGCCCCTCACCGCGGATTTTCTTTAAATCCACCTCATGCAGGCCCGGGTACGTTTCCTCTTCTTGAGTTACCGGCCATTGCCCTGGATGAGATCTTTCGTATTCATCGACAAGCCTCTGAACGTCGTTCACCTTCTGTACCGTGATCAAATCCATCACTTTGACCGTCGGATTACTCTCTTCATCGATGACAAGAAAATAAGCGCTTCCTCCTTGCTCGAAAGCCGTATCAGGGATTTGATCCATATACCCCTGCTTGTTCAGCTGATCCAGGTTGATCCGGAATTTTTCGTAGCGAGGCACCTCTTCCCCCGCCGTAATAATTGGCAGGATTCCCGTATCCTGCTGGAAAGCGTTAATTGCGCTTTGGATCCGCTCGACGCTTTCCCGGTAAGATACGCTCTGTTCCTGCCGCTTGGCCCCGGGATACATACAGCCTGACAGTAGTGTAATTCCCGCCGCAACAATGATCATGCATGCGATGTATCTCATATAAGTCTTATTCACAACTCTTCATCCTTTGCAATATCATCCGTTATTTTAACCCTTACCACAGATCATCCTCTTGCTGGCGCTCCAGCTGCTTGCGGATCGCTGCCTTTAGGGGATCCTCCGGCAGCCGAACCTCGGCAGCCCCGATGATTTTGGCCTGGCAGGCCAGCCGAATTCCCTGCTCTAGAAGCGGCCCCAGCTTGCGCTGCTCAGCAGCGGTAGGCGGGCTTAACGAAGAGTTATGCCCTGTATCCGCCTCCACCTTGCACATCAGGCAGGCCGCATTGCCGCCGCAGCGCGTCGCGATATGAACTCTGGCGTTCCGTGCGGCCTGTAGGACGGTTGTCCCTGGACGGACTTTTGCCGCCTTATCCTGAGGCATAAATCTGATCGTATAGTCCATTCGGAGTTCCTCCTATTGCTGTTGCCTAGCCTTTAGCAGCCATTCCTCGTATATTTCGGGAGCTGCCAGCAATTCCGCTACGGCAGATACCGTTTCTGCTTCCCATGCGTTGCGGTCAAGCAGCAGCTTCAGCAGACCCACATGCCGCTCCGGCGACTTCCGGATCGCCTCGGCAACTGCACAATAACGGTCCGGACGTTCTCTCAGCACATTGAAGAGCAGCTCATGGGCAAGAGGCATTAACCGAATCGGCATGCCTTCTAGCATGATTTGTTCTGCATATCCGGTCAGTACGCCGCTTACTTCCGTACGGTACATCGAGCTGCCGTTTCTGATTTCAAAACTACCGACCAGCTCCATCGTCAGCGCCCCCAGACGGTAGTGGCTTAGCATGGAGGAGTAGCGGCCGCTCTCATCCCACACAGGCTCGTCCAGCGCCAGATCCGTTAAGCGGTTATGCAGCTTCTTCGCCTCAGCTCTATCATAATAAACGTCAATGTCACGAGGGGAGCGTTCCAGCGGCACTCCCTGCAGCCACAGGCCGCAGCTTCCGCCCAGCAGCCAGGCGGCATCAGCTTGATCCAGCCGGCTGCCTAAATTCTTCAAGGCAGCTATCAGTGGGGCCTGTCCCTCCTCTGCGATGTCTATGCTCATTACATACCTCTTCCCTTGACTCCGTTATACTTGGTCTTATTCCTTCCGCAATGCTTCATCCCACTTACGTGATCGACACAAGCCCCATCAGGAAACCGGTAAGCATCACAATAAAAGCGAGCAAGGACAAAATCCCTTTGACGATGCCTTTTGTTTTGGTGCGGGCAAAAGTGACCAAAAAGACGGACACGCCCATTACGAGAATCGCTGCGATTGATAACCACATCTTCGTCATTGCATCCATGAACTTAAACTCTCCCATTTCCCATAATCGATATGATGAATATTATAGCATTTTGAATACGAACAGGCTATGCAGCACGCAAAAGGATTCCTCCAAAATTATACACACAAATAGAAAAAGCACCTTTCGGTGCCTTTCCGTCAAATCGCCGTATTCTTACTTCTTAAGCATTAATTTCATCAATGCTTCCATATTGTTCGGATTCATGCCGCTTTTCTTCACGGCTCCGATAATTTCCGAAATCGTGCTTTCTGTCACAGGCACCTTGGCCATCGCGGATACCTGCTTAATCAGCCTCCGCAGCTCCGCTTCGCTCTGCAAAGTAGACGGCTTCACTGTACTTGCCAGCTTTTTGACGGAGCTCTCGGAAATATTCTTTCCTGACTTCTTGTTAATCGCGTTCAGGGCTTCTTTGGAAATTTTGCTCATATTCTCCCCCCTTCGCATTGCTCTTCCACAGTTTATGAAAAGCAAACGAAAAAGGTGTTAGGATACGAGCCAGCTTCTTATGGGTGCCCAGGCCTAAAGTTAGGCGTTCCACTGCTCCCAGGTTTCGAGGGACATGACCTCCATCTCGGTCTTGCGATCGCGTCCCATCAGGGCTTCCACAGCGATCCTTGGCTCGACTCCATCAAATAGCACATGATATAACTGCTGTGCGATCGGCATCTGTACATGGTATTTCTCTGAAATGGTGCGGGCAGCCTTCGTTGTCCGAATGCCTTCAACAACCATCCCCATAGAGCCAAGCACGGTATCCACCGATTTGCCTTCGCCAATCATGTAGCCGGCGCGCCAATTCCGGCTGTGGCGGCTGGTTGCGGTTACAACCAGGTCTCCCACTCCGGCCAGACCGGCAAAAGTAAGCGGGTTCGCGCCCATTTCCACTCCGATGCGGGTAATTTCCGCTAATCCTCGTGTCAGCAGCGCGGCTTTGGCATTGTCGCCGTAACCGAGCCCATCCGACATGCCCGCCCCGAGGGCGATTATATTTTTCAGGGCACCGGCCAGCTCCACGCCCAGCATATCGCGATTCGTATACACCCGAAAATAGGTGTTCATAAATAAATCCTGCGCTATCTGTGCCTGCTTTTCCTCCAGCGAAGCGACCACGACGGTCGTCGGGCAGCGCTTCACGACCTCCTCCGCATGACTGGGACCGGACAGGACTACAATCCGCCCTTCCTCACAGCCCAGCTCCTCGGCAATGACGACGGACATCCGCTTTAAGCTCTCTGTCTCAAAACCCTTGGTTGCATGGACGACGGTCATATCCTCATTCCAGTGGGGCTTCAGCGCCCGGGCTACATCCCGCATCGCAGAGGATGGCGCGACGATGACGACCGCCTTCGCTCCGGCGACGGCCTCCCCCATGTCGCTTGTGGCGACAATCCGGTGCGATAGATCAACGCCCGGTAAATATTTTTCATTGCGGTGCTTCTTGTTAATTTCATCTCTTTGCGCCTCGCTACGAGTCCAGATCATCACATCCATCTTATCGGCGAGGACGCTGGCTAATGCCGTTCCCCAGCTTCCTGCCACTAATACGGCCGCTTTCTCAGACAACTCGTTTACCTCCCTTGGAGCCAAGTTTATTCTCTTTGCCTTGGACCAATTTCACGATATTCGTGCGATGTCTCCAAAATGCAAAGACACAAATAATCAGACTCGTCCATAAATAAGGACCGGTTTCTCCAGTGAGCACCAGAAATAATGGAGTCAGCAGAACAAACAGCAAAGAACCGAGAGAGACGTATCTCGTAAAAACGATCGATAAAATAGCGATTATTCCTGCGTAAAGCGCCGGAAAGAAAAACAAGGAAGCCATAACGCCAATCGTCGTGGCAATCCCTTTTCCTCCGCGAAACCGGAAATAGACCGGCCAGTTGTGGCCGATAATGGCAGCGAGCCCGCATAAGAGAGGTACCGATACATGCTCCCCGCCAAGCCACCTGCCAATCCAGACCGCAGCTATTCCTTTAAGCACATCAAGAGCGAGCACCATGATCGCCGGCCCCTTGCCGAGCACTCTCAGTGTGTTGGTTGCTCCAGCATTGCCGCTTCCATGCTGACGGATATCAATTCCTTTCAAGGATTTCGCCAGCAGGACACTGAAGCTGACAGATCCCAACAAATAACTGAAAATTACTGCAATCACGGGTAAAATCACATTTTTCCTCTCCTAACCTTCATCAGACTTACGGCGTGTGAACAACCGAATTGGAGTACCTTCAAAATCAAATGCCGCCCGGATCCTATTCTCCAAGTACCGCTCATAGGAAAAATGCATCAGCTCCGGATCATTGACGAACACCACGATTGTTGGCGGTTTGACGGATACCTGGGTCACATAGTTGATCCGCAGTCTTCTTCCCTTATCTGTCGGCGGCGGATTGATCGCAATCGCATCGGATACGACATCGTTCAGCAAGTGCGTCTGCACCCTCTTCGCGTGCTGATCCGCCACATGCTGCACGACGGGCAGCAGCTTATGCAGACGCTGCTTCGTCTTCGCGGACAGGAAAACGACAGGTGCATAAGTCATGAACAGGAAATGATCACGGATCTTCTGCTCGAATTGATGCATCGTCTTGTCGTCCTTCTCAACAACATCCCATTTGTTTACGACAAAAACAGAAGCCTTGCCTGCCTCATAGGCATAACCGGCAATATGCTTGTCCTGTTCGATGATGCCTTCTTCCCCATTGATCAATACAAGAACGACGTCGGCCCGCTCGATCGCTTTCATCGCCCGCATGACGCTGTATTTCTCCGTCGTCTCATAGACCTTGCCGCGCTTGCGCATGCCTGCCGTATCAATCAGCACATAACGCTGGCCATCCTTCTCGAACGGTGTATCTATCGCATCGCGGGTCGTTCCGGCAATATCGCTGACGATGACCCGCTCTTCCCCGAGTATTGCATTAATCAGGGACGATTTGCCTACGTTCGGCCGGCCGATCAGAGCGACGCGAATGACATCCTCGTCATATTCATCATCCGTAAGTTCTGGTAAATTCTCGGCAATGGCATCCAGCAGATCGCCGATCCCTGTCCCATGGCTGCCCGAAATGCCAATCGGCTCCCCAAAACCCAAGTTGTAAAATTCATAAATGTGATCGGAGCGGCCGATGTTATCCACCTTATTGACGGCTACGATAACCGGCTTGCCGCAGCGGTACAGCAAATTGGCAACTTCCTCGTCCGAGCTCGTTACCCCGGCTTTGGCATCGCACATGAAAACAATGACGTCCGCTTCCTCAATCGCCAGCTCGGCCTGCATGCGAATCGACTTCAAAATCGGTTCCTCGTCCCCGAGCTCAATGCCTCCCGTGTCGATGATGCTGAACGGCTTGCCATTCCATTCGCCTACGCCGTATATACGGTCGCGGGTAATACCGGGCTTGTCTTCCACGATCGCGAGCCGATCGCCGATAATCCGGTTAAAAATCGTCGATTTGCCCACATTCGGCCTTCCTACGATAGCCACAACGGGTCTTGCCATACGGATACCTCCTAAATTTTTGTCCCTATATTTAAACGAAATGCTTAACTAAGTCATGATTCACGATTATCATCATAGCAAAAAAAGCACTAATTGGCTAACGTTTCATTGCTTATTTTAAGGCGTTACGTTTTGCCCATCTTCCGGTAAAGTAAACGTTTTTATTATAGCCGCCTGCTATTTCTTTACTCCCCCTGAACCATACATAAACAAAAATAAAAATCGGCGAACCCGTGTTAGGGGGCCGCCGATCCTTCTGCCTGCTAAATCCCGTCTATTTCCACTTGCTCAATTTGTCACCAAACCGCTCGCCAAGGGTAACGCTCAGGCCTTGATTATTCAGCGAAACGTTAGGGTTGTCGTTCAAGTCCTCTTTCCTTACGCTGCTGCCTCTGGATGGCTTCTCGCTCTTCGGTGCCGGTGCTGGAGCCTCTTCCGTCTCCTTGATGCTCAGGCTGATGCGCTGCTCGGCTGTATTCACATCCAAGACTTTGACTTGAACCGTCTGTCCCTCTTTCAATACCTCATGTGGTGTACCGATATGTTTGTGGGAAATTTGCGAAATATGAACTAGTCCTTCTACGCCAGGCGCAATTTCGACAAAAGCACCGAAGCTAACAAGACGCTTCACTTCACCGCTAACGATATCTCCCGACTTGAATTGCTCTGCCGCAGTATCCCAAGGGCCAGGCGTTGCTGCCTTGATGCTCAGGCTGATTTTGCCTTTCTCAGGATCTACCTTCAGAACCTTAACCTTCACTTGTTGTCCTTCGGAAAGCACATCCGACGGTTTGTCAACATGGTTCCAAGCAATTTCGGATACGTGAACAAGTCCGTCTACGCCGCCTACGTCTACGAATGCACCGAACTGAGTCAGGCGCTGAACCGTCCCTTCGATGACTTGGCCTTCTTGCAGCTCGCTCATGACTTTGAGCTTATTTGCTTCGAATTCCTCATCGAGAACATCTTTTTGCGACAGGATCACTTTGTTGTTCTCCGGATCGATTTCCTTCACTTTAACGCGAAGCGTGCGACCTTTGTAATCGCTGAAATCTTCCACGAAATGACGCTCCACCATCGATGCGGGAATGAATCCGCGAACGCCAACGTCCGCCACGATACCGCCTTTAACGACATCGGCAACGGTTACTTCAAAAGTCTCTTGGCTTTCGAAGCGCTTCTGCAGCACTTCCCACGCATTCTCGCTGTCGATCGCCCGTTTGGATAGCACAAGACGCTCTTTCTCATCGTCAATGCTAACGACTTTGGTCTCTACTTCTTGGCCTACTTGAACGGCATCCGAAGCGCTGTCCAAATGAACAGAGGACAATTCACGAATAGGAATAACGCCGTCATATTTATATCCAATGCTCACATAAGCCTGGTTGTCCTCAATTTTGACGATCGTTCCTTTAACGGTGTCCCCTTTTTTCAAGGATACGATTTGATCCAGTTCATCCTGGTTCGCTGCCTCAACAGCTTCTTGATTCTTAATTTCTTCCGACATGTCAATACCCTCCTCAATTCAGCAACCCATTTATTTAAACCCGCTTGAAGCGAAGTTCAAAACAGCTTGATGTTGATAGCTTTCCAAAAGTCTCCTGCCTTCATGCATATAAACTCTTGTCCAGCGATCAATCCAGTCACCCCTGCGCCTTAAGTTCCGCAATCCGGGACATAATCATTTCCGTCACGCGCTCTGCGGCATCAGGATCAGAACCTTCCTTGAACTCCGAGATATCGATCGGAGCCCCGTAAACAACTTTCATTTTCTTGAATAACTTATAATTTCCCACAATGGCTACGGGAATAATGACCGCATCACTGCGAAGCGCGAAGGTCGCCGCTCCCCTCTTGCCCATCCCGCCGGAGCGGGAGCCTTCCGGGAAAATCCCCATGACTTTACCCGTACGAAGAATGGTTAATGCCGTTTTGATCGACTCCTTGCTCACGCCGCCTCTCTTGACCGGGAATGCACCAAGCTGCGTAATAAGCCAGCCAAAACCGAAAATGTCGAACAATTCCTTCTTGGCCATGAAGTGTACTTTCCGCTTCAGGAGTATGCCGATCGTCGGCGGATCCAGCAAGCTGATATGATTGGAACAGAGTAGCACGCCGCCTTCCTTGGGGATATGCTCAAGCCCTTTCCCCTCCAAACGGAATAGCGCTTTATAAATAAGTAGTAATGCACCACGGCAAAAGCTATAAATCATTTCTGTTCTCTCTCCCATAAGATTGGCTAAATGAAACGATGCGCTCTGCCACTTCACGAGGCGTCAAATGCGTCGTATCCAGCAGAATGGCATCCTCAGCCTGCCGAAGCGGGGATACTTCCCTCTCCTGGTCCAGCCGGTCCCGCTCTGCGATATCGCGGGCGATCATTTCCAACGTAATTCCTTGCTGATCCTGCATTTCCTTGAATCTGCGGCGGGCACGCTCCTCTACGGTTGCCGTCATGAACACCTTCACTTCAGCATCCGGCAGCACCGTCGTACCGATATCGCGTCCATCCATGACGACACCTTTGCGCAGAGCCATTTGCCGCTGAAGAGACACGAGCCAGTTTCGCAGCCCTTCGATTTGCGCGTACCGGGACACTTGAGAGCTCACCGTTAAAGAGCGGATTTCGGCGGTCACATCTTGACCGTCTACGAGAACCTTCTGTCCGTCTTCTCCCGGCATTAATTCTATACCCAAGTTTTGCACCGAATGAAGCACTTTATCGACTTCTTCCGGCCCGATTCCAAGATTCTGCAAATACCAGGTAGCTGCCCGGTACATTGCACCGGTATCTACATAGACATATGACAGCATGCTTGCAACCATTCGGGCAATAGTACTCTTCCCCGCACCGGCAGGTCCGTCGATCGCGATGTTGATCTTGCCGTTATGTGATGACGTTGTCCTAGCCAACGCGGACGCCTCCTCAAAACACGGTCTCAATAAAAAAGCAGGCATTGCCTGCGACGTGAAAATTATACCACACAACGTGGGCGGATGCAAAAGGCGGGAATCGCCAGCCGTCTTTGTGCGATTCTTTGTTATCGTTCCCCGGAGCGGTCGAGCGCCACGCCTTCATAACGGTCTGCTGAAGCAATATAAGCCCGAATAGCCGGAACCCTAAGGATAATCTGACAGGCGCAAAGTCCGGCCAGGGCAACGATGACCGCCTTTTTCAAAAAAGCCTCCATCCCGCTGCTGAATGTCAAAAACAACTCCGTGTATTCCTCGGCCTCGTGGTCTTTCTGCAAATGAACTCACCTCTGCTTGCATGGATATGATTATCATATCCAATGCAGGCCGATGCCAATCTTGACAGCCCCTGGACACCGCGGCTTTCGAGAATGAAATTTAACGGTTCTTGAAATCGAATTGGCGTTCGAAGCAATACCGGATCAGCTTCTGCCTTTCCATATCGGAAATGCTGACAAATTTCAGCATCGCCTTCGTTCGCCCCGTTTCGAGCTGCTTCGTGCGTACGATTTCAGCTTCAAAGGGTACATGGTCGATGCTTCCGTTCTTATAGGACAGCAGCAGCCAGCAATACAACTGCTCGCCTTCGGACAAGTGGTATTGGCTATCAGCGATCAGAGACACGCCCCCGCCTCCCACGTCCTCCGTCAATGCCACGAACCGGGTGTTGTCCTTCAGCTTGACCGCAAGGTCCAGCTTGGATACAACCCGCAGGAAATGGCGCCGCTGTACCTTGGTAATCGTCTCAGGCTCCGGCTTCCTGACTCTGACCAGTTGGACGACATCATCCGCGAAGCCAAGAACGTATGTATTGAAATAATTTTTGACTCCTTGATCGGTCAGGAAATATACTGACAGCTCGTCACCCATATACAGCCGCTTCATATGTCCGCTGCCGCTTTCGATCGGAACTTCGATCAGAAGCGTATCGTCTTCCACATCGGCGATGCGTGACTTGTATTCCTTATCCATATTTTTGCCTTCTGCCGATGCGACCTGGATATACAGCAGGTCATTTACACTAGGAAACAAGTCCCTCCACCACCTTGTTTACTATAGGTTATCATTACCATTTGATTATACCACGGGATGGATCAAATAAATATTCCGCTGACAATAAAAAACGGACCAGATCATTTCAATCAGGTCCGTTTTTTGATTTTACCGGGAGGTCTTCTTAGCGTGCCCATCGCGGATTTGCTCGACAACTTCCTCATTGCCATTATCGGCATTAAGGTAGATACGATATTTCGAGCCATTGATTGCCCCGCCGAATTCGTATGTCAGCACTTTCTCCGACATATCGTTTTCGATCAGCGCAAGCCGGTGATACTGCTCTTTATATTCGGGATTCAAATACTTGCGGGCCTGCTCAAGCGTTAGCTTCGGAGTCGAGAGTTTCCGCTCTTTCCCGTCCTGCTGCTCATAAACATAATCGCTTGCCTGCATGCCGATCACATGCCCGTTGTCCAAAGCGACCCGAACCGAAACTTTCTCCGGATAAATTAGCACGTCTTTATTTTTTTTGACAAATGTGAAGCTGCCGATATTGTCGTATTCATCGTAAGTCACCGGCGTTAAGTCGTGATAGCCCTTGTTCTTCAGGAAATGAGCCGCCGACTCTCTAGCCTGCTCGTGAGTGATCGCTTTAGGTCCAATGTGGCGGTCGCTCCAGTAATTGATCAGATGGCCGCCTTGACGCGTGAAATCGAGCGTAACGGATTCGGACTTGTTTCCTCCTTGAACCTTGGCCGTATAGGAAGCCCATTCCGTTCCCTTTCCATTTTCGGTAACTTGGATATTATGCGGTGAATGAACTCCAGCGAACTGGGCAGCTTTCGTCTTGATTTCATTGACGGTAACAGGTTTCCCTCCGAGCTTCTTGACGGAGCGTTTGTTATAAATGCTTGCCACGGATGGTCCCCAATCGAGCTCCGGGTATTCCCCGACTCGCTTGTCTACCGTCTTGAAGCCATCGATAATCGTATTGTCCTGCTGACTGTTCGGATTGGCTAGCGTAGTCTCCACGTCCATCCAGCGAAGGCGTTTGGAAAGGACCTTGTCCTGAACTTCCTGCAGCTGTTTGGAAATGTGCTCAGAGCTCTTGTAAAGCTCCTTCAAATTTTTCATTTCACTGTCGGTCAACGGCTGCTTGGCCAAATCGCGGACTCCCGCCTGATAAGAAAATTTCGAAATTCTGGACAGGAACTCTTCCGTTTTGTTAAAAGGAAGCATGGTCAATGGCAGCTGATTGATTTCATTCTGCGCTTCGCTCGTGATCCTCCATACGTTCACCAAACCTTTGCGCTGCGATCCGGTCGAGTTGCTATGCACGGCCAGCGTATTCCCTAGCTCTCCGTGAAGCTTGTCGACATGGAACGACAAACTATGGAATGCGCGCTGATACTGATTTTCCGCTTTGATGAGAATCGCGTTCTTTTCTTGGTTTTCCTGATAGCCCCACATTAAAGCACCGATTAACAGAACCGTGGCGATCGGAAATAGTATGGCACTCAAACGTCTATACATATCATCTACACTCCTTCCTTCAACGAACTGAAGTTAGTTTGACTAGAAGGAAGGAAGATTATTCACTTTTGACAGCTCTGCTGAAAATGTTCTTGTTGTCCATTTGTTACCCATTGCCCATCAAGGCATGTCCTCTTCAATAACGAAATCATGGCGGTTATCGCATAGACATTGCTTGAACCCCGTCTCGATCTGACCGCGCTCCTTTTTGCCGCGCAGAACGAATCGTTCGCCGCATGTTTTACAAGTGATTTTCACTTTTACACGCACTAAAAAAAGCACCCCTTTCAGCTTCACGACATGGATTTCCGCGAATAAGCTGTCATTAGGATGCCCTATTTTCGGTATTGTTAACCCTATCCTCAAGCAGTCTTCGGAAAGGGGATCTCTTGTTGGCCCTGTACATTTTCCCGATGCCTCCATACCATAGATATGCCATGAGAGGAACAATATACCAAATCCAGTAATGCGTAATATTACCCAGTATCCAGTCATATACACCATGATAGAACAGAGGCATTAGCAATGAATAGACCAGAAATCTTCGGCTATCCTTGCCTGTAGAGAATTTGGCCCGGCCCATGTAATAACCCATCATGACGCCGAACATGGCATGCCCGGAGACAGGCAGCAAAGCCCGGAGAAGCAATGTTCCGACAGTAGCTTGCTGGGCAAAGGAATAAATGACATTCTCTACCGTGGCGAAGCCGAGCGAAATGGCTGTAGCGTATATAATCCCGTCGTAAGGCTCATCGAATTCTGTATGGTTATATATCATATGGAACAGTACAAACCATTTCAGCGATTCCTCAACGCCTGCTGAAATGACGAAAGCGTTGACCAGAGAGCCCTCACCCAGCCAGAGCATCAAGCCGCTCTGCAGTATCATAACCGGGAGAATAATAATAAATCCAAGTAAAAAAACCTTAATGACCATATGCAGCGGTTCGGCTTCATACTTGTCCTTAAGGTAAAAATAAGTCAACAAGGCGATTCCGGGGGCTACCGCTGCGGTCGCAATCGAGAAAAAAATCAACGGTATTCCCCCTCATCGACCCTTCGAAATATTCAAGCTTTCGTTGATCCGATACAACACGTACCGCACCATGGCTTAGTCCTGACGCTTGAAGTTACTGCAAATAACTCCGATCGCATTCTCGGACATGACCTGGTTTCCGTACTCCTCCAGCATCGCTGGAGTAACAGAGGTCGCCTCGCCGAACTCAGCGAGAACCGCAATGACTGCCGGATGCTTTCCTTCTTCCAAATCTTCTGGCTCTAATTGAAGAACCCATTTCCCGTTATATTTAAATAGTCTGCCAGCTTCAGTAAGCATAGGCCGCAGAACGTGAGCCGCTTCAATCAATACTTCGAAATCATCAAAGGAATATAGAATCGTATCACTCTGCTCCAGCGTTACTTCCATCTCATAGACTTCGTCCGGTAAATCATCCTCATAGTGCGGCCCAACCCCATGATGGTGGTCGAATTTGCCGCGCGTCACTATGACGACCATTCCTTGAGCAGGAAGCGCAAAAACTTCAACGGCCAAAGGGCCAGTAGCGTCAAATCCCACTTCATTGTAAGCCTGATCCATCATTTCCGTGAACAGGTCATGAACCTTGGGAATTTCCTGCCACATGTCCTCTTTCTGGATACCGCGTTCGCTAAGGTCGTCAAACGTGAGGAAAATCCGTATCTTATCTTGGCCCAATCTTTCAATTTTCATACAGGATCCTCCTCCCCAAGCCTTGTTATAACAGATTATGAAACCTGCTGTAATATGTGCTGGAAATGGTTCTTTGTAAGTATGTTATCATTTATCTTACTTAAATGCACGTAATAAAATAGACAAAAAAAGAATCATTTTCTGCTCGACCTCGAGGGAGCTGAAAATGATCCATAAATCGGCAATTTTTAGAGCCCGGGAATGACCGAATTCGTCTCTTTCAAAATCTGCTCCACTTCGCGGCGGACATCGGCATTTCCTTTGATGAAATCCGTAATTTGCTTCACACTGTATTCCTTCGAATGACCCGCATCGTGCGAGGATACAGCGGAACTGGGATGCACCTTCGATTCGCCCATGCCGGACGAGCCGTGCTTATGCTCGCTTGCGGACGAATGCCCATGTTCGCTCCCTTTGCCTGCAGAATTCATGGTCATTCCAGCCAAATTCATAATTCCTTTGCCGCCTGTAAGCTTGCCTCCGTTTCTTTTGGCCGACCAAATCACAGCTGCAGCCCCAACTAACGCACCACATAAGAATGAGACAGATTTCACCCTAAAAACCTCCTTGATTGTGTTAAAATCATTTGTAGTGTTCACGCTTTGGTTCAAACTCATGCGCAATAAATACAGGAAGAAACACAAAAGGGAGATGAAATCATTTGCTCAACAAGAAGGTTCTGCTCATCGCAGCCTGCTGCATCATTCTTGCCTCATGCGGCTCCGTTCGTCCATCTGTCAATTCTGACGCTGCCAATGCAGGCCAAACCACGTCAACCGAAACGAATTCCCCCGGAATTCCGGTTAATGGCGAAGCTGTGGATGACGCTGCGGACGGCAGCAGCAATGCTTCCGCGGGAGCAGAGGAAGCAAATTCCGACAGCTCTGATGCCGAGGCTTCGCCCGAATATAAGTATCACATCAATAAGGCCTATAATGTAGTTCCGAATGAGGAAGGCACCGAGAAGAAGGTCGTTCTGCTGACCTTTGACGACGGCCCGAAAGAGAAAGAAATGCTGGAAGGACTCCTGGATACCCTCGATAAATACGAAGCTAAAGCGATATTTTTCGTCAATGGCTACCGTGTCAAAAAAAATCCGGATTTGCTGAAGCTCATCCATGAACGCGGGCAAATTATCGGTAATCACAGCTGGGATCACATCGACTTGAAGAAGGAATCTGCGGATAGCGCTCGCAAGCAGATCGAGGACGTGCAAAGCATTGTTGAGGAGACCGTCGGGGAACGCCCGCGATTCTTCCGTCCCCCTTTTGGCTCGGGAAACGATACACTTCACGGCATCGTCAAGGATAATGAAATGATCTATATGACCTGGTCCAACGGCTCCTTGGATTGGGACGCCAAATTCAAGAACAAGCCGGAAGGCGTCATTCAAAACGTCATGGATCAGCTCCATCCCGGCAGCAATATCCTCATGCACGAGCTTCCCTGGACGGAAGAGGCACTTGACGAGCTGCTGATGAAAATTCAGGCAGCAGGCTACAGTTTCGTGGATCCGCGGACGATTTCCTCTGCGCCTGAAACGCCAACGCCAGGCGGTGCGTAACGAACATCCAGCGACTAACAGTCATCTAACGGTAAAAAGGGCATTCCCTAAGGTCTGAACAGACCGGGAATGCCCTTGATTTAATTCATCCGTTGGAATATTGATTATTCTGCTGCTTATTATGGCTATGATTAGCTGAAATCCCTCAAGCTACATGCCATGGCTCTTTCCCCAAGGCGACTCACTAATTCCCCACCAGAACAAGGCCACCATTACGGCCACAAAGATGAACAGTAAAGTGTTCACAAAATACTTCGTCAGTTTCACCCTCTGCGAAGGATAGACCTCCCGTCTGGAGGGAAGCTCCTGGGCGGATAACTCAAACTGGTCCTCTCCTTCGGACTCCGGACGCAGCAAATTTATCGCATAATGCTCGCCTGAATGGCCGGATTTAGCCATTTCGCGAGTATTCGCACCATCGCTGATGCTCCGATTTCGCTTAAGCGAATCATGAGCTCCCTTAGGCAGCCTCCCTTGACTAGCTGCCTTCCTTCCGGGAACTCCGGAAGTGGACTCGCTCGATCTATGTTGCTCTGGATGCTTCCGGGCCGCCCCGGATCGTTGATGTCTGTCTTTCGGATGGCGGCGCTGACCGTACCGCTCCATCCTGCTCAAGCGTTCACTCATGTTCCCCTCCGAAATTTAATGACGAGTCCCGATATGAAATCAATGAGAAAATGGCACACGATCGGAGCCCATAACGTACCCGCCTGTATATAAATGTATCCCAGCGCATAGCTGCTAAGAAATACCCATCCTGTTGGAATCCAGTGTCTAAGGTAACGGACATGGATCAAGGCAAAAATGATACTCGTCCAATACGGTCCGAGCCCGTACTGAATCGCCCCGCGAAACAGCAGTTCTTCGCAAATAGACACGATGACGCATATGATTGCGATATGCCACACCGGACGATTGCGAAACAGCATCTCATTGATTCCCCCATCATCCAGGCTCTCCTCCTTCACGAACCTCGACAACAGGAAATCGACGCCAAACATCGCCGCGGCCAATCCACAGCCCCATAGCAGAAATCGATAATTTTCCGGAAATTGGAGCAGTGAAATCACACTTCGCTTCTGAAAAAAAAGGATGATGATTCCGATAATTAAAGTAAGACCTTGTGTAATGTATAAATTAATCAGCAATAGGCGCTCATTAAGTTGACCCGGATCGACTCTTTGAATTTTTATTTTGCCGAACTTGTCTTTTTTCATAGTATTCGTCAAATCCTGTCCTTTATTATAGTTCTATACACAAACCAGTACCAGGCATATAATCTTTCTTAGTGCTCTCGGACTAAAAAATACTTGTAAGAGGAGCGTTTTTGATTATGCAGAAAAAATCTTACCGGTTCGAATTATTGTTCATGCTCGGGTTTCTGTTTACGCTAGTCGCGGCCTTCGGAACTTTCTTCCTTGGCTTCAAAATGGGCATCACGCAAGCTGAAGCGAAATACGCCCATCTGACGAACCTACCGGGATTTGAGACGACGGCTTCCTACGAGCAGCAGGACCTCGTCGCCTACTATTACGTTGTGTTCCAGCCTTACGAGCAATTCAAACATGAATATTTCGGGCTCGTCGACCAACTGAGAAGTAGCGATTCCAGGGTAAAATCAATCGGCATCATGAAGGATATCCGCAATGCATCACGCAAGCAATATGAGCAGATCCAAGCTCAGACGATTACGGTGTCCTCCCCCTTGTTACAAGATGCACAAAGTGATATTTTGAAAAGTTTGAAGCTCTTTGATGAAAGCACAAGCCGGATTGAAATCGGCAGCAAAAGCGGAGCACAGCTTGCTAAATTGCTCGCTGAGGACGAATTTACGAATAATGCCGAACAATACGGACTGAAAGCCCAGCAAAAATATTATACGTCCATGATGAAATGGGCCGCTAAAAGCAACAAGTCGATCCCTTCGGACGTAGTATTCAAGGAAAATACCACCGTCAAAGAATGGGCATCCTATCCACTGGCGGTTAAAAATAAAATTGTCAGCGACTTGATGGTCAGCAGCAACCTCTATGTATCGTATCTTCCGCAGGATATGACGGCTAAAATCGACCAGATGATCGACAGCGGCAAAGCAGGCTCCATGAAGCTGAATTCGGTAACTTCCATCGTCAACGTCCTTACGGATACCGAAGCTGTTCAAGGAAAAGAGTTCCTGAAGTGGAAATCGGCCTATTATGCAACGGAATTCCTTCCGGAGGTGCCGTTTTTCTCCGAACAGTAGCTGCTGTCTGTATGGCGGGGTCTGATACAATTCGACAACATTAAAATCATAACCAAATTACCAAGGTTATTCAAGGCTACCCCGGACCCTATCATTTACGGTATTGACACTTTCCTTAAGGTCATGATACATTATGAAAAATTGCATTTGTTAAACACGATGAAGGAAACGAGTTGTCGCGAAGCTTACAGAGAGCCGGTGGTGCTGCAAACCGGTAGCGGAATGGGAACTCTAGCGATCCTGAGTAATTGTGCTGAACGATAGGAGTAGGCGCAATCGGAGGAACTCCGTTATCAACATGTCATCATGACAACTGAGGCTGTATCTGCGAGGAGCAGCGAATTAGGGTGGTACCACGAACAACTCTCGTCCCTTACTACGGAAGTAGTGTGCGGATTGAGAGTTTTTTTATGCTTGCTGGCAACCTGCTTGCAGCATTTAGCAAATAGTTTGAACCTCGATCCTTTCGCTCCTCTAACGCATTGGAACGGCACCTAGATATAGTGTTTCCTAATTTAAGCGAATGCTTCCGAAGAAAGTTTTGTATCGAAGACTTTCCGAAGAAGCAATGCTATATACAAAACTTTTAGGAGGAAAAGAAATCATGTTCAAAGTACTAGTATCAGATCCCATCAGCGACCTCGGAATCCAGCAGTTGATGGACGCAAGCGACGTTGTAGTAGAGAAAAAGACGGGACTTTCGGAGGATGAGCTCATCCAAATCATTCCGGACTACGACGCTCTGCTCGTACGCAGCCAAACGAAAGTCACCGAGAAGATTATGGAAGCCGGAACCAATCTGAAAGTGATCGGCCGCGCAGGCGTCGGTGTCGATAACATTAACCTGGATGCAGCGACCAAACGCGGTATCATCGTGATCAACGCCCCGGACGGCAACACAATTACGACATGCGAGCACGCTTTTGCGATGATGATGGCTCTTGCCCGCCATATTCCGCAAGCTTACGCTAAGACGATCCAAGGAACCTGGGATCGCAAGTTCCTCGGCGTGGAGCTGCGCAACAAGAAGCTGGGCGTACTTGGCATGGGCCGTATCGGCAGCGAAGTCGCGAAACGCGCTAAGGCATTTGGCATGGATATCCTCGGATTCGATCCGTTCATGACAGAGGAACGCGCCGAGAAACTGGGCGTGAAGCTGGCTACCGTCGACGAAATCGTGCGGAACGCTGACTTTATCACGGTTCATACACCGCTCACACCCGAAACGAAGCACATGATTTCCCGCCCGCAGTTCGAGGTGATGAAAAAAGGCATGCGCATCATTAACTGCGCCCGCGGCGGTGTAGTCGATGAGCAAGCATTGGTCGAAGCGATCGATCAAGGCATCGTTGCCGGTGCAGCCTTCGACGTATTCGAGCAGGAGCCGCCGGCAGCGGATCATCCATTCCTGAACAATCCGAAAATCATCGTTACTCCTCATTTGGGCGCATCAACGGTAGAGGCTCAAGAAAACGTAGCGATCGACGTATCGGAGCAAGTGCTGCACATTTTGCGCAACGAACCGTTCAAGAACGCGGTGAACATGCCTCCAGTCGCGGCAAGCGTGATGAACAAGCTGCAGCCATTTTTCGAGCTTGGCGAGAAAATCGGTGCATTTGCTGCCCAGTTGAACAACCAGGCTGTACATGAAATTCATGTTGAATACGCCGGCGATTTAGCAGAGGTAGATACTCAACCACTTACGCGCTACATCATCAAGGGGGTATTGTCCCGCCATTTCGGCAACGATGTGAATATCGTCAATTCGGTGCATCTGGCCAAGGTACGCGACATTGACGTAGTTGTATCGCAATCCTCGGCTAGTAAAGGCTTTACGAACCGCATCAGCGTTACGCTGAAAACAGAAGACGGCAAAGATCGCCGCATCGCGGGCACTTTGCTGAAAGAATATGGCGCGCGGATCGTACGGATCGATAAGTTCCCGGTCGATATCGCTCCGGAAGGCAACTTGATCTTTATCTCTCATAATGATAAGCCCGGCATTGTCGGAAGCGTAGGCACTCTACTCGGCAAAAATGATGTAAATATCGCTTCGATGCAAGTTGGACGTAAAATTATTGGTGGCGAGGCGATTATGGTGCTGACCGTGGACAAGACGGTTTCCAAAGAAGTGCTTGATGAATTAGTGAGCCTGCAAGAGCTGAACACCGCTCTGCAAATCGAATTTAAATCATAATTAACCTGCAAATTAAGCAAGGGGCTTCAGACGTGGTATTCCCCCGTCTGAAGCCCCTCTCCTTTTGTTCCACGATGAACAAGATTTATCTTCGAGATCAGAAATTTTTCAACAAAAACATCCTTACGAGGTAAGGATGTTTTACGATTATTGTACCTTTTCGACAGGAAGGGTGATCTGGAAATGCGCCCCTTTCCCTATGCTGCTGTTCACCTGAATCGAGCCGTGATGGGCATCGATGATATTTTTTACGATAGCAAGACCAAGTCCCGTTCCGGCAGCCGTTCCCCGAACCCGGGCTTTATCCGCTTTATAGAACCTCTCAAATACGAAAGGCAAATCCTCCGTCGGTATCCCGGTGCCTTCGTCTCGAATGGAGATGTGCAGCTCACGTCCTTGCTTGCCTTCCCTGGCGTCCGCAGCAATATAAACACTCCGTCCCTCCGGCGTATGCCTGAAGGCATTGTCCAGCAGGTTCGTGAGAACCTGCTCCAAGCGGTCTTCATTGGCTGCTTCTGCAATCATCGGTCCGATCCCCAAATCCAGCTCCAGTTGAACATGGTGCTCTTTGGCCCGTACCGCAAACTTGCGATATACGCGTTCAATGATCTCCTTGACGTCAACCCGGTGCATCGCGATATCGGTATGTCCCGCTTCCATCCGGGCCAGGTCGAGTAGGTCACGGACCAGACGTCCCATGCGTAGAGACTCGTCGTGGATAACCTGCACGAGCTCCTGGCTCTCTTCTGGAGAAGCGGCCATTCCATCGAGAAGCGCTTCGCTGTAACCCTGCATCATCGACAGCGGTGTCCGGATTTCATGCGATACATTGGCCACGAAATCCCGGCGCATCTTCTCCAAACGCACTTCTTCGGTCACATCGCGCAAAACCGCTACCGCGCCTCTAATTTCGCCATCCGAGGAAAGCGGCGCCATATGCACGGACCACACGCTTTGCTTGACGTGAATATTGGCGCTTTGATCCCCTTCCTGATCCAGCACCTTCCGGAACATCGGCAGGAGTGGTTTCGGAATCTCGATCGCCCGTTCGCCATGTACGTTAAATTGAAGAGCTTCATGCTCATCATCCGGCAAATCGCCCCACAATTGGAGGAGCTGGTCACCCGGGGGATTCGTCAGAATGACCGCTCCCCCCCAATCTATCGTAATCACGGCATCATTCATGCTTCTTAAAACGCTGGACAGATGTTCCTTCTCATGGTTCAAGCTGCGGATCGTATTCTCCAGCTCCTCAGCCATATGATTAAAGGTGTTAGCCAACTCACCGATCTCATCGCTTGTTTGCAACGATAGTCTCGTATCGTATTTTCCCTTGCGAATCGCATCGGCAGCGCTGATCAGCTGCTGCATCGGCTGCGTAATCTTCGTGAAGAGGAATAAGGCAAAAAACGTCGTCAGCGAGAAGCCGATGATGGAAACGATGACAAACAGCTTCTTGACTGCTGCGGGATCGGTGAAATTCGTATCGATATATGGCAGCAGAAACAATCCCATGCTCATGAGCACAAAAGCCACTAAACCGATGATCGTTATCCACAGCTTGCCTACAAGCGTTCTCCAGAAGCTCACTTATTTCGCAACCTCCAGCTTATAACCAACGCCCCAGACGGTAGTAATCATGGCTGCCGACTCCGGCGATACCTTATTCAGCTTCTCGCGCAACCGTTTCACATGGGTGTCCACGGTCCGCAGATCGCCGAAGAACTCGTAATTCCATACGTCCTTCAGCAGCTCCTCACGGGAAAATACTTTGTCGGGCGAAGTGGCCAAATAATGGAGGAGCTCGTACTCCTTCGGCGTAAGGCTAACCTCTTGCCCGCTTGCGGTTACCCGATGAGCATCGTGCTCAATGACAAGATGAGGGAATACGATATTGTTGCTCGTACCGCTCTCTTTGGTCAAATAAGCTGTAGCCGATGCGCGCCGCATAATCGCTTTGACCCGATATATGACTTCACGGGGACTGAACGGCTTGACAACATAATCGTCTGCCCCAACTTCAAATCCCTGTACCCGGTTGATTTCTTCCCCTTTGGCCGTGAGCATCAGCACCGGCGTCGACTTGATCTGCCGCAAACGGCTGCACACCTCGACTCCGTCAATTCCCGGAAGCATTACGTCGAGAAGGATCAAGCCGTAATCATTGGAGGTTGCTTTTTTGAGAGCGGTCTCACCATCTTCCGCTTCATCAATTTCATAACCCTCTTTTTCCAAATACATTTTGAGCAGACGGCGAATACGTTCCTCATCGTCCACTACGAGAATGCGGTTTTCTTGATCTGACATGAACAACAACCCCTTCATCATCTTCCCATTCGCTTAAGCACTAGTAAATGGTTACATTATATCATTAGTCCGTACCCGCGTAAGAATGCAAACCGGCGATGATCAGATTAACGCCTACGAGCGTGAACATGACAACCAGAAATCCTAATACGGCAAGCCACGAGGCTTTGCGGCCATAGAATCCCCGGGATAACCGAAGATGGAGATACACGCTATAGAATAACCAGGTAATGAGCGCCCATACTTCTTTAGGGTCCCACCCCCAGAATCTGCCCCAGGCCTGCTGAGCCCAGATCATCGCAAAGACGAGCGCGCCTAGCGTAAACACCGGAAATCCGATGGCAATCGAACGGTAACTGATTTCATCGAGAAGATCAGCGTCTAAGCCTTTTACGGCCGGTGACACCGCTTCGCTAATCGGCTTGCGGATAATAAGCCTTAACAAACCGTATAGGACCGTCCCGGTAATGAACGCCCATACAAGCGTATTGGTTTTGCGCCCTGAGCTCTCTCCTTTGAACCAGGACGGAACCTCCATCCACGGCTTGCTCATGCCAAGGAAAGAATCGGCGCTAACCAATTGGCTGTTATGGGGCGCCACGATCGGCGGCAAGTTGTATACCATTTCAACTGTTCTAGACTGCTCGGTTTCCGTAGGTTTAGGCATAAACACGGCTTCGTACCCGGCGGCACGGAAAGCAAAAACCGACACGATAAATCCCACTACTATAATAATAGAATAAAACGTAAATTCAAGCCATAGCTTCTGGCGACGCGCCGATTTGTCGGTCCCCTTGAAATCGACGGTACGCAAAAGATACATCAGGCCTGCGGCACAAGCGATTGCAAAAAAGGATTCCCCGGCCGCGGCCAACGTGACGTGAATATACAACCAGATCGAGCGCAAGGACGGGATCAAAGGCTGCACGTCCTTCGGAAACACTGCCGCATACGCCATGACGACGATCCCCAGCGGTGTCGCGAACAAACCAAGCAGGGCTTTGCGGTAAATCAAATACAGTACCGTAAATGCCATGATGATCATTAGGGACAGGAAGGACATGAATTCATACATGTTGCTGACCGGAATATGTCCTGACCAAGCCCATCTCGTTGCTACGTACACCAAATGAGTGATAAGTCCAAGCGTGGAAGTAATAAACGAAATTTTTCCCCATTTGCGCTCATGCACCTGCGGATCACGATTTTTCCACGTTTTTCCCGTGATCGTCACCACATAAAAACAAAATGCCACACAATAAAGTAAAAAAGCAATGACAAATGCCTGTTTACTGATATCCAATATATTCATGACCGGTTTCCTCCGTTATCCAAAGACTTCTCATCCACTTCAATTCCCATCGTTTCCAGGAACGATGACACTTCACGCCTCATTCCAAACCAATTCTTGGTCGTATGCCCGCCCAAGGTCAGGATGCCGTCATCGATGCGCAGCCAAATTCTGCGATGCTGCCAATAGAAGCCCATAATGAGCCCCACCATGACGATTCCGAGTCCGGTCCATACAAAAGGCATGGCGCGGTCGATGCGGATATTCAAAAAACTTGTGAAATGAATGAAGTCAACGTCCTCCATTGCTATCATATCGAATCTCAGCTTGTGGTTAATGCCTCCCAGCGCTTCATTCAGCTTATCCTGACCGAAAAGCTCCTGCTGCTGAAGGAACGGAAAGTAGATGAATTGTCCTCCATCCTCGGGCAGACCCGGTCCGGTGATCGTAAACAAGAAGGCTGGCGCATTCGGCTCGCCCGATTTCGTAATCGGTTTATTATTCTCGTCCAGGCCGAAATCCAAATACTTGTCTTTTAGCTTCAAATGATAAGGTCCTACGTCATATTCCGTCTCGGGGTCGTTCATACGGAGCATAAACTTACCATACACTTCCCCCGTCTCCTGATCCACTAGTGTCGGCTGGACATAACGCAGCGTCGTAACCTCCTCGAAGTCGAATTGATAGGCTTGAAGTCCTTTGTAGCTCAAAGGATCATTGACACGGATGTTGTGCCGGTCGACCTCTACAAGCTCGGGTTCTTTCAAAGGGTCATTACAGCTGGCGACGCACTGGTACAGCACAGCTTTCGTCTCGAACAGCTTTGGAACGATTTTCCCCTTCTGTTTGAATTCATCGGACATCTCATCCTCAGTATAATATTCCACGGTAAATTTCTCATTTTTCAAATAATAGTTCGTATCGGGAATCTGCGTGATTTCTCCTTCGGGAAACCAATAGTGCTCGTCCAAATGAAGGCCGGGCAGCCCGCGGAACAACACGGCGAGCAGGAAAACAATCAGGCCGATATGAATGACGTACGGGCCCCAGCGGCTGAAACGCTGCTTCTCCGCCAGCAAAGCCCCGCCGTCGGTATGAACCCGGTAACCCTTCTTCTTCAGCGGAGCGATGGCCCGGTTCACCCATTCCTCTCCACGGCCAGAAACGGGTCCCTGATAGACCACCCTTTGACGGGTCAAGAACTGCATGTGCTTGCGGATTTTCTGCTTGGACAGCGCTCGATAGAGCGGCAATACCCTGTCCAAACTGCAAATCACAAGCGATGCGCCAATCATGACAAGCAGCAGAATGAACCACCAGGAATTGTACGTGTCGGATAGTCCGAGCATATAGTAAATTTCACCGATGGTTCCATACTTCTGTTTATAGTACGTGGAAGGGTCGAAATTTTTAACAAACATGGTCTCCTGGGTAAATACGGTGCCAAGCATTGCTGCAACCAATGTAATGCTGATCAGGTACACCGCTACTTTAACCGAGGAGAAGAAATTCCAGATTTTATCGATGAAATTAGGATTGGCCCGCTGTGAGCGGCGGGCTACCCCATCGTAGCGCATCTCCAGCAATTCGCTGGAGCTATGGTCCGCTTCTTCGTATTGAGGTTTGCCGCATGCTTCGCAGAGCACCGTGCCGACCGGATTCTGATGCCCGCATTCGCATTTCGTATTTTTAATCAATGTCAGGTCCTCCTATTCATCAATTGGACGCAACGAGCGTGGCGATTTGTTGGTTAAGCGTCTTCAAATTCAGCTCGCCCTGATGGATGGAGATAATTTTGCCTCGCTTATTCACGAAAAAGGTAGTCGGCATCGGCACAACCCCATATTTTCTGACGATTTCATTCTTCTTATCGAACAAGATTGGAAAATCGACTCCAGTTTGCTTCACAAAATTGGCCACAGTCAAATCGTCTTCTCCGGTATTAATCCCCAGGATAACGACGTCCTGATCCTTCCATTTCTCCCATTGCGTCTGCAAGGCCGGCATTTCGTTCACGCAGTACTTACACCAGGTCGCCCAGAAGTTAATGACCAGCGCCTTGCCCTGGTATTTCTCCAGATTATGTACCTGTCCGTCTAGACCGCGCAAATTGAAGGCAGGAGGTTTATCGCCAGCTTGAGGAATCCCCTTCTCGCCTCCAAACACAGCCGTGCCTATCGCATAACCTCCCAATATGACGATAAGCGTCAATATGATAATTTGTACCGGACGCCTTGCCTTACCCATTATCAGCACTCCTTCTATGACAAAGCTCATACTATATGGACAAAAGGTGAATATCCTATGAACATTATAACGAAAAGTGTCATAGATGCCGCTAGGTTAAATTTGAACTTTATGTGACCTTCTATCGTTTTCTCGGCTTACCTGCGCTTCGCGCTTGCTTGAACAGCTCTTCGACCTCTTCCTTGCTCAAATGACGGTACAGCCCTCTTTTCAAATTATCAAGGTAAAGACCTCCGAAGGAAATTCGCTTCAGCTTCGTAACCGGGTGCTGGATCGCCTCGAACATCCGGCGCACTTGACGATTGCGGCCCTCGTGAATCGTAATGCTGATGACCGCTTGCTTGCCGTCGGGATCCACGTCGTAGTACTCCACCTCGGCCGGCGCTGTCATCCCATCCTCCAGCATGACGCCGTCCTTCAGCTTCTCCAGCTCCGTACCGTGCGGTACTCCTTTGACGGTAGCCAGGTAGGTTTTGGGCACATGGTGTTTCGGATGCGTCAGCAAATGGGCAAAGTCGCCGTCGTTGGTCAGCAGCAGCAGCCCCTCCGTATCATAATCCAGACGGCCTACAGGATACAGCCGCTCGGTAATGCCTTTCAAGTAGTCGGTGACGATTTTTCTTCCCTGCGGGTCGGAAGCACTCGTGATCACACCTTTGGGTTTGTTGAACATGATATAGATTTTCTTCTCTGCCCCTATCGTTTTCCCGTTTACGGTAATGACATCCACAGCCGGGTCAGCCTTCGTTCCAAGTGCTGTAACCGTTTCGCCGTTCACCTGCACCTGGCCGCTCGTAATCAATTCCTCGCATTTGCGGCGCGATGCCACACCGGCAGCGGCCAATATTTTCTGTAATCTTTCCATTATCTCTAGTCACCTCATAAACATGATACCTATATGAAAGAAAAATCACAATAGCACGGGTTATCCGGCAAAAATAAAGAGCCGTCCGAACTGTTGTTCAACAGTCGAAACGGCTTGTCAACCGAATATCAGCAAGCATACTGCAATCGCGGCCACAAAACCTACGGCATCCGAGAAGAGCCCGACCTTTAAGGCATAGCGTCCGTTGCGGATGCCGATGGCCCCAAAGTATACGGTCAGCACGTAGAGAGTCGTGTCGGTGCTTCCCTGTACTGTAGAGGCGATCCGGCCGATCATGGAATCTGGCCCGTACGTCTTGATCAGGTCGGTGGTGAAGGCCAGGGAGCCGGTTCCCGTCAAGGGGCGGAGTATTCCTAAAGGCATTACTTCGGGCGGCACATGCAGCATTTTAAGGAGCGGACCCATCCAGCCTGTAAAAAATTCGAGCGCGCCAGATGCGCGAAAGACGCTAATGGCCACCATCATCCCTACTAAGTGGGGGATAATCCCAATCGCTGTGGAGAAGCCATCCTTGGCTCCGTCCACAAAAGATTCGTACACCGGAACCTTTTTCATAAATGCATATAACGGAATAAATGCAATCATCATGGGAACGGCCCACGCCGAAATAATATTAATCCAATCCAGCAAGGACGATCACCTCTTCATCGTTATTGCGGAAGCGGGCGCAGGCGGATTCGGCGTGCGGCGGAAAGTGCGGTGCCGATACCAGCGGTCTGCTGCAATCGCCGCCGCGGTCGCTATGGCCGTCGCCAGCAAGGTCGAGCCGACGATATCCGCCGCGTTGGCGGAGCCGAAGTTGAGCCGGATGGCAATCAAAGTCGTTGGGATTAAGGTAATGCTCGCAGTATTCAGCGCGAGGAGCGTACACATCGCTGCCGATGCCGTTTCCTTGTCCGGATTAAGCTCCTGCAGCTCCTGCATCGCTTTAATGCCCATCGGCGTCGCAGCATTTCCCAGCCCCAGAAGGTTCGCGCTCATATTCGAAAGAATATATCCCATCGCAGGGTGGTTCTTTGGAACATCCGGAAACAAATATGTAACGACCGGCCCAAGCAGCTTGGAAATGGCTTTGACGAGTCCCGCATCCTCTGCCATCCGCATCATTCCCATCCAGAATACGAGCACACTGATCAATCCAAAGCAAACCGTGACGCCTGTTGCGGCTCCCTCAAATGCCGCCTGGGTGACGAGATTGATATCCCCTTTCACCGCCGCAAAAGCAAAGCCGATGATGATAAGCCCTAGCCAGATTTTATTAACCATTATTTCATCCCCTCTCCTACAGGGTAAAATGCTAATCTACGAGCAGCAGTAATTTGATCACTGCCGCAAATGAATTTCCCCAGCCTCCGCCAGCAAACGCCGCCTTGGATGTCAGGTTCCCCCCCGCCGGGTCTGGCGAGGGTATGAAGCTGCCCTGCTCATAGACAGGAACCTGTCCGATTTCATGGCCATCCAGCGAGATTTTTATTTTTCCGCTGTATCCGAAGTCTTTGGCCCGCGCGCTCTGGAGAAACAGCCTGCGCTCAACGCGTTCCAGTTCCCCGCTGGCAAGGGCATAGCTGAACCCGGTACCCGTTACTAGGCCGTTCTCTACAGGCTGTCCCGCTTCAATGATTTTCTTCAGCGGATAATTGGCAAAACCATAATCGAGCAGTTTCTGGTGATCGTTCCAGTCGTCTCCATCGTTAAGTGTGACGACAGCCAGCTGCTGGCCTGCCCGGCTTGCGGAGCTGACCAGGCAGCGGCGGGCGGTTTTGGTATAGCCTGTCTTAACCCCGTCAGCTCCCTCATAGAATCGCAGCATTTTATTTTTATTATCCCATTTGTAATCCCAGGGATTATTCGGGTTGGGGGCTCGCTTGCTTCGCGTTTTAACGATTTCCTTAAATACAGGATTCTGCAGGCTGTAAGCGGTTATAACGGCCAAATCGTTAGCCGAGGAATAATGCCCCTTCGCATCTAGGCCATGCGGATTCTGGAATTGAGTATGCTTGAGCCCCAGCATTTTCACCTTTTCGTTCATTAAATGGACGAACCCTTCCTCCGACCCGCCGACATGCTCGGCGATCGCTGTCGCCGCATCATTCCCTGAGCGAAGCATCAGGCCATAGAGCAAGTTTTCCAGCGTCATCTCTTCTCCAAGCTCCAGATAGATGGAGGAGCCTTCCTTGCGATAGGCATTTTTAGTGACAGTCACCACATCATCCAATTTGCCGTGCTCGATCGCAACAATAGCTGTCATGATCTTGGTCAAGCTGGCCACTGGCATTTCCACATCGCCTTTGTGGCTGTAAAGAATGCGTCCCGACTTCACGTCGATCAGGGATGCCGCCTGTGCATGAGTTCCCGGCGGACGTGGCGCTTTATTTGATGCTGCTGCGTTTACGGGGATGAGCAACGATACAGCCATCATGGCTGCCATGCTGTAACGAAATATCAAGCGTATTGTCATTATGCGACTCCTCCGGTATTCTAGCGCTAATACTTGTACACTATATGCGGGAAAAGAGGGGAGTATGTCCACCGTTCCCGGCAAAAAAAGACCCCTCCCGAAAATCGGCGGAAAGGATCGATCAGCCTCTTCGACTGGCAAGCCTGTTTAGCTGTACGTATTTCCTGTATTATGGTCGGGAACGGGGATCCCCTGAATCGAAGCTGACGGAGTTGTTCCCGCGCCGTTGTTCGGAAACATCGATTGGATTTTGTCCATGACGTATGGAACGGCATCGATCATTTTCTCAAACAGATGGGTTTGATTATCCAGCGGAACGATGTTCACGCCCTGCTTCCCGACAACGAGAAAAGCGATCGGATTGATCGACACGCCTCCGCCGCTGCCTCCGCCAAAAGGCAGTTGTTTATCGTGCGCAGACGCCTCATGGATCTCATCTGTATTATAGTCGCTCCCGCCGGCAGCAAAGCCGAAACCAACGCGGCTAATCGGCAATATAACGCTGCCGTCCGGCGTTTCCACGGGTTCGCCGACAATTGTGTTTACATCCACCATATCTTTGATATTTTCCATGGCCGTTTGCATCAGCCCTTGGATCGGATGATCTGACATGATTAATCCTCCTCTTCAACCTAAGTAATAAGAACTACCTTCACTTCTACAGTGTGCACAGCACATGGCCGTAATATGCGTGACAAAATCAAAAGGAGCCCGCAGGCCCTAAGACCGCGAACTCCCTTAATTTCCTTTGACGGTGAAGCTCAGCCATTTTTTGAATCCGCCTTTTACCTTTAGCACACGAACAATAAGTACGAATCCGGCGTATAGCGCTCGCCCTAAGCGAATTTTGCCGCTGCATTCAAATTCGGTGACAAATTGCGGCGGCTGATCAAAGACGGGCACAACGAACAGCCTGGGCCTTTGCTTTAAGCGTATGTAGCAGGATAACCACCCGATTAACGTCGTTTTCAAGCCCCATAGCACTCCCGATAAAGTTGCGGTATGAGCCGCATTGGACAAAGCAACATTCGTGGACCAGTCCAGCTTGTCAAAAGTAACATACCTTAGCGTGCTTGCCATCCATTGCTTTAGCCCTCTTGTCGCCCGCAGCAAATCATGAAATTGATCTGCCCAAAAACGAACTTTGTCTTTATTGATGTCCTGCGCACTGCTATCCGCTTCTCCCTTTTCAAGATTGCTTGTATGTTTCTGCTCCACCTTGAAGCCGTCCTTCATATTTTTAAAAATGATGTACGGAATTTCATAGCGAAGCCGAGTTAACCCGTAAAGCGTAACTACTTCTATACGAACGGTTTCGTTCCAGTTTACTTTGCGGGCAACCAAGCGAAACTTGATCGGAGATAATAAAATGAGGACCAAAGCAATGCATGCGAGCAAAAGGATCAGGATGACTCCGAGCCAAATCCACACAGGAAAGCCCTCCATACCATTCAAATGACGATCTTGAAATAGTATGGCTCCGTAAAAAGGAAATCATGCGCTGCAGGCTGTGCTACTCCTCATTAACGTCATCAAACGTAAGCTGCTGCTCCTCCAGCTTCTGGAAAAGCAGCTGGGTCTCTTCCTCCAAATTCTCCGCACTTTCAAACTCGTTCAGGTCGGGCAAATCCTGCAGGCTGCCTAGGCCAAAATAATCCAAAAAGGCAGCTGTCGTGCCGTACAAAATTGGCCGTCCGATGGCCTCGGCACGCCCGACCTCCTGAATCAAGTCTTTGTTCACCAGCGTATGAATAGCCCGTTCCGACTTGACGCCGCGAATCTCCTCCACCTCGATCCGGGTTATCGGCTGGCGGTACGCAATGATGGATAAAGTCTCCAACGCAGCCTGGGACAAGGACGAGCGGGTCGGCGAATAGGCCAGCCTTTCGAAATAGGCTGCATGCTCCGGGAGCGTGGCCAGCTGATAATTACCCGCGAGCTGGACGATTTGCAGTCCCCTCCCCTCCCGCTCAAAGGATGACTTCATGTCCAATAGAGCATCGGTGATGATGTCCTGGCGCTGTTCTGTGACTTCGGCAATCTGCTTTACGCTGAGGCCCTCCTCTCCGGCCAGGAACAGCAATCCTTCAATAATCGATTTCAAGTCCCGATAATTCATCTGCCTTTACTTCCCCTCTCCACTCCATCACAATGTCATCAAAAAGTTTGTTTTGGTAACATACGATCTGCTTCATCTTCATCAGCTCCAATATCGCCAGAAAGGTGACCACGATTTCATGACGGTACATCTCCGGATGCAGCAGCTTGGAAAACAGCAGCCTTCCGCCTCTGCCCGTACTCTCCAGCGCAGCGATTACGTCGCGGATCCGATCCTTGACCGAAATTTCGTCCCGGTGAATTCGGGCGACCGAGCTGCGTTTCACGGCGCGGCGCAGCGCCTTCTGAAACGAAGCGATCAAGTCGGCAGCATGCAGCCCTTTTACGGGATTGTCATGCACTTCCGGCATGAAGGGCGATAAATCCTCGGCCTCCTTCGTAAAGATCAGGCTTCGCTCCCATTCCCGCTCGTGCAGATGCTCGGCAATCCCCTTGTATTTGCGATATTCGATCAGCTTGCGGATCAGCTCGTCCCGCGGATCCTCCTCATCCTCCATCAAATAATCGAAATCGTCATCGAATTCGATCACAGGCGGCTTAGGAAGCAGCTGCTTGCTCTTGATCGATAGCAGGGTAGCTGCCATAACGAGAAACTCGCTCGTGATTTCCAGCTCGAGCTCCTGCATGTTATCCAGGTATTCCAGATATTGATCGGTAATTTCACTGACTGATATTTGATATATATCGACCTCTGCCTTATCGATAAGATGAAGCAGCAGGTCCAGCGGACCCTCAAAGGTATCCAGTTTATAAGTTACTGTCGTCAATGGACATCCTCCACCCGTTAGAGGCAGTTCAAAAGGCTTTCCTTATTGCTTTCCTTATTGAACGCAAAGTGAATAAAAAATGCAGTACCCTAATTTAGGGTACTACATTAAATAAGCACTATTTTAGCAAATTCGTCAAGTTGGCCATTTCGATTGCAGCCATTGCAGCATCCCAGCCTTTGTTGCCTGCCTTCGTGCCTGCGCGCTCGATGGCCTGCTCGATATTCTCCGTAGTCACTACACCGAAGATCGTCGGAACACCTGTTTTCAATCCGATCGCGGCTACGCCCTTAGCGACTTCGTTGCATACATAATCATAATGAGACGTTGATCCACGGATGACCGTACCTAGCGTAATGACGGCATCGTATTTGCCGCTTTCGGCCATCTTTTGTGCGGCAAACGGAATCTCGAATGCTCCGGGAACCCAGGCTACGTTTACCTCCTCATCTTTTACACCATGACGTTTCAATGCGTCCAGCGCACCGCCAAGCAGCTTGCTCGTTATAAACTCGTTAAAGCGGCCAACGACGATCCCATATTTCAAACCTTCCGAGACAAGATGTCCTTCAAATACTTGTGCCATAAATCAATTCCTCCAATTTATATGATGGTCTAATTGCCCGATGTTTCGTTCTGCTCGATGTCGTCAAAATGAAGCAAATGCCCCAGTTTCTTCTGCTTCGTATGCAAATAATTGCTGTTGTCCTCATTTTCCTTCATTTGGATAGGGACACGTTCCACGACTTGCAGACCGTAGCCCTCAAGTCCGGTAATTTTACGAGGATTGTTGGTTAGCAGCCGGATCTGACGGACGCCAAGATCCTTCAGAATCTGCGCGCCGATGCCGTAATCTCGCAGGTCAGCCGGGAAGCCGAGCTTCAGGTTGGCATCAACCGTATCCAGTCCTTGCTCCTGCAGCTTGTAAGCCTTGAGCTTGTTGACCAGCCCAATGCCCCGTCCTTCCTGGCGCATGTATAGCAGGACACCGCTGCCTTCCTCTTCGATTTGCCTTAGTGCTGCCTCGAATTGCGGCCCGCAATCGCAGCGGTGGGAATGGAACACGTCTCCGGTCAGACACTCGGAATGGACCCGCACCAGCACAGGCTCCTCGCTGCTGATTTCCCCTTTGACGAGAGCGACATGCTCCTTGGCGTCTACATCGTTCGTATACGCGATCGCGCGGAACTCACCGTAGTCGGTCGGCATGCGTACCTCCACCTCCCGAGTAACGAGCTTCTCCTTCTCGTTGCGGTAATGAATCAAATCCTTGACGCTGATCAGCTTCAAGTCGAACTGCTTGGCAATCTGCACAAGATCCGGCAAGCGCGCCATCGTTCCGTCTTCCTTAATCACTTCGCAGATGACGCCGGCTGGATATGAACCGCACATCCGCGCTAGATCGACCGCCGCTTCCGTATGCCCTGCACGCCGCAGAACACCGCCCTTCTTCGCGATCAACGGGAACATATGCCCTGGTCTGCGGAAGTCGGAAGGCTTCGCGCTGGGATCCATGATCGCCTTCACCGTAAGCGAACGTTCATAGGCCGATATGCCGGTTGTTGTGTCGACATGGTCGATCGATACGGTAAAAGCCGTACCATGATAGTCCGTATTTTGCGCAACCATCGGTTTTAAATCAAGCTCTTCCGCCCGCTCCGAAGTAATCGGCAGACAGACGAGCCCGCGCCCTTCGGTAATCATGAAGTTGATGACCTCAGGCGTCGCCTTCTCGGCAAGAGCCACGAAATCCCCTTCATTCTCCCGGTCCTCATCATCGACAACGATAATGACTTTGCCGCGCATGAGCTCGTAAATGGCCTCCTCCACCCGGTCCAATTGAATATCACTCATAATAGGTCCCTCCTATAGCTGCACGATTAATTGAAGCAATATGACTTATGCGAACCCGTTCTTCATCAGAAACGGCATATCGATGCCTATTGAGGAGTCTTCGGTCTCGGACGGCTCATCCTCGTAATTCTTTTTCCCGAACGCGAGCAAATGCTCAACATATTTGCCAAGGATATCGCATTCCAGATTAACGGTATCCCCCTGGCGTTTATGCGCCAGAACGGTTTCTGCCAAAGTATGGGGAATGATCGATACGCTGAAGATAGGCCCTCCCGCGCGGACGACTGTAAGGCTTATTCCATCGACCGTAATGGAGCCTTTAGGAATAATGTATTTAAACAGGGATTTCTTCGCAGGGGAAATTTCGAAGACGACCGCATTCTGATCCTGCTTCACTCCCGTGATCGTTCCTACTCCGTCTACGTGCCCCTGAACGATATGTCCGCCAAAACGGCCGTTTGCAGCCATAGCTCGTTCCAGGTTTACTTTGCTGCCCGATCTGAGCTGGCTCAGGTTCGTATGGCGGTACGTTTGCGGCATAACGTCTACCGAAAAGGATGAACGGTCAAAATGCGTGGCCGTCAGGCACACCCCGTTGACAGCGACGCTGTCCCCCAGCTTCATCCCTTGGGTCACCGTGTTTGCAAATATGCTGATGACCATCGCCTCGCCCTTGCTTTGAACCGATTTGATGGCGCCTACTTCCTCCACTAGCCCGGTAAACAACTCAGCCCCCTCCTTCCATTAACTTCTGAAATTCTCTATTCATTCCAAGCGGGATATCCCGAAATGCAAACATTATCGCCGATCTGCTCCACGGTTATATCGTTTAAGACAACCGCATCCTTCATAAGTTCGAAGCCATCAAACACAAAGGTGCCTGGCGCATTCAGACCGCCGATGATTTTTGGCGCCATGAATAAAACCACCTCATCAACCAGTTTGCCATTAAGCAGTGATCCGTTAAGACGTCCTCCCCCTTCGACAAGCAGCGAAGAAATGCCGAGTTCGCCAAGCCTGCGCAATCCGGAACGAAGATCGACCTGCGGCCCTTTGCCGCTAACAATAACCTGGATTCCCCGCTCGGTTAACTGTGCCCGCCTGGCTTCAGAAGCCTTCTCCGTCGTCAGCACAATCGTCTGTACGGCGTTATCGCTGAGCACCTTGGCTTCATCAGGTATACGAAGAGTCGAGTCGACAACGATTCTCGCCGGCGAAATGCCAGGTACCGATAGCCTCGTCGTTAAAGAAGGATCATCAGCGATCACCGTATCCACACCGACCATAATCCCATGATGGCGATGGCGCATCGTGTGTACGCGCTCCCTTGATGCAGCGTTTGAAATCCATTTGCTGTCACCGTTTTTAGAAGCGATTTTCCCGTCCAGCGTACTGGCGGTCTTAATCGTGACATACGGCATCCCGGTCGTAATGAATTTGATGAATTTCCGGTTTAGCTTTATCGCCTCATCCCGCAGGACACCGACCTCCACCTCGATTCCGTTTCGCCGCAGCAGCTCTATACCTTTACCGGCCACTTGTGGATTTGGGTCTTCGCAAGCAACAACTACGCGGCTTACCCCGGCCTTGACCAGGCCTTCGCTGCATGGAGGCGTTGCCCCGTGATGGCTGCACGGCTCTAGCGTCACGTAAACCGTGCTGCCTTCTGCCGCCTCGCCGGCCATATTCAGCGCATGAACTTCCGCATGCGGAGTTCCCCGCTTCAAGTGACTGCCAAGACCGATGACAGCTCCATCCTTTACAATAACGGACCCAACCACCGGGTTGATGCCGGTTTGTCCCTGAGACCGGCCCGCCATGTCCAGGGCTAGCCTCATATAGTACTCATCATTAATGATCTCCAAAATATGTTTCACCTCCACCCTGCTTCAAGCAACATCGGCAGCAAACAAATAAGCCCCACCGGAATCCGATGGGGCATGAGAGCAAATGTACGCAAAATGAAAGCACACAAAGTTGGGTATGCGAAAACATAACGGAACATAGGGGCCAATCATCAAAAAGCAGCCCAAGCCGTCGTCGCTCAACCAACTCTTTAAGTATCCCGGTTTCCAACATGACATGATTCTCATGAATGAACATGTCATTGTGAAAATTGGAACTTAAAGAATATGCTTTGATTATATTAGATATACTCGTAGTCGATACGTCATATATCCTGCGTCTCCTTCTCCCATCCAGACTATACTGTCGGTCCCGGAATCTCACCGGCTCAGCCGCAAGCTTCTTATGTAGCGCAAGCGGGTCACGGACTTGTACTAGCTTCAAACTCATTCTATCGAGTCTTCAAGCAGTCATCACCGTCGGTAGGGAATTTCACCCTGCCCCGAAGTTAACGTTGGAAATATTTTATTGTCTTAAATGTGTTGATTAATGGCTTCGTAAAGATGTTACCACCAAAAAAAATAAAAAGCAAGGCGCTAATCTGCATGGACACCTTGCACAACCCTATTGTTCATTTGAACTTGCAATCATATTTGCTCTGAAAAATGATCCTTCAAGCAGCGATTGCTGTTTACAGTAAATACGTATTTCCACTCATTTCCTTCTGGTTCAAGCCACTCAAATTGATAGGAAATTTCATGCCCCGCTTTCTTGATACTGAAGCACCGGATGACTGTTTCCCGGTCATAAGAGTGATCTATTAATAGTTTCCCCACTTCAATAAGCGGCGTCTCAACCTCCTGATCAACGCATTTTTCCGCATCCTCTTTTCTCAAGTAGACGCTACCGCAATGGATACAGCTATACATAAGAGTCCTCCTCCCACTTCAATCAATTTTTACTTTTTTTATTTTTAACCGGTTACGTTTGCGCAAAATACTGTCAAACTAAACGGTTGCATTAATTCGTTAGTAGTAGGTACTAGGTAGCAATCTATTTGATGAACAGAATATCTCTAGCAATACTCAATTTCAAGCTATTATTTTCAATAGGTATGCAAAATTAGCACCTGAAACATAAGAAAAAATACTAGTGAATTAATTTTTAGTAAATTTAAGGTATAATAAGAACATTTGTTTGATTATTCATAAATTTCATGCTATTATTACCTAATTGGTAACAAGAGATTACTTAACATTAAAACATGATGGAGCTGAGAACACAATATGAAATAACAGAGAATCTTGTTTATATCTAATAAAATTAATAATATTCCTGCTTCCCGGCGTACTTTTCTAGCTAAGAAGGAATCTTAAAATTTGTCGTGAGCTAACTATGTGATAATACCATTTTGGTAACATAAAAAAGGAACAGTGAGGTGAGTAGATGAAACGAGGACATTCACGGTTTAGCTGGCAGGACCTTTATTACGACGAAAGATTCGAACATAACCGCAGATGAGAAAAAGCTATTATGACCGGGAGTACTTGCAGAGAAATAAACCAAGCGGCCACTTTGCATAAAAGCGTTTGTCGGCGGGAAAATTACATACAACATGCTGACAAGGAGGTAATTATTGTGGCCAAGCCGGACGATCGTTCCGATAATGTGGAGAAATTACAGGATGCCATCCAGGATACCATTGAAAATTTCCGTGAAGGACAGGATTATTTAAGCGAGCATGCCGACGAAATCAGCGGCGAAGAGAAGGCCCAAATCGAGGCTAAAAATGAACGCCGTTTGCACAGTATCGAAGGCTTCCGCGAAGAGGTTAAAGACGAAGCCGCCGACGCTCGAAAGTAATCCAAACCTGCCTGTTAACTCTTAACTTCAGAGAGAACCAGGATCATCCTATCCTGTGTTCTCTCTTTCCTATTGGCTATTTCAACTATGTTCATCCTCAATAAAAAAATGACAGCGATCTCCCGATCGATGCCATTCTTCTTCAAGCTTCGCTTTAATTAAGCTTCGTCCCAAACGGTAACTTCCTTCATTTTGTCGCCAGGACGGATTTCGTCCACAAACTCCATGCCGGAGGTCACTTTTCCGAACACCGTGTGTACCCCGTTTAAATGCGGCTGTGGCTCATAAACGATAAAGAACTGGCTTCCGCCCGTATCTTTGCCCGCATGCGCCATAGACAGCACGCCACGCTCGTGCTTCGTCGTATTCGTAGCCGTCTCGCATTTGATGGTGTAGCCAGGTCCGCCTGTGCCGTTTCCAGTTGGGCAGCCGCCTTGGGCCACGAAACCAGGGATAACACGGTGGAACGTTAGTCCGTTATAGAAGCCGGAGTTAGCCAGCTTCTCGAAGTTTGCTACAGTGCCCGGCGCTTCTTCCGGCAAAAATTGAATTTCTACCTCTCCGCCTTTTTCCAGTACGATCTTGCCTTTTTTCATATCGGATCACTTCCTTCTTTATTCTCAGTAAGACAAACCTCTTACAGTTTACTATGAAATCGGGTTATGAGCAAAAAAATCCGCCGCCAATTTTGGCGGCGGAACGATTAAGCCTTATTTAAACGAAGGCTGCTTGGAAATACGCTCGGGAATGACATCGCACGAGATGATATCCTCCAGCGTCTCGCGCTTAACGACAACGTCGCTAACCCCATCCTGGACGAAGATGACCGCCGGACGCCGAATACGGTTATAATTGCTGGCCATGGCGTAGTTATACGCTCCTGTGCAGGATACAGCAAGCAGATCTCCCTGGTTAGCCTTAGGCAGCTCCAGATCCCAAATGAGCATATCCCCGCTCTCACAGCATTTGCCGGCAATCGACACCGTCTCTTCGTTGTCATCATTGCCCCGGTTCGCCAGCATGGCCTCGTATTTGGAGTCGTACAACGCTGGACGCGGGTTATCCGTCATCCCGCCGTCAACAGCAACATATTTGCGCACGCCGGGAATGTCCTTCGTCGAGCCGATCGTATACAACGTTGTACCGGCATCGCCGATAATGCTGCGGCCCGGCTCTACCCAAATTTCTGGAATTTGCGCATAGACTAATGCGAAGTGCTTCTTCACCGCATCTGTAATCGCTTTGACATACTGAGATACATGCAGCGGCTGATCCTCCTCGGTGTAACGGATTCCAAAGCCTCCACCCAGATTGATGACCTTGAACACGACGCCAAGCGTCTCCTTGACGTCCGCCGCAAATTGAGCAACGCGCTCTACGGCAAGCTCGAAGCCCTCCACTTCAAAAATTTGCGAACCGATATGAGAATGCAGGCCAAGCAAACGCAGATTCAGGCTGCCGGAGGCAAGCTCTACCGCCTCTTTCGCCGAGCCGTTCCCAATATCGAAGCCAAATTTCGAGTCGGTCTGGCCTGTTGAAATGAATTCATGCGTATGTGCTTCCACACCAGGAGTCACGCGCAGGAGCACGTTCACAGCGACGCCCTTCTCAGCAGCGATTGCTTGCAGCATATGCAGCTCCGTGAAATTGTCCACAACGAAGCAGCCAATGCCCGCGCTAATGGCCAATTCCAGCTCATCCAACGTTTTGTTGTTGCCATGGAAGTGAATCCGCTCCGCCGGGAACCCGGCTTGCAGTGCCGTATACAGCTCCCCTTCCGAAACGACGTCCAAGGACAGGCCCTCTTCCTCCACAACTCTGCACATCGCCATCACGCAGAAAGCCTTGCTCGCATAAGCTACCTGGAAAGACAGGCCGGATTGCTTGAAAGCATCCATATATTCGCGGCATCTTTGCCGTACAAGTGCTTCATCAACGATATATAGCGGAGTACCATACTGCTGCTTCAGTTCGACGGTATCACAGCCGCCGATTTCGAGATGCCCTTTGGCATTAATTTTACTAGTACCGTGTAAATACATTTAGCACTCTCCACTTTCAACTTTTACACCAGTATAGCAAACATTAGGTGAACTGAAAAATGGATTTTTGTGAATATCATTTGTATTTTTTTACGGACAACCTGATCTGCTACTCATTACGCGGCATGCGAGTGCGGTCCCTTGTCTTGTTGAAGGATGGCCTTTGCTTGGAGGTCATGACCGGCAAGCGGAACAAAATGGCGGCCATTGCCTTTGCATTAAACGGAATAAACGGCCACAGATAGGAGGAATTATAGGACCGGCGCAGCGTCAGCCAAACGATATAAGCCGTCACGCCAACGACAAACCCTGGACCGCCGAAAATCGCAACAGCGATAAGCAAACCCAGCCGAATCACCCGGTTGGCAAGCCCCAGCTCATAGCTCGGCGTGGCAAACATTCCAATGGCTGCAACAGCCATATACAGCACGACCTCGTTGACGAACAAACCTGTTTTCACAGCAATATCTCCAATGAGTATTGCCGCGATCAGACCCATCGCCGAAGCAAGCGGAGTCGGCGTATGTACCGCAGCCATCCGAAGCAGATCTACGCCGAATTCAATCAGAAGAAACTGGGCGATCAGCGGGATTTTAGCCTGGGTCTGTGGGCCAATAAACGATAGCGCAGCTGGCTTAAGCTCGGGATGAATCACCATGAGGAGCCAAAGTGGGAGTAAAAACAACGAAGCGAATATACCGGCAAACCGCACCCAGCGTAAATAGGAGCCCATAAATGCCGTCTGCCTGTTCTCCTCCGCATGCTGGCACAAATCAAAAAACGTCGTCGGAAAAATAATGACACTCGGCGACGTATCGCTAAATATCGCAACCCTTCCCTCCAGAATGTGCGAAGCAACGACATCCGGACGCTCCGAGTAGCGCACTAGCGGATAGGGATTCCAGCCCTTGCGCACGATCGCTTCTTCCAATTGTTTTTCCGCTAGCGGAATGCCGTCGATATCAATGGATGTGATCTTCTCGCGTACGGAATCGACCTGCGTTTTATCAACGATATCATCGATATAAGCGATGCATACATCGGTTTGCGTTCTGCGCCCCACCTTATGCAATTCAAAGGTGAGGCCAGGATCGCGAAGCCGCCGGCGGACAAGCGTAATGTTCGTGAGCAGAGTTTCGGTAAATCCGTCCCTCGCCCCTCTCACAACGCGTTCGAGCGATGGCTCTTCCGGATTCCGTACCGGGTACGACCGGGTATCCATCACTAACGCTTCCTGCTCCCCATTAATGAACAAGGCGCTCATTCCGCTGAGCACCATCGTAATGACATCGCTCAGCTTATTGATTTTTTTTACCTGGATATGCGGGATATAAAGGTCAAAAAAAGCATGCAGCGCCCCGGAAGATACATTATCGGGCGACAAATATGTCAAGCGTTTCAGAATTTCCTGTAAAATATCCTCCTTCGCAAAGCCGCTGATGAAGAACAACCCTGTTCGCGTCTCCCCGAAGGTCATTTCGCGAAAATCAATATCAAAGCTCTTGCCGAGTCCGACGACCTCCTCCAGCGTTTTTTTCGTCGTATCTAGATCCTCGCTAATCCTGCCGCTCTTCTGCCAGTAAACGACCGATTCCTCGATCGTATCGGAACGCTCATTCTCCACCTTCTGATTCCGCAGCTCTTCGTTCTCGTCCCCCTGCCCCTTCTCCCTGTCAACAACGTCCTTCTCCTCGGCGGAGTGTTCCTCCGGATATGGAATAAAATCCGGCTGCTCCTGTGAATATTCGTTATGCTCCCGATCCGTCATATCCTTTACCTCCTTCCATTAGACTCGCATCAATTCAGCCTTGCTGTCCTAAGGTGTATAAACAAAAAATTCAAATAAAGAACCGGCTACTTTGCCGAATACCATCGCCAGCAGCAGCCCCAGCAAATAATGCTGCATCCGCAGCCTCTTGGCGAGAATCGGCAGGACGTTAAGCACCTCGGTCAAGGCTGCCGCGAGCAGACCGACGAAAATGCCATTCAACAAACCGACAAAGCCGCTAATCAGCCAAGGGCCATGTATATGCCACTGATAGAAATCGGCTACGGTTCCGATGAACGCTCCGCTGACCATGGCTCCTTCATACCAATGTACTTTGTCATACGTCCGGGTCACTTGGGCAAGTCTCGGAATGACGTCTAGCACGATAAAAAGAGCAATGACACCTCCTCCCACCGCAATGCCTCCGGCCAACCCAAGAAAGACAAGCACCGCCGCTGACCAGGGTGAAATCAAGGGTCCTTCTCCCCCCGTCCTGCCGCTTTATGCATCTTCTTGTATTCCTCGGTAATGACGAATTGATCGAGGTTTTCTTGATATAGATACATTTCCACTTCGAGGGGAGTAGGCTCTTCATTCCACTTTTTCTTGAACAAATGATTGAAGAACAACACCATCCCGAAGCCGATGCCAAGGGAATAGGCTCCCTGGAACAAGTGCGGATGTTCATCCCGCTCTCCCGTAATCATTTCCACGATCCGTACCTGTACCGCCTGCATGCTGACATCCGCATGGAAGTTCATAATCGTCAGCGCCGATCCGAAGAATAGAAGCAGCCAAACGGCAAGAAACAGAACCAGCAGCGGCCTTTTTTCCTTGCCGACCATCTCCACCAATACCTGAGGCTCGCCCATATACTCTATTTGTATATCCGGAATACGCTCTTGGAGGCGCGATATAATCTGCAGCATATCGATCAGAACAAGATTGCCGTCCTCCCCGCGCGGCTGCTTAAGGACAATGTCCAGGAGTCTCGGCTCAATGTTCGGGTCAGCTAGAACGCGCGCAACATCCCGAAGCCGCACATCCTGGCCGAGCGGAAGCTTGACATGCTTGCGCAGCTGCAAATATATCGTAGCTGTTCCCTGTTTCATCCTAACACCTCTTTCCAGGACGAATTGTTGTCCATAGTATGCCAAGCGGGAGGCTGATTTACTCGCAACCCAGCAAAACACCTGCACCCGCCTTGAATATAAAATACGGCTTTCGGTATTTAACCGAAAGCCGTTTAGTGCAACTGCTGTACTTGCCAACCTAACCCTGCTGTGTTATTGGGCAATTTGGTCGCGAATGTTCTGCAGGATTTTTTTCTCCAGCCTCGATACCTGCACTTGGGAAATCCCTAACCGGGTTGCTACCTCAGACTGGGTCTGATCGCGGAAATAACGCAAATATACAATCAGCCGCTCCCGGTCGGACAAGCCATGTATCGCCTCGTGAAGCGCCAGCTTGTCGAACCATCGCTCCTGGGACTCATCAGCGATTTGATCCATCAGTGTGATCGGATCGCCATCGTTCTCAAACACCGTCTCATGAATCGAGGTCGGCGGTTTGTTGGCTTCCTGGGCAAATACGACATCCTCCGGCGTCAAGCCGAGCTCGTCCGCTACTTCCTTAACCGTGGGCAGGCGATTCAGTACTTTGGATAACTCATCCTTCTTCTTGCGAACCTTGTTCGCCATCTCCTTCAGCGAGCGGCTGACCTTAAGCGTCCCGTCATCGCGCAGAAACCGCTGGATTTCTCCGATAATCATCGGAACGGCGTACGTGGAAAATTTGACGTCATAACTGAGATCGAACTTATCCACTGATTTCAGCAAGCCGATACAGCCGATTTGGAACAGGTCCTCGGGCTCATACCCCCGATTCATAAACCGCTGCACTACCGACCAGACGAGCCGAATGTTGCAGTTCACCAGCCGATCCCGTGCACTATGGTCCCCGGATTGGCTCAGAGCAATTAACCGCTTCACTTCGGCATCATCCAAAAACTCTCTTGAGGTTTGCTTCACATCCGCATCCATAGATCCAACCCCTAATTATATAAAGCTTTCTTGGATACAATCCTCTTCTTCATCCGAATGGACGTGCCTCCGCCCATTTCGCTGACAACGTCAAACTCATCCATGAAATTCTCCATGATCGTAAAGCCCATCCCCGAACGCTCCAGCTCCGGCTTAGAGGTATAGAGTGGCTGCTTTGCAAGCTCAACGTCTTCGATTCCCCGTCCTTTGTCTTCTATCACCAAAGTAACGGTATCCCCTTCAATCTGAGCTGAAATCGTGACGATTCCTTCGGGATCGTTGTCATATCCGTGAATAATGCAGTTCGTTACGGCTTCGGACACGACGGTCTTCAGATCCGTAATTTCATCCATGGTGGGATCGAGCTGCGATACAAATGCGGCAACCGTCACTCTGGCAAAGGATTCATTCTCCGATCTTGCGGCAAATTGCAGCGACATGAAATTGCTGGCGGACTGGTTCATAATGCGACCTCCAATTCAGAGAGCGCATCGCTCTCATTCTCGAAAATGCTCATGATCTTGAAGAGACCCGACATTTCGAACAGCCGGTATACCGAGCGGTTTACGTCACACAGCACCATTTTTCCGCCCTTATGCTTAATCAGCTTGTATCTTCCGAGAATGACGCCCAGACCCGAGCTGTCCATAAAATCCAAGGACTTCAAGCTAAGCACTAGATGGCGGCAATCCCCCCGCGCAATCTCCTCATCCATTCGCATACGGACGTCGTCGGCCGTATGGTGATCCAGCTCTCCGCTTAAACGCACGATCAGCGTCTCGCGGTGCCTTACCATTTCCACATGTAAATTCACGTCTGTTCACTCTCCTCCCTGACATGAACACAACAATTCGATAAGCCTCAGCAGAATTCCTTCCACCTGACAAAACTAGAAGAAAAACCCTATGAATCTACAAAAAACAGATGCGAGGCAGAGCGCTTGAACATCGTCCACCATCCTGCCTTATCAATATCCGTTGGTGATTTCAATGGGAACTCGGTGATAACCTTATTCTCCTGATAAACGATCAGCTTCCCGATATTTTGGCCTTTCTTGATCGGGGCAGCAAGCTTCTCAGGTACCTCAAGCTTATGAGTGATGCTGCCCGGGGCAGCTCCCTTGTTGACCAGCACATTCAGTTGGCGGGCTGCAGACAGCTCCAGCATCGAGGATTGTCCCTTTTGGATCTTCACTCTCCCGATCACTTCGCCGGCCTTGTAAATCGGCATCAGGGCATATTGGGAGAAGGCGTAATCGAACATGGCGGAAACCTCACTGTTCCGCGTCTTCGTATTTGGTTCTCCCAGGACAACGGCGATCAGCCGCAGGCCATCTCTTTGCGCCGTGGCCGCCAAACAGAATTTGGCCTCCGACGTATAACCGGTCTTCAATCCGTCCGCGCCGGTGTAGAACCGGACGAGCTTGTTCGTGTTGACAAGCCAGAACGGCTTCTGCGTATTCTGCCGTAAGTAATCCTGGTACGCCCCCGTATATTTCGTAACCTCCGGATGCTTCAGCAGCTCCCGGCTCATGATGGCAATGTCATAAGCTGAGCTGTAATGTCCCTCGACAGGAAGACCGTTACAGTTCTTAAATTGCGTATTCTTCATACCAAGCTCGGCAGCCCGCTGATTCATTAGCCTGACAAAGCCTTTTTCCGATCCGGCGATTTTCTCGGCGATCGCCACGGAAGCATCATTGCCCGAGGCCATCGCTATGCCTTTGAGCAATTCTTCCACGGTCATTTGTTCCCCTGCCTCCAGGAATATTTGCGAACCGCCCATCGAAGCCGCGTATTCGCTTGTAGTCACTTTATCCGAAAGCTTCAAGGTGCCTTTCTCAATTGCCTCCATCGTCAGCAGCATGGTCATGATTTTCGTGATGCTGGCTGGCGGCAGCTTGTCATGGCTTTTCTTCTCATAAATGATCGTTCCCGTATCTGCATCCATTAACACGGCGGAATTGGCATTTTCCGCCAATAGAACATCCCCATCCTCATGCGCCCCGCCGTGATTGGCGGACATGGCCGCCGGCCAGGCCGGGAAAATCAGCAGAACTGCGATGCTCCAAATTATCAGCCGCTTGCTCAAGAATAGTCCCCCTTCAACATATTTTACAAAATATTGGATTCTGCTAACCTAGTATCGGCGAAAGAAAGCCAATATATTCCTTCTGGAGCAAAAAAAACAGCGCCCCCTCCGATCTTGGCAAGATCGTTGAGAACGCCCGATAAAATCTTTATAGTTTGACGCTAGTCCAATGTTACAATTTGGGGATAATTCCGAGAACGAGGTTAAGGAACTTCTCACGAACCCGGTCCGTCGTCTCGATCACTTCCTCATGGGAAAGCGGCTGATCCAGAATGCCAGCAGCCATATTGCTGATACAGGATATGCCCAACACCTCGATGCCAGCATGTCTGGCTACGATAACCTCCGATACCGTGGACATGCCTACAGCATCTGCTCCCAGAGTACGGAACATTCTAATCTCTGCAGGCGTTTCGTATGATGGCCCTAGCAAGCCTACATAGACGCCCTCCTGCAGCGGTACTTCCTTTTCTTTGGCTACCTGCTTGGCAATCTCGCGAAGCTTGCGGTTGTAGGCCTCCGACATATCTGGAAAACGAGGACCCTGTTCAGCATCATTCGGACCTGCGAGCGGGTTTCTCCCCGTCATATTGATGTGATCCGAGATCAGCATCAGATCGCCAGGCTTGTACGATGTGTTAATTCCGCCTGCTGCGTTTGTAACAAGCAGCTTTGCCACCCCAAGCGCCTTCATCACCCGAACCGGAAATGCCGTCAGTTCCGGACCGTAGCCTTCATACATGTGAAAACGGCCCTTCATCAGCACGACAGGGGCTCCTTGCACCGTACCAATCAACAGCTCGCCCGCATGCCCCTCTACCGTCGACTGGGGAAAATAAGGAATATCCTTATAAGCGATGCTCACAGCCTCCTCGATATGGTCAGCCAGCACACCCAGACCCGAGCCAAGGATCAAGCCGATCTTCGGCGCCACACTCGATTTGGAACGAATATAATCCGCGGCTTCCTGAATCATTCCTTGCGTTAATATCGTTGTCATTGTCATTAATCTCCTTTGTATAAAATATCATATGATTACGTTTGTCCAACTGAAGAATCGAAGGCCTGCGCCTTGCCCCTGGGATGAAATGCCTCATAGACGGACTTCAAGTTGGGCTTGCGTTTGCTTAAATACATCTGCACGGTAACCATATCGGCATGTCCTAGCATTTCCTGCACCGACTTTACGTCAGCGCCGCCTTCCAGCAGATGCACGGCGAAGGAATGGCGAAGCGTATGCGGAGTAATGTCCGCTTCGATCCCAGCCTCCCTGCCGTACTTCTTGACGATTTTCCAAAAACCCTGGCGAGAGAGCCGATCTCCCCTTGCATTAGGGAACAGCACTTCGGTGTCGGACCGGTTTAACATCTTCGGGCGGCTTTCTCTCAAATATTTCTCCAGCCACTCAGCCGTAACGGTCCCCATGGGGATAATCCGCTCCTTCCCGCCAGAGCACCGCACAAATTTCATAGCGGTATCGACGTCCGTGACATCCAGCGCAATAAGCTCGGATACGCGGATTCCTGTCGCATAGATCAGCTCCAGCATCGCCTTGTCACGCAGCCCGGAGGTTTGGGACACATCTGGCATGTCCAGCAGCAAATCGACCTCGGCCACAGTCAGCGTCTGCGGCGGGGACTTGTCGATTCTTGGCGCCTCAATCCATTCGCCCGGCTCCTGATCCAAAAGCCGCTCCCGCTGCAAATATGTAAAAAAAGCGCGCAGCGACACCGCAGACCTGGCCACGGTTGCCGGGGCTTTTCCAGAATGGCCGAGCATCGTGAAATAAAGCTTCACCCCTGCCCTCGTCAGTTGGGCAGGCTCATTCACCCCGCGTTCTTGTGAATAACTGATAAATTGCTCTACGTCCCGCTTGTAGCATTCCAACGTTGCCGCGCTTAACCTCTTATGATCAGTCAAATAACCCATAAACGGGGCAATATACTGTTCCAAACTTCGCGCCCCCAGTTCTTCATTTATTCTCCGTACCAATAAAACAGCTTTAATCGTTCCGCCATAAATTCAATTCCATAATTGCCGGCCCGCTCCGTTTGAAAAGCTTTAATGGCCGAGCCATCTGGAATACGGTATTTATCCTCTGGAAGCAGATAGCCGCCGAATGTACCCAGCACCTTGTACATCAAATACGCCAGCGCAATGAACAATACCGCAAACTTGACGCTCCGCAGCCATTTTCGAACTGAAATTACCATAAGCCTCTCCCTCTCCTATTTCTTTACCCGAACTCATGCCTTCCAACCAGTAAAACCTGGTCGGACAGGCGCCTGATCATAGTATATAGAAGACAAAGGGGATTTATGTGGCTCCGTTTAAAAAAAGCCCCTCACAGCGCGGCGGCCGTGCGGAGCTTTAAGAAGCGGACTTAAGATTTCTTATTGCCGGACTCAGGATTGTTGTCGTTCTTGTCTTTGCAGCGGTAACAAATCCCGTGGAAATCAAGACGGTGATCGAGCACAGTGAAGTTAAACTCTTTCTCCAGTCTTTCTTCCAGTGGCCCAAGCCAATCCTCGCGGATCTCATCCATGGCACCACATTGTACGCAGATGAGGTGATGGTGATGATGTTTGCTCGTATCGGTTCTCAAATCGTAGCGAGCAACGCCATCGCCGAAGTTGATCTTCTCCACGACATGCAATTCGCTTAGCAACTCCAAAGTACGGTAAACGGTCGCAAGACCGATTTCAGGAGCTATGTCTTTGACGAGCATGAAAACATCTTCCGCACTAAGATGATCGTCTTCGTTCTCGAGCAATATCCGTACCGTAGCTTCCCGTTGGGGCGTCAATTTGTAACCCTGGGATTGTAACTGCTGCTTGATTTTGTCGATCTTTGCTTCCATGTTCTCCCTCCCCCAGGAATCGCCGCTCAATGATCTAATATCTACAATCGCTTCTTTCATTATAGGGGGTGTCAATCAACAAAGTCAAACATTTTACTAGAGTGTCAGGCTGGATTCAAGCATCGGTGTGACCCATGCCATCATCACTGGGGTTACCCACGTTTCGAAAGACGAGGCAGCCAGCATCATTAGACCCAAAGCCATGGTCACCCCTGTATAACTCACAAAAGGCCCAGCAACACTGCCGCTGCGGTTCATGAGCACTCTGCTGCGGATAATATTCAGCGAAAAACCGATAGCAGCGACGCTGCTGATCAACAGCACCGGTATAATGATTAAATTATGCGGAGCAACGGACACCAGGGCGAACAACAGCCCTTTCCAGGTAAATTGGCCGACGAGACAGCCCACCGTAAACCCGATTAGAACCCCCTTCAGGAAGTCCAAAATAAGAATGCCCGGCAATCCGATGACTGATAAGCCGAGCAGCCAGATCAAACCGAGCCATTTCAAATGCAGGACGGCGACCTCCCAAAATGCCATCGGGTGAAAGTCGGCTCCACCTTCGTTAATGGAAATGAAGAAATTGCCCAAATACCGGGACAAGTCCTGCTGCTGCTCTAACGTCAGGGCATTGACCATTAAGGCGCCGAACACAACCCCCATGAGAAAGAGCACCGAAACGAACACATAAATAGGGGTTTGATCCTTAAGCGCATAACGAAAAGGCCGAATCATGCAGGCAAGCTCCTTTCCATGTTCACATTGTTTACACGGGATATCCCTTTACTAGTAAAAATATGAACAAGCCTGCCCGCTTATGCCCTATTCGCCAAAACCTTTCGCCGTGTCGACTTTGCCGTACGTCCCGCCGCCGCCCGAGGTTAGGGCGAGCCGTCCATCACGTGCTGCGGCGATACTCCCGGCCAGATCCCCGCCGACTACCCCCGCCAGCTCTTGCTCGGAAACCCGGTGCAAAATATTCATCTCCGTTCCAAAGGCTCGGAGCAGCGCTTCAAATTTCACAGGTCCAAGACCCGGAATGAACTCAAGCGGCACCTGATAATGATACGGAGGCCGATGCGCAGGTACGGCAGGTTCGGATCGGTCGGCAATCGAGCGGATTCGATCCTGCACGCCCCGAACGAGCTTGGCCGAGCCGCAATACGGGCAGCGTTCAACAGCGGCTGCCGCCTCATCGATAATATAGCTGCAGCCGCCGCAAAATGTCCGGTGATACTTGCCGAGCCGCGGATTCAAGCCGTAATTGGCGGCAATCCTTCTGCCTTCCTTCATGCCCAGCGCCTTCTGGAATTCGCAGTAATTCGGCCGGGCCATCCGCAGTTCATTGTTTTCCCTGCCGATCTTCCCTAAGGAATGGGCGTCCGAATTCGTCAGAATCGGGTAAGGGTCAAGCTCGCTAAGCAAGCCAGCCATCTCGGTATCCGCGCTCAAGCCAAGCTCAACAGCACTGACCAGCTCGAGGTCCAGCACCTCCGCCATTCGCGGGGCACAGCTTCCGTAAATGCTGCGGTGGGGCGTGAAAATATGTGCCGGAATAACCATGCCGCCCCGGTCATAGACCTCTTTCTGCAGCTCGCGAGCGGGAACGTAGACACGCTGCGAGCTCAAATGTACGTTCTTCATGTGCTTATCCAGCCATTTTGTGAAGGACTTCATTTGCTCCAGGCTGGGGTAAAATACAAGCAAATGGGCCGGTCCCATCCCCGGCTCGCGAATTTCCAGCTCGCTGCCGAGCAGGATCGTCGTTCCGCCGTAGGCAATTCCGCCCTCCTGAAGTTCCTTCATCTCCCCGGCCTGCAAATAATCATCGATATCCCTCTGCACGCCGGGAGAATGGCAGTCGATGATTCCAATGAGAGAGATCCCTTTCCGCTCCTCTGCTTCCTTGGCGATATTGCCAAACGTCAAATTCCGGCTGCCGCTGATTTTAACCGGATTTCCCGCGTTTGTCCGCCCAATATGCACGTGAAGATCGGCATAATACGTCTCTAAAGAACTGCTCATATCATTTGAATTTGCTGTGCTGGTTGCCATGCCTACGCACCCTTATTGGCATGATCGTCGGCCATTTTTTGCTGCCATATATATGCGGCCAAAATCGTCTTCGCATCGGAAATTCGGCCTTCCGCGATGTATTGCTGTGTTTCCGCGAAGGTAGCTTCAATGATTTCCAGAAATTCATCCTCGTCCGGTGAGGCATTGCCTGCCTTCAGATCCTCCGCCAAATACAGATGGATAAGCTCATCCGCGAATCCAGGCGACGTGTAGAAGGAATGCAGCAGAGAAAGCCTGCTGCAGCGATAGCCCGTCTCTTCCTCCAGCTCGCGTCTTGCCGCCTCCATCGGATCTTCGCCATGCTCCAGCTTGCCGGCGGGAATCTCCAGCTCGCAGCGCCCCAGCGCTTGGCGATACTGATCGACGAGCAGCAGCCGTCCTTCGTGGATGGCGAGAACCGCTACAGCGCCGGGATGTTTGACGATTTCGCGTTTCCCTTCCGTCCCGTCAGGCAGCTGTACGGTATCTACCTGCAGCGAGATCACTTTCCCTGTAAAAATATGCTCCGTAGATACGGTGATTTCTTTTAATTTATCGTTAGATGATGTCATGGAAATCCTCCCTAATGATTAACAATCATAACTTGTCCAAGATGAACATATGGTGTTATTATACCAAACCCCAACAAGGAGGGCACCGCTGATGAAGAGCTATATCTCGGACAATTCTCTTCGCGCGCAGGGCAAAGCCTCGCAAATCCGTATCCTGCTTAACCAATGGCAAAAACAATCCGGTCCAGCATGCAAAGTAAAGGATCTAATCGCTTCGCGGCAGCAATTGAACCCGAAGGTGAGCAGCCGTGAATAGAAATGAGTTATGCGAATCTGCCGCGGAGACGACCATTTCTGCGGATCTGCTTGCCGCCGAACGGCTGATGCAAATTGGGCTGAACCTGCGGCTTACTCAGGGCAGCAGCGACGACGAAATTGCCTTATCACTGCGGGATGTAATTGAACAGGACAAGCTGCCGGGCGGCCGCAAGCTTCTTGTCCTTGTGCTGCATCAGCTGGGGGCATACGATAGCGCTTCAGCTTGGATTACCCGTGACATGTTTGCAGATCAACAAATACAGCTTGTCCATGCGGAAATTTTGCTTCGATCCGGAGAAGCGGAACAAGCCCTTTCCTTTATTGAGGACTGCTTAACTCCAGCAACGCGGGAGGACGCCGATTTTTGGGATCAAATGAGCCGTTTGTCTGATCTTTCCCGCCTCATGGCGCAGCGGGATTATGACAGGAATAAGGCTGACTTGTATCGTTTAGCCGGTCTAATTAACCTTGCGGTAAAGCTTGGCCATACAGAAATCGCCTCGCAGCTCGCCGGCTCGGAAGTCGATTTGCAATGTCTCCTCATTAGCGCGCTTTATCAAGAAGGCTACATAGAGGCGGCCAAGCGCCATTTGTGCAGGCTGCCCGATCCGCTTTTGCTGGGCTCGCTGCAGCTGTACCGGGAAATTGCCTTTATTTCTGCCGAAATGCTGCATGATGAAGGCTGCTACGAGAAGGCGTGCCGCATCTTCGAAACGCTGATCAGACAAGCCCCGGAAATGGCGCGTGCGCGGTTTGGCGCTGCTTCATGCTATTTGCAACAGACCATGGACAACTTAGTCAAACGCATCGAGCTGTACCATCCCTCCGAAGAAGAACAGCGTAAAATCGATAAATATCTGGACACGCTTCAGCAGACCTTGCTCACGCTAGAGAAGTCGAACTGGCACACATCCTGGACTCCCGTACAGCAAAAAAATATTGGAGGGCGTGACAAACGGCCGCTGAATTAGAGTGCAAAAAGGTGCCCTCGCGACAACATAAAGTTATCAGGACACCTTGTATGCGGAAAACATACGCATATTGGCTTATGAATTTACCGTTTGCGCGACGATCTCCAGCGCGTATTCGGCAATTTTCACAATGTCATCGGCCTTAATACGCTCATTTGTTGTATGAATCTCCTCATATCCTACTGCAAGATTAACCGTAGGCACGCCGAATCCGTTCATGATATTAGCGTCGCTGCCCCCGCCGGAGGTAAAGGTTCTACCGGAAAGCCCCAGCTTGCCTGCAGCCCGTTTGGCCAACTGGACAACGGCATCCTGTGCTCCAAGATGGAACCCGGGATAAATAATATCGCTTCTAAACTCCCCTCTGGCTCCGAAATCGCTGCAGGCCGTATCGACGGCTTCCTTCATCAGCGCCAGCTGCTTATCCACCTTTTCCCGCGACAGGCTGCGTGCTTCGGCATACAGCTTCGCGTAATCAGTAACGACATTCGTTGGTCCGCCGCCTTCGAATTTGCCGATGTTGGCCGTCGTTTCTTCGTCAATGCGCCCCAGCTTCATCCGGGCAATCGCCTTGCCGGCGACCTGGATCGCACTGATCCCATCCTCCGGATTAACGCCGGCATGCGCGGATTTGCCGAATATTTCAATCTCGATGCGCGCTTGTGTCGGTGCCCCCACACAGATTGAACCCACTTCTCCGTTTGAATCGATTGCAAAGCCGAAGCGGGAGTCCAGCAAACTGCGATCCATAGCTCTGGCGCCAAGCAATCCAGACTCTTCTCCAGCGGTAATGACAAACTGGATCTTTCCGTGCGGCAGCTGCCGCTCCTGCAGCACTTGAATGATTTCAAGCAGCGCCGCCAGTCCTGCTTTGTCATCGGCGCCAAGAATCGTTGTTCCATCACTGCGTATCCAGCCGTCCTCGCCGATGACAGGTTTGATGCCTTTGCCCGGCGCAACGGTGTCCATATGGCAGGTGAACAGGAATGGCTGTGCTTGAACTCCTGGTCTTGCCTGCAATGTTGCCACGATGTTGCCGGCGCCGTGCCCGGTCCGTTTCATGGAGTCGTCCTCCACCACATGCAGTCCTAGCTCCGCAAATTTCGTTTTCAAAACATCGGCAATATTCCGTTCGTCCTTCGTCTCGCTGTCGATTTGCACTAATTCCACAAATTGTGCGATGATTCTGTCCTTGTTAATCACTGGACTTTCCTCGCTTTCTCTTTTGCGCTAATATTAATGAATAGAGGTCAAGTACATGTAAAGGAGCTTTGCGATTCATGATGCAAAAAAAATGGTTCAAAGTCGTCGTTTATCTTATGCTATTCGCCATGATCGGTTCTACGCTGCTTGCGCTGCTCGAACCGCTGCTGTTCCGCTAGAGCTTATGACTCCCAGTGCTCCTTGTACTCGGAGATTTGAAACACTTCATTGAAATAAGGCAATATTTCACGGGCCACCTGCTCTACGGAGAAGGCCAACCCGGTCATGTCCTCCAACGAGGTCACGCCATATTCCTGAATGCCGCAGGGGATGATGCCGCGAAAGCCATCCTCCTGAATCCCGGATTTGATGTTGAAGGCAAAGCCGTGGCTTGTGATAAATCCTTTTCTCCGGCGGCATTTATTGAATTTCACGCCAATGGCGGCAATTTTGACATCACCTACCCATACCCCGGTATAGCCCTGCTTTCGCGAGCCAGAAATGCCATACCGCGCTAAGTAGTTTATGATGACCTGCTCGATATCCCGAAGATATCCGTGCAGATCGATCCCCTGATTTCCATCCAGCCAAAGCAGCGGGTAGCCGACGAGCTGACCCGGTCCATGGTATGTAATATCTCCACCCCGATCGATTTCAAACAGGGAAATTCCTCGTTCCTTCAGCTGCTCGGGGCTGAGCAGCAGATGTTCCGGATGGCGCGAAGAGCCGATCGTATACGTTGGCGGATGCTGAAGAAGCAGCAGGTGCCCCTGCTGCTGTCCTTCGTCGATGGCCTTCACGATCTCTTTTTGCCTATTCCAGGCCTCTCCGTATTCCATCATCGGGAAATATCTGACTTCCAAGGAATTCGTCATACGGTTCATCGCCTTTCTCGGATTCATGAAGACTCGCATTATAAATTTAGTATACCTGCGTATCTAGGGAGTAACTCTCCATATTGTCTTTGACGCGCTGCATGAAACGTCCGCAGATCACCCCATCCAGTATACGATGATCCAGGGACAGACACAAATTCGCCATGGAGCGGACGGCAATCATATCATTTATAACGACGGGCTTCTTCACGATCGATTCGAACGTCAGTATCGCCGCTTGCGGATAGTTGATGATCGGCTGGGTCAAAATAGAACCAAACGAACCGGTATTATTGACGGTAAACGTTCCGCCCTGCATATCATCCAGCTTGAGCTTGCCCGCTCTTACCTTCGTCGCCAACTCTTCGATTTCTCTGGCCAAGCCGGCAATGTTCTTCTGGTCCGCCTTCTTGATGACAGGCGTCATTACAGAATCCTCTGTGCCGACGGCGAGCGAGATGTTGATATCGCGCTTGACGATAATTTTGTCGACCGCCCATACAGAGTTCATAATCGGATAATCCTTGATGGCACTGACGACCGCTTTGAGCAGGAATGCAAGATAAGTCAGGTTAACGCCTTCTCTTTTCCTGAATTCGTCCTTCAGCTTATTGCGAAGTTGAACTAAGTTGGTCACATCCACCTCAATCATCATCCAGCCGTGCGGAATTTCCGACACACTTTGACGCATGCGCGTAGCAATTGTATTCCGGATCGGCGTCACATCGATGAAATACTCCGACCGGTCGCCGCCCTCCACCTCAATCGTCGGTATTTTCGGCGTCTCTGAAAGATGCAGGCCAGAATTGCGCACCTGCTCCGCTGCCGCATTATTAAACTCAGCCGGCGGGGCTGGCGTGGAGACTGGCGCTGCCGGAGAGGAGGCTGGCTGCGCAGGCTGGGGCACCTGGTAACTGCTCTGAGCCACGGGAGCTGCTGCCGCGCCGCCTCCTTTGTTATTCTCCAGGTAATTCAACACGTCCTTGCGGGTAATGCGGCCGCCTAGGCCAGTGCCAGAAATGACCCGCAGGTCTAACCCGTGCTCTTGTGCCAACGTCTGAACGGCCGGGGAATAACGGCTCCGCTGCGAGTGATCGCCGTGCGCAGCGGTGGCTGCATCCGTCTGTCCAGCAGAAGCTGCCGGGGAATCAACGCCAGTCGCGGCACTAGCCTCTACACCGCCAGCCGTTTCAATCCGGCAAATGACGGCCCCAACTTCGATTTCCTGCCCTTCTTCCGCTAGCAGCTCGCCCATGACCCCGTCTAAGGTGGACGGAATTTCAGCATTCACCTTATCGGTAATAACCTCGCAAATCGGCTCGTACTGCTCGACGGGATCTCCCGGCTTCTTCAGCCATTTGCCGATCGTTGCCGATACGAGCGATTCCGCAAGCTGTGGCATTACGACATCCTGCAATGTTCTATTTGATGACATATCGTCCCTCACTCCCATTAATACAGAGCCAATTGAAGCATGGCTTCCTTGACCTTATCTTTGCTGAGCATAAAGAACTTCTCCATCGGCGGGCTGATCGGCATGGCCGGTACATCAGGCCCGCACAGCCGTGCGATCGGCGCGTCCAGCTCGAACAAGCATTCCTCCGCAATGATCGCCGATACCTCTGCTCCGACTCCGCCGGTTTTATTGTCTTCATGCACGATTAACACTTTCCCGGTCTTGCGTGCCGCTTCGATAATCGCTTCGCGATCAAGCGGCTGCAGCGTCCGCAAATCCAAGATATGGGCGCTAATTCCCTGCTCTGCCGCGAGCTCTTCTGCGGCCTGCATGGCGAAATGCAGAGGCAAGCTGTACCCGATTACGGTAATGTCGTTGCCTTCCCGAAGTACGTTCGCCTTGCCGAGCGGGACGATATAATCATCCTCTGGTACGTCTTCTTTGATCAGCTTGTAGCATTTCTTGTTCTCGAAGAACAAGACGGGATCAGGATCGCGAACCGCGGCCTTTAGCAGCCCCTTGGCATCGTATGCCGAATAAGGAGCGACGATTTTCAGTCCTGGTGTTCCGAAGAAAATCGATTCCGTGCACTGGGAATGATACAGTCCCCCGAAGATCCCGCCGCCGATCGGCGCGCGAATGACGACAGGGCAGCTCCAGTCGTTGTTGGAGCGGTAGCGGATTTTAGCCGCTTCACTGATGATTTGATTCGTCGCTGGCAGCATGAAGTCGGAATATTGCATTTCAGCGATTGGCTTCATTCCATACATCGCGGCACCGATGGCCACCCCGGCTATCGCAGATTCGGACAATGGCGTATCGAGCACACGCAGCTCGCCAAATTGCTCCTGAAGCCCTTTCGTCGTCGTGAAGACCCCGCCTTTCACGCCAACGTCCTCCCCTAATACGAATACGTTGTCGTCAAGCTCCATCTCTTCCTTCATGGCAAGACGAATAGCGTCGATATATTCCATTACCGGCATGATTATTCCTCCCCTTCGCTATCCGCGTACACATGCAGCAGCGTATCCTCCGGCTTCGGAAACGGCGCGTTCTCCGCCCGTTCAATCGCTGCCTTCAATTGCGCCTGAATGTCTTTCACGAGGGCTTCATCCTGCTCTTCCGTCCAAAGCCCGTTCTCGATAAGATAGCTCTTCATTTTCGGTATGCCGTCCTTCTTCCAATTCTCCTCAACCTCTTCCTTCGTACGGTACACGAGGTCGTTATCCGAGGTGGAATGTGGCGACAGACGGTACATCATCGCTTCGATCAGCGTCGGCCCCTCGCCGCGAAGCGCACGCTCGCGCGCTTCCTTCACGACACGGTACACCTCAAGGGCATCATTCCCGTCAACGCGAATGCCCGGGAAGCCGTAACCTTGCGCCCGGTCGCTGACTTTACCGCCGAGCTGCTTCTTCACCGGAACGGAGATGGCGTACTGGTTGTTCTCGCACATGAAAATGACCGGCAGCTTCTGCACACCGGCAAAGTTCAGTCCCTCGTGGAAATCTCCCTGATTGCTGGAGCCTTCCCCGAAAGTAACGAAGGATACGAACTCCTTCTTTTGCATTTTAGCAGCAAGCGCAATGCCTACGGCATGCGGAACCTGGGTCGTCACCGGGCTGGAGCCTGTGACGATCCGAAGTCTCTTGCAGCCGAAATGTCCTGGCATTTGGCGGCCCCCGCTGTTCGGGTCATCCGCTTTGGCAAAGGCGGACAGCATCAATTCTTCCAGTGTCATGCCTACCGACAGGACAAAACCGTAGTCGCGATAATAGGGCAGGAAATAATCCTGCTCGCGATTTAAGGCAAAAGCCGCTGCTACCTGCGCGGCCTCCTGTCCGATACCGGAGACGTGGAAATTGATCTTGCCCGCCCGCTGCAGCAGCAAATTACGCTCGTCAAACTTGCGCGCGAGCAGCATATATTTGTACATGTCCACTACTTCGGCATCCGTCAATCCGAGTTGCTCATGCTTGGGCTGTGTCTTCGTTGATACTTTTGCGTTCATGGGAGTTACCTCCTTCGATTAGAACCCTGTTAGTCGTCTGTACCGTACATGTTTGCTCTTATCTTAAAACCTGGTACTAAGACTTGGGTTAACCTTATTATAATCCCTTTTTCCGCAAAAAGAAAATGTTCTTTGCAGCGGTTTTGCTGATTATGTGACACTTATGCCTAATTTGTTAAATTCCAACCGCTCTGCCATCCACGGCCAATGCTGCTTCGCCAAGAATTTCGGCCAGCGAAGGATGCGCAAAAACAGTTTGGCCGATCTCCCATGGCGTCGCATCCAGCACCTGGGCAAGTGCGGCTTGACTAATCAGCTCGGTGACATGGGCGCCGATCATATGCACGCCAACGATGTCGTTGCTTTTACGATCCGCAATCACCTTCACGAAGCCTTCCTTCTCCCCGTGCACAAGGGCTTTGCCAATGGCGGAAAACGGTACTTTGCCAATCTTGACGTCAATGCCCTGCTCCTTCGCTTCCTTCTCGTTCAAACCGACGGAAGCTACCTCCGGACGAGTGTATACGCAGCGGGGCACATGTCGGACATTGTACCCATGGGACGGCTCTCCCGCGAGATGATGCACCGCCACCAGCCCTTCATGGCTTGCTGCATGGGCGAGCTGCAGACCGCCGATGCAATCGCCGATCGCATAAATATGCGGCTCAGTCGTCTGCATCGACTCATTTACCCGGATATAGCCTTGATGCAGGGCGATATCGGTATTTTCAAGGCCGATGTTCTCGACATTCGCCTGACGTCCGATCGAAACAAGCAGCTTATCTGCCTGCAGGCGGACCGTATTGCTATCTTGTACAGCAGTAATTGCGATACCGGTATTGTCTTTCTCCACGGTTTCCGCTTGGATCTGGCAGCCCGTCAGAATTTCGATCCCCCGGCGCTCCAGCTGCTTCTGCAGCTCGCGCCCAACCTCTTCATCCTCGTTGGGAAGAAGCTGTGCAGCTGCCTCGACCACTGTGACCTTGACCCCAAAATCATGGAGCAACGAAGCCCATTCCACGCCGATTACACCGCCCCCGACAATAATTATTGAAGCCGGCAGCTCCTCGAGCAGCAAGGCCTCATCGCTGCTAAGCACGTGCTTGCCGTCGGGCTCCAGCCCTGCTAGAACACGCGGCCTCGAACCTGTCGCAAGGATCAGGTGCGTCGGCACGATCGTCTCCATATCACCGTCATGCAGTTCGACCGCTACGGCGCCGCTCTTCGGCGAGAAGATCGACGGTCCGATCACTCTCCCTTTTCCATGAAAGACCTGGATTTTATGTTTACGCATCAAATATTGAACGCCGTTATGAAGCTGATCTACGATGCCCTGCTTTCTTTGCTGCACCTTCGGAAAAACAAGGGATAACCCGCTCGTCTCGATGCCATAGCTTAGGCTGTCCTTCATTTGCGCATACAGCTCGGCACTGCGCAGCAGCGCCTTGCTCGGAATGCAGCCCCGGTGCAGGCATGTTCCTCCCAGCTTGTCCTGCTCGATGATCACCACTTGCTTGCCGAGCTGGGCAGCGCGAATTGCCGCAACATAACCGCCGGTCCCGCCGCCTAACACTGCTACATCACATGTAATCGTCATTTCCGATCTCCACCTATCCCCAAAAATGTCCAGACAAACTTCTCGTTTCTTATTGTACCTCGTTTTTGCCACATTACAAACTAAGAACGAAATAGACAGCCGTTCAAGAAGGAGGTATGATAAACGTAACATCATCTTGATCGAATAGGATATATTTGCTGACGAAAGGAATTGCTGCAACTCATGAAATTGATGATATCCCGTTTTATTGCCATCATTATTCTTGTTATTCCCGGTATCGCCGCGATGATTGGCTTCCTGAAAATGAAGGACGCCTTATTCCTATACATGTCCAGACACGGCGACGACTCGCTAACCCAAGTGCACTTTGACTGGCTCGATTTCGGACTTGGCGTCGTTTTGTTCGCCGCCGGAATCGGATTCCTGGGCGGCTGGATTTACTTCCGTGACCGCAAGCGCAATTATCTTGGACCTCGCTTCAAGAAAAAAACAGAGAATCCTTCATAAATCGGATATTTTACGAACGAAACAACCCCTCTTGAGCGAGCAATACGCCTGTCAAGAGGGTTTGTCATATTTGTTATTCATACAGGGCATCCTTCAGCTTGCTGGACATTCGCTGACCACCTGAGGATTTCTTAAGCAGTACCCGCCGCAATCTTGTGTTTTCTGCCGATAATTGACCGGCCGTTTCCAGCAGCTCAGCGATCAGCGATCGTTGCTGCTCCGACAAGGACGGGTCATTTAGCAGCGTCTCATATTTTGCTTCGTCTAGCGATATTTTGTTCATTTTTCTTAGTCCTCCGACTATATTGTATCACAAACTCATTACAGCCCGTGTTCATTCAAACGCTATAATATTTACCAACATCTGCTTCTTGATCTGGTTTTATTCAAATCATACAATTAGAATGAAGACGCTGTTCTTCATAACCTTTTTTACTTCTCTTCTCCAGGTACCCTTGAGTATCTGGAGTTTTTTGATTTGCCTCGTCTATGGATAATTGACATCTCCGATATCATTACCTTCATTTCTGCTGCTAAATATGTCTAGTACTGTGATTTCAAAAAATTTCATGAAGAAAGGGGCGCAGCATAAGCGCCCCTCCATTGCCTGATTTCGTTTTTATTGTTCTAAACGTACATGGTATCTCGATATTTTATCGGAGCCTCCGAGCAATGTCCGATAAAATATCGGAGGAGTTATTAGTCGATGTCAGTATCCCGCGCCACTACCGCTTTCAGCTTACCTTGTGTTCGATCCGCAGCTTATCGGCCACCATCGCGATGAACTCGCTATTCGTCGGTTTCGATTTGCTGATGTTGATCGTGTAGCCGAACAGATGACTTATGCTGTCAATATTGCCGCGCGTCCAAGCTACTTCAATTGCATGGCGAATTGCCCGCTCAACGCGTGATGGCGTCGTCTTGAACTTCTCGGCGATGGCTGGGTACAGCGTTTTGGTAATCGCGCCTAGAATCTCAATATTGTTGTATACCATAGTGATGGCTTCCCGTAAATATTGGTATCCCTTAATATGAGCAGGAACACCGATTTCATGGATGATGGAAGTGATGTTTGCATCTAGATTTTTGCCTTTTCCAAGTGGTACTACATTGGACTTCGTGAAGGATGAGGATGGAGAACTGCTTGAGGATAAGGTTTGTACTCCTACAAGCTGCCGAATTCGATTGGCCAATACTTCCATATCGAACGGCTTCAAGATGTAATAAGACGCTCCCAGCTGAACCGCACGCTGTGTAATATTCTCTTGTCCGAAGGCAGTCAGCATAATGATCTTTGGCTGTGGAGACACATTTATATCGCGTAAACGTTCCAGCACACCCAATCCATCCAAGTGCGGCATAATGATATCCAGGATCAGCACGTCCGGAACTTTAGAAGCATGTTCAATCATCTCCAAAACTTCCTCACCATTGTATGCAATCCCTGAAACAACCATGTCATCCTGTTCAGAAATGTACTCTGCAAGCAAATTCGTGAATTCCCGATTATCATCCGCCAACAACACTTCAATTTTTTGCACTGACGACTTCCTCCTTGTGTATATGAGTTTCCTTAATCCTTCTTCCAGGATAAGGATTCGACACTCAAAAGTAAATTCCTTCTGTCGAAAATTATTTTTATTTATTTTTTTAATAATTTGATATATAATTATTTGATGCTTACAAAAATTGATCTCATTCGTTACCATTCGACAAGTATTTACGGCGGAAATGTCGGATTTAAGCGCCTGAAACAGCAGCTAACTTTATCAGTCGCATGTTTCCCCATCCTCATTAGCATATAATTTTATGCTTCATGTGGCAAGTCTCCGCATTAAGAACCCTAAATTACTCATCCCTGCATTTATCCACGAATGATTGCCTACGCCTATTAAGATTAATATTTTTAATTTTTGGACTCTGTATTTACTTTCTTAAGCAAAAAACCAATCTTAAGGCGCTAGCTCGCCTTAAGATTGGTTGAAGTCGTCTTATCCTTCAAAATACCCGCATCCTGCAGCATCCATTCGATAAAGCAGCCGTAGCCCGAACGCGGATCATTAACAAACACATGAGTTACCGCCCCGATTAATTTACCGTTCTGTATAATTGGGCTGCCGCTCATTCCCTGCACAATGCCTCCGGTCTTCTCCACCAGCCTTGGATCAGTGATGCGAATGACCAGACCCTTAGTTTGTGGTGTGCTCTGCCGTGACACGTGAGCGATTTCTACCTTAAACCGCTCCACCTGCTGGCCTTCCACGACCGTCAATATTTCCGCCGGCCCCTCCTTTACCTCTTCGGAGAATGCTACCGGTATCGGCTTCTTATACACGCTGTGATCCGGATTTTCCGACATCTTGCCGAATATGCCGAAATGCGTATTTCGCTCGATCGTTCCCAGTGTTTTGCCTTCTTTGACGAAATGGGCCCGCTTCTCGCCGGGCTCGCCGCTTTCACTCTTGGAAATAGAAGTTACGCTGGACTGGAGAATTTGTCCGCTTCCTACAACAATTGGCGTTTGTGTATTCATATCGGTAATCACGTGTCCGAGCGCCCCATAAACACCTTCGTTTGGAGCATAAAAGGTTAAAGTTCCCACGCCAGCAGCAGAATCGCGAATGTACAGCCCCAATCTCCAAGCCTTGTCCTGCTTATCGAAGGCAGGAGTTAACGTGGTCGTAAATTCTTTATTGCTTCGTTTGTACACGACTTTTAGAGGCTTCTTATTGTTGCCTGCTTGCTCAACTAAAGACGCGACCTCGTGCACGTCTTTCAGGCGTGTACCGTTCAGATGGGTAATCAAATCACCCGGTTGAATGCCTGATGCCTCTCCGGGCGAAATTTTGGCCTTGTCTGTATTTACCAGATGGTGGCCTACTACCAGAATGCCGTCGGATTTCACTTTAACGCCAATCGTTTGTCCCCCTGGGATAACCTTTAAATCAGGGATGACATTTACTTTCACTGGCTTCAGAGGAATTTGTCCAAAAAGCTTCATGCGGAGCTTGGCTTCGCCGCTGTTCAGCGAGGATAGCTTTAACGGCGAGCCGAGGGATACCTTCATGGAGGAGTTAGGTTGATCGTTCAACATTACAACATCGGGCCGATCAACGCTAACCTCTGCCAGTACGGGTATGGCCAGATCGATTTGTGCGCCCTGGCCTTGAAACATGCGCAGTTCATCCGGCAGCATCGGCGAATGACCTTCGACGGCTGACGTGCCAAGGAAACAAAAGAAGAAAGCAAGTAAAAGACCGAGAAATCTACTCCTGAGGTTCGGGTTCAATGGCTGTCACGCTCCCTTTGCTTCTTTCGCTTGACGAAAAGGTGGTCGCCAATTGCGTACCTATAAGATACCCCGGGTGTGGTCTTTTATTACTGTCAATCATTGTTCCGCTCGTTAAATCACACCCTTCTGCGCCCGAGCCAGTTTAAGCATTTCCTTGGCATGGTGGCGTGTACTGTCAGTAATCTCCACGCCTCCAAGCATTCGAGCCAGCTCATTGACCCGTCCGTTCTCATCCAAATGCTCCACTTTTGTCATTGTTCGTCCGTCCGCCACAATCTTCTCGATCAGATATTGCTGATCCGCCATACAAGCAACCTGCGGCAAATGGGTAATCGAGAATACCTGGCATGTCGCGGATAACCGGTACAGCTTCTCAGCGATGGACTGTGCAGCCCGGCCGCTGACCCCCGTATCCACCTCATCAAAGATTAATACGGGAACCTCGTCATGACGAGCAAAAATACTCTTCAGCGCCAGCATGATCCGCGACAATTCCCCGCCAGATGCAATTTTGCTCAAAGAGCGCAACGGCTCTCCAGGATTCGGAGAAATTAGGAATTCGGCGCTGTCCATGCCGTGTTTGCTGAGTTTTACCAAATGGCCTTCCCATTCAACCCCGCTTGGGTCCAATGTCCGTTCCAGCTTGACTTCAATGGAAGTGCGACCCATTTGCAGATCCTTCAGCTCGTTTTCAATTTGCTGCGCCAGCAGATCCGCTTTTTCCCGGCGTACAGCGCTAAGCGCTGCCGCTTCCTTCAAAGCCGCATGGAGCAGCTTCTCCCGTTCAGCAGACAACTTCTCAAGCCGCTCGTCCTTATTCTCCAGCATATCCGTATCGCGGGATATTTGCTCATAATATTGAAGAATTCCTTTGATATCGTCGCCGTATTTACGGCGCAGAGTGGAAATCAAGTCGAGACGCTCCTCAACCTCCTCCAGCCGTTCGGGATTAAACTCGATCTTGTCCCGGTAATCACGCAGGGCAAAGGATACATCCTCCAGCAAGTAATACGCTGACTGCAGCTGCTCGAGCAAAGGCGCAATCCCTTTCTGGTCATATCCCGCAACGTCCTCTAACCGGGATACTGCCTTTGCGATCGCTTCCAGCCCCTGCGGGCCGTATAGCAGATCGTAAGCCCCTGAGACCGAGTCCATCATTTTCTCGCTATGGGATAGCTTTACCTTTTCCTCGGCAAGTAATTCATCCTCTCCTGGCTGGAGTGCCGCCGCCGCGATCTCCTCCAGCTGGAAACGGTATAAATCAAGCATTTGCAGTGCCTGCTGGCTCGTGCTTTGCAATTCTCTCCATTCTTTGTCCACCCGCTGGAACGCCGAGTAAGCTTCCCGATACTTTGCTTTTACGGCGGCAATATCCTCAGAGCCAAACGCATCCAGCAGCATCAAATGCCGCTCTGGATGAAGCAGGGTCTGGTGCTCATGCTGGCCGTGCAGATTGATCAGGCTCTCGCCTACTTGCCGGAGCATAGACAAGTTAACCAATTGGCCGTTGATCCGGGAGTAGCTCTTGCCTTGAGCGCTAATCTCGCGGCGGACAATCAGCGCTTCACCAGGATCCGCGCTAATCCCCAGCTCGCCGAGGATAGCCCATACCGGATGATGCTCCTTCAGCTCGAAAGCAGCCTCCATCTCCGCTTTGTCGCTGCCGTAACGGATTAAATCCGCCGAGCCCCTTCCGCCGGATATCAGTCCCAGCGCATCAATGATAATCGATTTCCCTGCCCCGGTCTCACCGGTCAATACATGAAACCCCCGGTCAAACGTGACATCAACCGCCTCGACAACGGCTAAATTCCGAATGGATAAATGAACGAGCAAGTAAAGGCACTCCTTTCGCCAAATGTAAACAATGCAGCAAATATCACCACAGCTGCAAGTGAATTATGAAATAAACGCCATAATTTGATCGATGACGTAATGGCTGTAATCTTCGTTACGGCAGATTAACAGAATCGTATCATCGCCGCAAATCGTTCCGAGCAAATCGGGCCATTCCATGTTGTCGAGCAGAACCGCTACCGAATTGGCTGTTCCCGGCAAGCATTTCATAACGACCAAATTTCCCGTATGGTCAATATGCACAAAGCTGTCTACGAGCGCCCGCTGCAGCTTCTGCACAGGATTGTAGCGCTGTGCCGTGGGCATTGAGTATTTATATTTGCCATCGTCGGTAGGTACCTTGATCAGCATCAGTTCCTTGATATCCCGAGACACAGTAGCCTGCGTGACTTGAAATCCGGCTTGGCGCAGTGCATCTACCAGCTCATCTTGTGTTTCGATTTCGTGGGCGCTAATAATTTCCCTGATCTTAATATGCCGTTGACCCTTCATCTTGTCCTCCATATATCTTTGATATGCGACGCCTCATCGGCATCGTCCGAATCTGTGCTTAAGGTGATTTCTTTGATTTGTCCCTGTTCGGTATCGATATAGAGCACGCCTGCACAGTCAGGATACAGAAGCAGGTAAGGAAGTATTTCGCGTCGAAGTCCGGCGCCTGTCCATTCGATAAGCCGGCGTTCTCTCGATCTCCTTACCAAATAGTATTCTCCATGCTTCTTCACAACATAATCGATATATAACCGGCTGTGCAGAACCTGGTCTTCCACCCGGAATGCGAGCGGAACCTTCAGCTTGTCACTTACGACCTTATAGCCTGCCGACTCCAGCAAATCAACGGCCGGATGCTCCTGAATGTCCTCGTTAAACTCAAATCCGACACCGGAGCCCAGCGTAAAAGGTTTGCGCAGCCAGATTCTGAATCCACGATACAGCAGCAATAAGGCAATACCCGCTATGGCTACCATGAGAAAACCATCGGTATAATCGCTCATCGAAATCACCTCAGATGATTAATTCGACGCGATTGAATAACCTCCTGTTTACATGTGGATATTGTTAAGCATTAGTACATAATTATTCGTATATTGTCATTATAAGCGAACACTCGTTCTGTATGCAACTTTTTAATGAATATATGCATAAAAAGTGTCTATCGGGAGCTTTAACTTCACCCTAGCGCAGAAATCATCCCTTTGACAGCTCAAAAAAAGCCCATCAATAAGATGGGCTTTTGGTCGTAAACGTATCCTTTGCTTCCTGCACGACACGTTGTGAGGTGTCGCGAATATGCTGCAATGCATCGGAAGCTTCTCCTCCCGCAAGCAGATCCCTCTCCTCAGGGGGCAGCAGCCTTAAATGGGCCAAAAATTCAATATTGCCTTCTCCGCCTGTAATCGGGGAGAAAGTCAACCCGTGCAGGACATATCCCAGCTCGGACGCAAAGCTGAGCACCGTCTCCAGCACCTCTTGGTGGACCTTTGCATCACGTACGACGCCAGACTTGCCGACCTTCTCCCGTCCGGCTTCGAATTGCGGCTTGATCAATGCAACGATATCCGCAGGCCGCCCAAGCAGTGCGACAAGCGGGGGAAGAATAATCCGCAATGAAATAAAAGAGACGTCAATGCTTGCGAAATCAGGACTTGGTCCGTCCAAATCCTCCGGCGTCATATATCTGAAATTGGTCCGCTCCTTGACGTTGACGCGTTCATCGTTCCGCAGCGACCAATCCAGCTGGTTATAGCCAACATCAATCGCATATACGTAACTGGCGCCGTGCTGAAGGGCGCAATCCGTAAATCCGCCGGTCGACGAGCCGATATCGAGCATAACCCGCCCGTTCATATCGATCTGAAACAGCTTCAAGGCCTTCTCCAGCTTCAATCCCCCGCGGCTTACATACGGATGGATTGCTCCCTTGACCGTCAGCTTCGTATCTCTCGGTATTTTGGTGCCAGCCTTCTCGATCCGTTCCTGATTCCCGAATACGAGCCCTGCCATGATCGCGGTTTTGGCCTTTTCTCTGCTGTCGAAATAGCCCTGCTCGACCAACAAGACATCTATGCGTTCTTTGGACACAGACATAACATTCTCCTGACTCTGTCTTGTTAAGATGGTTTCACTTTCTTGCCGAAGCTGAACTGATGTTCTGCCCGGTACTGCTGAATTTGCTCCACGACAGCCTCGGCGGTCAGTCCAACCTCCCGCAGCTGCTCCTTGATGCTGCCATGCTCGATGAACCGGTCCGGAATGCCCATGAGAGACACGTCGGTGCCAGTGATTCCGTGCTCGGCATAGAATTCGAGCACCGCGCTTCCCAGGCTTCCAGCCTGACAAGCTTCCTCAAGCACGATCAGCTTCGTTCCCGCACCCGCCAGATTAAGCAGCATGCTGTTATCGAGCGGCTTCAGGAAGCGGGCATTTACTACACCGATACTAACGCCTTCCCGCTTCAGTATCTCGGCCGCTTCCTCGGCAACCTGCACCATGGGACCCGTGGCGACGATCGCAACTTGATCGCCTTCGCGGAGCTTCTCCCAGCTGCCGATCGGTATGGGCTTAAGCTCTTCATCCAGCGGAACCCCCGGAACGTTGACCCGAGGATAACGATACGCGATCGGACCATCGTTATATTCAAGCGCCGTCTTCATCATGTGGCGCAGTTCGTTCTCGTCCTTCGGCATCATCAGCACGATATTGGGAATGTGGCGCATAAATGCGATATCATATACGCCTTGATGCGTCTCGCCGTCCGCACCGACAAAGCCGGCCCGGTCAATGGCGAACATAACGTTTGCATTATGGCGGCAAATATCATGAACGATCTGATCGTACGCCCGCTGCATGAAAGTGGAATATACCGCAAACACCGGCTTCATTCCCTCCATGGCCAGCGCCGCGCACATTGTAGCCGCATGCTGCTCGGCAATTCCTACATCGATCATCCGGTCCGGGAAGCGCTCGCCAAATTTCACCAGCCCGGAGCCGCCCGGCATCGCTGGCGTCACCGCCACGATCCGCTCATCCTGCTCCGCCAGCTCGATTAGCGTCCTGCCAAATACCTCGGTATACATCGGATTGCCGACGGCCTTGAGCACCTGGCCGGATTCGATCTTGTAAGGCGTGATTCCGTGCCATTTATGGGAATCCTCTTCGGCGGGAGTATACCCCTTGCCTTTCGTGGTCAATACATGAACCAGCACCGGTCCGTTCACGTTATTAGCCTGGGTGAACGCCTCAATCAATCCCGCGAGGTCATGTCCGTCAACCGGTCCGAGATACGTAAATCCGAGCTCCTCGAACAGAACACCGGATACCATTGCATATTTCAGGCTATCCTTCAGCCGCTCGACCGTTTTGGCCAGCTTGCCGCCAATCGCCGGAATTTTCTTCAGCAATTGCTCCACTTCGTCTTTAGCGCGCAAATAATTTTTATCAGATCTGATTCTGGTCAAATAATTATGCATCGCCCCGACGTTAGGTGCAATCGACATTTCATTGTCATTCAGAATTACCATTAAATCCTTCTGTTCATGGCCGATATGATTCAAGGCTTCAAAAGCCATGCCGCCCGTCAAGGCGCCATCGCCGATAATAGCGACAACTTTGTTGTCCTCGCCCTTTAAATCCCTGGCCAAGGCCATCCCCATAGCTGCTGAGAGCGATGTGCTGCTGTGACCAGCTTCCCATACGTCATGCTCGCTTTCGCAGCGTTTGACAAATCCGCACAATCCATTATACTTGCGCAGTGTATCAAACCGGTCCATACGGCCGGTGAGAATTTTGTGGACATACGCTTGATGACCGACGTCAAAAATAAATTTGTCCCTAGGACTGTTATAGCAGTAATGCAGCGCGATAGTCAGCTCCACTACACCCAAATTGGACGCAAGATGTCCTCCTGTCACAGACAGCTTCTCGATAAGAAACTGGCGGATCTCGGCGGCTAACGGCGTCAATTGTTCGATCGGAAGTTGTTTCAAATCGTTGGGCTCATGAATTTGAGAGAGCAGCAAAGCGAATTCCCCGCTTCCTTCATTGGATTTCTCATGTTGCTAATTATAATGACACTAATTATAACATATGAATAACTTTTGTCGAAGTTATCCAAGCATACTGTCCTCTTTTGCAGCTCTTTCCTTAACGATCCCGGTGCATCAAATAATCGGCGATCCCCAACAGACGCTCAGGGCTAGGAATGAGTCCATTTGAAACCGCTTCCCTCGCTTGCTTGGTCAGACGATCCACTTCAGCCCGCGACTCTTCAAGACCGATAAAATAAGGATAGGTTACCTTCTGCTGTTTGAGATCGCTCTGCGTTTTCTTGCCGAGCTTGCTCTCGTCCCCGACTAGATCAAGAATATCGTCCTGAATTTGAAATGCGAGCCCGATCGCCCGGCCAAAAGTCTCTAGAGCTTGCAGCTGCTCGGCCGAAGCGGATGCGATGCGTCCTCCGGCCTTCAAACAGAAGACGATCAAATCACCGGTCTTATGCTCATGTATGTAGCGAAGCTGGTCGAGATCGGTCAGCCCCTGCTCCCCTTCCATATCAGCAGCCTGCCCCCCGACCATGCCGGAAGGCCCCGCATAACGGGCCAAATCCTCCACGATGGCCAGCGCGGCCTCGGCGGGAACGCCATGATGTTTACTCACCTGAACAACGCTGTAGAAGGCATGGGTCAATAAGGCATCCCCCGCCAAAATCGCCATCGCTTCGCCAAACACCTTGTGATTCGTCGGCTTGCCGCGGCGAAAATCATCATCGTCCATCGCCGGGAGATCATCATGGATCAGCGAGTACGTATGCACCATTTCAACGGCGCAGGCGACGGGCAGAGCCGCATCGCGGCTCCCGTGAAGCGCCTCTGCCGCAGCGATGACCAGCAGCGGGCGAAGACGCTTGCCGCCGGCCATCAGGGAATAGCTCATCGCTTCCTTCAGATTGTCCGGGAAACTCCATTCAGACGGAACCGCCTGCTGCAAATGAGAGTTCACAAGCGCTGAAATTTCCTCGATATAAGGAGAAATCGCCTGCTTATCCAACCGAATCACCGCTCTCCTCAGTCAATGGATCGAAGGGTTTCTTCACGATTTGTCCGTCGGCTTCCATGATCATTTCAATTTTCCGTTCAACCTGCGATAATTTACTGCCGCATAATTGCGATAATTGCATGCCTTTCTGAAACAGATCGATCGCCTTCTCCAGTGGCACGTCGCCATGCTCCAGCTGGGACACGATATCCTCCAGCTCGTTCATCGCTTCCTCGAAGCTGTAGTCCTGCTCCTTAAGCTCCTTCAGATTCTGCTTCTCAGTCTCCAAGATCGTCACCTTCTCCCCTCATGCCCCAAACCTGGCAGTCGAGCTCGCCATCAGTAAGCTTGACCCTGACCAGATCTCCAGGCTCTACATCTTTCAGCGACTTGACTAAACGCCGCCCTTTCTCGTCGTATACAAGACTATATCCTCGAGCCATGACCTTCAGCGGGCTTAGAGCGTCGAGCTGCCTAATCCCGTAGGCGAGCGTCTGGCTTTTCTCCTTCAAAATCCCGTTCATCGCCGAGCGCAGCAGCCGGCTAGCTTCCTCATGGCGCCGCTTCGTCAGCGCCAGCGTATCCTGCGGATGGTAGCGCAGCAGCCGCTGATGCAGCCGGGCATGCGCCGCGCCCGTCAGCTCCGCCTGCGCCCGCATGCGCCGCACGAGCCGCGCCTGCAGCATGTCCAGCCGCTCCGCGTGCTGGAGCAGGCTGCGCCGCGGCTGCCGCAGCGCCGGCGATGCCGCCAGCCGACGCAAGCGCTCCTGCGCCTGGCGGAGCTGGTGCTGCAAGCCCTGCTGCAGCACCCTCTCACGCTGGCGCAGCTGCTCGCGCAGCTCGGCGGCGTGCGGCACGGCGAGCTCGGCGGCGGCGGTGGGCGTGGCGGCGCGCAGGTCGGCCACGAAATCGGCGATCGTAAAATCCGTCTCATGGCCTACGGCCGAGATGACGGGAATCGCCGATTCGTAAATGCTGCGCGCGACCGCCTCTTCGTTGAACGCCCACAGCTCCTCCAGCGAGCCGCCGCCCCGGCCAACGATCAGCACGTCGGCCTCGCCAAGCGCATTCATCGTCCGGATCGCCTTGACGATGGACGGCGCCGCGCCCTTGCCTTGCACAAGCACAGGGTGCAGGACGATCTTGGCCTGCGGAAAGCGCCGCTCCAGTGTCGTCAGAATGTCCCGGACCGCTGCTCCGGTCGGGGATGTGACGACGCCGATGACGCGCGGAAACGCAGGCAGCGGTCGCTTCCGCTGCGGCGCGAACAGCCCTTCGGCCTCCAGCTTCTGCTTCAGCTGTTCGAAGGCGAGGTACAGACTGCCGATGCCGTCGGGCTGCATTTGCGTCGCGTAGAACTGGTACTGCCCGTCCCGCTCATATACCGACACATTTCCCCGGGCTATGACCCGGGTACCTTCCCGCGGGATAAAGGGCAGCCGCTGGTTATGCGAGGCGAACATAATGCTCTTGATCCGGCTGTCCTTATCCTTCAGCGTAAAATACATATGTCCGCTGGAATGATGTGTAAAGTTCGATATTTCTCCGCGAATCCATACCTCAGACAGCAGCGTGTCCGATTCCATCTTCATGCGGATATAGCGATTCAATTCCTTGATCGTATAAATTTTTTGTTCCATGGGGCCTTACATTCCCCCCTTTATCTCGAGCAGCTTAAGCAAGGCCTTGAAGCCGCTTGGCTGCAATCAGCGTATTTTGCATCAGCATCGTAATTGTCATCGGGCCCACGCCGCCTGGGACAGGCGTAATCGGTCCGGATACTTCCTTCACGCTTTCGAAGTCCACGTCTCCGGCCAATTTGCCGTTGTCGAGACGGTTCATTCCCACGTCAATCACAACTGCGCCAGGCTTCACGTACGAAGCATCCACAAAGTTGGCCCGGCCGATCGCCACAACGAGGATATCAGCCTGCTTCGTCAGCTCCTTCATGTTCGCCGTGCGCGAGTGGCACATCGTCACCGTGGCGTTCTCCCGCTGCAGCAGCAGGGATACCGGCTTGCCGACGATGTTGCTGCGGCCGATCACGACGGCATGCTTCCCGGACATCTCAATGCCGGTGCGCTTGATCAGTTCGATCACACCGGCAGGGGTGCAAGGCAGCAGGCTATCGTCGCCGATGACCAGATTGCCGACGTTGACCGGATGGAAGCCGTCTACGTCCTTCTCTACCGCAATCGCGTCGATCACTGCCTTCTCCTCGATATGCCCCGGTAGCGGAAGCTGCACCAGAATACCGTGGATATCGCTTTGTCTGTTCAGCTTGTCTACAAGTGCGAGCAGCTCCTCTTGGGTTGTGGAAGCAGACAGGCGATGAACCTCAGAGTAGAATCCGAGGTCATGACATGCTTTCTCCTTATTGCGCACATATACTTGCGAAGCCGGGTCCTCGCCTACAAGAACGACGGCCAGACCAGGCTTGAACCCTTGGCTTGCCAAGCTTTCAACTTCTTTACGGATATTTCCTCTAATTTCCTCAGATACCTGTTTTCCATTAATGATTGGTGCTGTCATAGACTTCTCCCCTTAACCTTATATATGATTTATTGTTGATTTTTCAATTTCTCCAGATCATGAATCATTTTGCCGAGCACACCGTTAACGAACTTTCCTGACTCCTCCACGCCAAAATGCTTGGCCAGCTCAATCGCTTCGTTTACGGCTACTTTGCCCGGTACGTCGTCGCGGAATACCATTTCATAAACTGCTAGTCTCAATACCTGCCTGTCCACCTTGGACAAGCGGCTAACCTGCCAGTTCTTCAAATAGTCGGCCAGCATCTCGTCGATGGCCGCTTTGCGCTCCCAAGTACCACTTACGAGCTCCAGCACGAAGGCCTTCGTCTGATCAACGTCGGACAATTCGACCATACTCTCGTTCTCACCGGCCGCTTCCGCTATGAGCATCGATACGGCCTCCTCGGCTCCGACCTCGTTCATTTCCATTTGGTACAAGCTCTGTATCGCAATTTCCCGTGCTAGTCTGCGTTTCATGTGCTTCCTCCTTAACCTCCATAAAAACAACGTTTATGCTTCCTACTACTTCATGATGAACCAAAATGCCGGTATTCTATTACACCGATTTCAAACAAAAAAAACCCGTGACATGCTCTCTCCACAAAAATGGGCAAGATAAAAACGCAGCTCTTTTTCCGGAAGACAGCATATCACAGGAATCATTTAAAAGGGCGCCAGCGCGCGTTCAACCAGTCCAGCAGCTCCTTCCACGGAATGAGCGGACCTTGGTCGATATCCTTATATTTGCCGATCGTATAACCGACATACAGGAGAAGCGCACAAAATAACATGTTCCAAAATCCGAAAAACAGATAAATGGGAATTAGAAATATCGCAGCTGCCGTTCCCAGCAGGCGTCCCTTGTAATCCACCCATATTTGCTTCCAATTCATTGGGATCTTCACCCCTATTCGACCCGGCTTTTGATCGCAGGAGATTGTACAAGGTTAGCAATATACACTGACACGTATGAAACGGGAATACCCGTAATTTCCTCTACATGATCATGCACCTGCTTCTGCACTTCCCCCGTGAGCTCCGGAATGGAAGTCTCGCCGTCCACCAATGCGCGGACGATAATTTCCAGACCCGAGTCCGTGATGCGAATACGCGTCTTCACGTCGCGAATGCCGCGTACCCGGGACGCCGCTTTGTAGGATAAATTCTCGATGGTCTCGACCGAGATTTGAATATCCCCATACTCTGTCCTCTGGTCGATGGAAGGAAGCGAACCGCGGTCGCGCTTGATCGAAATATAGAAAAAGCGAATGCTGAGCAGAAACAGAAGAGCGGCCACGATGATCGCAGCGATAATCCATGACCTGTTGTCATATTGCTTCAGCTCGACGGGCACAGCGTTTGTCACCAGGAGGATGGCGATGACAGAAATTATTCCGATGCTTAAGCTGTAAATAAACAGCAGCAGTCTGTCCAAAATTTTGGGCACGACGGATAGAGCCTCCTTAAATTATAGTAAACCCCTGACGGTGATCGTCGGGGGTTCTTAGCTTAATCTTTATTTCACCCTATGGCTCAGTTCCGCCTCTTCACTTTTCTCAGCCGCCTTAAAAATGACGTCGTGAATATGTACGTTAACTTCAACCACAGTCAGTCCGGTCATCGTTTCGATCGAACGCTTCACGTTGCGTTGAATTTCCGTAGCCACCTCCGGCAAGCGATTGCCATATTCGACGATAACGGATACATCAACAGCCGCCTCGCGCTGGCCGACTTCAACCTTCACGCCTTTGGACAGATTCTTTCTGCCAAGCAGCTCGACAATGCCGCCTGCGAACCCGCCGCTCATGCCGGCAACGCCTTTCACTTCAACCGTAGCCAGCCCGGCGATCACTTCGATAACCTCGGGTGCAATTTGAATTTCTCCGATATCTGTGCGTTCAAATTCCGTAGGCAATGTACTCATTACTATCATCCACCTCTCAATAAGTTTGACGAAACCTCATGACAAAGAGGCTGGCCACTTATTATAAATACTATATCATTTCAGGATCATTATGACAAACGGCCGGCGAATTCTAAATCTCATTTTCTTCCAAAAACTTAATATCAAAATCGCCTCGGATAAACACCGGATGATCCAGCAGTTTTTGATGGAACGGGATGGTCGTATGAATACCTTCGATCGCGAATTCAGCCAGGGCACGCTTCATTTTGGCAATGGCCTCCTCGCGGGTCGGAGCCCAGACGATCAGCTTGGCGATCATGGAATCGTAGTGCGGGGAAATGGTATATCCCGGATATGCGCCGCTGTCCACGCGAACTCCAGGTCCGCCCGGCGCCAGATAAAACCCGATCTTGCCCGGAGACGGCATGAAATTACGGGTAGGGTCCTCCGCATTGATCCGGCATTCGATCGACCAGCCGTTAATGACGACATCCTCCTGTTTGAAGGATAACGGATTGCCTTCGGCCACGGAGATCATTTCCTGGATCAAGTCGATGCCGGTAATCATTTCGGTGACCGGATGCTCTACCTGGATACGCGTGTTCATCTCCATGAAATAGAACTGGCCGTCGGGGCCTAACAGAAATTCCAGCGTCCCTGCCCCGGAATAGTTCACAGCAAGTGCTGCGCGCACAGCGGCCTCTCCCATTTCCTGACGCTTCTCGGGCGTCAGCACTGGGCACGGGGCCTCTTCCACCAGCTTCTGGCGTCTGCGCTGCACGGAGCAATCACGTTCTCCCAAATGGACGGCATTGCCATGCTTGTCCGCAATAATCTGGATTTCAACATGCTTCATGCCTGTTAAATATTTCTCCAAGTATACGCCGGCGTTGCCGAATGCCTTTTGCGCTTCCTGCTGCGCCATCGTGATTTGCTGAATCAGCGACGCTTCGTCCTCAGCGAGGCGAATGCCTTTGCCGCCGCCTCCGGCTGTCGCCTTAATGATCACCGGATAACCGATATCACGCGCGACCATAACCGCTTCATCGAGGTCTTCGACCAAACCGTCGGAGCCAGGGATAACCGGGACGTTTGCGCTTTTCATTGTTTGCTTCGCCACAGACTTGTCGCCCATTTTTGTAATGGCTTCCGGAGAAGGGCCGATAAAGGTAATATTGCAGGAATCGCATATCTCCGCGAAATCCGCATTCTCGGCCAGGAAGCCGTAGCCCGGATGAATCGCGTCGCATTCTGTCAGCGTTGCTATGCTCATCAAGTTTGTAAAATTCAAGTAGCTGTCTTTGGACAAGGTCGGTCCAATGCAATAAGCTTCATCTGCAAGCCGGACATGGAGCGAATCCTTATCCGCTTCGGAATACACGGCTACAGTAGAAATGCCGAGTTCCCGGCAAGCGCGGATAATCCGCACGGCGATTTCACCGCGGTTTGCAATCAATACTTTTTGAAATTTCACTGATTTCCCATCCTCCTTGGAAAGCTAGATAAGACCTCCAATAAGGCCTCTTTTAACCGTAGCTTATTCCGGCTTCACCAAAAAGAGAGGCTGTCCGTATTCCACGAGCTGCCCGTTCTCTACGAGAATATCGACGATCTCGCCCTTCACTTCCGCCTCCAGCTCGTTCATCAGCTTCATCGCTTCAATAATACAGACGGTCGTCTTTACGCCTACCTTGTCTCCTACGTTTACATAAGGATTTGCATCCGGGGAAGAAGCTCTATAGAATGTTCCAACCATCGGGGACACAATCTTATGTAGGTTAGCATCGGCAGCTGCGCTTTCCGCGCCCTGTGCTGCAGCCGGAACCTGAGCGTTATCCGCAGCGGCAGAGATTGCTTGTCCAGTTGCTGCAGCAACTTGCGGCAGACTAGGCACTACCGCCGGTTGAACATGCACAAGCTCGCTTTTGCCTGGCTTGCGAATACATAGCCTTGTACCTTCATTTTCGATTTCAAGCTCATGAACCGAGGTTTTATCCACCAGCTCGATCAGCTCTTTGATTTCATTCAATTTGAACATGTTTTTTCTTCACTCCTTCAGCTTTTTCGCAAAGCTCGGGCCTTTTCGCATCATAACTTTATGTATTATATCACAATCGATCAAAATGGAAAGAGTCCAAGATTCCCTTGGACTCTCCGGCTCAATCGGCAATTGAATAATTTTAATGCGGGTAATCCAAGGGGGCGCACTATTGTGAAACGTACTGTACTTTGACTTTATCCTGGGATACGCCAAGCTCCTTGATCACCATATCGACGATGTTTACGGCATCTTTCACCTGAAGCTTTTCGCTGATCACGACGACCCGGTAGCTGTCATTATCTTCGGCCACGACCGCATTGGCATACTGCTGCTGGAGACGCTCCTCGATATCCATGATTTTAGCTTCCTTTTCTTCCAGTGCACTCAGCTGCTGCTGGGCCATCGTCGCTTCATCCAGCGATTTCTTTTCGTCATTCATCGTTTGCAGGAGCTGCTCCTGCTTCTTCATGTTCTGCTCGGCGCGGTCCATCTGATAAGCAGTCAATGAATCTCTCGATAAAATTCCTTCCGACTCCAGCTTCTTGAGTACATCTTCATCTTTGGCGCTTTCGGAAGCAGTGTCCTTATCCGCCGGCTTCGGCTGGTCGGTCTTCGCCTTGTCGGCCGCCTCGCCGTTATTTGCCTCCATGCTCTGGGAAGCGTCTGTCCCCTCATGGTCCTGAGCGGCCTCTTCCTTGCCGTCAAGGGCTTCCTTCGCAGCCTCATCCCCGGCAGTAACCTCGGAGACGATAATATCGTCATCCGACAATGCGCTGCCTTCGACGATGGCTTCGTCATCTGCCGCCTGCTCCATCATCGTCACCTGTTTGCCATCCGTAGTTTTAGGCTTACTCATGCCTGTGTCTTCAGTAAACAAATAATAAGCCGAGAGAATAACCATCAAGCTGAGCATGGAGACGAGCCAAATTGTCTGTCTTTTCGATTTCATTGTTTTTCCTCCTAGAATCAAAGTTTTTGTTTTGGGATATTTTAAATATTCTTAATATCGATGCCCTGCAGGATTTACTGCGATTGTTTTCTGGGGACGACGGAAATCCGGTACGCTGGCACATTCAGACCCTTCTCGACCGCGTCAACGATCAGATTTTTGACGGTCTTGTTTTCAGCACCCCTGGCCACAATGAGCACACCGCGAACTTTCGGCTTAATCTTTTTGGTGATAATCGGCTTCTCGCTGCCGCCTTCTTCATTCGTGACGATCTGTCCATCGCGGGTGTACTGCGTAATATGGCGTTTCCCCCCATCCTTGTCATTCTCCTCGGTCAGCTGCTGCGTGTCTTTTGTATTGCGGCCAATGATCAGTTCCTCCGTGGAATCGATCGTAACGAGAACGTCAACAGCGCCGACGCCAACGATCTTCTCCAGAATCTCTTTCGTTTTATTCTCCAGCGACAGCTCGATAGCATCGAAGCTGCCTTCGCCCCCGCCTTGGTCGGGCAGCGCGGACGTCAGCATCTCCTGCCCTGCGGGAGGTTCTCTCCCTGCACCGCCTGTATCAATCTGCTTCACATTGACGAAAGAATTAAACAGCATGATCGCTACGCCGATTAACCCAAGTATAATAAGCAGCCGATATGCGTTTACCTTCTTTTTCCCTTCCAAGCCGCGCCCGATCAGCGACTCCAGCTTCTTCCACCAATTCAGCATCAATATCCCCCTCGCTACTTCGCATTTTCCGGTAGTATGACATGTACGAGCTCTTTCGGGATTCCCCAGTCACGCGACAGCAATCCGGCAATTTGCCGGCTGAGTCCGCTTGAACCCGTATCCTGAGAAACGCTTTCTCCATACAGGTCAGGCTCCTGGCGATTCTCATTCCCAGTATTGATCCCTTCTCCGGTTGAACCGCTCATTAGAGTATCCTTCTCGTTATTTTGTGTGCCGGTATTGCTGGCTACATTGCTAACGCTGCTATCAGCTATGACGGGGATGCCGTCCTCGTCCCCCGGCTCCTTCTTCTGGGGCTTCACCTCAATACGCACAGGCTCCACTGGCGCTATAACAATCTGTGCAGAGTCATTCCGGCTGCTGCTGGCTTGATCCTCTATGCGGGAAGCCTCCTGTTCCTGCTCCACTTCCGCTATATACACTTCTATCGCTGAGATAGAGGGCTCCGCGTCGTTTTTGTCCGACTCCAGCCGGACCGCTACCCGCTGCACAGGCTGTCCGGTTTCCCGTTCGATTTGCTCCTTCATCCGGGCGGCCGCCTCCTCGCTAGCCCATTGCATCGCCTCCTGCTGCCTTTGCATTCTCATTTGCTCCCCCTGCCGCAATATTTCCTCGGTGCCTGCCGTTGGCAGCTCCTCATTACCGCTATCGTCCATAAAGGCCATTTCCAGTCTCCGTTCGGCATCCGGGGCGAACAGGCGCATTACCGGGGAGATCAACGTCAGCAATATGAGCAGGCTAACTACAAGCTTCACGTATCTCTCCATTGAACGATTAGGAAGCAGCAGATCGATGAACGTCGCCAGAAGTACGACAAAAATAATCTCCTTCAGCCATTCCGCCAGCCAGGTCATCAAAAAATCACCACCACATCTCTTCTATCTCATCATCACCGTCACATTGCCTGCGGTTAACGTAATCGTGATGGCGAGGAAGAACATCAATCCTACTGCGGCAAGGGCAGCAAATACGTAGATCATGCTTTTGCCAATCGTCTCCAGGCAGGACACGATCGGCGTCTCGCCAAGCGGCTGCATTACCGCTGCCGACAAATTGTATATCAGCGCCAGCGTCAATATTTTTATGGCGGGAAAAGCGCACAAAAACAGCAGAATGATCACGCCAACGAGGCCGATCGAGTTTTTGACGAGCAGCGAGGCTGAAATCACGGTATCTGTAGCATCGGCAAAAACCTTGCCGACGACCGGAACGAAGTTCCCGGTCAAATACTTGGCTGCCCGCAGCGTCACACCGTCCGCTACCGAGCCGGTAATGCCTTTCACTGAAATGACGCCGAGAAAGACGGTCAACATAACGCCGAGCAGAGTCATACTGATCGTACGCAGCAGATTGGCGAGCTGGGTCAGCTTGTACTTCTCTGACAAGGAGCTGACAATATGAAGGACAGCGGAGAAGAACAGCAGCGGAAATACGATCGTATGTACGACCGTACCCACGGTATGCACCATAAATACGACGAGAGGATGCGTGACAGAGACGGTGACCACATTGCCCATCGAAGCGAGCAGCGTAAACAGCAGCGGCACCATTGCCATCATGAAATCAATCATGCCGCGGATGGCCTCCGTAGCATATGAGATCGCAACATAAAAGCTGTTGATCGCCAAAATAAGAATGACCATATAACAAATCGCATAGGCGACTTTACTGACTTGCTTGCGTTCAAAGGCAGATTGAAAGGTTTCCAGAATCGAGCTGAATACCGACAGCAGTACGATCGTCGCCAGGATATGGCCGTTGTACAGCACCTCATGCCACATATATTTCAACAGTCCAGTGAAGCCCGCCTTGACGCTAAATGAATCTCCATTCGGATCCTGGAGCAGCACATCCATGAAAGAGGGCATTTTCTGGTCTGGAAAAAAACCGCCATATTCCTTCATCAACTGCTGCCAATAGGTTTCCACCTGATCCGTAGGCAGCTCCTCCGCCTGCTTCTTTACCCATCCGTCACCAGGTTCCGCCGCAACAAGCGGCAGGGGCCATAACAGGAAGAGACTGAGGACGAGCATAAGCATCGAACGCTTGCGCCAATTGAATATCTTCTTTTTCATCATCTGTCCCCATTTCATTAAGCAGGCAGCATCCTCATGACCGTTTCGATAATGATGCTGATGATCGGAATGGCCAATACCATAATAAGTATTTTGCCGGCAAGCTCGATTTTGGACGCGATGCTCTCCTGCCCGGCATCCCTTACGATCTGGGCCCCGAATTCGGCAATGTAGGCAATTCCAATGATCTTCAGGATCGTCTTGAGGTAGATCATCTGCACACCGGAGGATTCGGCCAGCTGCTCCAGCACCTCGATGATTCCGCCGATTTTCCCTGCCAAATACATAAAGATCATGATGCCCGTCGCAACCGTGATGAGGAACGCAAACATCGGCTTCTGTTCCTTGATGGTGAGGATGAGTATGGTGGCGATCAATCCCAAGCCTACGATCTGGATTATTTCCACTGCCGTATCACCTACTGGAATAAAAAGATCGATTTGATTTCCTGAAAGAGATTGTCCAGCAATCGGATAACCATAAACAGCACGACGACGAACCCGATCACAGTCACCCAGTGTGCCATGTCCTCTTTGCCCATTTGCTTGAGCACCGTGTGTATCATTGCGATAATGATGCCAATGCCTGCAATCTGAAATATGGCATTCACTTCTATGTTCATTGTTCTGGCACCTCACGATCATTTTTGCAGCGACATTTCGTCGGCGATGAGAGGGTAGTCGCAATCAATATAGCAAAATGACGATAAAAGCCCCGCCAAGCAATCCCAAGCTCCTGCACATCTTTTCATAACGGGCTTGTTCTTCGCGAGCCGTCTGCTCCTCGCTCTCCAATTGGCGGACGGCTGTCGCGATATGCCCCAGCTGATTCGCCCGGTCGCTTGTCCCTAAAGTGAAGCCAAGCTGATGCATAACCTCTTTCTCCGACGCCTTCATGGCGGTATGCTTCCATCCCGTCTCGATCGCCTGATGCAGACTTTGCTGAGCCGTCCAATTCAGCGGCGGGTTCATTCTCCGGGCTGCTTCCTCAAACAGAATCTTGATCGGCTCGCTGCTTTGATCCGCCATGCGCTGCATCGCTTCGGGCAGCGGCGTGAAGCCGTACATAATTTCCGTCTCCAGCCGTTTCAGCGCCAGGATGAGCCTTCTAATTTGGTTGGGACGGCTGGCATATTGCCCCGCCTTCACCAGACCAGCCAGTGTGGCGGCAAGAAGCACTATGGCTGCGCCGAACATTTTAACCATATCGTTCCCTGCCCTTCGCGCCGAGTCCCGAATGGTCAATTCCCCTCCGCTTGCCATCCCAGAGGCGATAGGCAATTCCGCCTTCACTGCGTCTGAGTACGGCATACATCTCGAAGAACGGCGGGTCAGCCAGCCTGGAAAGGGCAGGCCTGAGGGACAGCTCGTTTACATCGGAGCCATGCGCGGTGGCAATCACCTTCACTCCCGCATGCAAAGCCTCGGCAAGGGCATCCGCATCCTCGGGCCGGCCGATTTCATCAACGATGATCACATCGGGGGACATGGAGCGGAGCATCATCATGATGCCTTCCGCCTTGGGACAGCCGTCCATAATGTCGGTTCTAGGACCGACGTCAAAGCTGGGCACCCCCCGCTTGCTTCCGGCGATCTCCGAACGCTCGTCGATTATGCCGACTTTGAGGCCTGGCCATTTTGCTTCCGGATGCCCCCAGGCACCGCTGCTGATTCCCCTGGCCAGATCGCGAATCAATGTCGTCTTTCCCTGTTGAGGGGGTGACAGGATCAGCGTATGGTAGACGGTTCTGTGCTTGAAATCAAGGAGCTGGGGCAATATCCGGTCGCCGATGCCCGGCACTTCTCTTGCGATCCGTACATTGAACCCGCTGATGTCCCGTAAATGCTCAACCCTGCCTCCGCTTAGCACGGTTCTGCCGGCAAGCCCGATTCTATGGCCTCCGGCAATCGTAATGAAGCCTTTGCGAAGCTCTTCCTCCATCGTGTACAGCGAATGATTCGTTATTAAATCCAGGAGCCGGTTGCCGTCCTGCTTGCCTGGCTTATAAGCGGCGGCCGGATCGCCCGTTAACCCGCCTTCCGGGGTCAGGTAATAATGCCGTCCGGCGGCGTTCACTTCCAGGGGCCGCCCCTCGCGGATGCGGATCTCCTCCAGGCCTGAGAACAATGCAGACGGCAGCTGAAGCAGCAAGGAACGGATTTGATCGGGAAATACAGATAGCCAGCTAGGGTTGCTCATCGTTTGTACCCCCAATAACTTCTGCTTGATTTGCGGAATTCTATGTCTTAGCTTGTGTCATATCTCATGTGTATGCCTGTACTTTGTCTTTATGACGGGAAATCTATCATTTCTTCAAAATGCCGATTAAGAGACACGAAATACCGCAGCATATCCAAATCAGCTTGCCCCACGACAGCTTATCCGCCATCCCGACCAGTCCGATAGCCGTCGTTAACAGAAGCACCGCGGGCCCTACGAACGCAAGCATAGAGTTGACCGCAAGCGCTTTGTCCACGCGCCCCAGCTTCAGCATAATTAAGGCGGCAACGATTTCGATCAAGCCGGAAATCACCCGTATGGTCGCCATGCTGGTCACGAATTTGTCGAGCATAACCGGATAACAACCCCCTTCTTGTCCATGTCTCTCTTACCATATGCCCGTTCATCTCTTTTTATTTGCAAAAAATAGAAGAAGACCCCCAAAATATATGGAGGCCTTGCGGATAAGACATGCTATTTTTTTCGTTTGAGAATCAAGGGCTCAATCTGCCAAATGCCAGTAGCGTACTGCTTAATCGTATGATCGCTGGAAAACTTGCCCGAATGGGCGATATTAAGCGCAGATTTCTTCAGCCAGTCGCGGGCATTGCGGTATGCCAGATCGATTCGCAAATGGGCCTCCACATAGCTGGCGAAATCCTTCAGTACGAAAAATTCGTCCTGATGGTGCAGCACCGATTGGTAAATGGACTCGAAATCCTGGCCTTCCGGACAGAAGCGGCCCGGTTGGATCAACTGGTCCATCACTTCTTTTACACGCAAATCTACGTCGTAAATATGCCAAGGCGAGTATTCGCCGCTCTGGTTGTATTCCATAACCTGCTCTGCCCGTAAGCCGAACAGAAACATATTGTCATCGCCCAGCATTTCATGCATCTCCACGTTGGCTCCATCCAATGTTCCGACCGTCAAGGCTCCGTTCATCATAAATTTCATGTTCCCGGTCCCCGAAGCCTCTTTGCCTGCGGTCGAAATTTGTTCGCTGACATCAGCTGCCGGAATCAGCTTCTCGGCCAAGGACACCGAGTAATTCTCCAGGAAAACGACCTTCATTTTATCGCGGACCGTGCGATCCCGGTTCACCGTGTCCGCCACCGTATTGATCAATTTAATGATATTTTTCGCCAAATAATATCCAGGCGCGGCCTTGGCGCTGAACAGAAACGTCCGCGGGGTGATATCGGCTGAAGGATTATCTTTCAGCTGGTTATACAGATGCATCATATGCAGCACATTAAGCAGCTGCCGCTTATAGGCATGCAGTCGTTTCGCCTGAACGTCAAAGATCGAATCCGGGTCGATGCTGATGCGCAGCCTCTCCCGCACGTATTTCGCTAGCCGCAGCTTGTTTCCCCGCTTGATCTCGTGCAGGTTGTCCTGAAAACCGCGATCCTCGGCATATTTGATTAGCCCGATCATTTCCCTGGGCTGCCTAATCCAGCGCGAGCCGATAGCTTCGGTAATGAGCCTCGCTAACTCCGGGTTGGCGTGCATAAGCCAGCGCCGATGAGAAATCCCGTTCGTCTTGTTGTTGAACCTCTCCGGATACAGCTCGTAGAATGCCTTCATTTCGCGTTTTTTTAATATTTCAGTATGAAGCGCAGCCACACCGTTAACGCTGTAGCTGCCGACGATGGCTAAATTGGCCATCCGGATTTGGTCCCCATACACGATGGCCAGCTGCGAAATCCGGTTCTGATCCCCCGGATTACGCTCCAGGAGCTTTGCGCAAAAGCGTTTGTTCATTTCCTCAATGATCATATAAATGCGCGGCAGCAATTGTTTTACCATGACAGCGGGCCATTTCTCCAGCGCTTCGCTTAATGTCGTATGGTTGGTATAGGAGACCGCCCGGCGCGTAATTTGCCACGCCTGTTCCCAGGAGCAGCCCCTTTCGTCCATCAGAATCCGCATGAGCTCCGGTATCACCAGCGTAGGATGCGTATCGTTGATATGTATCGCCGCTTTGTCCGGCAGGCATTCGATTGGAAGCTCCAGCTTGTCGAACGTCCTTAGGATGCTCTGCAGGCCTGCAGAGCATAAAAAATACTGCTGCTTCAGCCTTAGCAGCTTACCTTCAAATTCGGAATCATCGGGATAGAGAAATTCGGAAACGGACTCGACCGAGCGATAGTAGTTCAAATAATTATAGTAGCTGCCGTTATTGGGTTTAATGGGTGTTTTTGCCGGCCGGGCGCTCCAGAGGCGCAGCGTATTGACATGGCTTGAGCCGCTGCCGATGACCGGGATGTCATACGGAATAGCCCAAATGCTCTCGTAGCCTGCCAGCTCAAAATGCAGACGGCCGTCTCTCTCCGTCATTTGCACCTCGCCGCCGAAGCGCACCTCCACCTTCTTGTCTTCCCGACACACCTCCCACACATTCCCTCGCTGCAGCCAGTAGTCTGGCAGTTCTACCTGGTGTCCGTCGACGATTTTTTGCTCGAATAGGCCGTATCGGTACCGAATCCCGCAACCATGCCCGGGCAGCTGCTGCGCAGCCAACGAGTCGAGGAAACAGGCCGCTAGCCGCCCAAGCCCCCCATTGCCCAGCCCTGGATCGCTCTCCTCCTCCTCGGCTGAGTCCAAATCGAAGCCCAGCTCTTGGAGTCCGTCACGCACAAGCTCCAGCACACCCAGGCTCAGCAAATTGTTCCCCAGCTGCCTTCCGATCAGGAACTCCATAGAAAAGTAATACACCTGCTTGGCTTTGGCCGCTTTCAGCCTCTGGTTCGTATTCGCCCAATCCTCACCTATTCTTTCCCGGATCATCATGCCCAAAATACGATATACATCCGCATCGGTCGCCTGAGAGACAGGCTTCCCCAACTGCATCACCAGCTCTTTCTTAAACGCTTCCTTGAAGTTCTCTTTCGTATCGAACACGCTTATGGTCCTCCCTATTCGGATTTTCCTTGGGTAGGCATGAAAAAACTATACCTTAATACCTTATGTTTAAACTTGCGGGAGAGATAAAATAACAAAAATCAATAATTTAAACCTAAAAAACTAAAGACCGTCTCATCTGCAATGAATTCACTGCAGAGAAACGGCCTTCTTATTAGTAGTTCAATAGGAATCAAACCGGGTTAGCGGCGCTCCTGCGGTCCACCGACGAACACTTGGCTTTCGGTGTCCAGGCCATAAGCGGTGTGCAGTGCTTTGACCACCTCATTGAGCTTCGTACCCTCGATAACGCAGGATACTTTGATTTCCGAGGTGCTCACCATCTTGATGTTAACGTCCTGTTTGGAAATGACATCGAACATTTTCGCCGCCACGCCTGGATGGCTAACCATGCCGGCCCCGACGATCGACACTTTGACCAATCCCTCTTCCGAAGTAACCTCATCGAATGGAAGGCTGCCGCGAATTCCATTAATGACCTGCAGCGCCTTCTTCAAATCTGTCAAAGATACGGTGAAGGAGAAATCCGCCTTGCCGTTCTGCACGCCGCTTTGTACGATGATGTCTACATCGATTTTTGCTTCAGCCAAAGAACCGAACACCTGGGCTAAAACTCCAGGAATATGGGATACGCCCAAAATGCTGATTCTTGCTACATTTTTATCGTAAGCTATTCCGCTGACTACTACGCCTTGCTCCATTTTCACTTCCTCCTTAACAACCGTACCCTCATTATGATTAAAGCTTGAACGAACGACGAGACGAACATGATTATGCTTCGCATACTCTACTGCACGCGGGTGAAGCACGGCGGCTCCCAGGTTGGCCAGCTCCAGCATTTCGTCATAGGATATTTCCTTCAGCTTGCGAGCATTCTTGACGATCCGCGGGTCCGTAGAGTAGATTCCGTCTACGTCTGTATAAATTTCACAGTAATCGGCGGAAATGGCCGCTGCCAAGGCGACCGCGGTCGTATCCGAGCCGCCGCGCCCGAACGTCGTAATCTCCCCGTCCTCGCTAATCCCTTGGAATCCTGCAACGACGACGATATTTCCTTCATCCAGCGCCGCTTGTACTCGCTGCGGCTGAATATCGGTAATACGGGCTCTGGAATGCTCTTTATCCGTACGGAAACCAGCCTGCCAGCCGGTAAATGACACAGCCTTGCGGCCCAGCGCATGAATCGCGATCGATAGCAACGAAATCGAAATCTGCTCACCGGTCGTCATCAGCATATCCATTTCACGCAAAGGCGGCTCCTTGCTGAGCTGCTTCGCCTGATCAATTAAATCATCCGTCGTATCTCCCATGGCGGACACCACCACAACGACCTGATGTCCCTCATCCTGCTTCTCGGCGATGCGCCGGGCTACGCGCTGCATCCGTTCCGTATCGCCGACAGAACTTCCCCCAAACTTCATCACAAATAAAGCCAAATCAGACCCTCCCAAAAAAGTAAACTCTCCTATCCAAAAAGCACAGTACGGCTATGAATACACGATAAATCCGAATAGAATCGCTATCGCCGCAAATTCAAGCAGTAACGCTTTAAACCAGTATAATACGAAAGAGCTGAATTAATCCATTGCTTTTTAACTGGAACATTTGAAGTTTTCGTCATATTTCTCGCTCCAAAAGAACCCAAAAAAAATTCCTCCACTCGATGAGGAGTGGAGGACGACGCTGCCTTCCGCTAGGCATGAAGCAGCGTAATTGTTACGCGCGGGAAATGTACTTGCCTTCGCGAGTGTCGATTAGAAGCACATCATCCTGATTAATGAACAGCGGAACCTGAACCGTTAGGCCGGTCTCCAGCTTGGCGTTCTTCGTAGCGCCGGTTGCCGTGTTCCCTTTAATACCAGGCTCGGCTTCAACAACGCGGAGCTCTACGCTGTTCGGCAGGCTGATACCGAGAATTTCGCCTTGGTAGCTGGCGATTTTGACGTTCATATTCTCCTTCAGGAATTTGAGCTCCCACTCCAATTGGTCGGAAGACAATGTAAATTGGTCATAAGTTTCGTTATCCATGAATGTATGGTCTTGTCCGCTGGCATACAAATATTGAACATCGCGATGCTCGATCATGGCTCTGCTAACCGTTTCACCGGCACGGAACGTTTTTTCTACCGTATTGCCGTTGCGGATATTTTTTAATTTAGAGCGTACAAATGCAGCTCCCTTACCTGGTTTAACGTGCTGGAACTCCAACACCGTATAAATGTCGCCTTCGAATTCAATGGTCAGGCCTGTTTTAAAATCGTTAACTGAAATCACAAATAGAACCTCCTATAGGATCAAATGAGTTGCATAACTACTATATGATAATTTAAATTACCCCATATTAAAGCCGTTCATTAACAATCAATGACGGTAAATTCCTTGCTCGATTCTGTCAGCCTGCGGCAGCCGCCTTCCGTAATGACGACATCGTCTTCAATCCGGACCCCGCCGAAGCCCGGTATATAAATCCCCGGTTCGACAGTAACGACCATTCCCGGCTGAAGGATATCGTCGCTCAGCTTGGACAGGCGCGGGGCTTCATGCACTTCCATCCCCAGCCCATGGCCGGTGCTATGGCCGAACTGCTCGCCGTAGCCGTAGCGTACAATAATGTCACGCGCCAAGGCATCCGCTTCACGTCCGGTCATGCCTGGACGAAGATGCGCCAGCGTATGCAGCTGCGCTTCCAGTACGATATCGTAAATCTCGCGATGCTTGGGAGCAGGCTTGCCGAGCACTACCGTCCGTGTAATGTCCGAGCAATAGCTGTTCAGCAGCGCTCCGAAATCCATTTTGACGAATTCATCACTGCGCAATACGCGATCGCTGGCTACCCCATGCGGCAGAGCCGAACGCTCGCCCGAAGCCACAATCGTATCGAAGCAGCTTGAAGTCGCGCCGTTCCTGCGCATGAAAATTTCGATCTCCAGTGCCATTTCCCGCTCTGTTACGCCCGGGCGCAGCACCTTCAGCATATGCATATACGTCTGATCAGCCAATTCCGCAGCCTGTTTCATCAGCGCCAGCTCATGATCATCCTTGTAAAGGCGCAGACCTTCAACCAGGCCAGCCGAAGGAATCAGCTTGACCGGCTGCAGTTCCTGCTCATATGCCCGGTAAGTGGAGAACACGACGTTCTCTTCTTCAAACCCGAGCTCGCTGATCTTCTGCTTGGCCAGCAGTTCCTTTAGCGTCTTTGCCACGGACGAGCCATGCTCCACGATTTCAAAGCCAGCGGCTTGATCGGCTGCCTGCGTCATGTAACGAAAATCCGTTAACAAATAAGACTTGTCCAGCGTAATCAGCACGTAGCCGGACGAGCCGGTAAATCCCGTCAAGTATTGCCGATTGACGTCTCCGGTAATCCATATCGCATCCAAGCTCTTCAGCTTCATGGCTTCCCGAAGGCGGCTTACTCTAGAATTTGCCATTATATGCTCTCCTTATTTCCGACTTTCCAGATACCGCACGAGCGCCATTAATCCCAGCTCATAGCTGTATGAGCCAAAGCCGGCGATTTGCCCAATCGCCAAGGCGGCGGTAACCGATGTATGACGGAATGATTCACGGGCATGAATATTCGACATATGCACTTCCACAAAAGGGATATTCACCGCTGCAAACGCGTCGCGGAGCGCATAGCTATAGTGCGTCCATGCCCCCGGATTGATCAAAATTCCATCGATGCTGCCGAACGCCGCATGAATTTTATCAATCAGGTCCCCCTCGTGGTTGGTTTGATAACATTCAATCGCCAAACCCTGCTGCTCGCCCAGCTTCAAGAGCTTGTCCTCAATGTCGCGAAGCCCTTCAGAACCGTAAACGCCAGGCTCGCGTATGCCGAGCATGTTTAAATTCGGTCCGTTCAATACCAGGATACGGTACATCATGCCACACCCTTCCTGCAAAATAACCAAAAGTAATTTTAACATAGGTGTGAGGGAAATGAGAAGCCTTTTATACTTATTGCAGCGCTTTTTCCGGTTCTCTGCGGCGTTCATCTGTAAATTCCATCGCGGCCGTATAACCGATGAACAGTCCCCATAGCAAATACAAGCAGAATTCGCTGATCAGCGTATCCGCCGGAAGCTCAGTTATCTTCTTGGTCATGCCCAGCATCGGCCCTACACCAAGAAAGATGATCAGCCACCAGACGATGCCGTACAAGATCCCGGGGTAGGGTCCCTTCAATCGCCGCATGAATAAAGTATACAACAGTGCAGCAACGATCGAGAACAAAATGAAATACAACCACCCGACATAATATCCTGCCTGCGTTTTTAGAAACTGGGTTTTGTAAAAAGGCTCCGCCAAATATCCCGGCACGATGACGGTAAGTCTGAAAAAGTACATCAGCCCTCTCGCCCCTCCCCAGATCAGCCCGGCAAATAAACCAAGCTGCAAGCCGAACGTCCATATATTCGTTCTGTTGTTGCTTTGATTTCCTTGCTGCCGTTGATTCGACATTCGCGCATCCCTTCCTTTCCTGCTCTATCCAAGGCTTCCATTCGTCGTTTTAGTATGCGCATTTCCAAAAAGACTAATCAAACTAGAATTTGATTCTTATATTCGATACAATGGAATTATTCTTAGCGACAACGATATTAATTAGGGAAGGTGAAATATTTGCCGAAGGATTCCAAACCAAATATATATGGCGGTCAAGCCGTAATAGAAGGAGTCATGTTTGGCGGAAAGCATGTCAATGTCACTGCAGTCCGCCGCAAGAGCGGAGAAATTACTTTTTTGGAGGTTCCTAAAGAGGACAAGTCTTGGGTCAAGCGGCTGCGCAAAATCCCGTTGATCCGCGGCATAGTCAGCATTATCGATTCCAGCGCCAAAGGCTCGAAGCATTTGAACTATTCCGCCGAAGCCATGGCCGATGACGAGACGGAGCCAGAAGAACGGGCCAAGCAGAAGGAGAAGGAATCGTCCGGATTTTCGCTGACGATGATTGTAGGTGTAGCGATCGCCGGTGTTCTATCCTTTCTGTTCGGCAAAGTTGTATTTACCCTGGTTCCCGCCGTCGTCGAACAGTATTTGTTCCAAAATGCCTTTGACAACCGGGTGCTGCATACACTGGTCGAAGGGGCCATTAAAATTGTTCTCCTTTTGGTTTATTTGTGGGCCATCTCACAAACCCCGGTAATCAAAAGACTGTTTCAATATCATGGTGCCGAGCATAAAGTAATAACAGCTTATGAGCACGGGGAAGAACTGACGGTTGAGAACGTGCAGAAATACAGCCGGCTCCATTATCGCTGCGGCAGCAGCTTCATTATTCTGACCGTCATCGTTGGCGTAATCATTTACTCTTTGTTCCACTGGGACAATGTCTGGGAGCGCATGTACATCAGATTGCTGCTTCTGCCGCTGGTGATCGGCGTATCCTTTGAGCTTCTGCGCCTGACCAACGCCGTTCGCGATATTCCCGTACTGCGGTTTCTGGGTTATCCGGGTCTGTGGCTTCAACTGCTGACGACGAAAGAACCCAAGGACGACCAAGTGGAGGTATCGATCGCTTCCTTTAACCGGATGCGAGAGCTTGACGCACAATATGAGCGGGAGGGCGTCCTTGAACAGCCTGCCCCTAATACTGCCTTTGATCCCGTGAAAGGATGATAAGCGATGAAGAAGCAGGCCATCCTATTTTGGAGTATGATCGGACTTGCTGCATTTGGCGTAATTAACGCGTTATTCGGAAATGGTCAAATCAATTGGAGCAGCTTGCTGATTCCGGCCATCCTGGTGGGGGTCGTAGTCTGGCTCTACAAATTCCCGCCCCGTAAGTACAGGGCGAAACATCCTAAAGTGAAACCATCAGCCCGAACGATGGCCAAACTGGCTGCCGAGCAGCGCCAGTCCAGCGGGCAAAAGCGCAAGCATTATCCGTTCCAGGTCATCGAAGGGAACAAAGGGAAAAACGACGAGGATATTCCGAGATACCACTAAGTCTTTAAATTTGCCTGCTGATACTTTATGAACTGTTCTTCGTAGTATTGGGTGTTCCATTCGTCGAAGAATAGGTTGCCGGACTGGAGCCCGGATTCATAAAGCAGCAGGCTTTCTTCTTTACTGATATCGAATTGGGTTGTACCGATGCCAAGCGTCGGTATTTTTATGGTCCGGTAACGGTTTGACTGCTCAATGTATCTCTCGTCATGCGCGGAGAGCATCGTTTCGACGAGCGCTTGCAGCATCGTGAATGGGCCCCTGATCATATGGGGCTGGTTGGAGTTCTTCCCGACCATCTGGAAGCCTACCGTCGGGATCATCTTCTCGCGGGGTTTGCAGCTGTCATCATCGAACAGCCATAACGGAAAATTGCTCAGCAGCCCGCCGTCGACGATATGCAGAAACTGATCGGCAAATGGTTTGCCCGTGGACAGCCGCGGCGGCAGCCGCAGCAGCACCGGATCAAAAAAGTAAGGGATGCTGCAGCTCATCCGCACCGCACGGGCAACTTCGAACTTGTGCGGTGTAATCCCCAGCTTCTGAAGATCGTCGGGCAAAATTAAAATTCTGCCGCTTGTGATATCAGAGGCGATGATCGTCAATTTGCCCTTCGGCAAGTCTCCAAACGTTCGGATGCCTTTATCCTTCAAGAGCATTCGTATCCAATTCTCCAGAGATTCCCCCGAGTATAGCCCTTTCTTCAACAGAACCCGCAGCGCCGGCCCTACGAGCCGCACATTAAAAATTCGCGACCTCTTCAGAAATTCCAGAAATGAAGTGCCCATGATGACATCCTTCATTTCCTCCGCGGAGTAGCCTGCGGAAATTAATGCCGCTACGATAGAGCCGGATGAAGTACCCGCAACCCGGTGAAATACCGCCCCGTACCGTTCAGCCGCCCTGACGGCTCCCGCCAGGGATATTCCTTTGACCCCTCCGCCCTCGAATACGCCGTTTATCAGCATATAACAACAGCCCCCATTCCATACACGTCTACTGCTTATGTATGTCATGGGGGCTATTCCTATGTCATCCTAGGAGCCGAAATATGATTTCAATAATGGAACTAGTCCGAGGGGATTTTTCCTTAAATCTTTGGCGCTAAAAAAGATGCTGCCCTTCACTTCAGGTATTCGCTCATTGTACTCCAGCTGGTGGATAATTTCGTCCGCCGAATGCCAGCCGACTTCCGGCGTGCCAATCTTGTAAGGAGCATGGCCTATATACAGCTTCACCTGCGTTCCCCGAACCTCTTGTGCCCACCAGTCTGTCAAAATATCGTAACGCACCTCAGGGCGCGTTAGACTCCAATATAATTGCGGCGTAACGTAGTCAATCCATTCATTGCGAATCCAGGTCCTAACGTCGGCATAAGTGCTGTCATACGCGGTTATCCCGGCCTTCGTGTCTGAACCGGTAATATCCGAAGCCTTGTTGCGCCACACCCCAAACGGGCTGATTCCGTAAGAAACTGCCGGCTTGACGGCGTGGATGCTCTGACCAAGGTCGCGCACGAACTGGTTGATATTGTCACGGCGCCAGTCCCCTTTGTTCAACTGCTTCGCGTTGTATCGCTTCATCGTTGCATCGTCATTGAATTTGCTGGAAGCCGTCTCGCCGGACGGGTAGAAATAATCATCCAGATGCACCCCGTCGATATCGTAGCCATCTACGACTTCCATAATGGCATCAATAATATGCTGGCGCGCTTCAGGAATCCCGGGATTAATATAGAGCTTGTCGGCAAATTTGACGATCCAGTCTGGATGCTGATGAACGACATGGCTGCTTGGCAGCTTGCTCGTATCGGCATTCATGCTAGCCCGGAACGGATTAAACCAAGCGTGAAACTGCATGCCCCGGCGATGCGTCTCCTCAATCAGAAATGCCAGTGGATCATATCCCGGATCCTTGCCCGCTGTTCCGGTCAGATAAACCGACCATGGCACAAGTTTGGAAGGATAGAGCGCATCCGCGGTAGGTCTGACTTGAACGAATACCGCATTTAACCCCATGGCCTGTATCTCGTCCAGCAGCTTGATGTATTCCTGCTTCTGCTGCTCGGCGTTTCCGTAGGAGGCCTTCGTGGGCCAATCGAGATTGAGCACTGAGGATACCCAGACTCCCCGCAGCTCGGACGCTGCTCCGCCGCTTCCAGGCTGCTGAACCGCAGGTGGTGGTGTAGATGGCTGTTCGGTCGGAGGAATAACGGGCGTTGTTGGCCCGGTAATTGGCGGAATGCTCGTCCCCTGTGAAGATAGCGCTATCGTTCGCGTTGCGGAATTCCAGTCTACCTGCAAACCAAGCTGTTCCCCAACGAAACGAAGCGGAACCATCGTACGCCCGGACTGGATTTCAGCCGAGACATCGAGCTTCACCGCGGCATGATTCACTTGCGCCGATGTGCTTCCCACCCGCAATACAATGATATTGCTGTCTTTCGCAATCGTGACGGACTTGGCGCTGGCCAGCCAGTCGACCTGAGCTCCCAGGCCTTCGCTGATCACCCGAAGCGGCACCATCGTGACATTGTTTTTCGGTTTGATATACGGAGGCGCATCGCTGGAGAGGGTCCGCCCGTCCAGAATAATTTCGATCGGACGCGCCGCCGCAGCATCCGCGTGACCGGAGAAAGGCCAAATCAACAGCAGAATGATAAAAGAAAAGAACCAAGTGCGAAATTTCATGAGTAACCTCCAGATCATAGTAAATAATTGCCGGCATCCAAATATAGTCCCCTCTATCTCTAACGCCTTCCATGTCCCAAGAGTTGCGTTTAACTTGCAATAATTGACTTGCGCCGGGCCATAAGACAAAAGAAAAAGCATCTGTCCGGGCAAGACAGATGCTTTAGCTAGGATTCGTTCATGATCTCCTTATCGACATCCCGAAGATCCTGAATTCTGGTTTCGTCGCGCTTGAAATAATCCACCAGAGCAGCGATGCGGGTAATCGAGTCCCAGCTCAGATGATGCTCGATTCCCTCCACATCTTTATAGATGTTCTCCTCATCGACGCCGATCATTTCCAAAAATTCCTCCAGCAGATGATGCCGGTCAACGAGACGCTTGCCGATCTTCTTGCCTTTGCTCGTAAGCACCAGGCCCCGATATTTCTCATAAATGACGTATTCGTCCTTATCCAGCTTCTGGATCATCTTCGTGACGGAAGAAGGATGTACCTCCAGTCCTTCGGCAATATCGGAAACACGCGCATAGCCCTTCTCATCAATGAGCTTGTATATGCGCTCCAAATAATCCTCCATACTAGGTGTTGGCATCTTACGAACCTCTTTTCCTCTATTGGCGTCGCGGAAACTGACCGCATTACCAAATGCTACTATATTCATGATACATGTTGTGCTCGTCCGTTGGCAAGTGCGCCCGAAATTTAGAATTTAAGCCATTCAGGCGTAATCTGCTGCAGCCAAATCGTAATTTTAGCCATTTGGTTCGTAAACAGCAGCACCCCCATCAACAGCATTAGCGCACCGCCGATTTTCATGATCGCTGCAGAATAGCGGGTAATCCATTTCGTGCTGCCGATGAAGAAAGCCAGAACGAAAAACGGCAAAGCAAAGCCCAGCGTATATGCCGTAATCAGGTTTAGCCATGTTCCCGGCTCACTGACCGCGAGCGAAATAATTGCCGCCAAAATCGGCCCTACGCAAGGCGACCAGCCGGCGGAAAAACCGATGCCAAAAATAAAAGAAGCCACGTATCCGCTCTTCTTTAGCTTGATATCCATTTTGCGTTCCTTCAGCAAAAATTGCGGCTGGAATATGCCAAGCAAAAACAAGCCCATAAGTATAATTAAAATAGCAGAAATCTGGCGGATCAAATCCCGATAATGGATGAAAAACTCGCCAAAGAGTCCGGCCCCGAAGCCAAGAGTATAGAAGACAACAGAGAATCCTAGAATAAAAGCAAGTGAGTGCGCCATCGTCTTCATACGGACTTCCCGCTTGTTCTGCTCTGTCTTTAGCGTTTGCACAGACATCCCCGTAATATATGACAAATAGGACGGGTAGAGCGGCAAGCAGCAAGGCGAAATGAAGGAGGCAACACCTGCCCCGAAAGCTACCACAACATTAATATCAGCCATTACAGCCTCCGATCCTCAGATAAGATAGAAAGTAGTGTAATGTTCTAAGCGTTCAGCCCTTTTTTGCCTATAAGCGTAACGATCAGCATGCCGATGAGCAGCAGCACAATCGTAGCGCCCGGCGCCAGATTCCAAATGCCGGCCATAATCAGCCCGATCACAACGGCAATTTCCGCGATAATAACCGAAAAGATCACCGAGGACTTGAAGCTGCGCGCAATAAGCAGGCTGCATGCCGCAGGAATCGTAATTAAAGCGGATACGAGCAGGGCGCCAACGATTTTGATAGCGGTACTAATGACCAGCGCCGTCAGCACAGTAATCAGCAGGTTGAACAGCTTAACGGGCAGCCCGCTGACCACAGCGGCATCCTCCTCAAACGTAAGGAGGAAAAATTCCTTGAAGAACAGGGCCACAACGGCGATAACGACAAGCGTAACCGCGCCGACGATGTATAAATCTTCTCTGCTCAAAGTATAAATGCTGCCGAACAATACATCCGTATTGTACCCTATCCCGAGCGTAAAGAACAGCGACGCCAGCGCCACGCCACCGGACATGATGATGGCTATCGACAGTTCCGCGTAGGCTTTATAAGCTTTGCGCAGCTTCTCGATCGCGAAGGAGGCCAGTACTGCAAAGGCCAGTCCGACCCATATCGGATTGGCCTGGATCAAGAAACCGAGGGCCACGCCCGCAATCGTTACATGGGCCAGTGTGTCCCCGATCATCGACAAGCGGCGCAGCACTAAAAAAATACCGATCAGGGGGGCTGTAATGCCAATGAGCAGCCCCCCTATCAGCGCTCTTTGAAAAAATTCTGCCGTAAGTATTTCCAAGTTTCACATCTCCTAAAAGTTTTGCGGAGCAAAACTTACTTCGTAAGCATAAGCCTAGTTTTGCGTAAGCAAAACTTACATCGTAAGCATAAGCTGGCCAATCTATTGGATTGAATGCTGAAGATCGGGAATCGAACAATCCTGATCATGGGAATGCTTCACATAGAACTTGATCGCTCCGCAGCGATCCAGCGGCTCATTACCCAAATTATCCTCAATCATTTCCACATCATGCGAGACCATGAGAAACGTCATATGATGATGCGCATGCATATGGAAAATCAGCTCAAAGAAATCTTCCTGGGTCTGCGCGTCGATTCCGACTGTAGGCTCGTCTAAAATTAGCAGATCTGGCTTATTGATCAAGGCCCTGGCCAAAAAGACGCGCTGCTGCTGCCCGCCGGACAGCTCCCCGATCCGTTTGTCGGCAATATCCCCGATGCGCATCACCTCAAGCGCATCGTCGCATTTCACCTGCTCCGCCTTGCCGATGCGGCGAAACAGCTTCTTATTGTTATACAATCCTGACATGACGACTTCTCTTACAGTCGCCGGAAACAAAGGGTTGAACGAATTTTTCTGCGGCACATATCCAATCCTGTCCCAATCACGAAAACGCCGAACCGGCTGTCCGAACAGGCGAATTTCCCCGTCGGTCGGCGACAGCAGCCCGACTATCATCCGCAGCAGGGTCGTCTTGCCGGCCCCGTTCGAGCCGATGACCCCGACGAAATCGCGTTCTTTTACTGTAAAACTGAAGTTCGAGATCACGTTCTTGTCTTTATAGGAAAAGGAGACATCGGCAAGCTCGATAATATTGTCATGGCAGGCCAACGCCGATGCTGCTAAATTGTCCGGTTTCATCTTGACCGTCCTTCCGCTGGTATGTCTCTCCTTATTGTAAGGCGAGAACAAGATTTTGCAAATTTTTCTCCATCAATGTAAAATAATTCTCTCCCGCCTGCTCCTGCTGCTTCGTCAGCCCCTCAACCGGATTAAGCACCAGCGTTTTCACGCCTGCCTCCGAGGCCAGCGTGTTCACAAGCTTATCAGACACAAGCTCCTCAAAAAAGATATATTGAATCCCTTCTTCCTTCACCAGCTTGGACAGATGCATCAAATCCTGGGCTTTCGGTTCCGCTTCGGGCGTCAGGCCCATAATCGAATGCTGAGTCAGCCCGTAATCCCGGCACAGATAGCCAAACGATTGGTGGGATACGACGATCTCTTTCCGGCTCGTCTTCGCCAGTTCCTCCGTAAACTTGGCATCAAGCTGCTGCAGGCGGGCATGCAGCTGTTCATAGCGGTCCTCGTATTGCTCCCGATGAGCAGGATCAACCTCGATAAAGCTGTTTTTGATATTCTCAGCCATGATTATCGCCGATTTCGGGCTTACCCAAGTGTGCGGGTCGATATGGCCGTGGTCATGATTATGATCATCTTCGGCATGGGCGTGTCCGTCTTCATCATGATGATCGTCGTTCCCCGCGCCATGCTGGTGTCCATCCTCTTCACCGCTTGCGATCAGGGTAATCCCCTGGCTTACTTCGACGGTCTTCACCTTGGAGTCGCTGCCCAGGCCTTTAAGGAAGCTGTCCAGCCATCCTTCAAGCCCCGCTCCGTTGTATAAGAACAGCTGTGCTTTGGACGTGTTGAGAATTTCCTGGCTGCGCGGCGTCCAATCATGCGGCTCGACGCCTACAGGCAGCAAATTGATAACATGCGCCTCTTCTCCGCCTATCTCTTTTGCAAATTCATAGAGAGGATAAAAACTCGTAACGACGTTGACCTTGCCCGCAACGACCTTATTTTCATTATTGCCGCTTCCGCAGCCGGCCAGCAGCAGAACTGCCGCAAGAAGCAACAGAACCGCTTTCCAGCCTTTATATATTTTCATGTATGACGCCATTATGATCTTCCTTCCTAGCCATTCTTAATCGTAATTATTACTAGAAGGATTATAGGGTCAAAATAAAACGATTGTCAACCGCCTAAATCTGTCTTTGGCATATTGTCACATTCTAGTGTTGGCGCATGCTTGGCAAAATAAACGGCTCATGGTGTAACGGCCTTACGACCAAGGAGCCATAATATGGAGCTAATAAAATTACATGTTCTTATCCGAATTTTTGGTTATTAACTTGGCAAGGAGCTTGCTTCGCCTATGATACATAACAATCTTGCAGGTTGTGCATTGAAAAGTGCATGTTCCCCTTTTGACGTGTGTGGTATAACAGCTAATGAGTTTGAAAAGCGCATTTTATAAAGCGTGATATCAGCAATGAAAGGAGGCGTGCATCCAAGGAGAGAATCGAAATGGATACGGACGATCCGCCTGGAAAGTCGAGTTCTGCCTTCATGATGAGTATTTTGACAGCGGTTTCATCTCCATGTCTCGCTACTACCGCCGTCTGAAGGTTTATCAAAAGGAGGATGTATGAATGAGCAAGAAGCGCACTGTCAGAAACAGGTTATGCTCTATTGCTATGACCGCGATGCTGTTGTTTGGTTTGTATCCCCCATTCGGTCTTTCCGACGTATCCGCTGATAGCGTGTATACCATCCACGCGGCCGCTTTCATGGGTGCCAGGACAGCCGCAGAAACTACTTTGCCTGACAGCATGGAAATGGAAGGCCAGAGCGCGCCTGTCACTTGGCATATCGGCGAGGATACCTTTGCCGTGCCTTACGATACGGTGACGGTTACCGGTACGGCGGGAGGCAGAGCGGTCTTGGCTAATGTGGAAGTTATTCCGCCCTCTAGCCATCCCTTGGTTTATTTCGTGGATAGCGGCCGAGGCGGCGATTCCCTTGGCAACGGTCCTAGTACCTCGCCATTGTACGAGGCGGTCAAAGAACTGACCGGCGCACCCTTGCTCAATCAACTGCCGGAACAGAAGTTTGACGCAACGAACGGCTGGGGGTTCGACGATTCGGTACACAAGGTAAAAAACTCCAAAGACGGGGGGCATACGGACCCCGCTGCGGATCCGTCGATATGGGTTGTCGGGCTGCGGGCTGCCAACGATCATATCATTTATCAGCTCAAAGCCCTTGAAGCTGGAACCTATACGCTCAGCAGCGGCTTCACGACTGGTACGGCAGCCGCTCCCGCGTGATGCGCCCCAATATCGAGTATCAGGATATCAGCGGCGATAGAAAAACGATCTATCTCGATCCGTTCAATACTAATGCGACTAAGCTCATTTCCAGCGAATTTACGATCCCCGGAGACATTGACACCAGCGTTCCCATGAAACTGACCTTCGCTTATGTGTCCGGCGAAAAACCAATCTTGAGCTGGTTCGCCATAGCCAAGGGAGGGATCAAAGGCTTGATTGAGGACGCTCGGCAAAATGCAGCATCTGCGGTCAAGGTATTTCTGGACGGCAACGATATTAAGGCCGGCAATATCAACGGCCTCACGTTCAAGGGATTTGGCGTACTGAGCGCAAACAGTACCAGTGCCCTGCTAATGGATTATAAGGCCGAGCATCCTGAGTCTTATGCAGAATTGCTGCAGATTCTGTTTGGCGGAGACAACCCCATCATGACACAGGTGAAAATTGAGATGGGCAATACCATTATCAAGGGATTCGTCAATTCCCGGCGGACGCATTTTGTTTATCAGCCAGCCATCGGCTCCTTCTACGAAGGCGGTCAATATTCCTTCAAGGAATTGGGGCGCTCGCGACCCTTGGTCGGGCTGGATTCATTATGACGCGGGTCTTCACGTCCTGCAGCATTTTAGTTGGTTCGCAATGGCCGGCTGGGAGAACGGCAATAACGACGAGGGAATTTGGAGAGCGGTTCCGCAGGCCAGCTACACCGGCGCAACAGGTACTAATCCGGTCAGTGGACGCAACGGTACGCCAAGCTATATGACGCTTGCAGCCCCCGACAAGAGCGATTTTTCAACCGTTATTCTCAATGACAGCGAGTATGAGAGAACCTACAAGCTCCAGACAGTCAATATGGCGTATACGGGCACCCCTTCCCTGGAAATATGGGAAACTCGGGCCGCCGGCAAAGGAGAAGCCTTCAACAGCAGCTACATGCAATATCGCGGGAAGGTTTCTGCTGACGGAGGCGTAATTTACACCGTGCGCGTCAAACCTTATTCAATCGTGACCGTAACGACATTGGAAAACAGCGGGAACAATGCGCACCATACACCGCTCCCTGTTGAGGGCGAACGCACCGTGCTGGACACCGATGCGACCGGATCGGTTCAGAATACCGGGGACGGTATCCTTTACGCCGACGATTTTGACTTTCCGGCAAGACGGTTCCTGTAATTGGAGCAGGGGGGCAAATTACGGGCTATCAAAGCTATATCGAATCACGCGGCGGTTCTAAAGGCGCAGTCCCCCGCTACACCCATGATCGCAATGGCGCGTTTGAAGCGTATCTGGACGAGCAAACCGGAAATTACGTTCTGCGCCAGCAATTGGACCAGGGGCTTATGGGACTTGGCGGTACGTGGAACAACGGCGAGCCCGTCACAGCCATCGGCGACTACCGGTGGACCAACTATAAGGCCAGCGTCGACGTTTCGTTCGAAACGAACAATACGCAAGGCGGCGCAAATTACGCTGCGATAGGCGCCCGGTATCAGGGCGGCGGCAGCTCCCATACAATTAACGGTACACCTTATGTACTGAAATTTTGGTTTGACGGCGGCTGGCAGCTGCAGGTCGATGGCCGTTCCGTGGCCAACGGCAATGTCGTAAGCGGTTCCGGCGGCGTAAAGATCAATGACTTTGACGACGCTTATAACGCATGGCATAACATGGCTATTCAAGTGGCGAGAAGTCAGGTGACAGCCTTCCTGGACGGCGTGGAGCTTGCCTCTTACACCGATCCGCACCCCAAGCTGTCCGGCCGGGTAGATCTGGGCAGCGGATACTATCACGTTCGTTTTGACAATTTACTGGTAGAAACAGTGGAAGGCTATGCACCGTACTATTCCGAGGCGCTTGACGATCTGGAGATGCACGACCTGGCTCCCCTTCCCCAGCCCAAACTCGTTTACAGCGGTTCGTGGGCCCATAACAACGGCCAGGGCATGTTCCATTATCAACGCTCCCTTTCCACCAGCCAGGGCGCTGATGCTGCGCTGGAATATACGTATGTAGGTACCGGACTGGATATTCTGGGCCCCAACGACGGTTCGGCCAAGCTGGAGGTGATGGTGGACGGGCAAATCGTAGCGCCTTCAGCCGCCGCGACAGCTTCCAAGGAATTGTACCAAACCTTTACGCTTCGCGGGCTTGCATTTGGCGAGCATACCATTCGGATCAAGGTGTTAAGCGGCACCTTGGTGGTGGACGCCGTGGCGGTTGTTTCCGGCGAAGTGCAAGGTACGCCTGATATGGCTGCTCTCCAAGAAGCGGCAGCAGAGGCGCAAGGCATCAACAAGCTGGACGAATTCCGCGACAGCGACTGGCAGCTCTTTGAAGCCGCGCGGAATGCTGCCCAGGAAGCTCTGAATAACCCTGCTTCCTACCGATTGGATCAAGAGGGGGCTGAACAGCTCACGGGGCGCCTTGTTTTTGCCCAGAAACAGTTATTTACGGGCAATATACGGGAATGTACGACCTCAACATGCGGGTTGTTGGCGCAGACGGAACTACCGAACCGGCACCAGCCTTTGCCGAGCCAATAACGATCGCGCTGCAAGTCGATCCGAATGCCAATCCCGATTTATTGGGCATATACTTTATTTCGGCAGACGGAACCCTTGAGTATATGGGCGGGACGTTAGCGGACGGCATGATCACCGCGAAAATTCATCATTTAGGGAAATATGCGGTTCCCGAATACAACAAAACGTTTGCCGATGTAGGAGAGAGCCACTGGGCGATTCAAGCTATTAAAAAAATGGCGGCAAAGCACATCATTGCAGGGATCGACGACACGCGTTTCGATCCGCAAGGCAACGTAACACGGGCCGAATTCGCAGCAATGCTGACACGCGCATTAGGGCTAACGGCTGCTGATACCCTGACGTTCACGGATGTGATTCCTGATGCTTGGTATGCTGAAGCGATCGCCAAGGCAAGCAGCGCTGGAATCGTGCATGGTCGTGATTCGATCACATTGCGCCAAATGCCGTCATCACCCGGGAAGAAATGGCCGTTATGATCGTGCGTGCGTATAAGTATTTGCATGGCGCAGAGACAACCACGTCATACCTGGAGTCGTTTAGCGATAACGGACAAATTGAAGCTTGGGCGAGGGAGGCCGTGGGAGCCGCACAAGCATGGGATCTCATCCGGGGACGAGGAATAACCAGTTTGCTCCGAAAGCGCCGATGACGCGAGCGGAAAGTGTGCTAGTAGTTTCTAAAATTCTAAATTAAACAGAGTTCATGAATAAAAATAGACGAGTCCGCGCCATGCATGCGCGGACTCGCCTTTCAATTTTTTCGATGCTTGCCTTACCTATCCGCTTACTTGACGATCGCGCCGTTTGGCATCGAATCTGGAACGGTCGCCAGTGTCAGCTTATCTCCCTGTGAGGCGGCCAAGATCATGCCCTGCGACAGCTCGCCGCGAAGCTTGACCGGCTTGAGGTTGGTCACGCAGATCACTTTGCGGCCTACCAATTCCTCCGGCTTATAGAATTTCGCGATCCCGGAGACAACCTGGCGCTGCTCATAGCCGAGGTCGAGCTGCAGCTTAAGCAGCTTATCCGCTTTCGGCACCGGCTCGCAGGCGATAACCTCGGCCACGCGCAGCTCTACCTTCGCAAAGTCGTCGATACCGATCTCCGGCTTCGACTCCTCCTTGACGGCTTCCGCCTCCTGCGCTTTGGCAGGCTCTTCTGGAGCAGGCTCCGCTCCCGCGGACATCGAATCGACGATGTACTGGATTTCCTGATCGGCATCAAGTCTAGGGAAGATCGGCTCCCCTTTGCCCAGCTTCGTTCCAGCCGGAATCAAGCCGAACGATTTGGTGCTCTCCCAGGAAGTGAGCTCTCCTGGCTCAATGCCCAGCTGTGCCCAGATTTTTGCCGGAGCCTGGGTCAGGAACGGCTGCAGCAAGATGGAAGCGATACGCAAGGATTCCGCCAAATGCACCATGACCGAAGCAAGCTCCTCCCGCTTCGCTTCGTCCTTGGCCAGCACCCAAGGCTGCGTCTCATCAATGTATTTATTCGTCCGCCCGATGAAAGCACTGATCGCTGTCAAGGCTACGGAGAACTCCAGATTCTCCATCACTTCCTCCACCTTGCGAATCGTTTGCTGCGCGAGTTCGGACAGCTCAGCATCGTACGGCGTTACATTTGGACGATACGCCGGCAGCTCCCCGTCAAAATATTTGCCGATCATCGCCACCGTGCGGTTCAGCAGGTTCCCGAGATCATTGGCCAGGTCTGAGTTGACCCGCTGCACGAAGCTCTCCGGCGTAAAGGAGCCGTCAGAGCCGAACGGAACCTCGCGCAGCAAGTAATAGCGCGTTGCGTCCAGGCCATAACGGTCGATCAGCATGTTCGGATCAACGACGTTTCCTTTGGATTTGGACATTTTACCCCCCTTGGTAAGCAGCCAGCCGTGTCCAAAAACCTTTTTCGGCAGCGGCAGATCCAGTGCCATGAGCATGATCGGCCAATAGATCGTATGGAAACGGACAATCTCCTTCCCGACGAGGTGGACATCCGCCGGCCAATAGCGCTCATACAGCTCCGGATTGTCCGTGCCGTAGCCCAGCGCCGTAATATAATTGGTCAATGCGTCGATCCACACGTAGATGACGTGCTTCGGATCTCCCTTGACCCGGATCCCCCAATCGAATGTCGTACGGGATACCGCCAGATCCTCGAGACCTGGCTTGATGAAGTTGTTGATCATCTCATTCTTGCGGGATTCCGGCTGAATGAAGTCAGGATTCTCCTCATAGTACTGCAGCAGGCGATCCGCATAGTGGCTCATGCGGAAGAAATAGCTCTCCTCTTTCACCAGCTCGACCGGGCGTCCACAGTCCGGACAATTGCCGTCTACGAGCTGGCGCTCGGTAAAGAACGATTCGCATGGCGTACAGTACCAGCCCTCGTATTCGCCTTTATAAATATCACCCTTCTTCACCAGACGGTCGAAGATTTCCTCAACGACGGCTTTATGGCGCGGTTCGGTGGTGCGAATGAAGTCATCGTTGGAAATGTCCAGCTTCCGCCACAAGTTCTTAATGCCGACTACGATGTCGTCGACAAATTGCTGCGGAGTCTTGCCACTCTCCTGGGCTTTACGTTCGATCTTCTGCCCATGCTCGTCCGTACCGGTCAAATAGCGCACATCATAGCCGCGCAATCGCTTGTAACGCGCAATAGCGTCCCCGGCCACCGTCGTGTAGGCGTGACCGATATGCAGCTTGTCGCTTGGATAATAAATCGGCGTCGTAATATAGAATGTTTTTTTCTCAGCCATATTCCTTTGTCCTCCTTCATCATCGACAGCAACGCATACAAAAAAACTCCCACCCCGTATGGGGCGAGAGATCACTCACGCGTTACCACCCAAATTCCCTGCGTCTTCGCAGACGGCAGGCTCTGTCGGTCTTAACGACCCTCCATTAACGCCGGATTTCGCGCCACTCCCTCACCGCTGGCCGTGGAAAAACCCCGCCAAGGCGGCTCGAAAGCAGTTCCTCCCGGACCATCTTCCAAAGCCGATTCAGACCGGTTTGCAGCTCCCCCGGCTCTCTGTCACAGAATCCCTCTTCGTACTCATCCGTTCGTCGGAATGATATCATGCATGATCAAGCAGCTCATGTGTTTACCTTCTATCTTAGGAAAAGACCATCCCTCTGTCAAGCGGTCCTGGGCCGCTGATACTAGCAATAGCCGCCGAGTGCCACTCCCACTAGCTAGGCCTCATGACGAGCTCCCGTCGCTAAGCTTGCCTCCCTGCTCCGGAACCGGTGATTTCCTTGGAGGAACGGGATCGATCCCGCCAGGGTGAAACGGATGGCAGCGGGCAATTCGTTTGGCTGCGAGCCAGGACCCTTTCACCGGGCCGTGCACTTCGATCGCCTCCAGAGCGTAGGCGGAGCAGGTCGGGTAAAACCTGCAGGTCGGCGGCTTCAGCGGAGAAATAAACTTCCGGTAGAAAATGATCGGGCCTTTAACCGCTTTGCGAACGATGCCCATCTTCAGGACGTCCCGCTATTCTGAGGCAGCCGCTCGCCGTTCAGCTCGCGGCGGCAGTCTTTGCAGTAGCCGAACACTTCGAACTTATGCTTCACGACCTGGAATTGCTCAGGCGCGTCCGTCAAAGGCATGGGACAGAAATGGATCGGATACGTCCGCTCGCATTGCAGGCAGATCATATGGTGATGATGATGCCCCTCGCTGCAGCTGGCCCGGAACTTGAGGCCGTCCTCAAACATGATCTGCTCCAGTACCCCCAGTTCCTCCATCACCCGCAAATTGCGGTACACCGTATCAAAGCTGAGGCCGCTATATATTTTTTCCATATATTCATAAACGTCTTTCGGCGTTAAATATCCGTCACGCTCTGCAAACAGCTTGGCCAGCGTTCTGCGCTGATCCGTAATCCGCAGCCCTCGGGCGGACATGACCCCGATGATTTGTTCACTCGACAGCATGTGCATACCTCCCGTCTGAACTTGCGTTATGCATGCGTCTCTACTAATAATGCCCGAAAAAAACAGCAGCGTCAATGAAGGCCCGCCCAGCTCTCCACTACTAATCTCTCCATACAGCAACAAAAAAGCAGGCCCGACCTTGCTTGGTCCGGCCTGCCCTGAACGGTACAGGATATATGAAATGATTAGTGCTTGATTTCAGGTAAAGGCTGGAACAACAGATTAACGGACAAGCTGCTGCCCGGTGCGGCAGTGAACAGCATTTCCACCGTCTCCTCTTGGTCTCCGGTCCGGTACAGCACGGCCGCCTCGTGGGGGGCCTTCAAACCGCTCGTATCAGGAAGCTGGACGATCCGGCCATTCACCATAATCACCCCATCGTATTGCCCGCCCCGGGGATTAAACGTGATCAGCGTCCGCGGAGCGACCCGGTAGAGCTTGATCCGGTACAGTACGCCGAAGTTGCCCGCGTTCATTTGGTAACTCCCTGTCGCACCGTCCCTGCCGACGAGATAAGGGTCCTGCGAGTTGTCTCCGATCATCAGACGGGCAGGCGTAAGACCCAGAAGATCGCCGTAACGGATGTTTCTGGTCGCATCGAAGTATGTTCCCCGATTGTGGTTATCCATAGGCAGTACGGACAAATTCTGCAGGGCATTAATAGGATCTCTAGTCGTCGAAAGCATGATGACGTGATACTGAATCGTCTGATCGCTGTATAAGTCGGCAAACAGGGATACAACATCTCCCTGTCTCATTACGCTGGAGCTGAGTTCTGTAAAAATAACTTTGCTTTGTCCAGGGGACAGCCAGACGTCCTTAAACTTATTGCCGAACTGCATCGATTCAAAATAGCGCTGAACCGACATTTTGCCGGATGCCGTCGCGTATTTCGTAGGTCCGCCCATCCCTAAGCCCGTCTGGGTTAAGCGCGCGGTTTCCGAGCCACGATTTGTGGCTACGACGTACATCTTGACGTTTTTCCTCGTTGCATTTACATGATGCAGCATGAATCTCGTATTTCCGATCGCCGATTCCCGGTAGAGGATGCCTTCGGAATAGACCGTCTCCGGGCTGTTGCTGCGAATCAGCGTTACGGGCTCCGTATCATATTGGTAAGGAACCTTAGCCCAAGTGGGAATCTTGGTACCGTCAAACGAGTATTTGCTGCCGACTGGGGTGTAAATCTTGTAGAATTCGTCCCTCGTATACAATATCTCGTCCGTTATCGTAATCGTCTTCTCGACCGTCGAGGACAGCCCGTACTTATTCCTTACAGTCAAGCGGATCGTCTTCGGCCCTGGTGTGAAGAAAGCCATTTCATTGTTGAGCCATTCGCGCGATACGATCGCATTATCCTCGTCCGTACTATAATCCGTGTAGGAAATGAATTCCCCGATCCTATAGGTATCCTTATTCGTAGTAAAATCAGCGACCGGAGGCGTATGCGGCTTGTTCACCGTCACGGTTAGCCAAAACGTATCGCTCCATTGTCCGCTGGAATCCTTGACACGGTAACTGACCACGTATCTGCCCGGATACATAAAGACTTCCTCGCGCCCTTCCCACTGCTCCTCCACAATCGGCAGTCCTTTCGGGGAATATGCGCTAGGGATATACTGCACCAAAGTCTCGCCTGCGAAAATTTCCGGGTTGCCGATGCTGAAAGAGGCGACCGGCTTCGTCGACAGGTTGAGAATGACCTTCTTCTCCTGCTGGTTGACCGTATAGGGGATGCCAAGCGCTTGCGTAATAGAGGTTAACGGAACCAAAAATACGCCGTTAGAAGAATATGAGGGCCCTTTCATTGGCTTGACGGCACCGTTCACTTTATAGGTCTTGCTGTTCAGCTTGAAGCGCAGCTCGTCGCCGCCCCGCCGGATGATCGTCTCTTTAGTTTTATTGTCGAAGGATAATTTCAAGCCCGTCCGCTCGACGATCGCCCGGATAGAGATGTAGGAAACTCCGTCCTTGACGGTCATCGGATGCGGTGCCAAGTATTGCTTGCCGTTCTGATACATCTTGTTGCTATTCATCATCAAAACCAGCTGGCTGACCCCGGAATCTGCTGCCGTATTCGCCGTCCCCGCGGCGACAAGGCGGGTCTGCTGGTTAACTGGTGCCGACTTGGTTTCCGGCGGCTGAGCCGTACCATTTGCCGCAGGGAATTCTTCCTTGCTGCCTGAGCCGGTTCCCTCAGCCTCCGGGTTTTCCTGATCGGTTATGTTCGTCTGAGCATCCTGCCATTCGGTTGCGATGCTGTTTTGTTCTGCCTTAATATCCTCCGTGCTTAGAATACTTCCATGTACGGTCTCTGCCGCACTGGCAGGTAGAACCATGGTCACAAATGAAGCTATGGATACGGTGGTGAGGACCATTTTTTTCAAATTCATTGCTTGACTCCTTCTACTCCCATTTGAATAATACTGTCACTTGTACACTTATTATTTAACGCGGTTTTATAGGAAAAGTTGCTGCTCCTATCGCACGGACACGCAAAAACCGGTAAAATCCGTCATGTAATACGGACTTATACCGGTTTAGTAGGTAATTAGTTCCATATTAAAATGATGCTCCAGGGTTACAGGCCGTGTCCTATCGGGAACTGAGGGTTGAGGCCTACCGGAAGCTTGCCCTGCGGGCGAAGCTGCCCGAACAGCACTTTGGCAAGCGCGTCAAGCGCATATTGCCGGTTCTCGTATAGGCACAAATAGGTTCCAATTTCAGGAAAAAAATTGATATCATATGGATTCCGCGTAGATACAACTATAATACTAGAACCATGAATTTCATTCAATCCCTGAATTAAGGAAATTTGCCCTTCGGAGACCTCTCCTTCCGCGGTGTAAGTAAGCACGATAATCTGCCTGAAATTCCTGCTCTGTTCTATCGCACCCCGAATTTCGCCGCTGTCGGGAAAGGTGCCTACGGTAACCAGTGTCACTTGCTCCGCATAAGGAGCGATCGCATCGGCCAGCGTGTAACGATGCACAGCTGGTTCATCCACCTCAGTCCGTCGGCGCAGCTCCGGCCAGATGACGAGTACAGGCTCCGCTCCGTCTAGAGGCAAATTGCGGCTTGCATCACTTACGAGCGTCACACTGCGCTCTGCGATCTGCCGCAGCAGCGGTTCGCTCTCCTCCTTGGGCGTCAGCGGGCGGCTGCAGGGCTCCGGCGGCGAGCTCTCTTGTACAACGCCGATGCGCTTCTGCTTCAAGGACAGAATACGCCTCACGGATTCATCGATTTGTTCCTCGCTTAATCGTCCGCTTTGTACAGCGGCGAGCACCGTTTGGATCGCTCGCACCTGCTCCTCCAGCGTATGGCTGACCAGGACGATGTCCGCTCCGGCCTCGATGGCCCGTACGGCGCCCTCGGCAATGCCGCAGCTTTTGGATATCGCATGCATCTCCAGGCAATCCGTGATGATGACGCCTTCGAATCCTAGCTCGGTGCGCAGCAAGCCGGTAAGTACGCGGCGGGACAGCGTTGCCGGAATTCCGTCCGGCTCGAAGGCCGGAAATATGACATGCGCCGTCATAATCATGTCCACGCCGCTCTCAATCGCTTTGCGAAACGGCGGTAGCTCAACCCGGTACAACCGCTCCTTGCTGTGCGGCACGCTGGCCAAACCATGATGCGAATCAACGGCTGTATCGCCATGCCCCGGAAAATGCTTCGCCGTAGCGCTGACCCCCTGATTTTGGTATCCCCGGATCGCTGCCGCGCCATGTTCGGCTACCTGCAGCGGGTCCTCGCCGAACGAGCGGACGCCGATCACCGGATTAGCCGGATTGTTATTGACATCAACGCACGGCGCAAAGTTCAGGTTGATGCCCAGGGCGGTTAATTCCTTGGCTGCCAGCGTAGCGGCCTTTTCCGTCAGCGCCGGATCGTTTGCGGCTCCGAGCGCCATACTGCCCTGAATTCGGCTTACGCCGTCATGATCCAGCCTCGCCACCATCCCGCCTTCCTGATCCATGGAGATAAACAGGGGAATTTCCGGTGTGCTGCGGGGCAGCTGCTGCAATTCCCGGGACAGCCTGGACAGCTGTTCCACGCTTTCGATGTTCCGGCGGAAGTAAATGATACCGCCCAAGTGATGCTCCGCGATCAGCCCTTTGATTCCTTCATCTGCCGCAGTTCCGGGAAAACCGCAAATAAACATTTGCCCGATTTTTTGCTCTAACGTTAGATTTGACAGTTCCAATCTTCTACACCTGCTTTCATATAATCGACTATTAAATAAAACCATGCTTGGGAATGACGCATTGAATCATCGTGCCTTGTCCGGGAGCCGAGCAAATGAACAATCCGAATCTGCGGCCATACTGCAAACGCAGCCGGTCATGAACACTGCGCAGTCCCAGTCCCTGTCTCTCCGGACTTGGATAAGGCTTCAACGCATCGTACTGGACTTGCCCTAGCTCCGCATACTGGATGGAGGATAGCTGCTCCCCGGTCATGCC